>JASFYY010000054.1:0-88900 GCA_045046875.1 Verrucomicrobiota bacterium | reverse complement strand
TTTAGCCTTGGCATTTGCTTCCGCTTCACGCTTGGCAATCACCTGTTTGATCTTCTTCCGCAACACATTCAAGCGATATGGTTTTTGCACTTTTTCATCCGGCTCACACCCCACCTCACTAGCGAAATCAACAATATCCATCAGATAACCACTGCAAACGATCACCGGCAGATCCGGATACTCGTCCCGCATCTGAACCAATGCATCGCGGCCAGACATCACCGGCATCGTCAAATCCAAAATCACAACCGCAAGATTGCCCTCCTCTTCCTGACAAATCTTCACCGCTTCTTCTCCATTATCCGCGGTCAATACTTCATAACCTTCTTCCTGAAGAATATTGGCAGCCACGTCTCTCACACTCTCCTCATCATCCACCACCAGAGCCTTCAGACCATAACCCTCACCATCACGGAATCCGTCACCCAAGTCATCAAAGTTTAAATTAATATCAGCAAGCGCATCACCCCCTTGCACCGCCTTTCTGCTTCGAGGCAGAAAAATGCGGAACGTTGTACCCAACGCCAATTCTGATTCGCAGTCAATCCATCCACCCAGTTTTTCTACAATACCAAGGCAAGTTGCCAAGCCCAGTCCCGTCCCTTCACCCTGAGCCTTGGTCGAGAAAAACGGCTCGAAAATACGCTCGCGAATTTCATCCACCATGCCTTCGCCATCATCTGTGATCGACAACTCAACAAACTCACCACTGCGAGACCCTTTGTCCCCCCCCATCTTCACCTTAACCCGATTAGATGCTTCCAGACGGATCGTGCCGTCATCAAAAATCGCATCGCCGGCATTCACGCACATATTCATCAACACCTGCTGAAGCTGGTTACCATCACCACGCACCGGCCAAACACCATCATCCACCTGCACCTCCAGTTTCAAGCGAGGCTCCAAAGTCCTCGACAGCAACATCGCAGTTTCCTGAACAATCTTCTTAACATCACAAGAAACCACCACTTCCTCCGCCCCCTTTTGCTTTGAAAAATCCAACAACTGTCGCACCAGCGCTGACGACCTTTCACAAGCTTCACTCGCCGAACCCAAATATTCCGGAATGCTCTCGGTTTCTCCCTCGGCCAGTTTCAACGAAGCAAACGCCACGTTACCGGAGATCCCGGTAAGCATATTGTTAAAATCGTGAGCCACACCTGCCGCCAGATTTCCCAATGCACCCATTTTTTGCGACTGCCTCAACTGCAAGTCCAAGGTGTGCACCTCGGTCACATCACGGAAAACCCAAACGCGCCCCATGACTTCATCATCATTGCTAAGAACAGGCACGGTGCGGATGTCGATTGTCAAAGGTGTCGATCCCGGGGTCAACCATTCGTCATTGCCTACCGCCCTGGGATTCTCGACAAAATGAAACCAGTGTTTGCCAAATCCGGAGGAATCCTTGAAACGGGACTTCAACTGATCCAACAGCGCTTCCGATGAATAACTTTTTAAATCTTTCTGTGACAAAGCGGCCAAATCACAGAAATGCTGGTTGGCCTCGATCACCCTGCCATCAATATCCACCATCACCACCGCTTCGCTAACCGCTTCAAAAGCCGCGCGCAACTCGGATGTCGCCGATGCCAATTTCTCTTTCGATTCCCTCAGCTCTCCACCCTCCTCTTTCATCTTGGTCTCAAGGCTGTCACGATTCGATCTGACATTGCCCACCATCTCATTAAAAGCCTCTACCATAGCATCGGTTTCATCCAATCCACCGCCATCAAGCTCCACTTTCAGATCCCCTACCGCAACCGCTTCCATACCATCCGTCACATCCGAGATAGCTCCTTTGACTTTACCGGTCAAAACCGAGCCCAGCACAACCGCCAGACCAATTCCCGCAATCGCAGATACCGCAAACAAAATCGGCAGCATGCCCATCGAAGATCCACCCTGACTCATCCCCGTCCAAACAAGCAACCACCTCTGTTTGCCATCCATCAGACCTTTCGGTTTCACCGTTTGCACAAAAGCATCGCTTCCATCCGCAGCAGGCATGACTTTGCCCTCGTTCGCTCCCACCCAGTCGGTAAAGTTCATCACCTGAGTGAAAGACTTGAGCACTTGGGCAGGATCTTTGGCATACAAAATAACATTAGCCGAGTCCACCAAAAACAACTTTTCCCCACCTTCCGTCTTCACTCCTTCCAGCAGTGCTTGAATCCGCTTAAATGAAAAATCCAACCGCAGCACACGTGTATCGGCATCCCCCTTCGGCTTTAATGCCTGATACACCGAGTAGCTAGCCCCCCCCTCCGTCAAAGGATAACTGACAAAAGGCTTGCCTTCAGCCAAAGCCCTTTTAGCCCAATTCGAATTATCGGCACTCGGTGCCGAGTTCATCGTTGATACCAAGACCTTCCCATTGCCATCGAGCACCGTCACATCGTCAAATTGCCATTTTTTCAGACGTTTCAATTCCTCTTTGACCACCTTGGGATCCTTTTTTGAGTCAACCAGCAATGGATGGTCCTTCAGCCCCTTGGCTTGTTGCAGCGAATTATCGACCAAAGCCTCAACCTGCTTGCGCACGGAAACGGATAATTTTGACTGCGCCACCTCAGCCTGCCGATCCCCACCACCTTTTCCAACAAATTGGATCAGCAAGAACATCAATACCACCGGGATCACTCCCGCTACGGCAAACAACACAACTCCGAAATTTTTCAAACTACGCATATCTAATATCTATCACTTGTTTTCGACTCCAAAGAACAAATTATAGTCTTTTTATCAACGTAAAAAAACATCATTATTTTCCACAGTCACAAAATTTTGAGCGAGCCTAAACAATCCCTCCTCTTTCGTCAATGCTTTCATCATAGCACTCGCTTGCTATTCTCTCATTTGAGAATTTTCATTTCATATTGTCGTTTTCGTGTCCATGGTTGAACTTGCACCCTACATTTTGCATACGAACTTTTATTCAAATCCGTAGGAATTCATTTTTTTTCAAAAAACACCAACCATCAACATGCTCGATTTAACAGGAAAAACAGCCATTATCACCGGAGGAGGCTCGGGTATCGGCCAGGCCATCGCACTGAAATTTGCCCAGCAAAACGCAGAGGTGGCCATATTTGACCTCAGCGAAAAACATGCCGCCGACGCCCTACAAGCCATTCACGATGGCGGAGGGAAAGCAAAAGCCTACGCCTGCGATGTCTCCGATCCTGAATCCGTCACTTCAGCGATCAATCAAGTCATCGAACAAAACCAACGCATCGACATTCTGGTCAACAACGCCGGGGTCGCCCATGTCGGCAACGCCGTGGATACCAAGATCGAAGATTTTGACCGCATCTACCAGACCAATGTGCGCGGAGTTTATAACTGCCTGCACACCACCCTACCTCACATGATAGAATCCGGAGGCGGGGTCATCCTTAATCTGGCATCCATCGTATCGCTCACCGGCATCCCCGATCGTTTTGCCTACTCCATGTCAAAAGGCGCGGTGCTCACCATGACCTACTCGGTCGCTACTGATTTCATCAAAGACAACATCCGCTGCAACTGCCTCTGCCCCGCCCGGGTGCACACCCCTTTTGTCGATGGTTTCATTGCCAAAAATTACCCCGGACAAGAAAAGGAAATGTTCCAAAAGCTCAGTGAAGCCCAACCCATCGGACGCATGGCCGAACCCGAGGAAATCGCAAGCCTCTGCGTTTACCTTTGCTCCGACGAAGCTTCGTTCGTGACGGGAGCCGCCTGGCCCATCGACGGAGGTTTCATGAATACTCGGATTTAAAAATGTAACCCTTTCGAGAATGCGGCGTCTAGTGGGGGCAAGCACCGTATTCTTATTTGACCCGCACCATTCATGAACGTCTCCACCACTTCACTATTCACCTTTTTTCTTAGTGCATCACTGCTCACGGCAGAACCTGACCCGCAAAAAAAAGCCGCCTCTCCCCCAATCACTTATGCCAAACACATCGCCCCACTCTTCTACGAAAAGTGTGTGAGCTGTCATCGCCCCGGCGAAGCCGCTCCGTTTTCCCTACTCGACTACGCCAACGCCAAACGACGTTCAAAAACAATCCGCCGGGTAGTCAGCGACCGTTACATGCCCCCTTGGCAACCCGTTCCCGGTCACGGTGATTTCAAAAACAGCCTACGGCTCAACGAAACCGATGTCGCTCTCATTCAAAAATGGGTCAAGGCGGGCTGCCCCGAAGGTGATCCAGCAAATAAACCCGCCGTGCCTCACTTCACCAAAGGTTGGAACCTCGGTCAACCCGATCTGGTGGTCGAAATGGATCAAGCTTTTGAAGTCCATGCCGAAGGACGGGATATCTACCGCTATTTCGCCCTGCCGCTCAATCTAAGCGAAGACAAATGGGTGCGCGCAATTGAAATCCGGCCAAGCGCCCGCACCGTTGTGCACCACTCCCTGTTTTTCCTCGATAATACCGGCAAGGCACAAAAGCTGCAAAAAAAAGACCCGCTTCCAGGTTTCACGGGGAAAGGTTTCAAAGCCACCGGTTCTCTCGGAGCCTGGGCCGTTGGCGGTATGCCGCTGGAACTCGATAAGCAATTTGCCCTGCCTTTACCAAAAGGGTCCGACCTCGTCCTGCAAACCCACTTCCATCCCAGTGGCAAAATTGAGCGGGAAAAAACCAAAATCGGCATCTATTTTGCCAAACAGGAACCCGAACGCCGAATCGGCGAATTCCAAATCCCCCCCGGTTTCGGCTCACGCACCGGTCTGACCATCGCCCCCGGAGATTCCAACTACGTCATTCAGGATCACCTCATCGTCCCCGGCGATATCGAACTCGTCACCGTCTGGGCCCATGCCCATCAAATTGGCAGCAGCATGAAAGCCGACGCCACCCTACCCGGCGGAAAAAAAATCCCCCTGTTTTACATCGACGACTGGGATTTCAACTGGCAGGGGCAATATCAATATCAAAAGCCGGTGGTGCTGCCAAAAGGTACCCGCATCGATGTAACCATCACTTACGATAACTCAGCCGACAACATCGACAACCCCAACTCCCCACCACGTCGCATCCACTGGGGTGAGGAATCCGATGATGAAATGGGCAGCATCCTTTTCCAATGCGTGGCAAAAAATAAAAACGAAGAACAAAGCATCGCACAAGGCCTGCAACAGCAATCCAAAAAATCCAAAGACCGTTTCGCCCAGTCACGTCAACTCATGCGCCGCTTGCACACCGTTCTATTACTCGATCAAAATCACGATGACCGCGTGACCCTGGCCGAAACCCCAAAAAAACATCACCAAGCCTTCCGCCGCCTCGACCAAAACAAGGACCAGGTGGTGGATGTGAATGAAATCAAAAAAGCCGGCGCCTTTTTGGACAAAAAATAAGGATTTTGAATATGCCGCATAAAATTGCATCCCTGTTTCTTGCCCTGCTTGTATTTGCCCAACTTTCCAGCCTGGCAGATTCTCCCCCAGCGCAAATCAGCCTCACCACTCTCGACGGTGAAAACATCAAGCCCCTGGAATCCGAGCAAACCGAATCTGACCAGTACAAACCCTCGGTGATCATTTTCATCACCACCGACTGCCCGATCGCCAATGCCCTCGCTCCGGAAATCAACCGTCTCTACCAACATTACCACGGCCTCGGCATCCCATTCACCCTCGTCCACGTTGATCCCGAAATCAGCACCGCCGACGCCAAAAAACACGCCAGAGATTACTCACTCAAACCTCCCATTGTCATCGACCGCAAACATCAACTGGTCAAAATAAGCCAGGCCAGCGTCACCCCCCAATGCGCCGTTTTTAATCACAAAGGCCAACTCGTCTACAGCGGTCGCATCAACAATCAATGGACCGACTACGGCAAGCGCCGCGCCCAAGCCACCGAACACAATCTACGCGACACCCTCGACGCCCTGCTGGCAGGAAAAACCCCTGCCAGCGACCACACCACCGCCATCGGCTGCTACATCCCCGATCTGGATTAACTCCAGCCTCTACCCTCCTGCCCAAAGCCCTGGCGATGGAGACTTAGCCACCAAAACCTCGAGAGCAATATACTTATCAAAGGCCCTGGCCGCCCAAAGCTCTGGCGAAGGAGAAAGGCCCTGGCCGCCGAAGCCTTGGCGAAGGCGAAAGGCCCTGGCCGCCGAAGCCTTGGCGAAGGAGGCTATTCGTGGTTGCCACATCGGATTCCTCCCGCTACATTCTCCGCCTATGGCCACGACCAAGATTACCCCCTCGGAGTCTGCTGAAAAGCAGGCAACCCCTCCAGCCCCCACCTCACCTGGAAAAAAAATACCCGCCAAGAAAAAGCGGCTGAAGGAAAAACACCCTCGCCTGCACTCTCTGGACGCCTATCGCGGCCTGATCATGATCTCCCTGGCCTTTGGCGGATTCGGGCTCTACGGCACCGCCAAAAATCATCTGGCAGAAAATCCGGATTCCAATTTGTGGCAAAACATTCTCCACAACTTCCATCATGTCGAATGGACAGGTTTCGGCTACTGGGATCTCATCCAACCCTCCTTCATGTTCATGGTCGGCGTCTCGATGGCCTACTCCTATACCAAGCGCGCCTCCTTGGGCCACTCCTGGTTTCGCATGTTCGGACATGCCCTGTGGCGATCCCTCGTGCTGATATTATTAGGGGTATTGCTCAGCTCCAACGGCAAGGACCAAACCAACTGGTGGTTCATGAACGTGCTCAGCCAAATCGGGCTCGGTTACAGCTTTTTGTTTATATTCTGGGGTTTCCCATGGAAAGCCCAAGCTCTCGGCGTCATCCTTATATTAGTCGGCACCTGGGGATTCTACAGCTACGAACCCAATACCGGGCTCGACATCGAAAAAGGCGCTCCCGAAGTCGGAGTGAGCGCCGAATGGTCACAAGAAAATCTCAAAGACATCGCCCCTGCCTGGCACAAAAACGCCAACGTCGGCCATCACATCGACCTCTACCTGATCAACAAATTCCCGCGCAAGGAGCCATTCACCTTCAGCGCCGGAGGTTACCAAACCCTCAACTTCATCCCCTCACTGGCCACCATGATCTTTGGCCTGATGTGCGGTGAACTATTACGCTCCAGGCACAGCCACAAGCGCAAATTTTTCACCCTGGTTCTCGGAGGAATCATCGGACTCATCATCGGACACTACCTCCATCTCTCCG
The DNA here is from genome assembly GCA_045046875.1 of Verrucomicrobiota bacterium. Taxonomy (GTDB): domain Bacteria; phylum Verrucomicrobiota; class Verrucomicrobiia; order Verrucomicrobiales; family DEV007; genus JAADHD01. Next base: position 81,755 of record JASFYY010000054.1, on the reverse strand, counting down.
GTTTCATCCCCATGGTCAAACGTATCTGGACACCATCCTGGGTGCTCTTTTCCACCGGCTGGTGCTGCCTCATCCTCGCCACACTCTACGGCATCGTCGATGTCCTCAAATGGCGTTGGGGCGCCTTCCCCCTCATCGTAGTCGGAATGAATTCCCTGCTGATGTATTTCATGGCCATGTTAATGAAACCCTGGACCACCTCCCTGTTGAAAAAACACCTCGGCCCGGAAACTTTCAACGCACTCGGAGAAATGAACGCCCCCTTCATACAAGCCTCCGCCGTCGGCCTCTTCTTCTGGCTGATCTGCTGGTATTTATACAAACAAAAAATCTTCGTGCGAATCTAACCGGGTGCGGGACAAAAAAGTTAGCCATTGTTTATTTGAAAGTTCCCTTATCGCAGCTCAACATCATTCCGCCCTTTTAGGGCTGGTAATAAAGCCGATTTAACCCCAGCGCTTCGCGCCGGGCTATCACACTTTGTCCTTACAGGACAATTGGCTTTCATCTCTTTTGCACCAACGGTGCTCAATGATATACCAAATGGGGTCATACCAAATGGGGTCAGGCAACAATAATCAAAAACTGAAGCTCGCAAACCCCCTTGTCCCCAATCTTTGAAGGAGCCCCCCTATTCTGGCAGCATTCGAAAAGACACCATCTGTCCAATCATCCCTTATATCATCCCTGAAAACTGGGAATACTTGTCCATCTGTGTCCATAAATGGACAAATAGGCTTGAATGGAGAAAAGCCCCTATCCCCTGAAAAAGGGGGCTATGGGCCTGATTTGGTCAAGGATGTCCCAACTAGTCCTAAGTGTAAAATGGCGGAGAGGGTGGGATTGGCTTCATTTTATTCCGCCTGTCTCCGCTCGCGGACTCGCTACGGCTCGAACCAAAGTTCTCATCCAACTCTCGATATTATAATTTTGAACCGTGCTGCGCTTTTTTGGTTCAAAATTATAATGGCGGAGAGGGTGGGATTCGGGTTTCCGTCAAAACTGCCGTTGATAATCAATGAGTTATGAGATCCTTGGTGGCGTTCTGTGTATTAGTTTTGTGTATGAGTAAGATAGGCTAGATCTTAAGTCTCTAGAATCAAGTTAATCGTTGGGGTGGTTTACCTCTTAACTGAAACACAGCCCTGTGTAGTTCAAGTCCCTGTGGGTTGTCGATTTAAAAGGCGATTTCATGCGGCTGTACCCAGCGGCTTATTGTTCTAGGGGTGTAATTGCGGACTGCGCAGCAATACACCCTATATTTCAAGGGCTGCGAGGTCGTAACTCATTTTCTAGGCAGACGTTTGAGTCCAGTCACGCGCTGCCGAGAGCGCGCTCCGAAATCAGGTTAAAGGCTTGAACGTTCATTGGATTTTTTCCTCGCGGCGGGTAGTGCGTTGATCCGCGACTTCTTGTTCGACTTTAGTTGTATGTTACTCTGAACTACACGGGAATGAAAAAAGAGTGGTTAGATTATCGGGAAAAATGCCTATCGAAGGCGGGGCATCAGTGCGAGGTCTGCAAACGATCAACGGGAGTGACGCTTCAAATTCACCACCCTCATTACGATCCAAACCTTAAAGCTTGGGAATATCAGATCGAGTTTTGCCAAGTGCTGTGCTCCGGATGTCATGCCCGTGAGCATGGAATCATACCTCCTAATCAAGGCTGGACGCTGATTCACTCAGATTGGGAAAATGAGGAATCTAGCGGTGACACATCTTGCGAACTATGCGGCGCATCCATGAAGTGGCATAATGTGTTGTGGCATCCTCAATGGGGTGAGATAATCGTCGGTTATGACTGTGCGGATCGTCTAGGGAATTCAGATGCCCACGAACTACGAAAGAGAGCTCTGCGTAGAAGAACCTTCCAGAAATCTCCCCGTTGGAGGCATACCAGCAAAGGCGTTCTCTATAAGTATGGAGACACGCGAGTATTTATCTGTAAGCAGGAAAATCACCACACTCTAAATATCAACGGTGAGTGGGGGAAATGGAGATACAAATCAATCGAGGACGCAAAAGTCCGTGCTGCGTTGAAGCTCTATTCTTGAGGCGAACGATTAAGCGATGGCAACCCCACTAGCGGGGGGGCAGCGTTGATCGCGAGGTTGAGGTTGAATGAAGTTGAAGCATCGAAAACAGAAGGGCTAGTGGGGGTTGCCATCCGCGCCTTGTTCGCCCCGTTTTGACTGTGGTCGTTATCATGGGCTGGTGTTAATAAACCCATCAAATTGTATCTGCTCAATGGCGGAAAGATCAATTAGAACGCCCGAGCCGACGGACGGATGACTGGAGAAGATTGGCACCCAACCCTCATTCTTGAACCTACAGTAGCGGCCGGTAAACAAGTGATCTATTCGAGCTAGAGGGTAGAATAAGTCATTCAGCGGGCCGGCAATGTCCAATCCAGTGTAAGAGGCAAGTCGAGTCACCAGACTCTGAGATACAAAGCTCCCTGTTAGGAAGGAACTACCAAACGAACGGGAGTAATCGTCGAATGTGAAGTCCGGAGTGGTAGCGGGAGCGTCATTGCTGACAAATGATGGTCGAATCACATGCCCTCCAACATACTCAAGAACGGCCCCCGAGTAAAAGAACCGATAAACTGCATATGGCGCACTGTAGCAAATCAGAACCGCCGCTGTGGCGGCTACTAGTGTCCATTTATGATTGTGCATTCGCATGGCGAGGGGCGATTATAGTTGGGCGTCAAAGTCCAGTCACCTGCTACCAGGCGGCTAGCTTTGATTTCAGGTTTAGGTTAATAGCTTTCATTTAAACTTCAATTCGCAGAGGGTAGTCGGTTGATCTGCGACGTCTTATGCCCGTTTGGCGTGTTCCTCGAACGAATGGTATCGGCGCTTTCCTTTCGCTCGATTGTTCCTCCCCAACGCGGTTCGATCAATACAGTTCTGCAAGTAGATCACAAGTTCCAGAAAACGATCCGCGGGCATGAAGAACGTCTTAAACCCGAATTCCTTCTGAATATTCTTGTGGATTACAGCGTGCGAGAATGGCGTCTTTCGACCGTATGATCGGTCAGCCTTTCTAAAATCAAAATATCTTGTGATCAGATAATCGATATATCCCTTCCGCTCTAGATCCGCCCCTAGCGAACCCTCAGGATGCTGAATCCTCGGAGTTTTCGGTGTGGAAATGTTGTTTATCGTGTGCGCCACGTCTCCTTGGAAGCTGGAGTCTGCCACATTCACAGTGACTGAATCTCTGGTGGGCTTCGATGATTCCGTATGAGCGCCAGCCTGCACCATACGCTTCCGGAGCATCACATCGGATTGAGATATGACTCCTTCCGATATCTTCCCATGACAGTTGCTACAAACGACCAACAGATTCCCCAAATCGTTATTTGAGGGATCTTCGTCAATATGATGAACTTGGAGAGAAGCGATCTCGCTCTCTCGGCAAAAACCGCAAGCCGAGCCGACTTCCTGAAAGGCTCGCTTCTCTGTTTGCTTGGGAATTGCGATGCGCTTCTTCGCCATTTTTTTTGGGCACAAATAGTTTTATTATATCACCCCTACCCTGATTTCGGAAATCCCGAGCTCAGTGACCTGCTGTTATTGCAGGTTCACTGAAGCTCGCGGGGTTACGCTCGATTTTACTAATTTCGACAAATGGGTCAAGCCTAATTCCAAGAATGAAAGTTATTGCTACGAGAGAATGAGATTCAATTCCCATCCAAGCCTTCCGTGAAAAGTCAGGCTCCAACCTGCTCTCACAAGAAATCCAGAAGTGCGAAATCCAAACACTCAAAACATCATTGTATTCCAGGTTTTTCGTCTCGAAATTTAGGCGTATTGATGCCTTAGTCACGAATGCTATCAGGTTTCGATGAATCCCCTACTGCGGCAAATGCCAAACTCGACAAGATTGAAGTCACTTTGGGCGTTTGGATATTTCAATATCGTGATAAGAATGACTTAGAGGTGTTCCTAGCCGCTCTTCAGCCGATGTCCCGCCGAAATCCTGTCGATCACATTGATGTGACGCCTCTAGGTGAAGATGGCATTTACGCCCAATTTGGCTGGATCTTCAATAACCGTCGAGGAACCGGAAATCGAACTACACTCACCATACGGACAAAGGATCATAGGAAATATGGAAGATTGCCGGGCTTTCCACTATTTTCGGGATCTTTAATTATCACAAAGATTCACCAGCCTCCCAATTCCGAATTTAAGATAGTCGAAATTAGGGCGGAGTTATCAATCAACCCAACTCGGTTCGCCCACCATCAGCATCCTAGTGGAACTGGCCAATACAAAATCTGGACGAATGCGGTTGCCCGCCGCAAAGAGCCATTTCCAGCCCTTGATGGCAATGATAATATTCTGACTGGTGTAGCTGAAGAAACCTATTCTCAACCGGAGAAATGGAATAGCCTCGTCGAACAATATTGGGGAGGCATTGTAACCACTCTTACCTCGGAATTTCAGAGAGCCAATAGAAATACCGGCGATTCAATGGAGGGATCATTCAGTCCTGATGTCAATGTCTCCTATGTCGAAGTCTATTGGGAAGTGGCAGACGAAGACGCCGTTGAAAGAGTCAGAGCAATCGAACCAATAATTGCCCGTATAGGACGCTCAAATTCACTTTCCTTCTATCCCACTATCATTCGTGACAGGGAAGTAAATTGTCCTTCCATCCGAACGAAATTCAATCAAGGGCTCGAAATCTGCGTTTATGCAAAGACGGAAAAAAGAGTCAGACTTGAATTAAAATTCAATCTTCAACATTACTCCATTGAGGACGGACATAAATCTACCGAACTAAGATTTCGATTCCTCCCTCAGCTGTGTCAATTCCTATGCGGCGAAGAAACGGGGAAAATGGAAACAATATTTGAGGAGATCAGAGAAATCGAGAACTCCAATTCAGATCTTCATACTCTCCTCGGATTAATATTGGATGCCTCTGAATCAACACAGCAAGCAAAGACAGTTATAAATCTTCTCATTAGTAATCGGGGTATCACCCCAACTAATCATAAGATGACGAACTTGGTGAGAAGATTGAAAAGTCGTGGCGTGCTAATAGGGAGTAGAGTTCAAGGCGCTTCTATTTTGCCTCTTCACTATCTTACATGCCTAAATGAAGTATTCCCTCATGATTAGTGATATTGTCTTCACGTATCCCTTCTCCCCTACTATGTATAAGGAGATAAAAAACAAAATTTGCAACTAGGATGCAAATACCTAGCTTGATAAGCTTACCATTTAACCCTCTTCTTTTCAAGAACATTACTCTTTAATTCATGCTGAATGATCTAAAGCCACGACGTATCAAGCAACACCGTATAACCTGTGGTATCTCAGCCCATCTATGATGGTTATTTCACAATAATACCATTTTTCAGGTTAGTTGGTAGCAATCCTCCCCAGCTATCCAAATCAGCTTGGAATGTCACAGGATCACCTTTACGAAGAGAAATAGCATCATCCTTTGCTTCTTTACGAAGAAATACCAAAAGATCGAATGTGAAGGTGTCCGAATTCATCTTGATGCTGAGCGTCAAGCTCCCAAATGATTCGCCAATATCAAACACCTCCCCCGACCATTGAATAGTTTTCCCTTTGTATTTTTTCCATTCTGATTCTTTTTGTAAATCGGTGGCGTCACTTTGTAGGTTATAAATCGAATCAAATTCCCTCCAAGTGATGTTTGAAACCCGTTCGGCATTTGCCTTTGCGATTTCAGCTTTCCGTTGAGCATTTGCCTTTTCGCTTTCAACCTTTCGTTGTCCTGCTAGAGCCGCCTCGCGTCTCTGTTTGATTTCCGCTAATTTAGCGTTCGATATAGTGAGTATTTTTCCAAGCTCAGGATCATGCGACAATTCATGTTTAAGACCTATGGATTTAGCTTTATTGAAATCCCCTTCATCAAGTGCCTTTTGAGCAACAGCTACAATTTCATCACGATTGAGCTCAAACTCTTTCTGGTTTTCTTTCAGGTTTTTCATCGTGGAAACTGTGCTGAATCCAATCATAATTACAATCAGTCCACCAAGTCCCCCTGCAAAGCCGAGAACATATTTAGCAGGCATTCCGAGTAAGGTTGATTGTTTTGGTGATGTCCCATTTGCCAAGGGCGGGGTCGCCACGCTTGAATCTTGAGTGTTATTCGCCCGTGCTACCAACCCCTTCATTCTGAAGCAATCGATCAAGGCGAGAGGGATTGAAAGAAATGTGAGTAAACCCAATATTAGGTAGGCTATCCCCATTTTCCACCGCCCAAGGTAGAAATGATGTGCTCCAAAATATCCAAGAAAAAGTGCTAGCAGAATTCCAATGTCCACTCTTTTTTCACCTGATGCGTTAAAAGGCGCTGACTGTTTTTCGTTCGGTTCCGTTGAAGAGTTTTTTTCTAATTCATCCATGCTTGAATATAGTTGCTTCGATTTTTGAAGCAAACAGTTTTGATCCGAATATCGAAGCGTGGGTAAGTCGTTACATTCAGCTGAATCAAAAATATTTAAAAGCCATTTACGCCTTTTAAGGGAAAAGGCTGGAATGACTCAACGTGACTTGGCGAAAGCTGTTGGTTGGAATCACAGCTTAATCGCCAAAATTGAATTGGGTGATCGGCGTTTGGACGTGATCGAGTTTTATTGGCTCATCCTTGCCTTAGGAGCTGATCCAGCGAAAGAGGCCGAACTACTCATGAAATCATTTGAAAATTCAAAAGATCGCTAGCGTTTTGAAAATTCCCCTCTTCGTAATTACCCCTGTATTGAGCTAGATTTGGATGACGTAAAAATCTAAGATAGGGCGGCATTCAGCCCTTGAGCTGTAAAATCCCATTTTCGTTAAGGTAGTGGCATTTTGGATAGAAAATCTTTCTCGTAATTTTACGGCAACGGTCATGAGTTTCTCCAATACTGGCCGTTACCGGACACCCCATTTCATTTCCCCTCCCAAAAGCTTGTTCCTTCCTTCCTGCAAGAGCCTATCAATTATTCGATTCCTCCCGAAATTTGCTCTGCATAGACTTCGACAATCTCATACCCTTCTGACTCGGCATGAGCTTCAAATTCAGATACCCTACGATTTGCCTTGTCTGGAAGTGGAGAAACCGACTGAATTTGCAACTGGTTACAAAAAACTCTCCCTCCTAATAGGCGTCGATGTCCGCCTTCCTTCGTTTCCCCCTTTTAAAAAAATGGGTTCGATTATGCATCAGGCGATTACTGCTTTCACACGTTGAACCGTGGATATGCCTTTCCCTGTGATCTTTGCAGTATTCCTAATCGATTGCCCTCCCCGCAAATGACGACAAATATCTCTATGCTTTGTGATGAATGTTTTTTCAGAGAGTTTTGAACCTTGAGGCCTTCCAAGAGTTCGGCCCTTCCTTCGAGCTTCTTCCAAGCCCGATTTGATTCTCGTTGATAGAGTCTCTCTCTCAGATCTCGCCATTTCTGCGAGCAAAGCAAACATGATAGAGGCGGCAGGATTCCTTTTCCCGTTTGGTAGAAGTGTTTCGATACTTTGTTGATGCCAATAAAGGGACACTCCAAGCTCTTCAAGCATCTCAATAAATGCATGAGCCACACTGTTTTTACGGGCAAGCCTTGAGACTTCGTGAACCAAAACCTTTTGAATTGCTCCCTGTCTAGCCAGTTCTTCAACTTCATAAAGGCCAATTCTCAGATCTTCAGAAGCCGCGCCTGAGATTTCTTCCCTACAGATTTTGACAATCTCATACCCTTTTGTCTTTGCGTAGGCTTCAAGTTCAAAAACCTGTCGGTCAGTTTCCTGTTTTGAAGTTGAGACACGAACTAGAATTGCAACTGGGATTTGCTTGGCTTGCATATTCAAAACCTAGCGATCGTGTTCAAATAATCAAATGGTTTTTTGAATACACCTAGATCGTTTTTTTCCTTCAAACTTATGAGGCCTGTGGGCGATTTTCAGAGGGAGGTTTTTTTGAATACATATTCGGGCATATGTAATGCAAGGTCGCCGCTTGAGAATTTGCGTTCATTTCATTTGCTTCACAATTTTTAAAAAATGTGGGGGATTGAGAATGCTCCTGCATCAATAATGAACTTGACCTGAATATTAAGTTTTGTAGAATCGAGCGTGACACCGCGAGCTTCAAAGGCGACTTGAAGTTGAGTCTGCTACTCAGGCCACTTAACTCGACAAATCCGAATTCAGAGTAGGAGTTCCTCAACTAAATTGTTCGGTAATAAAATGGAAGACACCATCCCAGATGAATATCGACGCCGCTGTTCGGATAATGCATTCCGCGCATTCGGAACCGCCTATATTTTCGAGCGCAGAACACGCAAGCAGAGGTGGTGCCTCCGCGCGTTGGCATTTCTTGGAATTGCAGTCCCAGCCGCATTAGGTGCCATCATCGCAACCATAGGTGCAGAGTCGGCCTATGTCGGTCTAACAATCACAATCGCTGGAATTCTGGGGATCATACAACTAATCCTATCCATATGGTCACTTGTATCGAAGTGGGAGGACAATTTTGCTTACTACCTCGAATCGAAATCAGCGAATTACCGCCTTGCCGAGGATTTACATCGATTGGCAACAACAACAACTTTGGAACGTCCCGCGTATGAGGTCGAGTTAAGAGCCGCGGACACTGAAGGAGATATGCGAGCTAATCTCGACGAAAAACTAGACATTACAGACAAAGAGAAGGCTCTTGGAATGAGAGCCGCGCTTCGGAAATTTCAGAGAAAGTGTGCGACATGCGGCAAAATGCCCACGACCTTGGAACCAACAAGCTGCAACACCTGCGGTAACTTCTAACAAGAAAAACTATGAACGAAAAACAAGCAAAAGTGTATGTGGGCTTCACGAACCTCTCAATTGTAGAGCAGGTTCAAGCCTTGAAGGAAATGCAAGCTTACTACGATGCAAATCTTAGCGATCAAAAAGTGCTCGAAGAATCATTCGCGAAACGCGCTGGTGTCGATCTCGGCCCGATGAACTCTGGGGGCTGCCCTTGCTGTGGACGCTAAGCTCCGAACAAGACGAGGCTACTAACAGGCTACTGTCCGCTGCGAGTTGACGCGTATTGAAATCTCGCAACCTAAAGTCCGAAATCGGATCGTGCCCCCAGCAGCCAGTGACAGCTCTTTAGCGTAATATGTGCAAACCAACTGCCGAGATGCTGATGGACAGACATCAGAAGCACTGTTGGAAGTAGTGCTGCAATTTAATAGGAAGGTAATTCAATGAGTAGTGATGAACAGAAAATGTTTTTTTACCAAGGTGGTGAAAATATTGCTGGTGAAGATAGCCTTAAAAGCATCAAACAAAAAATAGCTGAATTATCCAATATTAAAAATGTTAGCTTTTTTCTTGGCGCAGGCGCAAGTTCTTATGCCATTCCTAGCATGAAAGACATGCAGAAAAAAATAGCGGAAAGCATTGATGCATCCTTGGATGATGAGATAAAAGATCTATACGAGAAAATCGATAGTGATAATTTGGAGGAAAAACTAACGATTCTCTATGCTAAACAACATTTTTTGCAAGGAATCACAGGTGCCGATGATAGAGAAACTTCAAATGTTGAGGATCTTATAGAGCATATCGAAGATTCAATGTATTCCGAAATTAATATTGACCTCACAAGTGGAGAGGCTGAGAAAAACCTAAATCTATATAAACTGTTTTATCAAAAAACAGCACTAAGAAATAAAGACCTGTCTCGGATCAATGTATTTACAACCAACAATGATCTTTTAAATGAAAAAGCTCTCGATTCAATCAATATAAATTTCAACAATGGATTTGGCGGGGGGCTTGAAAGAGTTTTTAACCCAGCAAGGTTTCATTACACATTCTCAAAAAAAATAGATGCGAACTTGGAAAAATTCGAGCCATTGGAAAACATGGTATATTTATACAAGCTGCATGGTTCTATTAGCTGGATAGAGCAAGAGGGGAATTCATTATTCAACATCCATGAAGTTTCCGTTAATGGTGGCGATCCTAAAGGAGAAGAAAGCCATGTTTTAATTTTTCCAACACCTTTAAAGCAGGCACATAGCTTGGGAACACCCTACGCTGATCTTATTAGGGAGTTTCAAACTAAATTATCACAACCTAACTCTGTGGTATTTATTATTGGATACAGTTTTAGTGACGAGCATCTTAACAACATTATCTATCAAGCTTTAGCATCAAACACATCAATATCGGTTGTGATTTTTGGTGAATACAACGAATGCCCTCTCGCTAAAATTCAGGATAGTAGGATCTATCGCATATTCGGCACTGATGAGGAAGATAAGAAAATTCACTACTTTGAATATATTGTCGAGGAATTACTACCCAATGCAGATGAGAATATAGACACTACTTTGTTGGACACCTTTATATCTTCAATTAAATATTTGAAAGGTGATTCTATTTCATGAAGATCGGGAAAATAACCAGCATAAATTACAATCAGCTTAAAGTTAAAATATCGTCTTTGATTAAAGGCAGCTCGGTCAACCTGCATGGAAATATTTATTATTTCGGCAATATCGGGAGCTACCTTAAAGTTACCAATGCAGTCGAAGAGATTATTATCTGTGAAGTTGTATCTATTTTTGACACTGACTTGCATCAAGAAAAATTATCCTTCGATGTTGAAAGTAATCGGGAGCTATTACTTAAACCAATTGGCACAATCAATAAAGAAGGCTTCACGCTAGGTGTAGGCATTTTTCCCAGCTTATATAGTGATGTAAGTATTGTTACATTTATGGATATGCGAATTATATTGCGTACCAATAATGATGACCCAAGGCAAATAGGAGAAGATCAGGTTCATCAATCATTCCATTTGGGTGTCAGTAAAAACCTTATTAACTACCCAATAGATGTGAGTGTAGATAGTTTTTTCAACATTCATTCAGCAATTTTAGGGAATTCAGGTAGCGGCAAATCCAATACCATTGCGCATATTATTCAGGAAATTCACAAGAAAGAAAATCACTCTGCCACAGGATCACGAATACTTATATTTGATGTCAATGGTGAATATAATCAAGCGTTTGAAAATGATCCCAATTCAAATATTCTAATCAAATATTACAAGCCGAACATCAGTGGAGAGGTGGATGGCTATAGCCCTTTTTATTTACCCCACTTCTTGCTGTCTTTGGATGAATGGAGTGCATTTCTATTGGCTACGGATGCAACTCAACGTCCATTTTGGGATAAGGTTTTACAGGAGAGCTATCGGTTTTACCGAATAGGAAACTCAGGGATAGATGAGCAGACTAAATTTATCAACTATCTTCGATACCGCATCTGCAACCTGATTTTTAGTACATTACGGCAAGCTGATACTGATACCGCAAGAATTACAACAGCTGCAAGTATTCTTGGAAGCATAACGAGTATTATTAAAAGCAACTCGACCATTGAAAGCGCTTCTTCTGATTTATTGGCCGATATTGGAACATTACAGGAGGCATGTAATATCACTTATGGCGCAAACAATGCTGAACTGGAACAAGCGACTAAAACTGTTTTTGAGAAGGTAAATAGCACTCACGCTCAAGAAGTAATTAATTCAAAAATCAAAAATGGTGAATATTTTGACCACCGTTTTTTAAAAATTGCAGCCGAGTTAATCCTTTTGGAAGAAGATGCACGCGGTAATAGGCAAATCCGAGGATACACGGCAACCATGCTAACACGATTGGACTATTTTTTAGATAACCCTGATTGTGAGTTTATGCGAGAATCAAATGGCATTGATTCTGTTGAAAAATATATCGAAGAACTCTGGAGTAATGATGATGAAAAATCTCAGTTAGTTATTATTGATACAAGCGAATTAAGTCCTGATATTCTTGAAACGCTTACTAGTGTTACGTCACGATTACTCTTTGATGAAAGAAAAAAACTAATCGGCAATGCTAGAAGGAAAAATCCTGTTCACTTGGTTTTAGATGAAGCGCATCGGTATATAAAAAAACACTATGACTATTTACTAAAAGAGAATATTTTTGAAAAAATAGCCAGAGAAGGGAGGAAGTATTCATTCTATTTACTTGTTTCTTCCCAAAGGCCTTCTGAACTATCTGAAACAGTGCTTTCTCAATGCGCGAATTTTATTATCCACAGAATTCAGAATGAGAAGGACATGAACTATATCAAAGCTATACTTCCCTATTTCTCTGATGATTTTACTTATAAAATAAAACAGTCTATTCCAGGAGAAGCCTTGGTCTTCGGCAATTGTGTTTCAATGCCTCTCCATTTAAAAATTCATGAATCAAGTCCAAGCCCCAATAGCAAAAATTGCAAAATTCCAGAAGAGTGGTTTCAGTGAAAAGTAGCTCGATGATCGATTATTTTTTTGTAACTGGTTGCAAATTCTCAATCCTCCTCTGCACCTGACCTCAAAAACGTAGGGTCAAAACCCTCGACCTGGATTTGATCAATCACCTTTTTCAACCGAGCAAGACTCCCCCGACCATACCTCCTCGAAGAATTTGCTTCTCCGTTCGACCCCCACCCACAGATTGCGTAAAGTATTTCATCAGATTCAGTGACCTCTCGAATTGCGTCAGCCACAGCATGACGAAATGAGTGAATACTCTTATCCCCGTTACAAGCAGGCTTGCCGATTATCTGATTTCTAGTCCGTGTGAACCATTGGCTAACGGATGCTCCGTTATTCCCCGTCGCGTTGGATTTCAAATCGGGAAACAATTCTTCACCTTCTGCCTTTGCTCTTTGTTCATCAACATAATCCAAAAAACCGATAGCGATGATTTCTTTGTGCAGAGGAATTCGTCGACTGCTTGCATTTGTTTTGAGCCGCTTCCTCCGATTCCCATTTTCGTCAAATTCACTCAAATCAAGAAACCAAATACCCTCTTGTTGCTTCACGTCGGAAATCAGAAGAGATGCCGCTTCATTCAATCTCATGCCATGAAACAGGCAAAGTAGAACTGTCCAGAACCTGCCCTTATTTCCCATCTCCCTACCTTCCGCAAATCTCTGACTTAGAAATTTTTTCGATGAAAAAAGTGTGGTCAGCTCTTCGCCTGTAAAAACCTGACGAGGCCGAATTTCCACTTTTGGCAAATACTCACTCACCCCATCCAGCGGATTGTATTTAATCCACCGAAGGTTTCGCCCTAACGTAAATATTGCTTTTATGACAATGAATAAAGTATTCTGACTTTTCGGGCTAAGGCAATTTGGATTTGTTTTTTTTGCCTCAAGAGTCGCTGCTCGTTTTAAGGAAACCCCTTTATATTTATGATGCGCTTTCGTTGGAATCTTTGCCAAAAACTCCACCAAGCCTTTCCCAATTTCATAGCCTTCATCCTCAAGGCGACTCAATTTGTAATTTCCTCCGAGTGCTTCTCTAGCGATCTTCGCCGCTTGAGTGTATTTGAGCATCGTTTTTGCACTCCTCTTCGATTTCTCCTTCCCCTCCAGAAACTCGGTGCATAAATCTCCTAAAGTCCGTCCTGAATCCTTCGGCTTTTCGTTTGAATGATTGAAAATTTTAACATTTTTGAACTCACGATCACGAAAAGCAAAATCTTCTCCATCCAAGGCTTTAACGGTTCGCCACTGAACCTCAATGGTAGCCTTTTTAAAAAGCTCCAAGATTCCCCAGTCAAAACTTTGCTCTTCATCAAAAGCAATACCTTCCTTCTCCAAAGTCTTCCTTAACGCCTTCTCCCAATCCACCCGAATAACCTCTTCTTTCGTTTGGAAGTGAAATAGATCCACCTGTTGATCTTCGAGTAAATCCGTTTTTTCAATACCAGATTCCATTGACTGATATTTATCGCGAAATTTCGTTGCCGAACGCTCCATCTCAACGAAGCACTTCAATACAAAATCCCTCTGTAGAGCCTTTGATAGCTTCTGGAAGGGTTTAATGAGGGAAGATGCCTCCAAAGCCTCTGAGGGGCTTCCTTTAGAGCGTAAATGCTCCATCTCACTCCAGAACAGAGCCTCTTCGTTCGCAGCTCGTTTCCTCGCTTCCCGAAAGTCTCGGGTTCCCAGTGATTTCTTGTGATGGGAACCCTCTACCAAGCCAGCTTTCGCGAGATCGCTTGGGTAGCGAATGTTTAGATAATAAATCCCCTTAATGAGGGTCGTATTGCGAATCTTCCGCATCTCTTTTGAACCAGTTTGTGTATGACTTTTGTGTGCCATTTTGGTTCATAACTCGTTCAGAGTGAGACTCTTTGTTGATTATCAAAGGTTTACGGTGTAGCTGGCGGAGAGGGTGGGATTCGAACCCACGGTACCTTGCGGCACGGTAGTTTTCAAGACTACTGCATTCGACCACTCTGCCACCTCTCCGGAATTGGAACCTTATATTCCCTCTCCTTGCCCCATGCGCAAGAAAAAGTAACAGGCTTTTCTGCTATTTTTTTTCTTCCGCCTGCGCTTCACCACTCGGCTCGATCAATACACTCAGCGCTTTATCCTCGGTCAGATATTTTTTTGCCAGCTCATTGATCTCGTCCAAGCCTATCGCCTGGTAATCCGAAATAAAACTACGTGCCCAGTCCAATCGTTGCGGGTATTCCTGACTGCTCTGCAACACCGAATTCATCCAGTAACGGTTGGTTCTACGGTATTCTTCGATCTGGTTGATCTGCGGTTTTTTAGCCCGCTCCAGCTCATCCTGATCCACTGTTCCCTCCGACAAACCTTTGCCGATCTCCTTCACCACATCAATCAACATCGCTGCCTGATCCGGCTTGGCGGTAACGGAAGCAAACAAATAACCATAACCCTTGAACGCATCGCTAGGCAAATTGTGAGCAAAAGGACTGTAAGCATCGCCCAATTCTTCACGCACTTTTTTGCGCAAACGGTCATCCAGCACCAGCGACAATACACTCAAACGGCGGGTGCGTTTGATATCCCAGATATCCTCCGTCGGCCAATACACCAATGGCATGGCCTTGGGGATCGCTGTCTCCACTTTGAAAATCTGCACATCATCTGCTTCAGGGAAACTCACTTTGCGCTGCTTGGCATAATCCGGTTTTTCCTTATCCCGTTTTGGTAAATTACCAAAAGTGGCCAGCACCTCGTCGATCATTTTTCCCATCTCAAAATCCCCCACCACAGTGAGTTCCAAATACGCACTGGCAAGCGGCTTTTGCAGCCACTGCTGCACATCATGCTCCGAAAGTTTTTCCATCTCTTCCTTCGCCGGAAACCCAAAGCGAGAATCCCCTCCGTGCAAAAACTGACTGACCTTGCTTTGCATCACACCCTGCGGGGTGCGCTTGATCTGCTGATAAATCTGGTCCAAACCTCTCCGGAACAAAACCGCCGCCTCCGGACGAAAACCT
Organism: Verrucomicrobiota bacterium; assembly: GCA_045046875.1. Taxonomy (GTDB): domain Bacteria; phylum Verrucomicrobiota; class Verrucomicrobiia; order Verrucomicrobiales; family DEV007; genus JAADHD01. Next base: position 66,413 of record JASFYY010000054.1, on the reverse strand, counting down.
GGATCGGTGAAGTAGGCTCTCAGCAACAACAATTGCTGATGCAAGTCATCCGAATTGGTCTTGCCGCTCATCGCAAACGAATCGTCCTCCACCCCGAATCTCGCCGATGCCGTGATGCCTGCATACAAACGACGGATCTGGTCAATGTCATGCGCGCCCAGGCCTCCATCTGAAAAAGTGCTGCCGGCAAAAAAGGCCAAACCAGGCTGGTCTTTCGGCTCAACCAGACGCCCGCCTCCAAACCTCGCTTTCACGTGAATCGTCTGATCTTCAAAATCCGTCACTTTCAAATTAACCCGCACGCCATTCTCCAAAATCAATTGTGTCACCTCCAAGTCCTCAATCACCGTTTTTTTGGCGACCTTACCAGGCTCAGGCAACTCACCATAGGCAAAAGCCTTGTCCTCGATCACCACCGGAGCCTCGACCTCCACCGACTGGCTCTCTTTATAAGCATCCAGAATAACCGTGTCCGCATTTTCAAGCTCCAAATTGCCCGTCACCATCACCAAAGTTTCCTGATTATCCGTCCAGGCTTTTTTCAACAAAGCCTGACACTCGTCCGCAGTTATTTTTTCCAACTCAGCTTTTGCCCACACCAGATCATCCGCAGGATTAGTGAACACCTCGCGGCTGCCAATCCGACTGGCAATCGCACTGGATAAAACCCGCGACTTCCGTGTCCCCATCGACTTCGCCGCCTGCGAGAATTTTTCTTTCACATTAGCTTTGGATTCTTTCAGCTCCGCCGCGGTAAACCCGAACTGCAACGCCCGTCGCAGTTCCTGATCGGCCGTCTGTAGTGCCTTTTGCCAATTCTCCGGACGACACTCCACTCCAATCGACGCGTAGCGAACAAAACCTAGATCGTAGAGATCGTAGCTGTGTGACGTTCCGCTCAAAATCGCCGAACCCTCTTTTTTGGCCAAGATCCCCAGTCGTCTGGAAATAATACGATTAGCCAGCATCAATCTCAAATCCCGCGCTCGGTGCTCAAGCGTATCCTCGGTATCCTTGGCAGGTTTCATCGTATCGATCGATACCGAAACCTCCCCCGCTTCCGACTCCGGATGAAAATGCACCGCCAATTCCCTGCTGGCCAGCTTTCCAAGATCCGGCTCCGCCATTTTCTTTTCCGCCGGCTTCAAATCTGTGAAGTATTTTTTGATCTGTGCCTCGATCTCCGCTTCATCCACTTCGCCCACCACAATGAAGGCCATCCGGTCAGGAGTGTACCACTTTTTGTAAAACTCAACAAAACGCTCACGCGGCGCGTTGCTGATCACTTCGGCTTTACCAATCGGCAGTCGTTGGCTGATCAATCCCTCCGGCAGAATGAACTGTAACTGTGCCACAAAAGTCCTCCAACCCACCGAGTCCCGGGTGCGTTTTTCGCTCATGATCACTCCGCGCTCTTTATCGATCTCCGGCCCGCCAAGCAACATCCCATCCGCGTAATCGCGCATCAACTGGAAGCCCTGCGACAACAGCTCAGGACTCGAATCCGGCATTTCCAATTTATACACCGTCTCTTTGAATCCAGTATGAGCATTGGTGTCCGCTCCAAAAGCCATGCCCAGGCGCTGGAAATACTCGACCATCTCACCAGCTGGGAAATGCTTCGAACCATTAAACGCCATGTGCTCCAGAAAGTGAGCCAGTCCCTGCTGGTTGTCGTGCTCCATCAGCGAACCCGCATCAACAAACAAACGCATGCTCACCCGCTTGGGGGGCTCCGCGTTTTTCATGATGGCGTAACGCATACCATTTTCCAAAACACCCCATTTCACCGCTGGGTCAGCTTTGACATCACTGCTCTCCTGGGCCAACGGGATCGGCTCCGCCACACTCGCCTTTATCGCACCCGTTTCTCCCTTCTCATGCTGCGTGGTTTTCGCCTCCTCCTTCTCCTGCGTTTGTGGTAAAGCATTTTTTTCACCAGCCTCACGGCAGCCCCCCAACAAAGCCAAGCTCAATACGAGCAGCAACGACGATTTCAAAACAAGTGATAATTTATTTTTCATAAAAGCTATTTCTTCCGGTTAAACTCAACGCAATCCAGGTATTTAACAAGTGAACCTCCAAAAATATCGAGCGCACTGCCAATCGTCAAATCCACCCTCCCACCACTCAAGCGCTGTACCAATTTCAAATCCTCCAAAGCACGAACCCCTCCCGCATAAGTCACTGGGCAGTCGCCCCAATCTCCCAGCAGCGAAACCAGGTCTTCGTCAATGCCTTCACACTTGCCCTCTACGTCAGCCGCGTGAATCAAAAACTCCGCACAGCTAGCTCCCAACTCTGCAAGTGTTTGCTCCGTCACCTGCAAATCCGTCAAAGTCTGCCAGCGATTCATCGCCACCACCCAGCCGTCCTCTACTCGTCGACAACTCAAATCCAAAACCAAACGGCCCTTTCCCACCTCAGCTACCAAGCGATCCAGCTCGTTTTTTTGAAAATGGCCCTGCTGGTCAAAAAGACACGACGTGGCAATCACATGGCTCGCTCCCGCTTGCAGCCAAGTCGACGCATTCTCACTCGTAATACCTCCGCCAATCTGCAAGCCCCCGGGGTACGCCGCCAAAGCCGCGCGCGCCGCCGCTTCATTCCCAGGCCCCAACTTGATCACATGCCCGCCGGCCAAATTATCATCGCTATAAAGCTCAGCATAATAAGCAGGCTCCTCTTCACTGACAAAATTAGTCTGCAGTGTTTCACCGGCAGCATCCAAAGTCCCCCCCACAATCTGCTTCACCCTGCCCTCGTGCAAATCAATACATGGTCGAAACTTAGTCATCTTACCTCCTGTATTCTTAATCCTATCTCCTGCCCCCTTCCTCAAGCCACACAGAAAAAATCCTCCCCCTCGACAAAACCCGCTGCCTTCGCTCGATCCCGAATAATCCCCCGCGCCCCATCCACGCCTACCGCCGCGATCAACACCGTGCCCTTGGCTTCATCCATACTAGCTTCTCCCTTCACCAAAATACCGCCAATTTTATTTCCCACCTGGCGCTCGTTCACTTCAAAAAAACAATGCACCTTCACTCCGAACTCCTTCAACCAGCGCGCCAGTTTTTTACCAATCCGTCCCGCACCTGCCACCGACACCCCATTTTCCTCCACCACCGGCTCACGTGATAAATAAAAGGCCTTGGCCTTGAGAAAATTATCCTGACTGTAGCGCTGGGAGGTGCGGGTCACCCGGGTATCCCCGTCATACCAATCCAACAACACACGCTCCACCTTGCCAATCTTCACTCCTGACTGCAACATCCTCAGCCACAAATCATAATCCTCCGCCCATTCCACCTCTTTATACCCGCCCGCCTTTTCCATCACCTCACGACGAATCATCGCCGTGGGGTTAGCAATCGGGCTATCTATATAACGCTCCGCCGCCACCTGCTCCGGCGATACCAGAGCATTCAACCATTTTTCATAATCTGCATATCCCGGTAAAGGATCGGCCACACTCATGTCCGCCTGACGCAAACGAATCCGCACCAAGGCTCCGCATACCCCGACTTCAGGATGGTCCTGCATATACCTCGCCTGACGCTGCAAACGATCTGCATAAGAAAAATCATCCGCATCCATCCGCACCAATAAATCCCCCTCCGCTTCCCGAGTGCAAAAATTGAGCGCCTGCACAAAAGTCGAACCCGCAGGCGCCCGCGCCACCCGCACCCTCTGATCCCGTTTTACATACTTTTTCATCAAAGAAAAAGTCTTGTCCGTTGAGCGATGATCCACCAATACCAATTCAAAATCCGGCAAGGTCTGGGCCAGACAAGACTCAATAGCCAATGGCAAAGTCTTCTCCGCATTGCGGGCAGGTAATAAAATGGAAATCAAAGGTTTTCTTTTCATCACTAATCTCCGAGTCCGTGTGCACTCGCACTCACCTTGTCACCTTCGTAGCTGCATTCAAAAACGATCAGCATAGGTCGGCAGCAAACGCTGCAATCATAATCGTGTTCCACAGGAAAGTCACTCTCTTCTATCACAGGTCCCACCACCTCGAAAGCCTCAAAACACGTCGGACAAACTACCTCACACAAGTCCATCTACTTCAGAAAAATTGCCCACCGTTTCCTCTTCTTTCGTGCTTTCGTGTGAGCCCTTTATTATTTGTTATTCCACTAATTCGCAAAATACACAATGCGTCCGCAGTTCTCACAGTGAGTCAATCCCTTCTCCGCCTTCGCCTCCACCACCGTGGCACTGATCACCCTGACATGACATCCACTGCACTGACCTTCCTTCAGGGCCACCACCGCCACGCCATTTTTATTTTTCATCAAACGATCAAAAACCTCCACGATATCCTCGTCAAGCCCGGTCGCGATTTCGCTCCGTTCCTTTTCCAAATCAGCCAACTCCTTGTTGAGATTCTCCGTCCGGCTCTCCAAATCAGCCAACTCCTCATCCACCAAAACCTGGGTCGCCGCCAAAGCCGCAGTTGCTCCGGCCAGCTTCTTTTTCAACTGCTCGCCAATTTCCATGAACTCAAGTTCACGATCCTCCAGCGCAGCCACTTCATCCCCATACCTCTCGATTTCTACACCCATGGCGCGAAATTCTTCATTTTTCTTGGTCTCAAACTGCTGCACCTTCAGCCTCGCGACGGACTCCTTACGAGTATCGATATCCAACTCGAGATTTTTCATCTCGATCTCATTGGCCTGAATCTCAGCCTTGCATTCAACCAGCGCCTTCTCATCACCCTGCAAGCGCCTTTTTGCGTCAGCCTCATCATCCGGAATGTGAGCCAGTTGCTTACTGCACCCACTAATCTTCTGATCCCGGTCTTGTACAATCAGCAATGTTTCTATCTCGGCCTGCATCGTTATTTTTATCCTGTTATTCCTCTACTCAAGTTCTGCCATCATTCGCCCCCATTGTCCAAACATTCCACGCCGGAAGGACAATCAATAAGTCTCCACTGGTGAACGTTTCCCATCTTCCACACTGAGTATTTTTGCCTGTTCCTCTCCCAGCGTATCCACCCGCAAATCCCAAATCTCATCGTCCACCTCACGGTAAGCCTCCATCGTGAACTCCAACGGTGCCCCCATCTTAGCCTTGGCAACCCGAATCCTTTCCAGTGCATCCAATACAATCGGATCTGCAAGCTGCTGCAGGTGTTCTTTCGCTTGCTCCACCAACTCCACCCGGTGACAGATCATCACCAAATCATTGCCCGCCTCCACCGCCGCGATAATCGTCTCTTCAAAAGTCACTTCATTCAAAATAGCGCCCATGTCCAGATCATCGGTCATCACCAGCCCGTCATAAGCCAACTGGTTACGCAAAAACTGGCCAATCACGTTTTTAGACAAAGAAGCCGGCCACCTTGGTCGGTCTGCATCCCAACACGGATAGTGGGAATGACAAGTCATCACACTGTCCAAATCCGGCAACAAAGCCCGGAAAGGCATCAACTCCGCCGCCTCCATCTGCTCCAGCGTTTTATCAATCACCGGCAACTCATGGTGCGGATCCACCTCCGCCGACGCATAACCCGGAAAATGTTTGCCACAACTGAGCACCCCTTGCCCCCTCATCGCACGATTGAACACCGTTGCATTATCGATCACCTCCTTGGCATCCTCGCCCCAACAACGTCCCTTCAACGAATTGTCCGCTTCATCATCAAAAGAAATATCGAGCACCGGACAGAGATCCATATTAAAACCAAAAGTACGCAGAATGCGTCCGGTCAAATCCCCGTGACGTCGGATCAATTCACGATCACCCTTTTTCCTCAAAGCCTGGGCGTTCGGCGGCTCGTTACCAATCAAACGCAAGCGCGACACCCGCCCGCCCTCCTGATCGATCGTGATGAACGGCTCGGTATCGCTCAAATCACGCAGATCGTCGATCAATTTGCGCAGCTGCTGGGGCGACTTGATGTTCCTCCCAAAAAGGATGAACCCACCCGGCTGCAATTTACGAAAACGCGCCGCCGTTTCAGCATCCAGTTCAGGGCCCGGCACCCCCGTTAACAACAATTGACCCAGTGATTTTTCATTCATCACTCACTGTTCTAAACGACATTCAAAAATGCTCAAGCCTAAAGCCTTGCTTTTACAAAATATCAGCTCGGAACCTTCGCTTTGTCATCTAAATCACGCAGCACCAACTTAACAAAGCCAAATCAAGCAATACCCTCACTTCCTCCCGACCCACTGCACCGCATTCGTCAAAATGCGCTGGAAATCAGCATGCCCATGGACACGCTCATCATGCCCCAGAGCGATCCCCACAATCCGTGCCTCGGGGTTTTCCACCACCCACACACTAGGGTGAGGTTTGCCATACTTCTGACTCGGACTGGTTTGCGCCAAAACCTTGATCGGCAAGGTGCCAGTTGGGGGAGATTGCGCATTCACATGATACAACTCGTCGATCACTTCAAAGCTCGTCGACACTGCCCGCACCACCGGGTGTCCAGTGTCCACTAGCTCAACCTGGAAACCGCCCAACTTATCATGCCCTCTGGAACCACCACCCACCACCTTCGCATTCAACTCTGGCCAATCCGCATAACCATACCACACCCCTGGATGCAACATCACCACTCCTTTACCACTGGCAATTCGTTGCATCAAAGCCTTGCGGTATTCAGCAGAATCGAAGCCCTTGCGGTTCACACTGATCACCGCCACATCCACCTCAGCTAAGTGGCGAATCGCCTGCTCCCGATCTTCAGTGTATTGAACACAAAAGCCCGCTTTCTCTAAAATCGCCCGGTCCGCATCACCAAAGAACTTCTTGAACTCATGTGATGTTCCTCCACCAATCAACAACACACGTGCCTTGCCCTGCTCCCATTTCAGCGCAGCCATGGAAACCGGACGAACCTTCTCCCCACGCTTTTCTCTCCCCTTCTTCACCTCCGACACACCACTCACCTTCTTCCCCAATGGAGCAGCCCCGGTCCCTTCAACATCCGCCGTCATGGCAACCACCACAGGAGCAACACGATTGTCAAAACTCCGCAGCACAATCTTCTTAATATCCCTCGGTCGCTCAAGATCCAAAGTGATCCACCTCACTTGCGTGCCACTACTAAGCTCTTTCACAAAAGCCGAACCCGGAACGTCCACCCGGCGAATGTAGTCAGCAAATTCGACCCCGTTACGCAAAACAAAGGTCTTGCCAACTCCATCCCCACATTGCACCTCGACCTGCAACACTGGCAGATGCTTGTCAGCTTGTGCCGGGTATGCCCAGCCACCGATCCCGCTGAGCAAATGCAATTTCCTAGCTCGAACGGTGGTCTCTATCTCAACTTGACGAGGAAAAGTCTGGCTATAATTTCCCGAACCCGGCCCACCTTTTAATACCACCAGATTAGCACCCGTTCGACTCTTGGCAGCTGGCTGAACATAAAACGGAACTCCTCCCACAGTAAGGTCACCGATCTTAGGCAATTGCAATACGCCACCCTTCTGACCACTGTTGGCAAAAATGCCACCCCGCGAGTCCGCATTGTAAACCGCCGATAAATCAATAACCCGAAATTTCTCCGCAGCATCACCACAGATATAAGCCAACAAATCCCTCAAGCCTTCCGCTCCGAAAGCCTCAAACCCTTCGGGCATCAAACTGCGACGCGTATTCTCACGCTTCTCGATCTGGCTCTTGGCAATTTCCTTAACTCCGCCCTGAGTGGCCAAAGTAATCGCCGCAGCATTTTCCGAAGTGATCACACCCACATACGTCTCCCCTTTTTTGGTCACGATATTATGAGCCCAAAAACTCGGATCCACTTCACGGTTAGGGTCAAGGATATGAACCAATAACTCCGCCGGCCCATGAGCCCCCATACCATCCAAGGCAGGGCCGACCTCAATCCCAGTGCCGCCGAATCGATGGCAAACACTGCACGCATTAAAGAGCAATTTACCTTTCTCTCTATCACCGGGTTTTTCAACTTCGGCAGTCAACTTAGCGATGAGCTCGGCCTTCTCCTTGACCTCCGGACTCTTCCTGCCCAACACCAACTTGGCTCGACTTGCCACCATTTCATCCGGATGACGGCGCAAACGAGCGACATTTGCCGGCCCCAAATCGGCAATGCTCAATTCCCCCTTATCAATCCAATCGAGCAACTGATTCGTCCAGCCCTTACGCTTGATCACTTGTTCAAAAACAATGCTGCGCTGAGATGGCGGCAATTCAGCTAGACTGGCAACGAGAATCCCGCCCACCTTCGGGTCATCCGATTTCCCCATCGCTTTCACCAGCTTCGATTTAAAAACATCCGTCCCCTTGCCATGCATCACTCGCTGCAAAGCTGAAGCAATCTTATCATTTACTCCTATCATACCAAGCAAGGAACTCGCCGCCGCCAACTTTTCATCTTCACTCACTCCCTCTTGCCCAATCTTAATCAGCATTTCATCAATCACTGCCGCCACTTCCTTGTTCAACTCACCCTTCCGATCCCACCTGCTGATCAAAGGCAAAACAAGTGCGGACCTATCAGCTTCTTGCAAAAAAGTTTTTAACAGAGATTTTAACTCCGGAGTGAAAGACGACAGCTCAAAGCCTTCGCCAGACAGCGCTTTCATTACCGTAGCCACCAGCGGCTCTTGTTTTTGCCCCGCTTTAGCACAAGCTTGCAGCAGACTCATGACATTCGCATCCTTCTTAGCATCCCCCTTCGCCACTGCTGGCATCAAGGCGGCTACGAACTTCACCAGCCCCTGCTTGGTTTCGGCATCAAAAACCAGCTCAATCGTTTGCAGCGCACGCTGACCCGGCTCAGACGAAGCCGCCACCAATGCCGACAAAGTCCAATCATCCATGGTCGTCGCCGCCTGCCTGACAATGTCCGCATTGTCCCGCGAGGCCAGCGCCCTTTCATAACTGCGCACCGCCGCGCTGCCCACCCGTAACGGCGCAAAACCATGGTTCTCCCGCAGCAAGCGCAACGCTGTATTACGAGTTATCTTGTTAGGACTTTTCGCCGCTTGTTCCAACGCAGCCTTGTCACCACGAGCTAGATTCAAAGCTGGCAATACCTTCGCTTGTTTGTGCTGCACTCGCCAAATACGACCATAGTAGTGATCGCGATCCGGTCGCACCGCCGCATTGCCCGGCCCATGTTTTGGGCCCCTGGTATCATTGTGAATGATTGCCTGATTGCAAAAATCAACCACATACAAGGCTCCGTCAGGCCCCGTGCGCACCCCAATAGGACGAAACCAAAGATTGCTACTGCGGATAAACTCACTTCCTTCAGTTCCCTCTTCACGACTCGCTCGATAGTTCGCCCCGTTTTTCTCAAGCAAAAAATCACCAACAACATTAACTGTTGCTTCAGTCGTAAAATAACGGTTTTTCCACTGCTCCGGCCATGCGCCGCCTTCATAAACCACACAGCCCGCTCCCGCCGTATACCCCCCCACTTGATCAATCTGCACATAGGCCGTTTGTTCCCAAGTCATCGCTGGATACACCTTCGCCCCCGGTAACAAACCCTGAGTCCCCACCAAGCCTGGCAGTTTCCCTTTGGCAAGGACATACTCCGGCAGCACCACATGAACGAGCGGATTCCCCGTCGTGGGTTGGGTGTAAAAAACTTCGCCATCCGTGGTCAACGACAAACCCCAGGTATTGCCCCCTTTGGAAGCATACTGTTCAAAAGCAGATCCATCAGCTTTGAAGCGTACCACACCACTGCCAATACCACCAAAAGACTTTTTCCCATCCCCACTGGTGACATTCGAACTGGCCGAATAACCGTGAGTCGCATAGACCCAACCGTCCTGCCCCCAGCGTAAATTATTGATCACCGCATGAGTATCGCGATTGCCCAGCTTACTAAAAAGCCGGGTTCGTTTGTCCGCCACATCATCCCCGTCAGTGTCTTCGAACAACCAAATATCCGGCGCCGCGCTCACGATCACTCCATTCCTATAAAACACAAAACTCGTTGCCAGTTCCAAATTATCCGCAAACACTTTTTTGTGATCCATTACCCCATCGCCATCCTCATCAATCAAGATACTGATACGATCGAGAGCATCACGTTTATAGTCACCAGGACTCAGCGAACCACTATCTATCCACGCAGCTCCTTCTGTCTGACGGCGACCGTTCGGATACTCCGGCGACTCACACACCCACAGTCGCCCTTTTTCATCCCAATCGATATCCAACGGATTGCTGATCAAGGGCTCGGCAGCCACCAATGAAAGATCAAATTCTGGATGCACTTCCAGAGATTCCTGTAATTTTTCTGGACGAGGAACTCCCCCCTGCACATAACGCAAAGCATCACCCAGCTCCTCCGCCTTGCAAAACTCATCGACATTTTTCCGCTTGCCTGCCCAGGCTATTCCTCTCAGCAACAAGGTGCGAATCCCCAGATGATCAAAATTCCGCTGCCAATGCCCGGGAATGCACACAAAAGATCGATAAGACTCCGCTGCCCCCTGCCAAGTCTTCTCATAAGTCCAAATTTGCGGTTGGATATCATAAATATTCACCCCTTTCCCCTTGCCTGGTTTCCCCTCCTTCAACTTTGGAGTGTAAGCCGCCGCCAGCACATGAACCTCGGGCAAAATGTCCATGTCATAATAAATTTCATCATTTAGATCAAAATTAGACAGATCTTTAGTTATCGCGTTTCTCCGATCCGTGAAATACAAACTCAAATGCCCCTCAAAAAACTGCGTCGTGCCATGCCTCCAGGAACCGCCAATGACCTCACGATACCAGTCCGGATCGCGAGAAACACTGCCTGCATGAATCACTACCAAGCCACCGCCACGTTGCAGGAACGACTCTAAATTGCTCCGGTTCTCCCCTTCAATATTACCCGCCTCTTTGGCGTGCAAGATCAATACATCCGTATCCGCCAACTGCTCTCGATTGGGAAACGTTAAACTCGCTTCACAAACGGCTCCACGCTCTTCCAACAAGATTTTCCACTGTTTCACAAATTGCGGATATTCGTGAGCCCCGGGCGCATGAGTTTTTTCTCCACCACGGATAAAAACCCGTAAAGGTTCAATCGCGAAGCCCTCGCTTAACAGACAAAGACCTATAATAATAAAAATGAGAGTTTTCCGTATCATAATCTTATGCCTCCTTTTCAAATTGACTAACCGGGCCTCCTAGCAACTCTTTCACTATAGACGGTTGTTGTTCTACAAAAGTCCACTCAGGTAACATAACCTTCTCGCCCCCTTGCAATGCCGATTCATGCGAAAGAATTCCGCTGCAAGTGATGTTCGCACCCTGACGCGCATTGGGATAAGGCTCGCGTCCCTCCATCAGAGCTGAGATGAATTCATGCACCAAATGCGGATGAGAGCCTCCATGTCCGCCGCCTTGAGTGAAACTCAAATGCTCTTCACCGTCCTCTCCACCATACACCCCACCCGTGGTGAAACTCTGAATCTCTTCCGGCAAGCGATGTGCGTAGTCCGGGATCTCAACTTTCTCCGGTTTTTCACCGCTATGGAGAATATGCCCGGCTTCCTCTACCAAACTCCATTCAAAACTCTTCTTCTCGGCATAAACATCAAAACTCTCCCGATACTGTCGCGACACATTAAACAAAGAACGAGTCACCTCCGCAAAAAGATCCGAGTCCTTGAACTTGATATGGGTTGATTCGATACAAAAAGGAGAACCATAGTTCTCATGCATCTTTTTCTCAATCGTTCCCGAACCGATACAGCGAACCCATTCCGCCTGATCGCGTCCCAAGGCCAAAGTCGGTGAAATAGCATGGGTGCCATTGTACATCGGAGGCAAGCCTTCCCAATATTCCGGCCAACCGCCCATATCCTGCACATGCGATGATCGAAAAAACTGTAACTTGCCCATTTCCCCCTTGTCGTAGAGTTCCTTCACATACAAATACTCTCGACTATAAACCACCGTCTCCATCATCATGTATTGTTTGCCCGAAGCCTGCTGCGCCTCGACGATCCTCTTGCAATCCTCAACCGACACCGCCATCGGAATCGTGCAAGCCACATGTTTGCCCGCCTCCAGAGCCGCCACCGTTTGATCCGCGTGCAGAAATGGCGGCGTATTGATATGCACAATATCAATGCTCTCATCCTTAAGCATTTCATTAAAATTTGTGAAACGCCCAGATTCAGCAATAGCAAAAGCATCTCCCACCTTATTCAGCTCCTCCTCCGTGCGCTGGCAAATCGCCACCAACTCCGTATTAGGGTAACTCTGGTAAATAGGAATAAACTCCGCTCCAAAACTAAGCCCCACGATAGCTACCCGGTATTGATGATCTGCATTCATACTTTTGATTTTATTTAGTGAACACCGGCAACGACATTTTTGCCTGTCCCGATCTTACTCAAAATAAAACCACTCCGGCCCAACCATCTTGGCTGCTTCAGATTGATTTTAGTATCAAAGCGACATTATATTGATATTAAATCCAAAAAACGGCCGCCATGACCCTCCCTACTCAAAAAGCATCTGAAGGAACTCTCAAAAAGCGCCGCGCCATTTTAGAATCCATCTCCCCCGAAAGCCGCTTTTACCACCTCTTCAATTACGTCGAAGGGCTGTGCTTCTTTGCCAAGGACAAAGACGGGATTCTACTGGCAGCCAACCAACGCCTCGTCAAACTCTACGGCTTCCAATGCGAGCAAGATCTGATTGGCCACAGTGACTTTGATCTTCTGCCCGTACAAATGGCGGAAAAGTATCGCCGCGACGATCTCATGATCATGAAAACCCGCAACCCCACGGTCAATCTCGTCGAACTTTTCCTCAACAGCCAGGGCATCCCCTCCTGGTTCCTGACCACCAAATTACCCATGCTCGGCAAAGACGGCCAAGTGCTCGGCATCATGGGCGTCATCCAGAGCTATGAACAATATCAAAAAAAGCTCCCCAGCCATGCTGACATCCAACCCGCCATGGATCTGATCGCCCGGAACTACTGCGAAAAACTCTCCATCCAGAAACTCGCCCGCCTATGCGATCTCTCCCTGCGCCAGTTTGAACGAAAGTTCAGAACTTATTTCAATCTCAGCCCACGCGAATACATCATAAAAATGCGTATCCTCGACGCCTGCGCCCTGCTGCGAAAAAACTCCCAGCCCATCGGTGACATCGCCCTTGATCTGGGATTTTACGATCAAAGCTCCTTCACCCGACAATTCAAAAAAGCTATAGGCCTGACCCCATTACAATATCAAAAACAGTTCCTCTGATTTTTCAAAAGTCGCGGCAAGACCCTTTGCGCCCCGGCATTTTTTAAGCTAATCTTCGCCCATGAAAATTCTAGTCACCGGCGGAGCCGGCTACATCGGCAGCATCGCCACCGAATGCATTATCAAAGCAGGACACGACGCCGTCGTCTATGACAGCCTCTATATGGGACACCGTGAGGCGGTTCACCCCGACGCCGCTTTTGTCGAAGGCGACCTCTGCGATCGTGCGCTTCTCAATGATTGTTTTCAACAACACCAACCCGATGCTGTCATGCATTTTGCCTCGCACACCCAGGTTGGTGAGTCGATGGAGCAGCCTTTCCTCTACCTGGGAGAAAACGTAAAAAATGCCCTCAACCTGCTGGAAGTGATGGCTCAACACAATGTGCGCCGCTTTATTCTCTCCTCCACCGCTAATCTCTTCGACGATCCGGAAACCATCCCCATCAACGAACAAGAACGACTCGTTCCCGGCAGCCCCTACGGTGAGTCCAAGTTCATCATCGAGCGCTTTTTACACTGGCTACGCATCACCAAAGGTTTCCGTTACGCCTGCCTGCGCTACTTCAATGCCGCCGGAGCCACCGCACAGCGCGGCGAGGATCACACTCCCGAGTCCCACCTCATCCCCCTGGTTTTGCAAGTCGCCCTCGGCCAACGGGATTCCCTGAAAATTTTTGGTGACGACTACGACACTCCCGACGGCACCTGCGTGCGCGATTACATCCACATCGCCGATCTCGCCAAGGCCCACCTATTAGCATTGGAGTCACTAGAAAACACCGAGTGCTGCCACTACAACCTCGGCAACGGCGCCGGATTCAGCGTCAAACAGGTCATCGACACCGCACGCGAAATCACCGGACACGCCATCCCCGCAGAAACCGTTGCCCGCCGCGCCGGCGACCCCGCCACCCTGGTCGCCGATAGCAGCAAAATTCGCACCGAACTCGGCTGGCAGCCCGACTACCCCAGTCTCGAATCCATCATCCAAAGCGCCTGGGATTGGCACAATCAACACCCCCACGGTTACAGCAGAAAATAAAATAACATGGCCGCAGAAGCATCAAACCCGCCTCCAATAAAAGGCTTGGAACAAATCGACCAGCAGGCCTCTGCTGTGAGCGACCATCTTACCCAATGGTTGCATAGACAATCGTGGATTCCCGAAGAATTCGAAGCGACGGTCGCCTTACTCGCCTTGATCTCAGGGCTTGTTCTAATCTCTGCGCTGATCTACCTCATCCTACGCCCGCTCCTTCTGCGTTGGATGCACGTAGTGATCAAACGCACTAGCTTCTCCTGGGACGACAAACTCTTTGGCTTCGGCGTGTTCCGCTGGTCCACCCATTTTTTCCCAGCCCTTTTCATCTACCTGATCACCCCGGGGCTATTCAAGAATTTTCCCACTCTGGTGACCTTCACCAATTCAGCTGCCCTGATTTACATAGTGATCGCAGCTTACTTCACCATCGACTCACTATTGAACGTCATTCACGTTATTTATCGCCAAAGAGAATCGGCGCAGCGATTCATCGTCGGCACCTTCATTCAAGTGGTAAAGTTGTTCACCACCCTGATCGCGCTCATCCTTATCATTGCCATTCTGATTGGCAAATCCCCCCTGATGTTGCTTGGCGGACTAGGCATGTTCGCTTCAGTCCTGATGCTGGTTTTTAAAGATGTCATTCTCGGTTTTGTCGCCGGCATCCAAATCACCTCGAACAAAATGCTCAAGCTAGGCAACTGGTTGGAAATGCCCAGCCATGGCGCCGACGGCACCGTAGAGGAAGTCGGCCTCACTGTAGTGAAAGTGCGCAACTTTGATAACACCGTCACCACCCTGCCGACCTACACCCTGATCAGCCAACCTTTCAAAAACTGGCAAGGCATGACCGACAGCGGAGGCCGCAGGATCAAACGCAGCTTACTCATCGACGTGAACTCCATCCGCCTCGCCGACCCTGCCATGCTCGAACGCTTCCGCAAGATCGAGCACATCTGTGACTATCTAAAAAAGAAGGAAAGTGAAATCGCCGCATGGAACAAAACCCACGCCACATCCAGTCACAACAACCTCGTCAACGGACGGCGCCTGACCAACGTCGGCACCTTCCGCAACTACATCGAAGCCTACCTGCGCAACCACTCCGATATCCACCAGCACGGCATGACCCTACTGGTGCGGCAACTCGCCCCCAGCAGTGAAGGGCTGCCGATAGAAATTTACTGTTTCACCACCACCACCAACTGGGTCGAATACGAAAGAATCCAAGCCGACATTTTTGATCACTTTCTCGCCGTCGCCCCGGAGTTTGATTTGCGCATTTTCCAGCAAACCAGCGGAACCGACATCAGCCAGGCAATCGTGAAGCTCTCCCAGCAAAAATGAGCCCCGCAGCTTCCAAGCAGAAAAAAATAGCCATCACCCTGGCCATTGGGGGAGCCCTTGTTTTTATCGTCTCTGCATTACTTCTTGCCGCCATTATCATCGCCCGGGTTTTTTATCTGCAACCCTATATCATCCCCACCAACGGAATGTACCCTGGCAAACCCGCCAATACCCGGGCCATTGCACTGCGCCACCCTTACAACTCTATCTCCCAGATCAAAAAAGGCGACGTCATAGTATTCAAACAGATTCATGACGGTCGCAGCTCGTTCATCATATCCAGAGTCATCGCCCTACCAGGCGACACCTTTTCCCAGCTCCCCTCGGGCGAATTAAAAGTGGCCAACAAAACACTTCCCCTAACCAAAATCCGACGTGAGGAAGAACTTATCATTTTTCTGGAATCCAATCTCGGAACCAAATACGAAGTCGCCTACGAAAGCAAACGCACAAAACCCGCAGAATCGCCTACAGAAATAACCATCGGCAAAAACGAATTACTATTGATCGGTGACAACCGCGACCACTCTTACGACAGCCGGGGCTACGGCCCCGTCCCTTTCTCCTCAATAACAGGAAAAGTGATCTGGTAACTAAATACTAATGACCTCCAACCGCCTCAGCTACTCAGCTGCGGAATCCACGGTGATAAAAAACAGGACTTACGCAAAAGCCGTATTAGTCACCAATCATCTAAAAGAATTCCAACGAGCCCCCTGACAGTAATGCGAAGATCGGACTGCTCCCTGAGCCCATTTTCAATTGTCAATTATCCCCTGCCAATTGACTTCACACCTCCTGCGAACGCGGTTCGCGGTGCACGCTGCTCTGCGTCGTCGGGCTAGTCACAAAAGGACCACCTGCCAAAGGCGCCGTTTCGGTAAAGGCCACATCTGGCATTTCGCTGGGTTTGCCCGCAAGCGGAAAATCTTTGCGCAGAGGAAAATAAGGATACCCCTCCCACATCAAAATACGGGTCAAGTCGGGGTGTCCATCGAACTTGATCCCCATCATATCGTAAATTTCACGTTCATGCCAATTGGCCGTCGCCCACAAATCCGAAACCGTGTCCATCGGCTCGTCTTCCTCCAACGCACACTTGATGCGCAGATGCTCGCCCGCCGCTAAACGGCACAATTCATAGACCATCTCGAAACGCGGCTCGCTGCCCAGATAATCCACACTGCTCACATCGAGCAAATAATCAAAGCCCAACTCATCCCGGCAATGTTTCAGCAATTCCTTGGTTTTCTCCTTTTTCACCAACAACGTGTGCTCGCCACGAAACTCAATCGTTCCAGTGATCGTTTTGCCGAATTTTTTCTTCAGACCTGAAATTACTTTTTTCATGCTAGGCTTCCTTCCTCGTCGTTCACTCAGGCTTCCACTTCTTGCTGCTCTTCAGCCCGGGCGTCAGGATTTTTCAACAAAGCCACTGCCGATTCTTCCGCATCCACTTTCTCCTGCAGTCTCATCAAACCTTCCAACAAAGCCTCCGGACGTGGAGGGCAACCCGACACGTAAACATCAACCGGAATCAAATGGTCGATGCCCTGCAAAACCGCGTAAGAACGATACATTCCCCCACTGGAAGCACAAGCCCCCATAGCGATGCACCACTTCGGCTCAGGCATCTGATCCCACACCCGCTTGACCGCCAGCGACATTTTATAAGTCACCGTGCCAGCCACGATCATCACATCGGCCTGGCGTGGAGAAAAACGCATCACCTCCGCCCCAAAACGGGAAATATCAAAACGCGAAGCTCCGGTCGCCATCAGCTCGATCGCGCAACAGGCCAAACCCATCGGCATCGGCCACAGCGAGTTTTTACGCATCCAGTTGATGGTCGCATCGAGACGAGTGAAGATCACGTTGCCCTCGATCTTCGAGTCATAGGCGACAGACGCCTGCTGGTTATCAGTATCAGCCATGGCAATATAAATAAGGCGATTAAAATTAAAGTCCAAGAAGCCTCTTGCTCCTCCTTCTCGCTCAAGCAGATCATACGACTCAGCCCCCGCCTCGCAAGTGCTTTGTGAAAAATTTCACAAACTTTTGTATTCAAAAAAAACGCGCATTTCCCTGCCTTTGCGCTAATTTCCTGTCATTCTGCATTAAATTTAATGCTAAATACCCATTTCAAATCTTTAACCAACACCCATCCATGAGCACCAGCACATCTCAACTCGAACAACTCAAAGCCCTCACCACCATCGTAGCGGATACCGGCGACTTCGAAAGCATGCGCCAATACAGCCCGCAGGATGCGACCACCAATCCCTCGCTGATCCTAAAAGCTTCGCAACAAGCCGAATACCGACACCTGGTGGATCAAGCCGTCACGGAACTCAAAAGCGGATCCCTCAGTGGTGATGCCTTGGTCGAAGCGGTCATCGACCGCATCCTGATTCTGTTCGGCAAAGAAATTCTCGAAATCGTGCCCGGACGGGTTTCCACCGAAACTGACGCCCGGCTGTCCTTCGATACCAAAGGCACGATCGAAAAAGCCCACACCCTGATTGGCCTTTACGAAAAGGATGGCATCAGCCGCGACCGCATCCTGATCAAGATCGCCTCCACCTGGGAAGGCATCCGTGCTGCCGAAGTTCTGGAAAAAGAAGGCATCCACTGCAATCTGACCTTGCTGTTTTCGCTGACCCAGGCCATCGCCTGCGCCGATGCCAGAGTGCAATTGATCTCCCCCTTTGTCGGCCGCATCTATGACTGGTTCAAAGCCAGCACCGGAGAAGACTACGCCGGTGCCAACGATCCCGGCGTGCAATCCGTCATCAGCATCTACAACTACTACAAAAAGTTCAATCACCCGACCGAAGTGATGGGTGCCAGCTTCCGCAACAAAGGACAAATCATCGCACTCGCCGGTTGTGACCTCTTAACCATCAGTCCCGGCTTATTGGAAGAACTGCAAAATTCCAACGACCCCGTGCCCGCCGTCCTAACAGAGGAGAACGCCCGGGCAAGCTCGGCCGAAGCCATCCAGCTAGACGAAAAATCATTCCGCTACCAACTCAACGATGACGCCATGGCGACCGAAAAAACCGCAGAAGGCATCCGCAAGTTTGCCATCGACATGATCGCTCTCGAAGATCTGGTCAAAGCCGCGATCATTGAATGATCTCCACCGGAGTGCCCACCTGGGTCTTGGCATAAATCAAAGGCTGCACTTCGCGCGGCACCCGGATGCAGCCATGGCTGGCTGCATACAGTGGCACATAGCCGATGTGCATGCCCACTCCGCGCCAGGTCACCCGCATCCAATAAGGCATCGCCGTGCCACGGAACTCCGCATTTCCCTTGGGGCGTTTGTATGAATCTCCGTTACTGACCAAGGTTTCACCAGAACCACCGTCCACCCATTTGCCATAACGATTGGATTTTTTATCCACCTTTTTTTCCAAAATCTCGAACTTACCCGTAGGTGTGCGATGCCCTTCCGTGCCGGTTGAAATTTGCGATTCCAAGGCCAGTTGATCCCCGCTGAACAATTTCACCCGCTGCTCAGACAAATCAATTTTCAACTTTGAATCCCCCGGACTCATCGCTTCCAACACCTTGTCGTTTTTATACAGATAATGCCGGGCAGTTGTCGGCTGGGTTGATTTCACCGCAGCAGGTCTGCGTTTTCTCCCCATCGAAAGATTGCCATCCTTGTTCACATGACAACTGGTGAAACTCGCCGCCGCTAAACAAAGAGTCATCACACACACTGATTTTTTAATGAATATTTTCATCACTTTTTATAAAATTTTTACTCTCGATCCTCACATTTCCACAACTACCACCCCCCTCTAAAATCCCGAGTTGTTGATTTAAACAGGAAATCCCGCCAAATGTCAATCCAATTTCGTTATATCGGTCACAATGAAAATAGCCCGACCCTGCCCACTTTATTTTCCCCAACCATTCATACTTTCTTATTCCCCTCTCACAATCACCCGGCGCTGGCTCAAATCATAACGGTCACCAGCCTTCAAAAAGTAGAATCTTGCAGCCTTTTCCGGCAAGTGCTTGAGTTCGCTGCCCTCCCGCGACCAGAAAGTGCCGTCATACACCGCCACATTACCCAGCCCCATCACCTGAAAACGATCCCCTTTCACCACGATGGCGGTGCGTTCATCGATACCTAGCCCGAGCAAATGCGGGTGCTTTTTTAAAATAGTGAACATGTCAAAATGGCGGTTACGCGCCAGTAAATGTTGATCAATCGCCACCTCCTTCAAATAGCCAAAACCCTGTTCATGATCACCCGTCATGATTTGATTATTCTTGCTGTCCCCGCGAGCCAGATACGAACCTTGAATACTGGCTCCTGCTGAACTGCCCCCGATCACCCCACCTCGATCAAGCACCTTCCACAGCATTTTTTCCACCTTGGTATTTTTGTAAGCATCGACCAAACGCCATTGACGTCCACCGCCGAACCAAACCCCTTTCGCGGTCTTTAATGGGACAACAAAACCCTCTGTGTCAGCGACTTCAGGATCATTATTATGCAAAATACGGACTTTCGTTGCACCCAGTTGTTCAAACAACTCCACGTCCCGCGAACTGCTTTTCCCACTCGCGGTAGGGATCACCACGATCTCAGAGTCCACCCCGCCTGCTAGTTTTATAAATTCCTGCAAAATTGCAGTCGTTGTGCCACCTCCGACAATGACCAGTGCCCCCTTTGCCGGCCCCACTTTGGCCACCTTGTCCTCAGCCCGCAGTCGCCCACCGAGGGTGCCCATGATCAATAAAAATACCAGGAAAAAAATACGCATAGAACTCATGTGGTAGGAAAGATTCATTCAACTCAAATCCAACGTTCACCTCCTCAACCCTAAGTTCAACTGTTCAAATCGCCATCCCCTGTAAGCCACGGCAATTAATAGAAAATCCATTTCCTTCTGATTCAAAATTCCGTCAATCCATTTCCCTGAAATCGCTGCAGATATCGTGCTGCCGCATTTTTTAATATGGCTTTTTTTTGCCAATGCGTTTATTTAGCACAACAACATGAGCGCCAGCACATGAACTCCTTCATATAAGCTATTACCACATTGCTCTATCCAACTCCGTGACGACAAAAATCGAAGATGGAAGGAAACAAATTCCTAACAGCTGACAATCACACCCTTTCTATCTCTCAATAAAATATATCCATGACCAAGCACACCGACACGTCAAAGACCACCATCCCCGCGAGCTCTCAAAGCAAGCAGATGACCCGGCGTTCCATCCTTCAACGCAGCAGCATGCTGGCAGCGGCCGCTTCCGGAATGATCCCCAGTGCTCCTGCTCATGCGCAGAAAAAAAACAACGCTAAAGGCAGTGGTCGCACCCTGCTGGTGAAAAACATCCATACCTTGGTCACCATGGATACGCAGCGACGTGAAATTCGCGATGGTGCCATCTTTGTAAAAGACAACATCATCGATGCCGTCGGCACCACGGAACAATTGCCAAAAACGGCTGACGAAGTGCTCGACCTTAAAGGCCGCTACATCGTCATGCCCGGGATGGTGAACTGTCACCACCACTTTTACCAAGTGCTGACCCGGGTGGTGAAACCAGACGGAACCCTGTTTCCCTGGTTGAAGGCACTCTACCCAATCTGGGCCAACATGCACTCCAACGACATTTATCTGAGCGCCCAACTCGCAGCCTCCGAGTTGCTTTTGAGTGGCTGCACCACCTCCAGTGACCATCTCTACATTCTGCCCAATGACTGCACCATTGATGATGAAATTCGTGCCCTGCACGACATCGGCATGCGCTTCACCGCGGTGCGCGGTAGCATGAGCATAGGCGAGAGCAAAGGCGGCTTGCCACCCGACTCCGTAGTGGAAGACGAGGGCGATATCCTCAAGGATTCTCAACGGCTTATCGAGCAATACCATGACAATTCCCGCCACTCTATGCTGCGCATGGCACTGGGCCCCTGCTCACCATTCACCATCTCTGAAGATCTGATGCGCGAATCGGCAAATCTGGCAATGAACTACCAGGGGGTCGGTCTGCACACCCACCTGGCCGAAAACCATGACGACATCGATTACATGACCAAAAACTACAAGATGCGGCCGGCTCCATGGACCGAAAAAGTAGGCTGGCTCAATGACAGGGTCTGGCACGCCCACTGCGTGCGCCTCGATAACAAGGACATGGGAATGTTTGCCAAGGCAGGTGTGGCCGCATGCCATTGCCCCGCCAGCAACATGCGCCTCGGCAGCGGCGCGGCGCCCATCCGGGCCATGCGGGACGCCGGCATGGACGTAGCTCTGGGAGTCGATGGCTCGGCCTCGAACGATACCAGCAACCTCATAAATGAAGCGAGGCTGGCACTGTTGCTGGCACGCGTCAGAGAAGAGGATGTGACCGGAATGTCAGCACGGGAAGCTCTGGAAATTGCTACACTGGGTGGAGCCAAGGCATTGTCGCGAGACGATATTGGCCATCTTGCCAAAGGCATGTGTGCCGATTTCATTGCCTTCGATACAGAACGCAGACCCTTTGTTGGTGCCCACGCGGATCCGGTGGCGGCGCTGGTTCTATGCCAAAACGACTATGTCGATTACAGCTATGTCAACGGCAAAAAAGTGGTTGATCAGGGACAGCTCACCAGCATTGATTACCCTGCCTTGGCCGAAAAAACACGCAAAGCAGCAATCAAATTATCGTCATCTCATTAACTTCGGACTGAGCTTTAGTAGAGGCCATGCACGAACAGCACTGAAATTTCGGTACTTTGCATAAGGTGACGACCGCTAGGTGAGAAGAAACCCAACTTTTCTGACGTAAGCTTTCGTAGAGCTGCGGCCAGGTGAAAAGCTACAATGGAAATCTTCAACGGGCACGGACAGGGTTCAGCCCGCGCGAAGCTTTGGACAAAGGATCTCGGGTTATTCCTTCCAGTTTCTGCCCATTGAAAGCCAGTTATCATTCCCTATTGATAAGGAGCCTCTGCAGTGAACACCATTTCCGTTCGCAGCTGGGTAAATAGATCAGCATAACTTTTGTGCAATTCTTCCCGCAAACCATCAAGGCCACTTGCTGTGATGGATCCACTTGGTTTGATGTAACATATCACAAAGTGCACCCTGCCTAACTTGGTAACACCGACTTCAAGCAATTCACAAGGCAAGTCATCAATCACCCGCTCAATTCGCCCACGCACCCTGGCCGTCGTTTTTTCATCCACAGAACGACCGGCAACTTCGCGTAAAGCGCTGCGAAAGGTTCCCATCGGTTGGCCAATCATCACCACGGACAACACCAATACTACCACCGCATCGGCAATGGGAATAATACCCTCAAACGGAGTTCCTCGTAAAAGCACGACTCCGATCAAAGCCCCACCGGCTCCCGCACTGATGAACCCATCCACAATAGCAGCCGCGCGTTCCGTTTTCAGAATCTCACTGCGGCATCCCGTTTTTTTCCAGTTAAAATCATACCAGCCCGCCAGACCAAAACAAATCGCCACCATGGCAATCATGTAAATAGTAATCGGACCTAAAATGAGTTCTGGGACGTCCCCCCCTCTTGCATAGGTGATAATTTTATCGAGCGAAGTGAAACAAGCAAATATCAGGATCCCCAACAATACCAACGATCGAAAAAGCACGTAGAGCGATTCGTCCGCTTCGTAACCAAAGGGACTCTTCTGATCAGGCTGCCGCATCACCGAAGCCACAACACGCCCAGCGATAATCGCCGAAACAAAATTCACCGCGGAATACAAACCATCGACCATCAATGCATCGGAATTCGACAGCACAGCTGCTACCACCCCCGCTATACCCATCACCAAATTAGCCCACATGCCAACAGAAAGTGACCGCTGTTCTAACCTCTGATCGAGTTGATTCATTAGATATCTATTATTTCACTTCCATCTAACACTGCTTCACTCTGGAAAAAAACTCCATTTTATAAAAACTTGCCAATCATTGTCAGATTCAAACCACAAGAATCTTCACATCCTATGCACCTTAATACCACTCTTCCGTTTTTTGCTGGCGCATTTGCCGTCATAGGCATT
The DNA here is from genome assembly GCA_045046875.1 of Verrucomicrobiota bacterium. Taxonomy (GTDB): domain Bacteria; phylum Verrucomicrobiota; class Verrucomicrobiia; order Verrucomicrobiales; family DEV007; genus JAADHD01. The sequence goes on along the minus strand of JASFYY010000054.1, from coordinate 42,751 downwards.
TTTTTTTCCATTGGATGTCAAGATTCTGGAGAAAGTGGCACCGGAACCCCAGTCGATAGACACCTCAAACTAATCCTCACTCAATGCTCTTCTATCCCCACTTTGGATCAAATCAGTCCTTACGAAGAAGCGCTGATCATAAATGAATACCAAGTATTGGAAGCGCTTGATGGGAGGAAAACCGACTCGGATAAAATCCGCATTGCCCAGTGGGCGATCACCAATAAACAAAAGTTACCTCTCAACACTCAAAAAGGAACCATCCAAAACCTATACCTCACCCCGCTCTCATCCATGCCAGAGCTCAATTCCGTTTATCAACGCAACGACCTGGAATTTGATCCGGAAGAAAAAATTTACTACGACCTCACTCCCATCCCCAATTCTTACACTCCTCCCGAAAATGTTCGCAACGATTACCGCAGCGATATCTCCAGACGACTGCAAGTCTATTGGCTGATCCGCCAGCAATTAAAACTAGCAGTGTTAGGCAATTCCCATAGTGCTGCCGCGGTGGACCCGCAGCTATTCTATCAACCAGGCAACAACGATGTGCCTGTTAGCTTGAGCTTGTCTCCAGCTGGCAGTGGCGTTTCATTTCAAAGCATCCTGGCTGATCGATACCTCGCCGACCTGCCCCACCTCGAATGGGTAATCTGGGGAATCAGCCCGCGAATTTTTAACCAAAATTACGCCATTGACCGACGCGCCCGACTATTCCAAAAAAGTCCAGGTTATCTCTACGACCAACAACACTGGCAGCAACTGGTCAATAAAACCACACCCACAATCCCGATCACCTTCGATCAAATTAGAGAAAAACTCGACAGCAAGTTACACCCTTGGGGTTGGGCGAAAAAGAAAACCCGAGATTTTCCAGTTCCCCTGTCAGACGATACACGCAAAGCTATCCTAGCACGATGCCGTCGTCCTCATTTTACCTGGAATGACCAAGCTTGGCTCCAATTCCAAAATTCGGTGAAGAATTTAGCTCACCACAAAATCAAAGTCCTGCTCTTCACCCCTCCCTACCATCCACTGGTTACGGAAACTGCCGTGGTCGATGGCGATGATACCGGCAATGCAGACTATGACCGTTTGGCAGATAGATTGAAAACTCTCAGCAAAAAATCCTCCTGCATCTATTTCCTCGACATACATCAAGCTGGTCACCACTAATTCAAACACCAACATTTCTCTGATGTCGACCACCTCCATATCTCCGGAGCAAAAATACTAACTGACAAGCTGGTTGAGTTTGTTGAGAAAAATTAGAGCTATCCTCAATTGCTTCATATTTTGTTCCGAATCCCCTTTCTACCAATAGCTGGAGGAATCCTTCGTCAAGCTTATACCATTTTCACACCCTTTGAGTGTTTGAACTCAGCCCTCCAGTTCAATAGAGTCTGCTCCATTCCCCATTAATGACTGGACACTAATGGCTTGACATCATCCTGCGGCAGGATGTCGTAGCGCCCTTTGCGGATGCTGATACCGATGATTTCAGGCAGGCTGTAAAACATGCCTTCTAATCCGTATTTCACCCGGCGGCGACCGTTGCCAGTGACGGCAGTGGCGAGACCTACCCCAGTATGACTGAGTCCGTAAAGCAGATTGGCACTACCTTGTAGTGGCCGCAGAATGGGAACTCCGTCAGAGAAAACTAAAAAAGCTGAGTCGTGAATCGAGCCGGGATAGACGGTTGATGTCCAACGATTACTCTCGCGTAGTTTTTCCCATAGCGGAGTCCGCTGGAGAGTCTGGGATCGACTTTGTTCGATACGATAAGAAGGTAAAATCACTGGGGCGGAGGTATTCCATTGTGCTTGCACTTTGCTTGAAAATACTGCAGGAATGAGGGTTAGCCCTTGATGATGCTTGATGGTTGCCCCTAGCGCTCGGGTGACATCGTTTGCATCAGGGAAGGCTGACTGAATGGTGCGAGAAAGTTCGGTAGTGCAATTGTGACGTAGCAATGAGTAACCATATAGGGTGTTCATATAAGCGAGGTAATTTTGGTAGCACTTGACAGCTTGTTGTCGGGCTTGATTGAGTGTATTCGCTGGCAGGCTGGGAATTCTGAGTGGAGTTATTTTTCCTTTACGAAGAGGAAGTAACAGATCCGGAGAACAGGTTTGTAAGGGCCGCCCCTTGTCGATGGCATCACGAGCCTGAGCATAGCGGGATGCGGTGCCTTCCATTTTCTGGTAAGTATATTCCGTCAGCATGTGCCCAGTAGCGAGGTGAAAATGGCGCAGTTGCTGCCAGCTGTTCAAGCCTTGCTGAGTTAATGCACTTAAAAGTTCATGATGGCGCCGGGTCTCTTTGGCAGTCATCAGCGAGATAGCTCGCTCGTCAGTAGGAAACACGTTAAGCAGCAACAGGCGATTTTGCCTGAGTGAGTGTTTCAACACATCGTAGCGGGCGATGGCTAGCAGTAGAGCTTCACCACGATCGGGACGTATGGATTGCAACAGGCGGGGAATGGATTGGCGGTAAAAATCTGATAGTTGTTTTAATTGTTTGCGCTCACTCTGGGACAGCGGCGTATCGTCAGGGCAGATGATTTGCGAGGCGGAGATGCCTCGACCTTGTTTTAAAATGATAAAGGCCTCACGCAAGGTGAGTTGCTCAAGTCGGCGTTCAGATTCGATCTCGTATGCTTTTGGGAAGGTATCGAGGGTGAGTGGGCGTGTCTGACACCGGCTTGATACACTCGCTTTTGAGATGAGGTCAGTGGTTATATCACCAAGTTGCCGATCGAGATAGGCGGCTCCCAGAGCGGAATAGCTCAGCGTTCGTAGATCGAGGGTGTTTTCAGACGCTTGGGAATCAAAATAAGCGATGATCGGGATCGAGACGGACAACTCGCTTTCACCCAAATGCTCGAACCATTGCTGTTCTATTCTGAGCGAGTGCCAGCGGGAGATTAGCTTTTGCTGAACCGCTAAAACCCTGCCGAAGCGAGCTTTGATCCTACGGGCATCTTTAGCTGCGAGCTGCAGCGGAAGCAAGGTGATACTGCGATTGTCCAGTTGGCGGTAGTTGCGCTCGAAAAACTCCCAGGAATCCCGGCGCAAAAGTAAAAACGAGAAGCTGTTGGCTTGAAAGTGGTAGATGCGATCATCTATGCGCAGCGCACTGTGCCCTCCACTGGATCCACCGGTATTGGGCGTCACACTGACAAGCGAGATAGTGGGTGGCGGATCAACTGCCGCCCATGTTTCCGACTCGCCTAGGGCAATGGCTGCGAAGAGCAGCAGTCGGAGAATCATGGAATGAAATGGTGTCGAGACAGGCTCAGGCCTGGTAAGCTTTCAGCATGAGCTGAGCGTTTTGTTGATTTCCAGGACTGAGGCGGGAGATCCATTTTTGAGCTTGATCCTGTGTCAACCCTGCTTGGCGAAGTCCTTCGCCAAGGGCGATGTAAGAATCTTGCTCCGCCTCCCAATCGCTGATGCCGTGTTGTTTGGCAGCACGACTGACGCTGCGCAGGACTTCAGCAGTGGAAGCCTGGGCGATGATCGCCGCAGCTGTGGACTCGCGCACATCATTGTAATAAGCACTATGGTGATGGTGGTTAGCTGCACTGCTAGCAGAGGACCCTGAAAGAGATGAAATGGAACCAAGGCTTGCGGAAGTGGCTCCTGCTGCAACGCAACCGAAGGTAAGAGCTGAACTTGCTAGCAGGGCGACAAGAGCAGCTGCCCTGGTGATTTGTTTGCCCGTCGATTTGGAGGAACTTGAATCAGTGTTGCGGGTATTCATAGGTGTTTTAGTATAATAAAAGAGCAGGGAGATGCAAATTGCTATTTAGCAAAGCTGGCGGAAGAGAACATCGTTTGGAATATTTGTTTTTTACCGAGGTGTTACTTCGCCTACCACCTGACTACTTTACCTTTATCGAATTCAACAGATTTTTCTGAGCTTCCTTATCCCCACCTTGATAGGTATCTGCCAAGCGCGGTCCAAAGAAGTTATCAGTGGAGTATCGCTCCCCCTAAAAAAATACTCTTGTCCCCAATCTTTGGTGGAGACCCAATAAAAGTTCGTATTCTACTCAAAGTGGCGACCGGTTCGTGAGAGGAAACCGAACTTTCCTGACGCAAGACTTCGTGGTTCTGGTACCCGGAAACCTCTGGAAACAAGGAATTGTGGTCAATCCGTTTCGGTGGGAGCTGGGTATATCTGCTGGTAAATGGCAGGAAACGTGAGCCAAGCAGACTCTAGGCCGAGCCTAAAAACCTGCATAACTTGACTCACTTGCGTCATCAGGGTAAATCAACTCACTTGGGAAAACCTCTCATCTATCTGAATCCCACATCAATATTCACTGGTGATCGCCGGAATCCGTGCGCGGGTTATTTTGAGTAAGTCGTCCCGATGCTCTGGGAACAATGACCTCGCACCTACGGTAGAAGAAAATAGGATTTTGATTCATGCGTAAGGAAAGCTTTTATTCCATCCGCATTATGGAGGATTACTTTAGCAGTTTCATCCACAGAACAATTTCCCACTCTGAGCCGAACCACTTTAGGAGGATGCCCTACTAAGATACTCCTTTGCCAGAAGTCCTTATCCTTGGATACAATGGTGAAATCATTCTCTTTGGCATAATTCCAAATCGCGATGTCATCGGTTTTCTCCATCCCCAGTTCGATCACATGCACTGAGCCTGGAAATTTTTTCGCTGATAATACCAACCAGTCGTCTTGACAGATTTTGATCCAGCAAAAGCTTCACGTCCCCAACACTTCAAGATGACGCTCACGTTGTGCAGCGAAAGCCAAACAAGCCCTGATGTCCTCAGACTCCAATTCGAGAAAATCCGCAAGGATTTCCTTCGGCGACATTCCCCCGGCAAGGTATTTCAATACATCTACAACTGTGATACGCATCCCCCTGATACACGGCTGACCACTGCGCTTGCCTGCTTCAATAGTGATACGATCACGAAAACCCATATGAATAAGGCAATCTATTTCGGTGTTTCCGAATAGCTTTATTTCGAGATTTCTTTTTACCTTTCTGATCTCAAGTCACTCAAAAGACTTATTTTCAGGCACTTATGCAAACAGCAATAAAAGTTCGCATTTTGCTCAACGTGGCGACCGGTTCGTGAGTCGTTTGCGAACCTAGTATGAAGCAAGCTTCACCTGTATTGTGCCCGGAAACCACTGGAAACAGGGTATTGTAGTGGATCCGTTTACATGGGATGCGGGCAATTCGAGCGAACACAGCGGGAATTCATGACCGAAGTGGATCATTAGGCGGATCAAAAACCTACATAACTTGACTCACTTACGTCATTGGGTGGCCAACCCTCCCCTGGTGGCTATTAAAATCCCGAAAAAACTCACATTACACTGTGTCATCATTACGAGCATTACAGTGTGGATACCAGGAGTCCTACTTACTTTCTTGGCGCCAGCTTCTTTACCTGAATATTGCGGAACTTGACCTCACTGCCTGGGTCGTGAGCTTGCAGGGCAATGTAACCTTTGCCCAGATGCCTTGGACCTGTAGCACCTTCCGGCTCGGTGTAATCGACCACGACCTTGCCATTCACACGAACCACAATGTTCTGGCCTTTAACCGTGATGTGCATTGGAAACCACTCATTATCCTTGGCGTTAGAATCATACAGCTTCACGACCGCCCACAAGCTGCCGGTCCTGACCGGGTCACCGTGACTGTTATTGATCTGGGCTTCGTGGCCATCGTAGAACCAGCCATCCTTATGGTGGGCAATATGAAAATAGATACCAGAATTACCGCCTTCATTGATCATGACGTCCGCCTTCAATTCAAAATCCTTGAATTGCTCTTTCATGTAATACAAATGACTGCGCACACCGTGACCGACGATCGCGCCATCTTTAACCGACCAACTCTCCGGCTTTTCATTAGGTGTCCATCCCTTCAATGACTTGCCGTCGAAAATACTGACCCAGCCGTCGTCCGACTTGTCAGCGGCCAGCGCGAGTGAGACGGTCAGAAACAGACCGATAGAGACAGTGATGATTTTTGATTTTGTATTCATGGTAGTAGGTAGTTTGATTTGTGTTTATTGTTTATTTGAATCATTCTTAGGTTTTCCCTCTGGCGCCAGCAGGTGACGTTGGGATTCAGGGACTCGATCGTAACGAAGATCACCGCCGATCAAACGCATCAGGGTTCGGGGACGGCCCTTTTTTTGTCCGGTGAACAAGTAATCGGATATAGCAGACGGCAGCACCGGCACCTCCACACTCGTTTTTTCAAACATCGCCATCAACTCTTTGACAACTTCCGGATGCTGATCCGCGACGTCGTGTTGCTCGCCGCGATCTACATCGAGGTCGAACAACATCATCGCTTTGGGTGCATCCCCGCTACTCAAACCGGGATACTGATCAAGACCGGGTTGCTCGTAGGGAGCGAGAAGGGCGACTCCATCCGGCCCGCGCGGATCAATCCAGTCAGCCCATTGTCCCTTCGGAATACCGGCGAAGGGACGCCGGGAAGGCGCACGCACATGAAGTTTCCACTTTCCAGCACGAATCATGCTCAGCTTATTGCCATGCATTCCGTAAATGGCTTTATGTGGGCTCCCCACTTTTGCATCCTTGAGTAAAGGCATCAGGTCGCGACCATCGATGACACGATCATCCGGAACCGGCACGCCTACGAGCTTGCACAGAGTTGGGAAAATGTCGATTGAGGCGGCTGGCGAATTGTTAACGACTCCCGCTGGAATCACGCCGGGCAAACGGGCAATCATAGGCACTCGCAAGCCCCCTTCCCAGGTCATGCTTTTCATGCCACGCAAACCTCCCGTGGATCCACCATACCAGGGGCCGTTGTCAGAAGTGAAGATCACCAGCGTATTGTCGTCCAGGCCGAGCTGTTTGATCTTCGCAAGAACCTGACCCACGTTGGAATCCAATTCAGCGATCACATCAGCATAAAGGTTATCCCGGCTTGTCGGCGTATAGAAATCATCCGATACCGCCAGCGGTTTATGCGGCATGGCATGCGGAAGATAGACAAAAAACGGCTCGTCTTTGTGCTGCTCGATGAACTGGATCGCTCGTTTTATGTAACGCTTCGTCAGCGTGGCCTGAACCACCGGATACTCGACCACCTCTTCGTTGTGGATCAGTTGCACGGGGAACATGTCATTGGAGTAGAGAATCCCAAAATATTCATCGAAACCCTGCGTACGCGGCAGCCACTTCGGCTTGTGGCCGAGATGCCATTTGCCAAATGCAGCAGTGGCGTAGCCTTCTGATTTTAAAACTTCGGCAATCGTGATTTCCGAGGCAGGTAGACCAAAGTTTGACAAACCAGCATCAGGAGCCGGATTCCCCATCACGGTATGACGAAACGGGTAGCGTCCGGTGAGCATCGTCCCACGCGACGGTGCGCAGTAAGGTGTGGGCACATAAAAACTCGTCAAGCGCGCGCCCTCCTCTGCCATACGATCAAGGTTCGGCGTTTTAAAAGGACAGTTTTTATTGAAGCTGCCGATATCCCCATAACCAAGATCATCGGCAAAAATGAGAACAATATTTGGAGGTTTTGCCTCGGCAGAGACCACATGACCAAAAGTCAACGCCGCGATTACCGCCAGCAATGTGTGGATTTGTTTTTTCATGAGAATTATTTACGCGTCTTATTTTTCAGGCTCCTGCTTCGACACTTTTTTCAGGGATACCAGGAATTCGACCAGATCGGAAAACTCTTCTTTGCTCAACGCCATAGCCAAGCTGGGAGGCATCAGGGACACCGCACTGACCCGTCGTTCATCAATCGAACTCTTGGGAATCGAACTGACTTTTCCAGCAGGATCGACCAGTTCCAGAGCCGTTGCCGTTTCATTCCTGAGCAAGCCACTTTTCACTTCTCCCGATTTTGTGGAGATCAATACCAGGGAATAGCCGGTCGCCAGTCGCTGGGACGGTTCGAGAATGGATCGGACGGCTTCGGCGCGATCATATTTAGCCCCGAACCCGGCGAGGTCTGGGCCGATGCGACCGCCCTTGCCCTGAACTGCATGACAGGCCAGGCATGCTGTTCGTTTATCTTCAAAGAAAAGCTTCTTCCCCTTTGCCGCATTACCAGGGTGAGCCAGCGCCCACTTGCGCAGTTGCTCTGGACCGGATGACACTGATCCAGCTGAAATCAGAGTCTGACCGGGCTTGGAAATTTTCGCCGAGAATTGCCAGCGACCGATCCCGGTATGACTGCGAACGAGGATCTCATTGCGTCCTTTTTTCAGTTTGATCCGCACCGCATCCTCATCGGCAATGAAAGGACGTCCGGACAGATTAGAAAAGTTATAGGCAGGCTTGCCATTGATGCGAATGTGCAACGAGCCGCTGGATCCGATCAGTAGCAAGGCTTCACGATCTTCAGGCGAATCAATCGAGGCATGGGCAAACAAGTTGATGTAATTGGTGCCGGTGTCCTGATAACCAAATCCTCCGGTGTCACCGGTGCCACCTTTAAATTTTGTCAAATCGAGTGCAGCAGTCTCTGCATCGGCCTGGTTTAAATTCCAGGTAATGCTCCTGCCTTCCGCCCCTGGCATAGTGGTGGAATAGTCGGGATTGGATCGATAGAGACTGTCCGGAACTTGGCGAGGAAAAGGGCCTATCACCTGCCAACCTTTAACCGGCTCGAAATTTATCACGATGCGTTCGACTACCGGCAGCGCTTGGGCAGAAATCTTACCTGCTTCAACGCGTGTTTTCAATTCATCTATAATCTGATTACGCACTGCGGTCATTGCACCTGCGCAACGCCGATGGTGTGATGGGTTGGCGGCAGCGAGACCGGCAAGATAAATATCCAGAGCCTGCGGGCTTGGCATTTCAGCCAGAGCAGCTTCGACACTCTGCGCCAAGGATTGATTCTGGTGCAATTCGATCAGCCGTTTAGTCGCTGATTGATAGCGCCTTGCTCCGACCACCCGGACGGCTGCAGCCTGAATCGATTCATTCTTGCTGTTCAACAATGCAATGACAGTCTTCTCCATTTTTGCAGAGGAGATATCTCCAGCCGCCATCGCTTCGAGCGCAGCGATTTGTGTTTCTTGAGAATCGGAAGAGCTGAATGCCAACAGTGCATCCTCATCCAGAGCGTGTCGGCGCCCCAATTCAGACAGTGCGATGGCGATTAACGATTCGGGAATGTTCTTTCCCTGAAGCAATTGTTTCAACTGAGCGGTCGAGTGATCACTGTGATCCTGCCCCAAAAGCTCAGCCGCAGTCAGTCGAACCTCCACGCTTTCCGCGTCATCGCGAGTCATCCCACCTATCAAATCCGGCGAAACCTTCACCCCTGCTCTGCCGAGCGCCAGTAGAATGGCGTGGCGCATTTTTGCATCCTTTTCCTGTTGAAGAGCCTCCACCAACATTGGACCGGCATCGAAGCCGATTGATGCGAGACTTCCAACAGCTCCAAGGCGTTCTTCCGAATGTTGGGATTTCAGAGCCTGATCCAGCGTTTCTCTAATCAACTGCATGGCTTTATCAGACCACGACTCGGTGCGTTCGGGAGAGTTGTTGGCCAGCGGGTTGGGACCAAACCAGAAACCATTCCATTCCGGGTATTTATAATAGAGCGCTGCCAGGTTTCGTAAAGCCGTTCGTCGAACCGCAGCATCGTCACTATCACGCGCGATGCCTGCCCATGCTTTAACCACAGGTAATTTCCAGGCATCTTCCAACAATACCAGCATCTGGTGTTGGCGCTCACCCTTGCTGTTCATCACCGCCCTGGAAAGCTTTCCCCCATCCCATTGCCCAATCCGATGCAGGGCCAGCCTGATCGACCAGGCTGTAAAACGATCCGAATCACCTATCGCAGCTAACAAGGGATCGATCGCTTCTTTCGCTCCCATACGTCCGAGGGCGATCGCTGCTTCACGGCGAGCCGGAGCATGATCATCAGCGAGATGGGGTGTGATTCGGGAAAGGGTGGATTTTTGCCGTCGAATCCCCAAGGCACGCAAGGCCTGAGTCCGCAGTTCCTGAACATCATCATCGATGGCGTTGGCAATCGCTTCCTGAGCACGAACCCCTCCAATCGCATCCAATGCCCAGAGCGCATGCAGACGGGCGCTTCCACTTTTCTTATCATTGATTACTGAGAGCAACCCCGGCACCGCCTTTTCACCCATATTTACCAGCGCAGCTTGCGCCCGCAGTCGCTCACGATGAGCCGAGTGCCCAAGAGATTCCAGTTGTCGATCGAGGGAATCCGCATCCGTTCCGCGCTGTTTCGGCTTGATTGCATCGGCTCCATGATAAGTCAGCCGAAAAAGTCGACCGGTACTGGCCGCCCCCGTCTGCAGTTGTCCGGGCATGGTCCAGTCGGTCACCAGGATACTATTGCCGTCTGCTCCCGCAGCTGCACTGAAAGGACGGAACGATCGCAACTTTCCTGATGTCAGAATGTGGGAACGTTTTTTTAAATGATAAGTTCCACCTGCAGGTTTGACTTCAAATCGATCCAGTGTCTGGCGACCAAAGTCACAGAAAAACAGATTGCCGCGAAACTTAAGCGCCAGCCCGTCCTCGTTAAATGCAAAACCCTGGGTTCCGGCACCTCCAAGTTCTCCGCCTACAATCGGCAGACAGAGATGAGAACGTTTCATGAAATCGTAGGGATATCCAAAATAACCTCCATCGATGTTGTGAACGAGACTGTTGGGAAATTTCTTCGAATCATCATCGTTGCCGTAAGTGAACACGTCATCCCTTGCGTTGAGCGCCACGGAAAGCGGGTTGCGCAATCCATTGCTGACAATTTCCAGATCCGTCCCGTCCGGACGTACTCGGATCACACCACCTCCACGCAGTGATATCTTTTTCCCATCGCGACCAACTGCGAGGGGGATCCCCTTGTCACCGATCGAGATATAGAGAAAGCCGTCCATTCCCACTCGCATACCCGAAGGCACATGGTCGTTGTATCCACTAAACGCAGGCAAAGGTGGTCCCAGGCCGGTGATGAGATCAACACGTTCATCGGCTCGCCCGTCACCGTCCGTGTCGCGAAAAGCGCTCAGGAACGGAGCATGCACCACATAAAGTGTGCCACCAATTAACTCCAAGCCCATCACCGCCCACAATTTGTCGGCAAAGATTTTTTTACTGAGTTTCCCGTCTTTCCAGTTCAAGGCCACGATGCTGTCCGCCGGTATCGTCGAGGGTCCGTTCATGTCCATCGGATCCTGAGCGAGGTAAATCGTTCCATTGCGATGCTCGACGACTGCCGTCGGGGCATGGATATCCGGTGCGGATGCAATGAGTTCGACCTGCCAGTCGGGTGCGGCTTGAGGCAACACAACATCTTTTGACCAAGCGCTTTGATAAGCAGAAAGAGCAAAAAACGCTAAAATGAATTTGTGGTTTTTCATTGAAATAAGAATCGGCATTCAGGACTGCGAAATTCTTCCCTCCTTTAATCCATCAGACGTGGGTTGTATTGACGCGGAGTTGCCTGGTAACGTCCATATGCCGATTCGTTGAATAGGCTTGGCGGTGCAGATAAAAATGCTCGAGGCCGTTGGATCCCAGAGCACGACTTCTTCACGAAAATCACCGCAAATATTTGCCGGGATCATGTGATAAAAACCCATCCGGTGAACGGCTCCACCATTCGCAAGTGGAAGCCCGGCAAATTCGCTGGGGTCACCATCTTTGCCAAACTCCGGTCGGCCACGGTAATAGAGCCGCCAATTATTTCGATCTCGGAGAACGGTGCAATAACCAGAGTAGTGACCTTCCCATGGTTGCCCACTGAAACGCACCACGGGAACTTCGCGATGTGGACGGTGTAATACAAGTCTTGCACCGTCCAGTGTATCGATGAGATGCCGATCTACGAACAACTCGCGACGGCCGCCAATGTTGATCAGATCGGCAGCGTTACATATAAGTGCGAAAGCTAATCCAAGGCAAATCACCGTGAATGCAATATTCTCGCCAAGAGCTGTTTTGAGGGTAGGCTCGACTTTCATTATAATTCTTCTGTTTCAGTTTTGTCAGCGGATTTTTTTGCACTCAAAAAATCCAGATCCGCACCCAGATGTGCCTGGGTCACATGCTTGGCATAGAGATATTTCCAACCGCGTTCCGGAAGCGGTGGAGCAACAAATTCAGCCCTCCTTTTTCCCAGCTCCGCCTCATCAACCAGTAAATCAATCCTGCGATTGGGGACATCCAGTTCAATGATGTCGCCATCACGAACCAGAGCCAGCGGACCGCCTGCAGAGGCCTCTGGCGAGCAATGCAAAACCACGGTTCCATAGGCGGTCCCACTCATCCGCGCATCGGAAACACGAACCATATCACGCACTCCGGACTCAGCCAGGTAACGCGGAATCGACAGCGAACCACACTCGGGCATGCCTGCCGCAAGCGGTCCTCCATTACGTAATACCAACACATTTTCTTCCGTGATCCCTAGTGCCGGATCATCGATCCTGGCTGCAGCATCTTCAGGAGAATCAAAAACCACGGCCGGGCCGCGAAACACCATCAGTTCAGGTGTCGCCGCCGCACTTTTAATAACCGCTCCATCCGGGGCAAGCGTTCCGCTGAGTGTGGTCAGCGCTCCGGTCGAACCCAGCGGATCCTCAAGAGTGCGAATCGTCGTCTGCCAGTCGGCAGGAGCTGACGCGCTCTCCACCCATTCTCCCATCGTCTGACCGGTGATGGTTTTAGCTGACAGTTTAAGCAGAGGTTCGAGTGCCTTAAGCAAAACCGGCACACCTCCGGCCCGGTGCAGGTCTTCCAGATAACCAGAGCCGGACGGCTTGCAGTCGACCAGCAACGGCACCCGTTGAGCGACTTCGTGAAAATCATCGAGAGTAAGATCAATTCCAAGCCGTCGGGCAATCGCCGTCAGATGAATGATGGCATTGGTCGATCCCCCTGCCGCCATGAGAACCGTGAGGCCATTGATGAATGCATCGCGGGTGAGGATGTCGGACGGTCGCAATTGCCTACGCGCTAGATCCACGGCGCAGCGTCCTGACTGAACCGCGTTACGCAGTCGATCACCGGTCGCCGCCGGGGCAGTTGCTCCTCCGGGCAACATCAGGCCCATGGCTTCAGTGACACAGGCCATGGTCGAAGCAGAACCCATCACCATACAGGTTCCAGCCGTGGGACAGAGAGCCTGCTCGATTTCCTGGATTTGATCTTCATCCAGTTCGCCTGCTCGATGCTCCCCCCAGAATCGACGACAATCAGTGCAGGCTCCCAAACGCTCTCCTTGCCACGATCCGGTGATCATCGGACCAGTCACCACGGAAATTGCAGGCACATCGGCAGAAGCCGCCGCCATCAATTGAGCGGGCACGATTTTATCACAACCACCCACCAGCACCACTGCGTCCATCGGTTGCGCGCGGATCATTTCCTCAGTCTCCATCGCCAACAGGTTGCGAAACAACATGGTGGTGGGTGAGGTCAAAATCTCATGCATTGAGATAGTAGGGAATACAAAGGGCAGACCGCCTCCCTCCAGCACCCCTCGCTTGATCGCCTCAATGAGCTCGGGCATCTGTCGGTGACAGGTATTGTAATCAGAAGAAGTGTCGGCGATACCCACGATCGGTCGGTCCAGATCATCCCGGTCGTAACCAGCCGACGCCAGGAACGCACGTCGCAGGAACTTGCTGAACTCCTTGTCTCCGTAACTGGTCAGGCTGCTGTAAATGCCGCCTTCTGATTCTTCTTGGTTCGTGTTTGCCATATTTTTTTACAATAAAATGTTAATATACTTGGTAGTCGTGTAGGCCTCGATTCCTTCACTACCTCCCTCCCGACCAAAGCCGGAATCCTTGACCCCTCCGAAGGGAGCCTCGGCGGTGGCAATGACCAGGTTGTTGACTCCGACCATGCCGACTTCCAGTCCCTCGGATACGAGAAAGGCACGGCGCGTGTCCCGGGTAAAGACATAACCAGCCAGTCCGAATGCTGTCCCATTAGCCTTCCGCAAGGCGTCATCCATGTCTGTAAAAGAGGCAATCGGCGCAACCGGACCGAAGGGCTCGTCACTCATCACCTTCATCGAATCCTCGACGCCTGAGAGCACGGTAGGCTCGTAATAAAAACCTTTGTCGAAGCCTTCCGGTCGCCGTCCACCACAGGCAAGGGTCGCCCCTTTTCCCACCGCATCTGCAACCAATGCTTCGGCCGAATCCACCCGCCGCTGATTGGCTAGAGGTCCGGCTTCTGTCTCCGGGTCCTTCCCATCACCGATTTTCAATTCACGGGTTATTTTCACAAAATGCTCGGTGAATTGATCCACAATGGATTCCTGGACAAAAAATCGGCTCGCCGAAATACAGACCTGCCCCATGTTACGGAACTTTCCGCGAGCACAGATCTCAGCAGTCTGTTCAACATCGGCATCTTCAAAAACGATCACCGGCGAGTGTCCGCCAAGTTCCATCGATGCCGGGATCATGGCATCGGCGCACAGTTTGAGAATCTGCCTGCCAACTGGAATTGATCCGGTCAGGCTGACTTTACGGATCACTCCGGATTCGATTAACTTTTTGCTAATATGCGCTCCACTGCCGGTGACCATGTTGAGCACTCCCGGCGGAAGACCTGCATCCTGGCAAGCTTGCGCCATGCAGAGAACCGTGCGTGGCGCTTCGATGGGCGGATTCACAATAATGGAACAACCGGTCGCAATCGCGGGAGCAATTTTACGCACTGAAAGGAGCGCCGGAAAATTCCAGGGCACAAAAGCAGCCACCGGACCAATCGGCTGGCGAATGACCATCAGGCGATGCTCGCGCGAGTGACCATCGATCATTCGTCCGTAAATGCGACGGGCCTCATCGGCATACCAATCAAATTGGTCAGCCGCTGCTCCCAGCTCCCCTTTCGATTCGGCCAGTGGTTTCCCTTGTTCCTCAGTGAGAATTTCCGCAATCGAATCGGTTCGTTCCCTGATCAGACCCGCCACTTTTCGCAACAATGCGCTGCGTGTCCAAGCGTCTACTTGTCGCCATTCCGAAGAACCACGCTCGGCAGCGGCGAGTGCCTGCTCAAGGTCGGCATCAGTTGCGATTGGCACGGAATCGATAACCTGTTCTGTTGCGGGATTGATGATGTCCTCGCGTGCGCCGTCAGACGCAGGCAACCAATCCCCATTGATTAACATTTCGTTAGGTTTTTTCATATTAAAGCCCTATGTCATGGCGCAATGCCTGAGTATCCTCACACCAGGATCCCACGTTCCATCGCCCGAACACTCCCATGCCGCCAAGCGGATCAGAGCCGTGATATACCGGCACATAAACCAATGACAGTCCGTCATAATCGTGTGCTTTTTCGAGAGCGGACGTCAGTGACTCTTTCGAGCTTCCACCGTCCAGTGCCTTCACGCCTTTGATGGAACCTGCCCAGGCCAGATAATCGACTTCAACCTGATCGTTGGTTGCATAGTTGCAGCCATATTGAGCGACCTGAAGTCCGGAGATGGCGGCCATGCGGCGATTGTCCAACAGCAGGATGCAGCCGCAGGCACCGTGGGCGACTCCGTCGATGAGGATCTGCGGGTTCATGGTAAATGATCCGTCACCACTAATCGCCAGTCCGTAAAACGGCTTTGATGCCAGGGCGGTGGAGAGCAATGCGGAAACGGCAAAGCCCATGTAGCTCGCACCGGTTTCGGTGAAGGTTCGTCCGAGGCGATCATCCTCGACAATCTGAAAAGCATTCGCCTGTGGATCCCCGGCATCAAAGAAAGTAACGGCATCATTGGCTCGTGCCCAATCAGTGGCCGTCTTGATCGCAACTGGTTGAGTCATCACCTTTTCACCCCACACTTCATCGAACAAGGCGGGAGTTTCATAGCGCTCTTTTTTGAAAGCCTCCCATTCGGCACGCTTTTCCCGACAACTCGTTAACCACTCAGACTCATCTTCCACGACCTTCTGTCCTCGTTGACCTAATTCCTCGATCAGTCGTTCCAAAGTTGGTTCCGCATCGCCAAGCAGAGCGATCGATCGACCATAGTGGGTGGCTGAATCGAGATCGGTATTGATATTGATGACCCGTTTCACTTTGGGATATCCGGTTCGCGAACAGTCAGACTGACAAACAAAGCGGGTTCCCACGGCGACAAGCAAGTCAGCCTCTTCCATGGCGTAATTCCCGCTGATCGATCCCTTCGATCCACCAACCGTCATGTTCCTCGGATGATCCGATGGAATCACACCGGATACCAATGGACTGGTCACAGCTACCCCATCGACGAGTTCAAGAAATTTGCCGAGGGCTTCTCCAGCTTCACGACCACCACCGCCAATTTTGATCACCACCCGTTTTGCCGCAAGCAAAGCATCGACAGCCTCGCTATAAACCTCATCACCCGCAGCTGCACCGAGGCGAGGAGGGACGCCGGTGGGAAGTTCTTCCAGATTGAATCCCTGCAATATCTTCGGCTGGGCATTCATTGGCATCAGCAGATAAAAAGGTCCGGGACGATGAGGATGATCAACGGCGTTCAAACCGCGTCGTAGAGCTATTCCCACTGCCTCCGGAGTGTGCAGGCAATAGGACTGCCCCATCGCCGAACAGAGCTGCAAATACGAATGCTGACCAGCACCAGGTATCTGCTGCATGTTAGGGCCTTCGTCCTGAGTCGTTTCATCACCGAAAAGATACCAAACCCCTACACCATCACATGCAGGTGCTAATGATGCTGCCAATGCCTGCAGAGCTCCCGGTCCGATTGAAGTCACTACTGCGGCTTTTTCTCCGGTCACCCAACGCAAAGCCATCGCCGCATGACTGGCTTCGATTTCATTCCGCACTCCGCAGGATCGAACCAGACCAGCTTGCTCATAAACTCGCAGAACTTCACCAAGGTCGGTCGAACCATGCCCTAACACGGTCACAAAAGTTCTCACGTTTTGTCTTACCAGCCCGAGAACGATGCTTTCTGAAAGGGTGATATCGAGCCGATTGGCAAGAGCTCCTAATGCCAACGCCTCTTCAAATCCACCGGCTTTAACAATAGCCTTGGCCCGTTCGAGACGACCGTGAATCTGGTGTGATGTTTCCGACTCTGATGAGACCTCACTCATACGACTTCCTCTTCAACAGTTTGCACATATCCCAGTTGCCGACTGATATCAGCAGCCACTTCCTTCACCTGTCGTCCCAATTCAGGCGTCCGGCGCTTGGACAGACGAGAAGTCGGAGCGGACATCCCGATGGCCGCCACGATTTGGCCATCAAAATCGTGAATAGGTGCAGCCACACAACGAACACCAAGATGAAATTCCTCGTCATCAACAGCAAAACCAAGAGCTTGGTTGCTTTTACATTTTGAAGCCAGATCTCCCGCAGAACGAATCGTGTTTGCTGTATATTTTTCAAGCTCGCCAGACCCCAACAGCTCATTTATATCTTGAGCGCTCAGTTCGGAAATGAGCGCCTTCCCGAGTGCAGTACAATGAAGAGGCTCGGTCCTCCCCGAGCCCGCGGAAACACCCACGGCCTGATTTGTCAGCGAATGCTCAAGAAACAAAACCCGATCATTCTCCCTCACCGCAAGGTGAGCCGTTTCACCGGTCTGTGACGCAAGCTCGGCCACATGCTCTCGTGCGATCTGCATCAAGGAATTACTCTGACGCATCTGACTCGCCAATTGCCAGATGGCAGGACCTAATGTGTAAGCCTTGGTGTCCGGCGATTGATGAAAAAAACCACGCATCTTCAGCGTATTCGCCAGGCGGTAAGCGCTACTGCGATCAATGCCCAGCATTTCAGTCAGTTCGGCAAGACCCAGCGGCCGGTTTGATGATCCTGCGGCTATCAATAATTGCAGTCCACGATCCAGGCTTTGAATTGGTAGTGTAGATTTGTTGGATCTCATCTTATTGTGTATTATACAATACTGTTGTTTATATAGAGATAACAGTTCCCCCCTCATGAGTCAAATAATTATCTTATGAGCAGACCTCACTACTAATTACAGATAAATCTCCATCTCCTGTAGTTCAGTTCTCACGACCAAAACCCGTGGTGTAGAGAGGTTCGCAATAAACTTTTTAAGCTACCAGTTTGCGCATCATCGCTCAATGCGGATAACCTGAACTCAACACAAACCTAAAAAATACCCTTGTCCCCAATCTTTGGTGGAGACCCCCTAAATTCCGCACTCTCAATTCAAAAATCAAAATCCGAGCGAAGAAAGGAATGGCGACCCGTAGGGGAATCGAACCCCTATTGCCTGGATGAAAACCAGGTGTCCTAACCGTTAGACGAACGGGTCATACCGTTGATAGCCGGATGACCGGCGGTTGGAATGGCGCAACTGACTATATTTTTAGCTTTCTGCAAGTGGAAAATGCAGTAATTCACCTCAAAAGTGCAGATATTGTCATCCGCAAATCACTTTTACCGTGCGCCGCGCTGCGCCGCGATGCTGACCCAGTGCCAACCGGGCTCGCTTGACCATCAAATCCGCTTCGCTGCGATCCTCCAACAGGGCTGAAATAACCGCCGGCAAGCCATCTTCTTCCGCCACTTGCCGCAATCCTTTCTGCTGCAAAAGTTGCTCCATCACCGCCGTAAAATTTTCCATATGCGGCCCCACCACCACTGGCTTGCCCGCCATGATCGGCTCCACCGGATTCTGACCGCCTTTGCCGAGAAAACTTTTTCCCACCACCACCAGCGAAGCCAAATGATACCAGGCTCGCAACTCCCCCGTGGTATCCACCAACAGACACGAAACCTGCCCATCCCCGTCTTCTTGCCCTCCCTCCGTTTTGTTTATCCCTGATCTTAAATCCGCACGCAAACCAATCGCCTCCAGATCATTCACCACCGCAGCACTTCTTTCCACATGCCTCGGCACCACGATATAAACCAGGTCGGGTATTTTCTTTTTCAATTCAAGATAAACCCCGCCGATCAAGGCCTCCTCCCCGGCATGCGTGCTGCCAGCCAATAACACCGGCTGCGATGCCGCCATGCCCCAATTTTGCAACACCTGCTGCAACTCGGCGATTTGCGCCGCGGGCGCTTCCTGCTCTGCTTCATCATACTTGATACTGCCCACCTTTTCAATCCGCTGCAAATCCACCCCCAGTCCCTGCCAGCGTTTCACATCCCGCTCAAATTGCACACACACATGATCGAGCATCGCAAACAGAGGTCCTGTCAAAGCACCAAATTTGCGGAAGCGCCGCTCCGATCGCTCGGACAAGCGCGCGTTCACCAGGGAAACACTCACCCCACGCTGCCTGGCCTGATACACCAGATTTGGCCAGACCTCGGCCTCCACCAAAATCAAATGCCTGGGTTGGATACGTCGCAAAGCCCCGCGCACCACCCAGGGCAAATCCACCGGATTATAGATCACACAGACCAAGGACGTACACTCCGCTTTGGCCAAACGATAACCCGTAGGAGTGGTGGTCGAGAGCACAATCGATTGATCGGGACTTTCCTCCAACAAAGCCTGGATCACTTTTAAACCAACCAATACTTCCCCCACACTCACCGCATGGATCCACACCCTCTGCCCACCATCCGGCTCTTGCTGCCACCGTGCCAACATCGACTGATCGTAACGACCAAAACGCTGGGAAAAATTATCGCGCGCCCCTCCGCGACGAATCGCCTTGATCAGATAACCGGGCAATCCCAACAACAAAGCAAGCGGCAGCAGCAAATTATAAATCAATAATACCTGCCTGAGTTTCATTTATTTAAGCGCCTGTCAAAGAAAGTTTCACCAAAAACGAAATCCGGGTTTCACCATAACGCCTTTCATCGCGCACTTCCCAGCGTTGCGCAATCAATTCAGGCAATTCCACCGAAGCCATCGTTTCCAAAATCAATACCCCCTTGTCACCCAACAAGTTCACCAAATCATCGTTGGTGGACAAAGCCAGCAACTCTGCTGCCGTCGTTTGATCCTTGGCATAAGGAGGATCGGCAAAAATCAAATCATACGCGCCACCATCCACCACACGGTGCCCACGCAAGAACTTCATCACCTCGGAACGCCTTATTAAACCTCCCTCAAGCCGCGATTTATCGAGATTAGCTTGAATCACTTCACCTGCCTGCCGCTGTTGCTCCACGAACAGTGCACTGTCCGCCCCCCGGCTTAATGCTTCAATCCCCAACGAACCCGAACCCGCATACAAATCCAATACCCGCGCCCCTACCAACAAACTCCCCAACGAAGCAAACAGAGCTTCTCTCACCCGGTCCGCCGTCGGACGGGTTCCTCCACGCGGCGTTTTTAATGGTATGCCTCCGGCACTTCCAGCAATGATTCTCATGACAATTCTATCCGAATCTTTCCTCAATCGAGAACACTTCTAGCACTCATTTTCACCTACAGGACAAAAAATAACTCGTAACATGAATGGCCGGGGATAAGACGTCTTGTTCTTACTCATTTCATTCGTGTTCATTCGTGTTCATTCGTGGTTCTCCTATCCCCCCATCATCCTTTATCAAAGGAATATCCTCTCCACTCCTACCTTGAGACAACTGCTCCAGAGGCATCCAGAAATCCTCGCCATTCAACGGCCCCGACAACACCTCAATAGAAACCGTGCCAGCATCCCGCCGTTCAACCCGAATATCCACCTCGGCGGTGAAACGCCTCACCTTGGCTTTATCAACATCCGCCTTCAACCGCTCTTCACGGCTAGGGTATTGATTAAAAAAATCCTTAATACTTTGGTTTTTTTCAGCCAGATAAATTTCCTGCCCTTCCCCACCAATCACCATCTCCGTTCCACTCAAAACCACAATTTTTTTTCCCACCCAATCCGGTAGATTTTTTTTAGCCAGGGAAATCCCCATCCACCCACTGCCCACCACCGCTGCTATAAACAAAGCTGCCAGCAATAACCACTTCGCCCCCTTCATCCAAATGTTACCCGATTCAGCCATTTTTATTTCCTATTCCCCTCTCACTTGCCACCCCTTCTCCTTGTCATTCGCGCCAACTCTTCACTGTTTTTTTCCAAAGTTCGTTTCTCTTCATCCGTCAGACTCTGCATCCCGTGTTCGGAAATTTTCTCTAAAATCTCATCCACACTTTTTGAAATGTAAGCTTTGTTTTCCGCCGAAGTGAACCACGACGATTTTTTCTCCGGGGGCTCGGAAACTTCAGCGTCCACCACCCGGTTTTCACCAAAACGATTCATCCAACGCTCCGCTTGACCCCGGGTAGGCTTGCGCCCCCCATTGTAGGCAAATCCTTGTTTGATATAAAGCCAGCCACACAACGCGCCACCCAAGTGAGCCAGATTGCCAATTCCCAAACTCATCACGCCCAACAAATCCGCAAAAAACAATGCCAGATCAAGACCCACAAAAACCAACGCCAGGGTTTTCATTTTCATCCGAATAGGAATGACAAAAAACAATAACAAATAAACCTTCTTCTCCGGCAGCAAGGCCGTTAGCGCGATCACAATGGCTGCCACCCCCGCCGACGCCCCGATCAAAGGATTTTGCCAGCCAATCAACAAACCCACAAAAACCTGCACCAATCCACCCACCACGCCACCGACAAAATAAATGGTCAGAAAATGACGTGTCCCCAGCATCAGCAGAATGTTGCGCCCGAAAAAATAGAGTACCAGCATGTTCCCCGCCACATGCATCAAGCTACCATGCAAAAACATATAAGTGACCGGCGTCCAGATTTTGCCCGCCGCCAACTGCTGAAACGACAAACTCCCAAAGTTCAGCAACTGCGCTTCGTTCCCCCCGCGAAATATAAACAACACCGTATTGATCACGATCAACCAGATCAACACCGACCACGAACGCGGACCACTCGAGGGCGACCCACCTCCTCCACCATGGGGCGATCCCTGTCGCATATAATCGCGTTCATAAACTCCCATGATTCAGCATGATAAACCGTCAATCAACCAAAGCAAGCACCCACGCGCCCTTCAATTTCAAATCACAAATTCAAGTTCACAAAGCACTCGGCACATTCACTCCGGCTTCCTGCTCTTTGTCAGTAATGACATCCTTATAGGTCATCCCGCCCGGGATCATCGGCAAAACGTGCTCGGTGTAAGGCACCATCACATCCAAAACATAGGCTTCCTCCGACGCCAACATGCGTTCCATCGCCGGTCGCAGATCTTTTTTGTGTAACACTCGCTCACAAGTGATGCCAAAAGATTCGCACATCTTGACATAATCAGGATAGATCAGCTCTTCTTTTTTATGATCGGGATCATACTCAAGCGAAGGGTCGCCCAAAAAGGTGTTCGCACGATTGCCGCCATATTTCAAATCCTCCCACTGCACCACCATGCCCAGATGCTGGTTATTCAATACCAGAGCCTTGGCCGCGATCTTTTCCACCTTGGCCGTGGCCAGTTCCTGGATGTTCATCAAAAATGAACCGTCTCCGTCGATGTCAACCACCTGACGATCTGGAAAAGCCACCTTGGCTCCCATCGCGGCCGGATAACCATACCCCATCGTACCCAAACCAGCCGAAGTGAAAAATTGACGAGGTTTATCAAACTGACAATATTGCGCCGCCCACATCTGGTGTTGCCCCACCCCCGTGGTGATGATCGTATCCTCATCCATCATCTCATTGAGCAACTCGATCGCATACTGTGGCTGGATCACCTCTTCGGTATCCGTGTATTTCAAGGGCTGATCGCGTTTCCACTCGGCGATTTGCTTGAACCAATCAGGATGCAAATCGTAATCAGCTTTTTTCTCCTCGAAGCCATCCTCTGCAAGCAACGTATTCATGCATTCCAAAGCCTCGCGCACATTCGCCAGAATCGGAAACTTCACCGCCTTGTTTTTATTCAGCTCAGAGTTGTCGATGTCAATGTGAACGATCATACCGTGTTTGGCGAACTCATCCACTTTGCCTGTCACCCGGTCATCAAAACGCACTCCGAGCGCCAACAGAAAATCACCTTCATTCACCGCATTATTAGCGTAAACCGTACCGTGCATGCCCAACCAATGCAGGCTCAACTCATGGGATTGAGGAAAACCTCCAATGCCCATCAAAGTGGTCGCCACCGGGATCTGTGCTCGTTGGGCAAATTCCAACAAAGCCTTGTGCGCATCCGAAGTGATGATTCCACCACCCGCATAAATCACCGGTTTTTTGGCACTTTTCAACAGACCGATCACCTCAGCCAAAGTCTCCTCATCAAGAGGCCGTTCGGGGTCATAACCACGCAGCTCAACCTCATCGCAGAACACCGGATGAATCCTGGCCTCCTGCACGTCCTTAGGCATATCAATCACCACCGGCCCCGGACGTCCGGAAATCGCGATATACATCGCCTCTTTCACCACCCGCGGAATGTCATGCGGATCCGTCACCAGGTAGCTGTGTTTGACCACCGGCAAGGTCATGCCAAAAAAGTCCGTTTCCTGGAAAGCCCCACGACCAATCATCGTACTCGGCACCTGGCCAGAAATCGCCAGCAAAGCCGTCGAATCCAAAAAAGCATCGGCAATCGAGGTCACCAAATTGGTCGCCCCGGGCCCCGAAGTTCCCATGCAAACCCCCACCTTACCAGTCACCCGGGCATAACCCTCAGCCGCAAAACCACCACCCTGTTCATGACGAGGCAAAATCGTGCGAATTTCATCCGAATGGCTCAGCGCCTGATGAATCGGCATACTGGCTCCGCCAGGGTAGGCAAATATCACATCTACCCCTTCACGCTCCAGACAAGCGACCAGCACTTCCGCACCGGTCATCATTTCACCGCGTTCCACCACCTCGCCGGCTCCGGCGGAAGTTCCTGTGATGGTTTTGTTCGAAGTCGTTGCTTTAGCACTCATTATATTCTGTATTAACGCTGTCACCCTCCCTCTATCTGATAAAAGCCTAGAGGCAAGAGACAAAAAAACGTGAACCTTACATTCTAATCTAGAAATTTCCACAAATCACCCGATTTTGGATGAAATTTCCATAAATCTGCATTTGCTTGTCGCCATGTTATCCCGTGAACACATCGCCGACATTTTTGAAAAAATCGCCCTCTTGCTTGATCTCCAAGACGAAAACCCCTTCAAAATCCGTGCTTACAAAACCGGTGCCGAAGTGGTGGAGAACTTCCAGGGCGACCTGCTAAAAATCGCCGCTTCCGCTAATTACAAAGATCTGATCAAAACCAAAGGCATCGGCAAAGCCCTGACCGACAAGCTGCACGAACTGGCCACCACCGGAAAACTCGAGTTTTACGAAAATCTCAAAGCCGAGTTTCCCGCTACTATATTCGACCTTTTTAAAATCCAGGGACTCGGCCCCAAACGCATCAAGGATCTCTACAAAAAACTCGGCATCGCCTCGATTGAAGGGCTCAAAACGGCCTGCGAGAAAGACCGTATTTCCAAATTACCCGGTTTTGGTAAAAAAACCCAGGACAAAATCCTCGAAGCCATCACCTTCCGTGAACAAAATGCCGACCGCTTCCGTCTCGGCAATGTCGCCGGACAAGCCGAACTCATTCTCGATGAGCTCAAATCCCATCCCAACTGCCTGCGCGCTGAAGTCGCCGGCAGTTACCGTCGTGGCAAGGAAACCCTGCACGACCTCGACTTCCTCGTCGCCACCCGCGAGCCCCAGGCTCTGATCGATTTTTTTGTCAGCCTGCCGGAAGTGGACTCGATCATCAACCAGGGTTCAACCAAATCCAGCGTGCGCCTCGACTCCGGAGTGCAATGTGACCTGCGCGCCGTATCCAATGCAGAATTCCCCTGCGCCTTGGTTTATTTCACCGGCAGCAAGGAACACAACGTCGCCCTGCGCGGACTCGCCCGCGATCAGGGTTACACCCTCAACGAATACCGCCTCGCCCCCATCGATCCCGAAACCACCGACGCCCCACGCGAGTTCCACGACGAAGCCGGCCTCTACGCCGCCCTCGGTCTGACTTGCCCGCCCGCCGAACTACGTGAAAACCAGGGCGAGATCGAAGCCGCTGCTGAACACCGTCTGCCACGCCTGATCGAACTCGAAAACCTCCGCGGCACTTTTCACA
This sequence comes from Verrucomicrobiota bacterium, assembly GCA_045046875.1. GTDB lineage: Bacteria > Verrucomicrobiota > Verrucomicrobiia > Verrucomicrobiales > DEV007 > JAADHD01. Next base: position 17,694 of record JASFYY010000054.1, on the reverse strand, counting down.
ACCACACCACCGCCAGTGACGGACACAACAGCCTGATGGAAATGGCCAACGCCGCCATCGAACTCGGCCTGCAATACCTCGGCATCGCCGATCACTCCAAATCATCGGTACAAGCCAACGGACTCAACGAAAAACGTTTGCTCAATCAATTACGTGATATCCACAATATAAACGAAAACTTCAAAGACGAAGATATCGACTTCCGCCTGTTAGCCGGCAGCGAAGTGGACATTCTCAAAGACGGTAGTCTCGACTTCGATGACGAACTGCTCTGCCAACTCGACTACACCGTCGCCTCCGCGCACAGCTCCTTCACCCTGTCCGAAGCCGAGATGACCAAACGTTTTATCAAAGCAATCGAAAATCCCCACGTCACCATGATCGGCCATCTCACCGGCCGCCTGCTGCTCGAACGTGAACCCTACGCGATCAACATCCCCGACATCATCGATGCCTGCGCCGCCACCGGCACCATCATCGAACTCAACTGCAATCCCTGGCGCCTCGACATGGACTGGCGTTGGTGGAAACTGGCCGCAGAAAAAGGCGTCAAATGCGCCATCAATCCCGACGCCCACCGCGCCGCCGATCTCGACAACCTCTTTTTTGGCATCAAAATCGCCCGCAAAGGCTGGCTGACCCGCCATGACGTCATCAACTGCCTGCCCCGCGACCAGATCTTCGCAGCGCTCAAACCGTAAAACGGATTGCCATTCGGTTCACCCGTGACCGCTCTTATATCGCACGATTCCACACCAAGGTCGAAGAAAACGGATTACCAATCCATTCCACATGGTTCCCGCCTAACTACTGTATTTAAAACACCTCTTATCGCGACGCTGCCAAACGCTTGCTCAATTCTTCCAACTCTACTTGATGATCGTTCGCCAAACCTTCGACCGGGTAACGGTAAACGGTTCCCCCTTTGACCTTCAATACAGCCAGCCCGTCTTTTAGCTTGAGCAGAGAAGCCACTATCGTTTTACCATCCTGGTTAGCCCACTCGCGCTCACAAGCCATTTGTGGAGCTATCTTCACGATCGCCTGGTCCTGCCGCTGAAAATTCCACCACTTGCTCTCAATCTCAACTTCACGCCCCACCACTTTCTGCTGATCCTGCGTTTTCCCGCCAACCTCTTTTTTTGCTTTCGAATCAACCCCTTCCACCTTGGATGCAAGCTGCATCATTTCGTCATACAAGCCGCTCACTTCCGCTCTGAGCACCTTCATCCTATCACGGATCTCAGCCACTCGTTCAAGCGCTGCCGCGGCATCATCCTTGCCCTTGGCAGGAACACGCGAACGAACCCTCGTCACCTTCTTTTTCGCTGTCCCGTTTAATTCTCCATCCTTCAACCACTTTGCAATAGACAGGGTTCCCACCCCATACTTGCGCGCCGCCGCCGCCTGCCCCCCCCGCCCCTTCTTAATATTATAATCATTCACATACTTAACAACTGATCGCTTTTGCGAATCAGAATAGTGGTTTGGTTTTCCCTTACTCATAGTCTGTTATTTGGTTTGGTTTATATAGACATCTACTTTCCCTCCATCAATGCACCCATCTCATGACATATGTAATGTTAGCGGAAAATCACATTCTCAGCCTTTAAGTATTAATCTCTGCTTGTAGGCATCTTTATACGAAAAAATTCAATCGACATACTGTCAAACTAATAGACTGGGCATCTCATAGGAAGAATTGCGCGTTTATTGCCTTCCTCGTTGCAGCCCACCTATACCTATTTTGAAGCTTCTCACTTTTCTTCTCCTGCTATTTGCAGTGATACCCCGAACTAAGCATTATCTGCTGATAAAAAAGCAACTTTAGCGGAGCCTATGCCACATTCTGTCTTTTTATTACCATGTAGCAAAAACAAGTCCCCTCCAAAACCTCATGAAAAACATGACAACATCCCCAGTAAATATATCAGCAGTTTTCGGCTTCGTCGCAATACTCGCACTCACCGCCTGTGGCCCCAACGAATCCGAAGGGGGGAAACTAAAACCCTTCATAGGCAGCTCTAACGACAACAACTCTGCCGATATACTAACAGGCGAAGAAGTAGCTACCCTCACTCATGCGCCCAACGTACCGCTTCCAATCAAACGAAAAAACACCACCAAAGTTATTGTGAACCTTGAAGTCACCGAAGTCGTGGGCAAGCTATCCGACGGTGTCGACTACACCTTCTGGACCTTTGGCGGAAAAGTTCCCGGTAAATTCATCCGCATCCGCGAAGGCGATTATGTTGAATTTCATTTGGCCAACCACCCGGATAATAAAATGCCCCACAACATTGACCTGCATGCGGTCACCGGACCTGGCGGCGGAGCAACCTCCTCCTTCACCGCTCCAGGGCATGAGTCGGTTTTTTCTTTCACCGCACTGAACCCCGGCCTCTTCATCTATCACTGCGCCACCGCTCCAGTGGGTATGCATATCGCCAATGGCATGTATGGCCTAATCCTGGTCGAACCCAAAGAAGGCTTGCCTCCGGTAGATCATGAATACTATATCATGCAGAGCGAATTTTATACCCAGGGTGCTTATGGCGAAGGCGGACTGCAAGCTTTCGATATGAACAAAGCTCTGCATGAGGATCCTGATTATGTGGTGTTTAATGGATCAGTGGGATCTCTCACCGGCGACAAAGCCCCCACCGCAAAAGCCGGTGAAACCGTTCGTTTGTTCATCGGCAACGGCGGGCCCAACCTGATTTCATCCTTCCACGTTATCGGAGAAATTTTCGACACCGTTTACACAGAAGGTGGCAGTCAGGCAAACCACAATGTCCAGACCACTCTGGTTCCCGCAGGAGGCGCGGCCATGGTGGAATTCAAAGTAGAAGTTCCGGGCACCTACATCCTGGTCGACCACTCGATCTTCCGTGCTTTTAATAAAGGAGCTCTCGGCATGCTCAAAGTGGAAGGCCCTGAAACTGCCTTGGTCTATTCCGGAAAAACCGACGACACCATATATCAACCAGAGGGCGGCGCCATCCAAACCATGCCCCAGCCCTCACAACCTCAAGCGCTCGCAAAAAACAGGGAGCAGCGCATCAAATATGGTAAGGTCATCTACAATCAAGTATGCATAGCCTGCCATCAGGCTCAAGGTCAGGGCATCCCCCATGCCTTCCCTCCACTAGCCAAGTCCGACTTTCTCAATGCAGATACCAATCGTGCGATCAGCACGGTGATGCATGGTCTGAGCGGAGAAGTCAAAGTCAACGGCACCGTCTTCAACAGCATCATGCCACAACTGGGGCTCTCTGATGAATCCATCGCTAACGCCCTCACCTATGTCTATAGTCAATGGGACAACAATAAAACCGAAGTCACCCCCGACCAGGTGAAAGCCATACGAGCAAAGGGCATCACACCCGCAAAATAGGAAGTCATTGGAATTGATGTTACTAAAAAATTCTATCCTGAATTTGATGCCAGGTTCCACCCCTGTCATCGCCCTCTCTTTATTCCACCTTACCCTTATTTCACTATTTGCTGAACCCTCTCCTGATATGGTACGGGTTCCGGCCGGCAGCTACACTCCCCTGTATATTCAGGATGCCGCCATCACCAACGTGAAGCCTTTTTCCATTGATGTGGATCCGGTTAGTAACCAAGAATTCCTGAACTTCGTTCGCCAACACCCCAAGTGGAGGCGCTCCCAAGTGAAACGCCTGTTTGCTGATAGGGGTTACCTCAAACATTGGCAGGGAGATCTCGATCTCGGAGCGCAAGCAAACTTAATCGCAGACCAACCCGTCACCAATGTTTCATGGTTTGCCGCTCGTGCCTACCTGAAATCAAAAGGCAAACGTCTACCCACCGAGGACGAGTGGGAATACGTCGCGGCCGCTGATGAAACCCGTGCCAATGCCTCCAAGGATCCCGTTTTTACCAATCGTTTGCTTAGGTGGTATAGCCAACCTACAAACAAAACCAAAACTTCCGTCACCCCGGTGAATTTTTATGGAATTCGTGCGCTGCATGGTCAGGTCTGGGAGTGGGTGAGGGATTTCAACAATGGCATGGTCACTGGGGAATCCCGTGGGGATTCCGGACTGGAACGAGCGCTCTTCTGTGCGGGTGGAGCTCTGGGAACGGCAGATCCCCATAACTACGCCGCCTTCATGCGCTACGCCTTTCGCTCCAGCCTCAAGGGAAACTACACCGTATCCAATCTTGGCTTTCGCGGCGCTCGCAACATCAAAACCAACCAACCCTAATATTCATCATGAACAAACTCATCCTGCTCGCATTTTTTTCAGCCACTATTCTTCCCAGCTCCGGGCAGCCCCCGTCTTCAAACACCTCCCCTTTTGAGTTACCGGCCGCAGCGGCGAGTGAAGGTTCTGTTTATGACCTCGATTCCGAATGGCTCGATCAGAATGGTAAAAAAATAAAACTTTCCGAGTTAAAGGGAAACATCCGTATCCTTGCCATGGGGTACACCTCATGCAAATTTGCCTGCCCTCGCATCCTCGCCAACATCCAGCGGATCGAACGCGCCCTCATTGAAAAAAACACTGACCTCAGTCATGTGACTTTTTCTTTCATCTCGATTGATCCTGAAACCGATACTCCCGAGCGCTTGAAAGAACTCGAAAAAAACTACCAACTCGATCCCAAACACTGGACCCTGCTCACGGGTGATGAGGACGGAGTGCTCGAACTAGCGGTTGCCCTTGGAATGAAATACCGCAAAACATCAACCCTCGATTTTGCCCATTCCAACATCATCACTATTCTTGCTCCCGACGGAACCCTGCTGCAGCAAATCACAGGACTCGATGCCGACCTTTCAAAACCTCTTGATGCCATTCAAAACGCCATAAGCTCAATCAGCAAAAACACACCCAAGCCCTGAGGCCAGTTCTACCCGGATCATTGCTCTCCCCAGCGGCTTCGCACCGGGCTATCACTTTTTGTCCTTACAGGGCTGTTTGCTTTCATCTCTTTTGCACCAACGGTGCTCAATGATACAGCCCAGTGCGAAGCGCTGGGTGAAAAATCCAACTCTTCCACCCTAATCGGGCGAAATGCATAACTATCAGCAGCTTAGGGCCGCGGCAATTAATAGATACCCCAAAATGCGCAGAATTTTTGATTTCCATCAAGGCGAAATTCTCGATAATAGCAAGCTATTTGAGGGAATTTGAACGCGGATGGAGATCAAAAAGGCAAGTAGTTTGGGGTGTTTTATTTTTGCCGCGGCCCTTATCTATTCCGTCTTCCCCCCTCGAAAAACGGATTGGCAACATCCCTATCGACTTTTACCATATATCTGTCATTATTGTCTCCTATCATCATGACGGGAAACGAAGCATTGACCACAGCGGGGCTGATCCTCACCGGCTACCTCATCGGATCGATCCCCTTTGGTTTTCTTGCCGGAAAACTACGCGGCATCGACATCCGCGAGCACGGCAGTGGCAACATCGGCGCCACCAATGTTTTGCGCACTCTGGGCAAAGGCATCGGCATCCCCGTCCTCATTCTCGATGTGCTCAAAGGCCTGCTGCCAGTCCTCATTGCCCAACACTTTTCCGAGCAAAGCCTGATCCACATCCTGACCGCTTTCGCCACCATCATGGGGCACAACTACACCCTGTGGTTACGTTTCAAAGGCGGTAAAGGCATCGCCACTTCGGCCGGAGCGCTCATTCCCCTGATCCCCCTGCCCTTACTCATCGCTGTCGCCATCTGGCTGATCCTATTTTTCACCACTCGCTACGTATCGGTTGCTTCGATTGGCGCAGCCCTGGCGATCCCCATCGTAACCATCGTGCAACAAGCCACACAAAACGAATGGAACGTGCCGCTTATAAGCTTTACAGTTCTGCTAGCACTTCTAGCCACCTGGAAACACCGCAGCAACATTCGTAAACTGTGCAACGGCACCGAAAACCGTTTCACCCCCAAATCTAAAAAACCACAACCACAAGCTGATGCCTGAATCAAAATTCAAAACCGCCGCTGTGCTCGGATCCGGCAGCTGGGGCACCGCCCTGGCCATCGTGCTCGGCGAACGAGGACTGGACACCACCATCTACGGAATCGAAGAGCAAGCTCTCGATGACATCAACCAGAATCACCGGAACGCCCGTTACCTGCCGGACATTGATCTGCCGGAAAACATCAGCGCCACCAGTCGTCTGGAAGACATCACTGATGCCCCGATCATCTTACTGGTGGTGCCCTCCCAGGTCGCACGTCTGGTGATCAAACAACTGCAACAAGCCGGAGTGTCAAAAAACACCATCTTTCTCGCCTGCACCAAAGGCATCGAATCGTCCACCGGCTTGTCGATGACTCAACTGCTGCGTGAATTTTTCCCCGACAACCCCATCGCCGCCCTCTCCGGTCCGACCCATGCAGAGGAAGTCGCCCGCCGGATGGCCACCGCCACCGTCATCGGCTGCCCCGACCACGACACCGCCGTCTGCCTGCAGGAAGTTTTCACTCTGCCGTGGTTTCGCTCCTACACCCGCGAGGACATGGAGGGCATCGAAATCGGAGCAACGGTGAAAAACGTTTTTGCCATCGCCGCTGGCATCGCCGACGGCCTCGGGCTCGGCGACAACGCCAAAGCAGCCATGGTCACCCGCGGACTGGCAGAGATGATAAGACTCGGCACCGCACTCGGCGGCAAAGCCAGCACCTTTCAAGGGCTCAGTGGAGTGGGCGACCTCATCGTCACCTGTTACAGCCGTCACAGCCGCAACAACAGCTTCGGTCGCATGATCGGAGAAGGTCTCACCGTCGAAGAAACACTCAAAAAAATGACCCAAGTCGCCGAGGGCTTGCCCAATACCGAGAGCGTCTATAAACTTGCTAAAAAAACAGGCGTGCGTACTCCCCTGATCGATCAGATTTATGCCGTGCTTTATGAAAATAAACCCGCTCAAGAAGCCCTGGGAGAATTGCTCAACCGCGATCCGCGAACCGAGGGAGACTCCTGACATTTAACATTGAGGATTTTTCATCTATCATTATTAATTCCTACCCCCCAATGCCCGCACGCCCTCGATTTGTTCTACCCTTTTGGTATCGCACGCCCCTTGTATTAACATTACTGCTCGCTTTGCTGACACCATGCGTGTCGCAGGCTCTCGAGCTTAATGTTGATTGGCGGCGTGACGGAAAAGACACTATTTACGGAAGCCTGAGTCACTTCGACTTTGATACCAAAACCTTGACGGTCCAGGTTGCTGATTCAGATGATGAAATCAAATTCACCAGTTCTGAACTCGAGCCCAGTTCCAGATGGATGACACTGGTTTCCCCGGCATTCCTGCAAAGCATACCCAACGATAAATTACAACAGCCCCATTTTTATCTGGCGATCATTTTCATAGCTTTGCCACTCGTTCTCTACCTGTTTTCTTTCTGGGTCAGCGCCTTCCTCGTCAGTCGCAGGATCAACCCCTTGCGTGCTGTGGTTGCCTTGCCGGGAGCCTGGTTCTTAAGCGGCATTCTGATCCTGGTTTATTTGTTCCTGCTCGGCCGTTACCCCGATCAAATGACTCTCATTCTCAGCCTGGGGGGCTTGGTCAGCTTAAGTGTTGCCGCTTTGTTCATATCCATCATCTATCACAAAAGCATTGCCCACGGACTGGTCATCATCATCCTGCATTCGATTCTTGCCCCGCTGATACTCGCAGCCATCTTCTTTGCCGCCTACCACTTCGGCGATGCACAAAAACTCAATACCTTCTTCGACCAACATGTCTTCACCACCACCGGCGTGCTCGCCGAGAAAAAAAACGAAGCCTAAGTTTATCAGGATTTGAGAACACTCATTTTTTCTCCGGTGACACCGGAAGCGGTTTCTCCCCCGCCCACTTGCCGGTTTCCGGCATATACACCATCGAAAACGAAGTCTGCAAAGGGTAGTTGCACACACAGCCCGTAGCAAAACTCGGCACATTCAACAATCCTCCCGCCGCCACCAGACTGTTACTGCAGCCACTTCTCAGATTGCGCAAACTGAACTGCTGCCCCTTGTCCAAATCCACATAAGCCGCGCTTTTATAGCGCAAAAACAACAAACTGTCACTGCCCACCGTGTAGTTGCAGGCTCCTCGCTTGAACAAAGGTTTTTTGGTCAGGATTACCCCTGTTGTCACCTCGTAACGATGCCCTCCCTGATTGATGAAACTGTCTCCTCCCAAAATCAGCGGCTGCAAACCCGCATTAGCGGAATGCCATTTCTCTTCACCGGTCTTCACATCAATCGCCCGCATCTCGGCTGACTTGCCTGTCAGTAACAAACCGTGCTCGGCATTATAAGCCTGCCAGTCATCATAGGGACGAATCGCCAGCGGCCCTCTGCCCAACATATTACGAAATTTGTAGTCGTATTTTTTCTGCCAGCGCAGCTTGCCCGTCCGCTCATCCAAAGCCGATATAATCGAAGGGAAAGTCTCCGGCACCTTGCCGCGTCGCTCCATCTGTCCCGCAACCGAGGGGGATATCGAATCCGAAGCATACACCAGGCCGCCGCCCATCGCGATGGAATGCAAATTAAAGCGCTGCTGTGCACTGGTTGTCCACAACTGCTTGCCACTCTTACGATCCAAGGCCACCAGGATTTTTGCATCCCACAAGCCATGATCCATCGCACCATGGCTGTGCTCGTCCTCCGGCAGGTCATAACCCACCCCAATCAACAAAATATTCTCATTGGCGCGCACCGCCACCACCCCTGCTTTTTTCCCCTTGGGCACATCCACCTGTAGCGCCAGACTCTCCCTTACCTCTCCCGTCACCGGATCGAGCACATCACACTTCAGACCACTCGCCACATACACCGCGTCCCCAAAAGTCACATAACGCACCAGCGAGGTATCCTGCTGTCGCTTCCAAAACATACGGCCAGTGTAGATATCAATCGCCCGCAGCTCCTTTTTGCCATCATCAAAAGCGATCAAACGACCCTCCGCCACCTGGGGTTTCACCCCTCGCCCATAGTCTTTGTGTTTTTCAAAACCGTAGTCTGTTCCATCGCCATACCACAAGATGCCCAAAGGAGCCTGCACCCGTTTGTCTGACGAAAAATACACCCGCGAAGCATCGCCCGTTTCGTGAGTCCAATCCGCCGAACCTTCCAGTGCGCCCGGACGCTGGACCAGCACCTGCCCTCCCTCAATGCTCAACTTCACTCCCTCCAACTTAGCCGCAGCATAGTGCACCCTACCCTTCTCTCCACTCCAGGAAACCAGAGTGCCGCCATAGGGGCGCAGAACTTCATACAAGTCAGCAGGTTTCATAGCCATCAAGGGACTGGCATCCCCACTGCGTTCCGAAACAATCAAATTCGCCAAATACGGAGGCCACTTGATCGACAAGGGATTCGCTAAAAACACCTCCGCCCGATCTGCATACAAACCCGCCTGGGTCAATCTCTCGCGCAAGGCATCCACCTTTGCCCGATCAGAATCGATCACAATCACTTTCATCTTCGATTGATTGAGCAATTCCTCAACCATCCACCCATCTTGCAAACCCATCACCACCGCATAACCCTGATCCGTCCCCGCTGCCGCCAATGCTCCAGCTGCCTTTTTTGCCCAAACATCATCCTTGCCTCGCTTCACCAAAGCCTTGCTTGGCAGCTCGTATTTTTTCACCACTTCCACCAACTTATCCGCGAAACAAAGAATCTGCCCTTCCGCCAAAACCACAAACAACTTACCGTCCGCCACCAACATACTGCTCGGTACTCCCTGCAACTCCTTCTTCCACGCCAGCTTCGGCACGCCCTCCTTGTCCGGCACATCCACCGCAAACAGGGTTTTATTCACGTGAGTGTAAACCCGCTTACCCGCTTTGATCGTCACCTGGGTTGAACCCTTCTCAGCTTTAGCCAAAACAAAACGCTTCCATAAAGGCGGTGCGTCCCAGCGTGCCGGATGAATCACATGAGCCCCATCCTTTTTTTCGTAAAGCGATACCTCCGCCTGATGCACTCCCCATCCCAACAAAGATCCCTTACTCACTCCATAAGCCTTGCCGTCGTCCAAAGCCGAGCGGAAATCACAGGCCGCCATGAACTTGTAACCATGAAAAGGGCCCTCGAACAAGTCCCGTTTTTTGCCCGAAAAACCATCTGGAGCGTCCTTGCCCGCCGACGCCCAACGATCACCCACCTCACGCCCGTCTTTCAAACTCACCACCCCCTGGTCTCCAACAAACAAAAAACGATCGGTCGCGGTCACCCGTGAATCCCCATGCCGGTAACCCTGCACAAAATACATCAACTCACCCGTCTTCGGCTCAAAACGCGCCGGCATCGAACGCCCATTCGGCACCACCACCTTGCCGTCAGCAAACAGACAATACCCCTGCGGAGACAAAGCTGCCTCTTCCAACAGATTGTGATCGATCCTCACCCGAGACAAATAATTGATGTCGCCGTTTGACCACAAAACCTCACCGCTTTTGGCGTCCACCGCTTTCACAAACACCCCCATCGACGGCCAGATGCCCGCGCCAAAATAGACCACTCCCTTTTCGATCACCGGCCCACCGCGTATTGGCCACAAAGAAATCAAACGACTGTTGCCCATCTGCCGGTAATCCGCCCGATCATCCGGCGCCCCACGCACTTTCCAGCGCATCTCCCCCGTCGCCGCGTCCAAGTGATATAAAAAACCATCATCCGAACCAAAGTACAAGCCGTCCTGCCAGGCCACCGGCGCAAAACGAATCGGCCCCTCACTGTAAAACTTCCACAACTGCGCACCCGACTCCGTATCATAAGCCCGCACACTTCCATCCAAAGGTGATCCGACAAACAGCCGTTTCCCCGCCACCACCGGCTCGATCGAAGCATCAAAATGCAAGCGCGGTTCATTCGGCCAAGCCAATCGCGCCGGGGCAACCGCCCGCGACCAATTAAGATACAACCCATCCGCCAACTCCTCCTGACTCACTCCACTGCGCTTCGCATCATGCCTCCACATCGGCCAATCGCCCGCATGCAACGCGGGCAATAAATTCAGGGCCAACAGCCCACCAAACAAAAAACATCGAAACAGGGAGTTCATGACAGTAACTTTGCCACAATTCCATCCTAATCTCAATTTTTCTTACTCGATTGTCCCGAACTGGATGGTAGCTTTTTCAAAATAACGCTTCGCTGGGATTTCGGCAAATCCAGGACAACCCGAAAACCATAGGTCTCCAATCTTAAGCTGGTGATATTACCAATAGTGAATCCACTAAGCAGATCTCCGGCAGATCTCATCCGCCAGGAAGCTCCACGCAGCGTCCGGAAATCGACACTGTTGCCATATTGATCCTGGCACCACTCCCATACATTGCCCCCAAGGTCATACAATCCAAATTGATTAGCCGTAAAACTCCCTACCGGTGCGGTCGCCTGGAATGTATCCACCGCCAGATCAGGATGATAATTTCCCGCGCCCTTTTGCGGTGGCCACTCAGCCCCCCAGGGATATCCTGACGCTGACGTATCTACCGACAACTGCTTCAAAGGATCCTCCGGCGGCGGCATCCCCACTGCCAATGACCATTCCTCACTCGTCGGTAAGCGGTAACGACAGCCCTCGGGCAAAACACCCGATTGCAATTCTTTCCGCGTCAACCAACTGCAAAAAGCAATCGCATCCTCCCAACTGACATTAACCACAGGATGATCCCCCCGTTGTTTGAAATAAACCTGCTTAGTGCGCCTGCCTGACACTGCTAAAAATGCCCTGAAGTCAGCCACCCGGGTTTCCCAAATCGAAAAAAGTGGCGAGACCGAATCGATCTGCACAAATTTCATTCCCAAATGATTAGTAAACTCAATTGATGCCGTCCTGACTACGGCCTCCTCCCCCTTCTTATCGCCGGCAACCACTTCCCTAATCGTCTTGTTCTGCTGCGCCTGGGCAAAAGGCATGACGAAGCCCCATGCCAAACACACGGCAGGTATCAAAAATAGATTTTGCTTCTTAGCCATAAGCTTACCCAGTCACAAATCCACTGAAATTTTAACCTGCTATTTAGCAGGCGCATCCTCAGCAACGCCAGTTTTGTGAGCGTATTTTTGGATTCCCTTGAGGATTTCAGTAATGAAAATCCCCACAGTCAAAATGGAACCCATGTGTTCCGCTTTTGAAAAATGAATTTCATCTCCCACTTTGATTATCCGTTCCGAATCTCCAATTTTGCGCGTCAAATTCAAACTTTGAGCCATGTCGGAACTCCCTCCAGGAGCTTGAGAGATCTGAACCGAACGAATCTTAAGCGTGCACTGCCCTGAATCGTCAGCTTCTTCTTCGGTAAGAACCCCCTCTTTAGTCATCAACGCTTTGGTCACGCTCATCAAGGCCGTGATATGGGCCTCAACGTCACATTCAATATCATATTTTTTGTTAAGTAACTCAAATTTTTCCGGCAATGGCAATTGAAGGAATTTAGCTCTGTCATTAGTAGAAATTTCTTTCAACTTTTCGGCGTCCTGACTATTCTCTTTTTTGAAATCACAGAGCGCACAAATCGTTCTAGCATCTTCCAATACCGGCATAACCAATGCCAAAGTATCAGACAGGCTGTTTCGCAAGATCCACTGCTCGGCATGCTCCTTGGCATGTTCAAACTCCATTCGCGCCTGCTGCCGGGGCATCACTTGAAGTTGATTGGAGAACTCATCATAATCAGCTTCACTCAGCCTCCTCGAACCCGCCAGCGAATAACACACCATGTCGTAAGTTTTCTGAAGGGCATTCAAATAACGCGTTGCCATGTCATCCAAGCTTATGCGATTCGTTTCTACAGGACTCTCTTTTGATTTGCTCATATTTACCTTTTAGCTCTTACTTATTTGATATTATTTGTGCCATTCAAAACCGCTTATCACCAACTCGAAATCAGCCGTTTTTTTTAAATTCACTTGCGCCTGAATGGGAACTTTTTGGATTTCGAAGGTTTCTCAGATTTTGATTCAGGGAGATCAACTACCTGCACTTCTTCTTCATTTTGATCTTCCGCCACTACAGCAGGAAGCGATTCAGCCCCCGCTTCCATCACCTCACCGTCCATCACCTCACCGTCCATCACCTCCTCGCTGGTTTTCTCTTTTTTATTCTTACCGAACCTAATCCCAAAAAACTTTCTCGGCTTCTTAGCGGGTGGCTCAGTGTTTTCCATCACCTCTTGAACCGGCTCGCCTTCTGCCAAATCACTTACGGGCTCCGTTGTTTTCTCATCGGCAGCACGGTTCCTTTTTGATTTAATCAATCCAAAAAATATTTTAGGACGTGCGGATGAGCTCTTAGAGCCACTCTTCTTCGCCACCTGGAATTTGCCTTCGGAATCCTTCCCCGCCACGACCAACTCTTTCATATCCCCGTCAGATGGGGATGGATTATTTTCGCCCTCTCCCGCAAACCTCAAGGTCGGTTCGCGGTCAATCTCTGTATCGATGAGAATACCGTATCTTTGCAGCAGCGTGCCATTCACATCCCACAGATCAAGCAACGCTTTCTGCATGTCTCCCGCCGCAGCAACTTCCCTCAATTGAGCTTCCAACACGGCATGCTCAATCACTCTTACCATGGTTTCTGTCGATGTTCCTTTTTCCAAATTATCCCGCGCACGTTCAAGATTCATCTCCTCCGCCTCGCGGGTATGTTGCGCGGCCAGAATCCGTTTTTTATGAGTTTGCACCCCTGTGAGCTTTTGATTAATAAGCACATTCGTCTGCACTTCTTCCCATTTCACCCGCAACACTGCCTGCCTCGAAACCTTTGCCGTTTCACTATACAGCGCTTTTGCCTTCCGATTACCCAGGGGCACAGAAAAAACCACGCCCACTCCATACTCATGCCCCTGATTATCAAAAGCTTTCGAAAAAGCATCCGAAAATCCGCTATTCAAACCAAGCGTTCCAACGGTTGCCTCAAGGTCCAATTTGGGCATTTTCTGGTTACGGCGATACCTCAGTTCAATATTCATTTTTTTCACCGTTTCAACCGCTGCAAGGTATTCCGGACGGTAATTCAAAGCGTCTTCAGTAATCCTGACCAAATCCAGAGGTGGAGCGTCCATTGCCGGAAAACTCTGGGGCAAATAAAGAGGGTAATCGAGCGGATCAAAATCCGTTTGAATCCTCAACAACAGATCAGCATTTTTAGTCAACATCGTTTGCCGCGAAAGGAGAAAGCGCTCAAAACTCTCTAACAACAAGGTCTTAGCAATCGCAACATCTCTTTCCGTGGCCGTTCCTCGTTCGAGGTGTTCCCTTTTTTCCGCGATTTGAACCTGCGCCACCCCAACATCAAACACTTTAACTTTCACATTTTCATAGGACAGATAAAGGTCATAATAAGCCGCGACCACTTCCTTCACAATCTGTGAGGCTATCGCTTTAAAATCCAAAGCCGCGATCCTGCGCTCACTCTGGGAAATCAAGATAGGCGTTTTGTTTACCGAAATACCAAAGCCTTGAAGTAAGGGCTGGGTAAATGACAAACCTGCAAAAGCCCGGTACTCAGGATCAATCGAAGTAATCAGGGGATCACGAGTGAGGTCATTACTGTATCGATTAGCTTTCAACCCCAGCTCATATTCCGTGCCAGTTACCAAACGCCCGGTCAACAGCATGTCAGACCTCACGTTTTCTTCTGCAAAAAGCCTGGATGTCCGGCCGGGCAAATTGCCCCCTCTACCTCTTGCCGCATTATCAAGAATAGGCGTGCCGCCCGTACTGACAAATTCCTGCGTTGTTTGCGGAGTTAAAAGATTTTCATACCGAGCCCTAACCTCAAAAGTCGGGTCAAAATCCGCCAGCGCCTGAATGATCCTCTGACTGGCAATGCCTGGAGCAATCGATTCAATCTGAATCTCCAGATTTGACGATAGAGCCTCATTGATCGCCTCCTTCAAATACAGCAAAGACTCTGAATTATTTTCCGTGAGCCTCAGGTCCAGATAGTCCGGGTTCGCCTCGTCAATCGTAGCCTCGTTGGGGTCAGGAGCAGTCTTTCTCACTCCCTTACCCACGTCGGAAAGCATCTTCCCGTCAGTGTTTTTATCATCGCCAACACGTTTCTCATCCTGAGCCAAAACAGACCAAGCACCTAGCGTAACCAGTGTGATTAAAGCCACATAATAACGAGATAAACGTAAAAATTCCATACAACGCAAGGTATCGGTTAAAAAGCAATTAACTTCAATGAAATAATCGAAAACCTATGCTTATGCAGCTCGGTCAAAAAACCGCCGCCTGATTCCCCTCATTGCTTCTGCAAGAGCCATTGGAGCCCAAATCACCGCATGCATACCACTGTATAACAAGTTCGCTGCAGAGCCCTCATGTGTTTGTTTTTCATCTAACAGGTCCTGTGTGCCAAGAATCTCATTCAAATCGGCGTAAGCCACCGTAACGCCACTACTTTCCCCCAAAGGATCGATGCCGGTGCTTGGTTTTTTAAAGGGAATCGGTCTTGCAGGTTCGTCTCCATTTTCAGGCAATGCTTCTTTTTCAAGGTTCTCTATGAGTTCATCAAAAAAGCTTCCGTCCAAGCCAATCAAACCATATGGGCTGTAGCCAAAGAAAGCTTCAAGGACATCCAACCATTCGGAAGTTGTGAACACCCCATAAACCATCAGGTCGAGAACACTCTCGTCGAGACCTGATATGGCCCAGGGAGAGAATCCAAAAGTATTCTCGAGATAGGCTCGCAGCTCTTCATCCTGCAACGCATCACCCGATCGGAAATCCCCCAACAATTCTTTAATAGTCGGAACAGAGGGAAAAGCAGCCCCAGCACCCTGTCCCTCAGCTCCCTCTTCAAAACCGAATAGTAAAAAATTCGGATTGACGGGAAAAGGATCCTCCTGCTGATAGACCGGCAAAATAATTTCTACCAGTCCCAGGAATTCAACTGAACCGAAATTGAAAGCCAGGAAATCCAGAATATCAATTTCAAGGATTCCATCCAAATCAGGTAACACTCCGAATGGGTGGATGAGTATCAACACATCAGGCGAGAAAGCCGAGATTGACAACCGGCCCGATCCGGAAATCGACCCCACGCCCCCAATAAAATCCATTTCATCTGCAGTGAATTGAGCATCTCCTCCAACCGACAATCGGTTCAACACCAAACGTCCACCTTGCCCTACGGTTAGGGCTACATTGCCTTTACCTACATTCACATTAGTCACGTTCATATTACCGCCACCGAAAAGGTTCAAGTCAGCGGCTCCGGATCCTACAATCACCTCTCCAAAAGTTACCGTGCCACCCGTTTGACTGAAAAAGGCAGTTCCTGAACCCGTGTTCAATTGACTGACAAACACAGGGCCCGCAAACAGACTGTTCAAAGCATTATCACCTCTGCGAGTGACCGAATTGATATTCGTTCCCACCACCTCTAGTGGATTCGCAACCGAACCGATTCCAGATCCAGCCTGAAACTCCAAATTGGCTCCACGCACATCCGCATCCGGATCATTGCCCAGCTCCTGAATCCTACCACCTTTAAGCGTCACATTACCCCCGCGTGCAGGATTCCCTCTACCAAAGCTATCCGCCCCGGCGATCACCTCATCCACACTCAACCGCCCGCGAGCATCCAACAAAATACTAGCAGCAGAACTGTCCGTGCGACTCTCCACCTCCACCGCGTCCATACTACCCAACGCTTTCGCTTCAATCGCACCATTAGCCGTCACCACACGTTCCAGAGTAATATCTCCGATGTCATCCATATAAAAACCACCATCGCTATGCACCTCAGCAAACAAAGTGTTGATGTCGCTCTCTATTGGGTCGGCTTCAGTGCCGATACCATTCAGAGCGTTTAAAATCACCACATCACCACGCAGATCCACTCCGCTGTCACTTTGAAATTCAAGGATACTTCCCTGCATCGCAGTGATCGTCACGTCGCCAAAGCTTCCACCCGTACCCGCATATCCAAAATAAACATCACCGGTCAAACTGGTGATGTTGATATCCCAATCATCTCGATCACCAAGTATTTCAGCGTTCAAAATCACCACATCACCCTCTGCTTCGATATTGATCGAACCCGCCACCGATACCACATTTTCCAAAATCGTGCCATCGTGTTCATTGAGATTAATATCTCCACCATTATGCGAAACCGCGCTAGTGTAATTAAAGCGTGTCTCTATTGGTCGCAATTCACCAATTCCGTCAAAAGCTGACAATACGCCTCGGTCAGCAACTAAATCAATACCGCTAGTATCAGGGAACGCAAACCCGTCGGGGCTGTCTTGCGGATCGACCTCTTCAATACTTCCCGCATCCGAAGTGATAAACAAATCGGCGGCATTGATACCTGCCACCACTCGATCCACCAGGATATTTCCACTGGTATTGTGCAGCTCAACGCGAATCCCCTCTGAATCATTAAAGGTCTGCACCAAGTGCGCGACAATCTCTCCACCGGCGTCAATAATGATCGATCCATCAACCGCATCCACATTCAACAACTCGATCGCATCAAACTCGTTGAGATCAATCGATCCCATATTAGTGGAATGAGCTTCCAAAGTATTGAACCGAGTTTCCAATGGCCGCAACCCACCGATATTTCCAAAGGCATTGATCACCGCTGCATCAGCGGTCAAATCAATACCGCTGATATCCGGAGCGATGTAACCATCCGGAACGTCCTGCGGATTCACCTCATTGATACT
>JASFYY010000053.1:0-4447 GCA_045046875.1 Verrucomicrobiota bacterium | reverse complement strand
CGCTTGCCATTTGGTTTCTCCTTGAGATCAGCAAAAAAAGCCGCCATCGAATAAAAATCACGCATCGAAAAAGGATCGTATTTGTGATCGTGGCACTGGGCACAGCCCATCGTCGAACCCAGCCACACATTGGAAACATTGCGCACCCGGTCAGCAGAGTAGATCACCATATATTCCGCAGCCTGAGCCCCGCCCTCCTCGGTGGTCTGCAACAAACGGTTATAACTGGAAGCAACTTTCTGATCGAGAGTGGCCTTCGGCAACAAATCACCGGCCAACTGCTCTATAGTAAATTGTTTATACGACAAATTATCATTAAAGGCCTTGATCACATAATCGCGGTAAGCGGAAACCTCCATCAAGTTGTCCGAGTGGTAACCGATCGTATCGGCATAACGAACCAAATCAAGCCAATAAACCGCCATACGCTCTCCGTAGGCAGATTCAGCAAGTAATCTATCGACTAAATTCTCATAAGCCTTGGCCGACCGGTCATTCACAAAACCCTGCACTTGCTCCGGACTTGGAGGGAGCCCCAGCAAGTCCAAATAAAGTCTGCGGGCAAGCGTTGCCCGATCCGCTTGCGCAGATAATGTCAGCCCCTTTTTTTCCAACGATGACTCAATAAAAGCATCAATGTTCTTACCCTCGGCTTTCACCAGGGGCTGGTAGGCCCAATGAATCTCATATTTAGCCCCGTCGGAAATCCATTCCTTGATCAGGTTTTTTTCTTCCACAGTGAGCTCCTTGTGGGACTTCGACGGCGGCATAATATCATCATCATCGTCAGTGATGATACGCAGCCAGGCTTCACTCTCCATCGGTTTGCCCGCAACAAAAGCCTTGTAGCCACCAAGATCGACAAAGGCCCCTTCTTCCGTATCCAATCTCAGATCAGCCTCCCTGTCCTCCTCATCAAAACCATGACAGGCAAAACACTTGTCAGAAAGAATCGGCCGGATGTCTCGATTAAAATCCGCCGCTTGCAGATTCACTGATAATAATAAAAATAGAGGAAAAAAACGCATCATAGGGGGCTTAGAATTGTGCGGGAACTAAAGTTCTCACAATTAACTCCATTCCACCATCAAATCTTACACGATAAATTCTCACCAGCTCCTGATTCCACCAACAAACCAAACCACTTTAATCCTCTTCCCTTCGCTAAACAGGGACCTCATTGATGCGCTGCGCTTTCGATGCCCGCTTTGATCTTTGGATTTTCAATAAAATGGTCCTCATTTTCTTGCGCGTATTTTCGCAAACCTTTGGTGAGTTTGTCAATAGTAGCTTTGTAGTGGAAAAATTCGACCGCTTCAATGACGTGTTCACGTATCCCTTAACGTGAATGCGTAGGTGACAAGGTGGCAGAAAGGAACATCTTGTTTTCATGATATTAAAACCTTTTCCAAAATGCGGTAGCCTTTTAACGGCCATGCTCCTGTTGCTGGCTGCGCTGATCCCCTTCGATGCGGTTGCCGCTCCCCTCTCCGCGCTGGAAAACTCCAAACCCAATATCATTCTGGTGATCACCGACGACCAGGGCTACGCCCCGGTGGGACGTCATGGTCACCCGTGGATCCAGACCCCTAACCTCAACGCGCTGTTCGACAAGAGTCTGCGTTTTGACCGCTTTCACGTAGCTCCCACTTGCGCCCCCACCCGCTCGGCGCTGATGTCAGGCCGCCACCCGATGAAAAACGGGGTCACTCACACCATTCTCGAACGCGAGCGCATGGCGCTGAGCACCGTGACTTTGCCCCAGGTTCTCAAAACGGCAGGATACACTTCGGGCATTTTTGGCAAATGGCATTTGGGCGACGAAGAAGCCTACCAGCCTCACACCCGGGGTTTCGACGAAGCCTTCATTCACGGCGGCGGCGGCATAGGCCAGGCTTATGATTGCAGTTGTGCGGATGCCCCCGACAACAAATATTTTGATCCGGTGCTGCGGCACAACGGTTCTTTTGTCAAAACCCACGGTTATTGCACCGATTTGTTTTTTGACGCCGCAATGGGTTGGATCAAAAAAGTCAAAGATAACAAAGAACCGTTTTTTGCCTACATCACCACCAACGCTCCGCATGGCCCTTTCATAGCTCCAGAGAAAAATGCCGAGCGCTTTCGCAAGCTGGGGTTTTCGGAAAAAACCGCCGGTTTTTACGGCATGATCGAGAACATCGATGAAAACGTGGGGCGCTTGATGAAACACCTCGATGAATGGCAGCTCTTCGAAAACACCATCGTCATCTTCCTCTCTGACAACGGCATGACCGGCGGAGGATCCGGGCGTGGCAAGGTCGGGCAAACTGCCGACGGCACCGTATTGGAAGCTTATAACGCTGGCATGAAAGGTCAAAAAGGCAGCACCGACGAAGGCGGCACCCGGGTGCCCGCTTTTTTCCGCTGGGATGGAAAAATCAAGCCCGGTCGCAGCATTGATACCATCGGCGCACACATTGACATACTGCCAACTTTGGCCGCTCTGGCAGGAGCCCAACTTCCCTCAAATCAAGTCGAAGGACGCAGCCTGCTTCCGCTGATAGCCGATGAATCTGCCGAGTGGCCGGACCGTTATTTATTCACCCACAAAGGACGCTGGAAAACCGGAGCCAATCCCGACGACTTCCAGTGGAAAGGTTTTGCGGTGCGCAACCAACGCTATCGTTTTGTCGATAACAAGTTTCTCTACGACATGGAAAAAGATCCCTCGCAGAAAACCAATGTGATCGAAGCGCACGAAGAGTTGGTAGAAAAAATGCGCAAGGCCTACGATGCCTGGTGGAAAGAAACACGCCCCTTGATGGTCAACGAAGACGCGCCGATGTCCCCCACCCGCCCCTTCCACGAATTATTTAAAAAACAATCGGCCAATGGAGGCATTCCCGACTGGGTGCCGCCAAAGCTGTGACCCCATACGCTTCACTCACTGATGCGATCCTCTGCCAACCAAAGCTTAAGCTCCCCCGCCATTGAAGTGGCCACGGATCTTTGTTTCTCAAGCAGGTTGTCATTCTCGTAAGGATCTGATTTCAGATCAAAAAGTTCGACCGGCACACCCTGCAGAGCGAGCATCTTCCATTTTCCACGTCGCACCACTTCCGTCACGTAAGGTTTTGCTTTGGGGTAATGCCGCTGAAGGTTTTTATATAAGTCCAGCTGCCAAAAAACCGTTCCACGCTGTTTTTCTGTAGGAGCAGGCTCTCCGGTCATATGGGGCAACAAACTCAATCCATCCAGAGGCAAGTCCTTCGGCAGGGACAGGCCGGCGGCTTCACAGAAAGTCGGCAGCAAATCGTTCGAGTGAGAAAAAGCATTCGAAACCGTATCCGCTTTTATTTTCCCCGGCCAGCGCACAATCATCGGCACTCGAATACCGCCTTCATGCAGATCTGTTTTTCCGCCTTTGAGTTTGCCAATATTCCCCTCATAAGCAGCTCCGTTATCACTGGTAAAGATCACCAGGGTATTTTCTGCGATCCCCAATTCATCCAACTTTGCCAGCACTTCCCCCACCTTGGCGTCCATGTGCTGGACCATCGAGCGGAAGCGGTGCTGGTCATCGCTAATACCCTGCTTTACTGTCGCTGACCAATGCGGAGCCGGGGCGGGTTCGTAAGGTTTATGTGGGACCAGCCACCACACATTGAGGAAAAAAGGTTTACCAGAAGCGGCAAGTTTCTCGATCATCTGCACGGTGTAATCGCCGTTTGCATCCGTCAGGTGTTTGGAAAAATACGGATCATCTTTGCCTACAGCTTGGTCATTACGCAACAGCACCGTGCCGCCTTCACGAAAAATCGTCCGTTTTTTACCCATGATGCCGCGCAACGGTTGTTGCTCGATTTGGGTCTGATAAAAATCAAAACCGTGTTGACGTGGCCCCGCTTGATCCTCTAACCGTCTGCCATTTTTATCTACATGCAACCCGCCGAGATGCCACTTGCCCACATGGGCCGTGACATAACCCGCTCCACGTAACAGCTCCGCAATAGTCGTCGCCGATTCCGGCAACCAGCGATCAACATCGTTAAAATGTTTTGTGATGCCAAAACGCAACGGGTAACGACCGGTCAATACCGATGCGCGGGTCGGAGAACACACCGCCGAGGCGGCATAATAATCGGTGAATTTCATTCCCTCCCTCGCCAACTGATCAAGCTTCGGAGTTTTCACCGCCGGACTGCCAAAGCAGGACAGATCCCGGTATCCCAGATCATCCGCTAACAACAAAAGGATATTCGGACGCTCTGTTGGGGAGGTAGCAGCGTGAGAAAGGGATACGGAAAAAACCAGCAAAGAGAAACATCGCAAAAAAATCATGTAGGAAACTAGAGGGAATACACCGTTAATCCATATGAAAAATGGCGTATATACGCTATAAAAACCGCCACCCCAGCATGGCAAAAAACAGCAACACGACCGATAGAATGTCCGGCCGGACATT
>JASFYY010000052.1:0-8473 GCA_045046875.1 Verrucomicrobiota bacterium | reverse complement strand
GCTATCACATTTTGTCCTTTCAGGACAGTTTGCTTTCATCTCTTTTGCACCAACAGTGCTCAATGATATAGCCCAGTGCGAAGCGCTGGGTAAAAAAACCAATTCTCCCAGCCCTGCAAGGGCGTAACGCATAGCGGTCAGCAGATTAACTATTTTGTCTTACACCCGCGCTGATTGACTGTTATTCCTGCCCCCCAAAGGGGTAGCATTATGCCAGCCTGGGATATCATCCCAGGAACTTGAATCAAAAAGCATTAGCCCCAAGTGGGGCGGCTCTAGAAGTTGGGGGGATAGGGCCGCTCCGATTGGGGCTAAACCAGTAATATTGCAGGAACCCAGGGCGTGGTTGCCCTGGGCTGACATAGGGCCGATCCTTTGGGCCTGAGAATTTTGTGTTTGTGGTATAGGCAGGTCGTATGGTGATGAGTTTATTTTTGTTTCAACTCGACCATCATTTCTTCTAAGTTTTTCACTAGAATATCCGCTGCGTCTTCTTGCACCCGGCAGGTGCCGATCCAAGTTTCGTAACCGCCGAATTGATGTTGTTCGGTGGTGGGTAGATAACCATACCAGCCGTTGGCGAGTTCGATGGTGAAGGTGTCTTCGAAAGGGCTGACTTCTTTCAGGTGCAGACCAATTTCGGCGAAGGTTTCGAAGGGGAAGCTGCAGATGGCAAGATCACCGATGCGGATGACTTGGATGATGGCTTCGAGGGTGTCGGGGCCTTCGGCCAAGCCGATCACTCGTTTGGCGTAGTGTTTGGCAAGGCGTGGTAGTTTTTTCTCGGCTTCGCCTTCAGTCGCCAGGTAAGCTTTGCTGCGCTTGAGCAGGTCGGCGTCGGGTTTGCGCCATTTGAGGGTGATTTTGCGTTCGACCATAGCCAGGGGCACATCACTCTGATGTTGGGCATCACGGTAGGCGAAGTAAGCGGCGTCGGCGACTTTGCCGGCCACGGCACGGATTTGTTCGAAGGGTTCACGGGGGGGGCGGCGTTTTTTGAACTGGATGTTGTTGATGTCTCCACTGGTGCCATTGCTGAGCAGGCCGAGGAAATCGGCTCCAGGTTCACGTCGCAGGCGGTTGGCGATCAGGCGGGAGAATTCGCCGAAGTAGTCGGCGGATACCTGGCCTCGTGGCGTGCCTCCGACGTAGTGCAGGGAGTAGTTGCCTAACAGACAGAGCGGTTGGCCTTTTTTGGTGCGGATGGAAAGAACCGAAACTTCCGGATCGATCGGGCCGGCAGGGTTGATCAGTCCGCGGCTGCCGGGATTCATTTTGACGATGTCGGTGGTTTCGCCAAAGGGGTTCATCGGCATGGTGCCGGGTTGCAGGAACCAGCGGCGATTGTTGACTTCGTCAACCAGGTCATGACCGCTGTAGCCAACCTGGGCGTCTTGCAGCGAGGCGTGGGCTTTGATGATGGATTGCGCGATACCTGTGGTGAGTTGTTTGCGGTAGGCCCGGTCTTCGGCGCTGCCGTTTTCATCGGCGTGTCCGGTGGGGGCACTGTGGGTGTGGGTGGCGGAGATCAGCATGTGATCAACCGGGATGCCGGTTTTGTCTGCGGCGATCTGTTTGGCCGCATCGAGCACTTCTCGTTTGATCAGGCAGTTGTCGACCACGGCGATGGCGATGGTGGTTTTGCCATCACTGAGCACGGTGCAACGTGAGTGCAGCGGATCGTGGGCTTTGTCGGCCATGCGCGGACTGAAACTTCCGACCAGATTGTGGGGCCATTGCTGGGGGGTGACATCCACTGCGGCAATTCCGGCTTTGATGGGAGCCGCACGCAGGGATGAGCTGGAAAGGGCGAGAGCGGTGAGGATAATTAGAATAGGGGGAATTCGCATAATAAAGAAGTGTAGCGCTATGGGCTGGGCGGTCAATTTAGAATGAAGAATGAAAATAGAATGAAGGGCGAAAAATGAAAGATGAGGAAAACCACTGAGGGCACTGATTTTCACTGATGGGGAGAGGAAGGGGGGGGGCATGAAGAATGGCTTGATTACGTGATAATTGTGCGTTGTTCGGAAGCGTATATTGCGCTACAGGATGGCATGCACTTGAATGGTGAAAATTTGAATCGAAGTCAGCCTGGGATCTTATGGGCTCTTGTTTTATTGATGTTGATGAGTCAGCCGGGGGGGGCTCAGGAGAAGGCGGAGGCTTTGGCTTTTCAGGATGACGACATGGTGGTGTGGGTGGGCAATACCTTTGTCGAGCGGGCGCAGAGTTATGGTTACCTAGAGACGCTGTTGGATCTCGAAGCGGGGCGACAAGGGAAAACCTCTGTAAAATTCCGTAATTTAGGTTGGAGTGGAGACAATGTCTGGTGCGCGGCGCGTTCTTATTTTGGTCCGCCACAGGAGGGGTTTGACCGGTTACAAAAAGGCTTGGGTGAATTAAAAGCGACGCTTATTTTTTCCAATTACGGTGGGGCTGAGGCGATGGAGCAGAGATTGGAGGGGGAAAGTGAAGAGCAGGCTTTGCAGCGTTTTGTGGAGGGTTACACTCGTTTATTAAAAATGATGATTCCGGCGGCGGGAGACGGGCTGCGCGAGATTGTATTGTTGTCACCGACTCCGCTGGAGAACATGGGTGAACCTTTGCCTGACCAGACACAGAACAACCAGCGCATCGCCCGCTACCGTGACGCGATCGCCAAGCTGGCGAAGGTGGATATGGGAGCTAAAGTGAAACTTCGTTTTGTGGATTTGTTTGCGGCGATGGGAGGGGATGACTTTTCCGGCAAGGTGACGGAAGCGCCATTGACCAATAATGGCATTCACTTCACTGAGGCGGGTTACCGGGTGGTGGCGGAGAAACTGGTGGTGGCACTGGGAATGGAGAAACTTTCCCTGATCGAAAATGAAGCGGACCTGGATAAAATGCGCCAGGCGGTGATCGAAAAAAACCGGCTGTTTTTTCATCGCTGGCGACCTTCCAATGAAACTTATTTGTTTTTGTTCCGCAAACATGAGCAGGGACAGAATGCCAAGGAAATCCCGATGTTTGATCCGTTGGTGAAAACCAAGGAGAAGCAGGTCTCCTATTTGAGAGAGCAGGTTTTGAGCAACTTGTCCAAACGTTAATTTTTTGAAATGATGATTCGTAGAACACTTACTACTTTGGGCTTGCTGATGGCAGGCGGAGCTTCGCTTTTCGGTCAAGGGGGCTTGAAGGAAATTCCCGATGTGCGTATCGAGGCAGCTCTGAAGGGCTTCAAATTACCCGATGGAGCGAAGATCGAAATTTACGCATCCGACCCGATGATTTCCAAGCCGGTGCAGATGAACTGGGACAAACAGGGGCGGCTGTGGGTGGTGGGCAGTTCGATGTATCCTCAGATCAAGCCGGGTCAGAAGGAGGGCGACAAGTTGTATGTGCTGGAGGACACCGATGATGATGGCAAAGTGGACAAGGTGGAGGTTTTTGCCGAGGATTTGTACATTCCCACGGCGGTGGCTCCGGGGGATGGCGGGGTGTATGTGGCGAACTCAACGGAAGTGTTGTTTTTAAAAGACACGGATGGTGATGGTAAGGCGGATTTCAGGGAGGTGGTATTGTCGGGATTCGGCACGGAGGATACTCATCACTTGCTGCATACTTTTCAATTCGGACCGGAGGGCATGTTGTGGTTCAATCAGTCGATCTATATTCACAGTCATGTGGAAACTCCATGGGGAGTGAGACGTCTGCTCGGCGGTGGAATCTGGCACTACCGCACCGAGACACGCAAGTTGGAGGTTTACAGCAAGGGTTTGGTTAATCCCTGGGGACATGCGTTTGATCAATGGGGGCAGGATTTTGCCACGGACGGTGCGGGCGGTGAGGGGATCAATTATTTGTTCCCGCGGTCGGTTTTCAAAACTTCGCCGGGGGCGCAGCGGGTGCTGAAAGGGTTGAACCCCGGGCAGCCCAAACATTGTGGTTTGGAAGTGGTGAGTGGCCGCCATGTGCCGGAGTCGTGGTTGGGCACGATGATCGCGCCGGACTTCCGCGGGCATCGGGTGAACCGATTTGAGCTGACTGAAAACGGCAGCAATTATGTCTCGACGCAACAGGAGGACCTGGTGGCTTCCAAGCATCGGGCTTTTCGCCCGATCGATGTCAAGATGGGGCCGGATGGGGCGATCTACATTGCGGATTGGTATAATCCGATTATTCAACATGGAGAGGTGGACTGGCGGGATTCGCGTCGGGATCACAGTCACGGCCGGATTTGGCGGGTGACTTTCGAGGGCAGGGATCTGGTGGATAAACCAAAAATCGTCGGTCAGCCGGTGGAGAAGGTATTGGACTTGTTGCGGGCGCCGGAGGGCTGGACACGTCATTTTGCCAAACAGGAATTGCGTGATCGCGGTAGCAAAGAGGTGATGCCTGCTCTGGATAAGTGGGTGGCGGGTTTGGCAGCAGAGGATGAGCAGGCGCTGCTCGAAGCGGTGTGGACGGCTCAGGGATTGAATGTGCTGCGTGAGGATTGGGCCAAGAAACTGTTGGTTTCCAAGGATCATCATGCGCGCGCGGCGGGCTTGCGGGCTTTGTATTATCGTGCGGCAGAGATCAAGGACAGTGTGCAGGTGGCGACGAAGTTGGTCACCGACCCGCATCAGCAGGTGCGCTTATGGGCGGTCAGCGTGCTGGCACAGACACCCTCTTTGGCGGCAGTGCAGGCAGCGATGAAGGCAGTGGATCTGGAGAAGGATGACGCGCTGGATTTTGCCCTGTGGTCGATCGCGCGTGAACATCGTCACTTGTGGTTGCCGATGGCGGAGAAGGGCGAGAATCCTTTTGCCAATGACGCGCAGTTGTTGTTCGCGGCGCGGGCGACGGGGAAAGCGGTGGCGGTGGACAAAATTTTGACGACTTTGGAAAAAGGCGGATTTAATCAGGCGCAGGTGAAGGATGTGAGCGATTGGTTGGCCCAAGTGGGGGACGCCAAGGTGTTGTCACGTTTGTTTGTCAAAGCTCGTCAGGAAAAGGTATCGGCGGAAGAAAGGCTGATTATTTTGCAGGCGTTGTTGGATGCGGCCAAGTTGCGCAAATTGCATCCGGCGGAAGGTTCGGATGAGGTGATGGCGTTTTTTGCCGGAGACGATGTGGCGGCTTTTTCATTGGCGGCTTCTCTGGCGGGTTATTGGAAAGTGGAGGCGGCTCGTCCGGATTTGGAAAAGGCGTTTTTGGCGGCGGCGGAAAATGAAGGTCGTGCGCGAGCAGCGATGGAGGGATTGCGCTATTTGGGCGGTGGCAAGACGATGAACTTGTTCAAAAAAACGGCTCTCGATAAAAAACAGACTTACCAGATGCGATCGCTGGCGGTGGTGGGCTTGACCCAAATGGCGCCTCGTGCAGGTGCGGAACTGGCGGTTCAGGTTTTGCCGGATGCACCAGGAGGGAAAGATCCTTTTGGTATTTATGGAGCTTTTCTAGCTACCAAACAGGGGCCGGGGATTCTGACCAAGGTTCTGACAGGGAAAAAAGTCAAGTTGCCGCAAGGCATTGCCTTGACCGGGGTGCAAAAAGCGGGCAGTGCGGCGACCAAACCGGTGGGTTTGATTGCGGCCTTGCAAAAGGCGGCAGATCTCAAGCCGATGAAAACGACTTTGTCAGCGAAGGAGATGGAAGCGATGATGGCGCGAGTGAGCAAAGAGGGCGACCCACAGAAAGGGCAGGCGATTTATCGGCGGATGACGATGCAGTGTTCGGTGTGTCATGCGATTGGCGGAGCGGGGGGCAGCATCGGTCCCGATCTGGTAAGCATCGGATCCAGTGCCCCGGTTGACTATTTGATCGAGTCGATGTTGGAGCCGAGTAAAAAGATCAAGGAGGGGTATCAGACAACTTTGGTGACCACCAAAAGCGGTCAGGCCTATGCAGGAGCGATTGCGCGTGAGAGTTCTGATGAAATTGTTATTCGTGATGCCACAGGTAAGGAGAATCGCATCCCCAAAAGCGAAATGGCTTCTAATGTGGTCAGTCCGGTTTCCTTGATGCCGCCGGGATTAACGGCTGCGTTGCGCGAGGATGAGTTTGTTGACCTGATTCGTTTTCTTTCCGAACTGGGCAAGGAGGGGGCTTATAAAGTTTCGGCCAAGCGTTATGTGCGCCACTGGGAGGCCTTGATGCCGCACGAACGCACCCGTGATGCAATTGGGCACTACGGGCCGGGCATTTTTGCCGACAATTTCAAGACTTATGCGTGGATGCCACAATACAGCCAGGTGAACGGGATTTTGCCCCTGAAGGAACTGCCCTTGGTGAGAGGTCGCGAGAGACTTGAATCCAATCGTTGGGCGGTGGCACGGTTTTACGTGGATGTCACGAAACCGGGTAAGATCGCGCTAGGCCTGAATGAGGTTAAGGGCTTGCACTTGTTTGTCGGCGAGGAGGAAGTCAAGTTGGCGGCTGAGTCGGGTGTCCTGGTGGTGGAGTTTGAGGCTAAGAAGGGACTGCAGGAGATCACTCTTGCGGCTAATCGGGGATATGAGCTGAAAGGTTACCAGGTCGAGTTGTTGGATGCGAAAGGTTCAAGCGCTCAGGTGCGTTTGTTGACTCTGGCTGAATGGATGGCTTTGAAGAAGTGAGGAGATAGTATGGCGGATGTGATCACCGTAAATGAGATTTACGAGTCCGTGCAGGGTGAGAGCACCTGGGCGGGTTTGCCCTGTGTTTTTGTGCGCACGACCTTTTGTGATTTGCGCTGCACTTATTGCGATACCGAGTATGCCTTTTACGAGGGCAATAAAATGAGCCTGGATGAGATTGAGCAGCAGGTTCTGGATTTTGATGTGCCCTTGGTGGAGATCACCGGTGGCGAGCCTTTGCTGCAAAAAGCGGTGGTGATTCTAATGAAGCGCTTGTGTGATGCGGGCAAAACGGTGCTGATTGAAACCAGTGGGGCACATGATATTTCGCTGATTGATGAGCGGGTACACCGCATCATGGATCTGAAGACGCCGGACAGTGGGGAGAGTGGACGCAATCGTTATGAGAATATCGAACTGCTGACGCAGAAGGATGAAGTGAAGTTTGTGCTGGGATCGGAGCAGGACTACCAGTGGGCGCGGGAGAAAATTATCGAATACGGGCTCAGTGAGCGGGTGAATTCGGTTTTGCTGTCACCGGTTTTTGGCAAGATTGATCCACGAAAAATCGTTGAATGGATGCTGCGCGACAAACTGGAAGCCCGATTCCAGTTGCAGATGCACAAGTTTATCTGGGATCCGGCTAAAAAATCGGTTTGATATTGCGACGGGTTTCGCTTGCGGCTTGGCGGAATCATGGTAGGGAAAAGACGGATATGAAAAGACAAATGTTTCTCGGATTCTCAGGTGCCTTGATTGTAGGCACAGGCTTGTTACTCGGCGCTTGCAACAAACATAGTTTTGAAGACAGCGAATTTGATACGGGGGTTAAAACACTGTACGAAAAACATCACGAAGGTGGTGATGAGCATGGAGCAGGAAACGGCCATGGCGAAAAACACGAGGAAGGCGACGGCCACAAGGATCACGCCAAGAAGGGGCATGGTGAAAAAGGTCATCATGAAGGGGCTAAAAAAGCCGATGGACATGGGGATAAAAAAGAGCACGGAGAAGGAGCGGGTGACGCGGGCAAGCCCAAGTCACTTTTCCCTGCTAAAAAGTAATTTTTTTATTTCGAACGAGCCAGCCTTTGATAAGGCTGGCTTTTTTATGGGAAGTAAAGTTAGATGGAATTTGAGCGGCTTATAGAGTAATCCTTCCAAGAAATCGCTAGCGGGGTGTAAAATACAGGAAAGTTGTCATTGAGTATTGGAACGCAACTTCCTCATTACACATCAATGTCATTTCGCTCTTTTGGGGCAGGTGTTCAAAACGATTTAGTCCCAGAGTTCCACTCCGGGCTATCACATTTTGTCCTTACAGGGCATAAAAATGGGGTCAGGCAACAATAATCAAAAACCGTAACTTTCGTGAGATGTTTGAATTTTTCATATCCGCTGATATGACTGTTGAAATCGTATAACCCCTAGCTATCACTAGCCGGCCCAACTGAGGAATTTCTGGATGATGAAGGCGTTGGCGATGTCGATGAAAAAGGCGCCGACCAGTGGAACGATGAGGAAAGCCTGGGTGGAGGGACCGTATTTGGTGGTGACGGCGGTCATGTTGGCGATGGCGGTGGGGGTGGCTCCGAGGCCGAGGCCGGCGTAACCGGAGGCGACGACAGCGGCGTCGTAGTTGCGTCCCATGGCGGGGAAAATCACATAGATCACCCATAGTGAGATGACAACAACCTGGGCGACCAGCAGCAGCATGATCGGGCCGGCGAGGTCAAGCAGGGTCCACAGCTGCAAGCTCATCAGGGACATGGCGAGGAACAGGCTGAGGCTGAGGTCGGAGATCAGGGCAAGGGATTTGGATCCGGTGGGCCAGGGCATTTTTTTGAAAAAAAGCGGCAGCAGGTTGGTGAGCAGGATGCCGGCGAACAG
>JASFYY010000051.1:0-26971 GCA_045046875.1 Verrucomicrobiota bacterium | reverse complement strand
AGAAGATCGGGATACCTTTATATTGAAACGCGTAAAGCCTAGTAAATCGTTGCTCTCTAAAAAAGAAAAAAAAGCCACTTAAGTTGACGCGTATGCCTGAGAGGGTGAAAGGCATAGTGGTCAGCAGCTTAACTATTTTGTCTTACACCTCAACTTATCGGTCAGCTCACCGTATGAACGGATACGGGCGGGGTGCGGACTTTGGCTTCGATGGTTCACACCTTGTTCAGATTCTTGGTTGTTGGGCTGAGATTGAGGATTGGACAGGGATGCCCGCACACCTGCGGTGTGCAAATCAGCAATATCGCGCTATTGACAGCTTGGGTGTGTTCGGTAAGCCTGTCTTATCTTTTGGCATGAAATCCCCCCTGATTATTATGGCGCTCTGTATCGTGGCGCTGCAAAGTTACGCTGTTGAGGAATCTGCGCGATCCCAGAACTCTGGGGAATCGCCTTCGACTGCGGCTAAAGTTTTTCGTGCGGGTGCGGCGACCAGTAATATCACGCCTTTTCTCGGCACATCGATTATTGGTGGTTTTGCGCCGAAGGGTTCGTTGCACATCCACGATGAACTGCATGTTCGCTGTCTGGTGCTCGACGACGGAGAGACCCGGCTCGCTTTTGCGATTGTCGATAATGTCCAGATTCCGCATGAGTTTTTTGATGCTGCCAAGCAGTTGATACATGAAAAAACCAGCCTGCCGATGGAGAATATGCTAATGGCTGCCACCCATTCGCACTCAGCTCCCAGCTTGCGTGGCACCAGCTACACGGTTCTCGAGCAGCCGTTTGACGAATACCAGAAATTTGTCATTCGTCGCATTGCCGATGGGATTCAGCGGGCGATCAATCACCTCGAACCGGCACGTATCGGTTGGGGCGTGGGGGAAGTGCCGCAGCATGTTTTCAACCGGCGCTGGTTGCTCAAGGACGGCAAGACGGTGACCAGTCCCTTCGGTGACGAGGATCTGGCGGCGACCAATCCGGGGCGTTATGCCAAGGACTTGCTCAAGCCCGCGGGACCGGTCAATCCAAAGGTTTATTTTCTTTCGGTCGAATCCACGGCGGGACGACCGATCGCTTTGCTCGCCAACCACTGGCTGCACTATGTTGGAGGGGTGGGCAAGGGGCACATCTCGGCGGATTATTTCGGGGTGTTCAGCCAACGCATTGCCCAACTGTTGGCTCCGGCAGGGCAGCAACCTGCTTTTGTCGGTATGCTGAGCAATGGCGCCAGCGGAGATATCAATAACAATGATTACGCCAGTTACAGCAAAAAAAAGCGTCGTTCTTATGCGCCTTATGAAAAGATGAAACTGGTGGCGGAGGATCTGGCGCAGGAGGTTCTGCGGGTTCGCAAAACGATCAAATACCAGGACTGGGTGAAGCTCGGAGCCGCCCAAGCGGCAATAACCTTGCGTTATCGCCGTCCGGATGCAGATCAGTTGAAGCGGGCTCAGGCGATTTTAGAAAAACCCCAACCTGATTCACGTGACTATACGAGGCAGGCTTTGTTCGCTCGACGTGCGATCGATGTAGCCAAATTTCCCGAGACGCTCGACATCGCTGCGCAGGTTTTTCGCATTGGGGATCTCGGCATTGCGGCTTTGCCTTTTGAGGTTTTCACCGAGATAGGCCTGGAGATTGAAAACAAGAGCCCCTTCGGCGAAACTTTTACGATTGAACTGGCTAATGGGGGCAATGGTTATTTGCCATCACCAAAACAACATGAGCTGGGAGGATATGAAACCTGGTTGACGGTCAACCGGGTTGAAAAAGGCGCTTCGCCGAAAATTGTGAAGAAGTTGACGGAATTATTTTTGCAATTGAAAAATGAATGAAAAGCAATTGAAGAAAAACCTAACAGAGTATGCAAAAATTTAATTTATTATCACCTGGATCCAGGATGAAGTATTCACTTTGGTTGGTTGGTTTGGTGGGTTTGATTCTCGAAACCGGGCAGACGGCGGAGACCAAAACGTCGCCGGTTGAAACCAGACCCGGCGAGTTGCACTCGGTGGTGGCGGTGAAGGGGGTGTGCGCCTGGCCAAATTTGACCCTGATGCCGGATGGAAGCATACTCGCCGTTTTTCACAATGGCGGAAGCCATGGCAGTCGTGAGGCGGATGTTGATTGTTATGCCAGTAAGGATGGGCTGACTTGGGAAAAGCGCTCGACGGTCACTCGTCACGCTCCTAATACGAACCGTATGAATCACGCTGCCGGGTTGGCAAAAAACGGGGACCTCATTGTATTGTGCTCTGGGTGGAGCAATGTGAAACAGTCCCAACGCCCCAAACAGGCGGCGTTTCGGGATGATATTCTGCGGCCGTGGGTCATGCGTTCAGCAGATGGAGGCCGGACTTGGGAAAAACGTGAGGAGTTCCCCTCGGTTGAAGAGGGCTGGACCAATCACATTCCTTTTGGTGACATTTGGCAGGGCGCGGATGGGGCTTTGCATACGTCCACGTATCAGGGCAAGTATGTGGACCCGACGGTGAATACCCGAACCAAAAACTGGCGTTCGTGGCACTTCCGCAGCGATGATGATGGGCGGACTTGGCAGGCGGTTTCGATCATTGGCCCGCAGCACAACGAGACGGATATCTTTCCACTTGGGGGCGGGCAGTGGCTGGCGGCAGCGAGGAATCGAGGAGTGGATCTGATTCGCAGCGAGGACAATGGAGTGACTTGGAGCGAAGCCCGGGGTGTCACGGCGACGAATGAGATCAACGGTCATTTGAGTCGATTGAAGGACGGGCGTTTGCTTTTGACTTATGGGGTGAGGATAGACGGCAGACGAGGAGTTTGTGCGAAATTGAGTCAGGACGAAGGCAAGACCTGGGGCCCGGTTTTGCGCATCGCTGATGCCGAAGACAAGGCTGATTGCGGTTATCCTTCCAGTGTGCAACTGAAAAATGGCAAAATTGTGACCGCCTGGTATGCTCGCAAAACTCCTGATTATGACGGTTACCACATGGGCGCCAGCGTTTGGCAAGCCCTGAAGAAAAAATAGAATTATGAAAACTTACTGGATCCTTATTTTAACCTTCTGTTTGTCACTGTTGCCGCTGGCAGCCGCAGATTCTTTCATCGTCGAAAATGGCAAGGCCAAGGCGGAGATTGTCATCGCCAAGGACCCGCCGCGTTCGACTCATCTGGCGGCGCAGGAGTTGCAAACTTACGTTGAGAAAATCACCGGAGCCAAATTGGAGATTGTCAGTGAGGTTGGTAGCGGGATGGCGGTGAAACTTTATGTGGGGCAGAGTCCTTACACCGACCAACTGGGCATCACCAGCAAGGGCCTCGAGAAAGGGGCTTACCGGATAGTTTCGGGGGATCAGTGGATGGTGTTCATCGGCGATGACAGCAATTTTGTCCCGATCGAACCGTGGCCGCGTAGTAATAACGATATTGCCAGTGGCAAAATGCAGCAGGCTTGGAACAAAATCACCGGCAAGCAGTGGGGATACATGCATGGGCAATTGCACAAACACTACAGTGGTTCGCGCTCACTGTTTGGCACGGACAAAGAGCAGAAGCTTGATAAAAACGGCAAGGTGAATATGTGGACTTACGACGAACGTGGTTCTTTTAATGCAGTGGATGGTTTTCTGCGTGATATGGGGGTGCGCTGGTATATGCCGGGTGACATTGGCGAGGTTTTGCCGCAGATGAAAAGTATCAGCCTGCCGCAGGTGGATAAAATCGTGACCCCGGATTTCCCGATGCGTATTCTTAATTTCCGCGCAGGGCTGTATGGTCGTGATGCGATGATGTGGGGATTCCGCTTGGGAACGCGACAACCCTACGGGCGCCAAGCGGCGCATGGTTTGCATGGCATGACCGATAACGAGGCGACTTTTAAGAATCACCCGGAGTGGTTTGCTCTCTATGGGGGCAAACGCCATATCGACCCTAATTTGAGAAATAACCAGCTTTGTTATTCCAATGAAGAATTGCTGCAGGAAGCGGTGCTTTTTGCCCGCACCCAGCTCGATCACTTTGACATGGATGTGGTGTCGATCATGCCGCCGGATGGTTATTCGGCGATCTGTCAGTGCAAACTTTGCGAGGGCAAGGAATCTCCGCAACTGGGCAGTCGCGGCAAGGCATCGAACTACGTTTGGGATTTCGTCAACCGGGTGGCGAAAGAGGTGGGCAAAACCCATCCGAATAAACGCATTTCCAATTGTGCTTATGGCATCTACACCAACCCTCCGGACAATATCAAAAAATTGGAGCCCAACGTGCAGGTGATCATTGTCGGAGGGCGTCGCCCTACTGCCGAATCCAGGGAGGAGTTGCGCCAACTTCGCGCGGGATGGGCAAAATTGACCGACCGGCCGATTGAGATTTTTGAAAATTATCCTTTCACGGGTCGTGGTTTTTATCTGCCGGCTTACATCCCGAAAGTGATGGGGGAGAGCATCAATGAAACCAAAGGTGCTTCACGCGGCGAGGATATCTGGATCACGATGGACTTCAAAGAGAACGCCATCGGTTATAATCACTTCCTGCTCTATTTCACCGGACGTATGTATTGGGGCGGCAAGGAGCAGGATGCGCTTGCGATGTTCGATGAATATTGCCAGTTATTTTATGGTCCGGCCGGGGATGACATGCGCGCCTTTTTCTCCTATTGCGAGGACAACTGGCGGGAGATGGAATCAGATGGGGATAAAGCCAGCAGGGCGTTGGAGCTTTTTGCCAAGGCAAAAGACGGGGTGGCCGGAGATTCGATCTATGGTCAACGCATCGCTTTAATTGATAATTTTCTCAACAGCTTGCGTGACAAGAGCAAGCAATTGTCACAGAAACGTGGTCCGGTTCCGAGACTGCGACTGGTCAGCCAACCGCGTGGGGAAATAGTGATTGATGGTAAGTTGGACGATTTTTTGTGGGAGAAATGTTCGCTAGCTGCTACGGGAAATTTTCGTGAACTGCAGACGGCACGCCAACCGGTTTACGGCACCAGTATCAAGGTGGCCTGGGTAGGTAACAATCTCTATTTTGCGATTCGTTGCGAAGAGCGCCCTGGTGAAAAGCTCAATGTGGCCACCACAAAAAATGGAGACCAAGCGATCTGGTATGGCGATGCGTTGGAGATATTGCTCGAGACCGAATCACACAGTTATTACCAGATTGCGGTGAATCCCTCCGGGGCGCTGATCGATATCGATCGGGGGGCTAACCGAAACAACTGGTTCAACTGGAGTTCTCAGGCGGAAGTGGCGACCCAGGTGGCCGATGATCATTGGACCGTAGAGATTCGTATTCCGGTGACGCAGGATAAAAATGATCCACTGCATCAGGTGATAGGTCGCAAGCCGACCAAGAGTCTGCCGTGGTTTATAAATCTGTGTCGTCAGCGCATTCGTGAGAGTGGCTCAGAGTATTCTGCTTTTTCGCCCACGGGAACAAAGGGCTTTCATGAGAAGATGAAGTTTGCCCACTTTTATGCCGGGCTTTCGTATCAGTTCCCAGCTGATGATTCGGTGACAGATTATTTGATTGCGGGTAAGGCGGCTGCCGATCTGATGCGCGCCAGAAAATCAAAAGAGGCGATGGAGGCGTATGTGGCGATGGCAGCAGGCAAGGGGATTTCTGATTTTCAAAAGTCTGACGCTTTGCAATTTGCTGCGCTTGCTGCACAAAGGCTCAAAGAATATGAACGAGCGGAACAACTGGCGGGGCAGATCCCGCTTGAGTCGGTGGCTAAAACCGTGCGCATGGAAAATTTACTGGCGCAGAGGAAGTGGCAGGACCTGGTCGAGCAATTTGGCAGTGAGGATATAGGTGAGTGGCCTTTCTGGCAGCGGGGAGCCGGGGCTTTTGCCCGGGGCAGAGCCTATGCCATCACCAAGGCAGGGGAGAAAGCCGAAAGCGATTTGAAAATGGCTTTGCAATACACGCCGGATAGACGCATTCGAAGCAGTATTCTGGCGACGATGGGAAGCAATCGTGAAACAAATTTGAAAGACGACAAGGCCGCTCTGGAGGCCTACCGGCAGAACTTTGAATCGAAGAAACAAATCGGCGCGGCGGAAGAGTTTCGTTCGGTGCAGAACGCGGCGCGGATTTTGATGCGTCAGGGTGATCTCGATGAAGCTCTGCAGACGATTGGCCGGGTGGACATTGAAAAACTGAAAGGTGTTTGGAGTCAATCATCGAGGATGGTCAGGGCAGAAATTTTGACCAAAGCGGGACGTGAAAAAGAGGCCTTGGCAGATTACCGGGTGGTGATGGCTGATAAAAATGCCAGAGCCGCATTGCGCAAGGTCGCTGAAGGTGCGGTCAAAACGCTGGAAGCCAGGTAAGGGTTGCGGATGGGTTTGGTTTTGGCCTGGTTGCGAGCAGGTGGATTCTAGAGCGGGACATAGTTGCACTTTGCCAAGAGGGGAGTGATGTTGTAGTTTTCTTCAAACCCTTACCCTCATGAAACAAAGTATCTCTGCCCTTGCCGTTTTTGTGTTATTCCTGTCTATCGCCCAGGCGCAGAATTTGGAATCCGATATTCCCTATGTGAAGGATGGTCATGAACGCCAAATTCTCGATGTTTACACCCCTGAAAAAAAGACGGATGAAAAACTGCCGGTGATGTTCTGGATTCATGGGGGAGGTTGGCGGGCAGGTGATAAGACCAGGGTTGCGTTGAAACCTAAGGTGCTGACTGACAGAGGATTTGTTTTTGTATCGATCAATCACCGTCTATGGCCAGATGTGGAGATGGACGTTTTGATTCGTGATGTCGCTAAGGCCTTTGCCTGGACGCACAAGAACATCGCTCAATACGGAGGTGATCCGACACGAATTTTTGTTGGAGGACATTCTTCGGGGGCTCAGTTGGCAGCGATTATCTGCACCGATGACCGTTTATTGAAAGAGCAGGGTGTTCCCTTTGATGTTCTCAAGGGTTGTGTGCCGGTGGATGGGGATACCTATGATATTCCTAAGATCATCATGACGGCCGAACTGCGCCAGGCTTTGTATGGATTGGCGCAGCCTACTGCGGGTCACCGTCAAAAATTCAGTAACGACCCGGTGAAGCATGTGGACTTTTCGCCGGTTACTCATGTCAAAAAAGACAAGGGAATTCCGCCTTTCCTGTTGTTGTATTTTTCTGGCAATCCGAATACAGCTACCCAGGCGCGGCATTTTGCCTCGGTATTGAAAGAAGCGGGGATTCCTGCGAGAGCTTTTGGCAAAAAGGACTCCAATCACAGTAGCTTGAACAATGATCTTGGTGTGCCGGATGATCCGGCGACAGTAGAATTGTATAAATTCCTGGATCCGTTAATGAATGCAAAGCACTAGGGCCGCGACCCTTAATCTTACCCGTTTGGGCAAGCCGTTTCATAAATTTTCATCAAACCAATTGGTAAACTGAATAATGTCGATGAACATGGTGATCCAACCGTGTTTTTTGCCGGGACGGATCACTAGACTGACGGGTTTGCCTGCTTTTTCGGCTTCGATTTGAAAGCGCTGGGATT
The DNA here is from genome assembly GCA_045046875.1 of Verrucomicrobiota bacterium. GTDB lineage: Bacteria > Verrucomicrobiota > Verrucomicrobiia > Verrucomicrobiales > DEV007 > JAADHD01. Next base: position 19,475 of record JASFYY010000051.1, on the reverse strand, counting down.
GGTCGAGTGGTACCAAGGTGTCGGCATCACCATGGTGAATGAGAATGGGAGGAAGCTTGGAGTCGATGTGGAAGATGGGAGACATGCTGCGTCCGGTGACTTTCCATATCGGCAGTTCCAAGGAACGGGGGCCAAAAGCTTTGACGTAACTTTTGGGCGGCCCGCCGTCCCCGGGATTCTCGGTGGATTTGCCGAGGTTGAGCAGGTCGGTGACTGGAAAAAAAACGGCGGCGGCTTGAACCGCACTGCTTTGCCGGTCGATCGGATCGGGGGCGTCACTAGCGCCGGGGCCACCGAGGGTGGCGAGCATCAGGGATATGTGTCCGCCGGAACTGCCGCCGGTGACGCCGATGTGGGCGGCATCGATGCCGTAGTCCTTGGCATGGTAGCGGATATGGCGGACGGCTCGATTGATGTCTTCGATGATCTCCATCACGGTGGCTTTAGGTTGTGACAGGTGGGAGAGCACAAATACGGAGTAACCGTGGCGGATTAAAGGAGCGGCGAGAAGTTTGCGATCCTCGCCGGGATCGGATTTCCAACTGCCGCTGTTGATGAGAATGATGGCGCGGTGATTACGGTCATCTTTATTGGCGGGGTGGAGGATGTCGTAGCTCAAGTCCTGGCCGTGGCGCTGGCTGTAGATGACCTTTTTGACATGATCCAAATCAGGGCTGACGTACCACCAAATCAGGCCAATGGAAACAGCGCCCATTAATAGCAGCAGGGCGGTGACTTTCAGGAGTTTTTTTAGCCATTTCATTGTGGTGGCAGTGTAGGAGAGAACTTCGTTTTTGTCTAGGTACGGGAGCGTGGGGTTAACAAATATGGAAATTTGTTTTACTGGTGAGTTGGCTGCTTGTTAGTCTTTCAGATTTAAGGTTTTTCTGATAACTTTGCCAATTTTCTTGAGGCGTTTGGGGTCTTCGATTTTTCCTCCGCTGGCTTCATCGGCAAGGTAAAAGGTATCGATGGCGGCTCCTTGTTGGGTGGAGATGCGGGCATGAACGATGTCGATTTTCAGTTTGCCAATCACCGAGAAAACATCGTAGAGAAGACCGATGCGGTCCTGAACCTGGATTTCCAGCACGGTGTGGTCGCTGCTGAGTTCATTTGAAACAAAAGCCCGCTGAGGCAATTCGAAAACAGATTCGACGTTGCGGTAACGTGAGTTTTTTTGAAACTTTTCGATCAGGGTATGGAAGTCGGTGAAAGGTTTGCTGACATCAAACTCCTCGTCGACCAGTTTTTCCACGGCTTTGATATCTCGTGCGGAAGTGATCGGTTGGAAGTCGGTGGTGCAGACGCGAAAAATATCAATCACCAGATTGTCCGTGCGGGTGTAGATGTCTGCGCTGAGGATGTTGATGTTCCTTGAAGCCAGGGCTCCGGCAACTTTGGCGAGTAACAAGTGGCGATCCCAACAGCAAACTTCGAGCAGGGAGTAACCTTCGCCGGGTCGGGCCTGCCACTGTATAATCGGTGCGATGGTATCGGCTCCCTCTTTGCCCAGTCGTTTGAAAAACTGGTGAAAGTGTTTGATATGTCGTACGACGCTATCTGATCCGCGGAAGCGGAAATAACGTTCAGGCATGGTGCGGAAATGGGCGTCGATTTCTTCGCTGTAGCGGTCAGGCAGTTTTGTGACGACGCGTTTTTTCAGTTCGTCACTGGAGCGGGTAGCTTTGGCACTGAAGGCTTCCTGGTCGTCGAAGTAGGCGCAGGTGGAGCGGTAGAGGCGCATCATCAAGGATTCCTTCCAGTCGTTCCATCCCTCGGCGTTGGTGCCTTTGGAATCTACGTAGGTGAACAGGAACAGCACCTTCAGGTAGGATGGGTAACGAATGACCGAAGCAAACTCGGCCACCACACTGGGGTCGTCGATGTTCTTGGTGGTGGCGGTGCGCCAAAAGGTGAGGTGGTGATCGACTAGGAACAGCAGGCGGCGTCTGCGATTGCTGGTGATTTGCAGACGGTTGCAAACTTTGGAAGCCAGCAGGGTCGAGGCGTCAGCGTGTTGGCGCACGTTGGCTGCACGACCCGTGTCGTGTAAAATGAGAGCCAGATAGAGGATGTAAGGGTCTTCCAAATGACGGAAGAGATCCTGGAAAAAAGCAGCTTTGGGGTTATCCGAACTGGCCAGGGCATCGGCTTCTTCGATGCAGCGAAGGGTGTGTTCGTCGGCGGTGTACTGATGGAAAAACTCATGCTGCACCAGGCAGTCCAGTGCGCCGAATTCCGGTAGGTAACGACCAAGGAATCCCACCCGGTGCATCGCACGCAGCACCCGGGCCACGTCGCCGCGGTGCATCAGGATCTCTTCGAAAGTTTCGCGATTAGCTTTGGAGTAGCGAAAGGTGCGGTCAATGAGGCTGTAGTGGGTTTTGAAAAGTTTGCGCAGTTTGGGGCTGAGCTTCAGATGGCGTTTTTGCAGATGCACGAAGGTGCGCATCATGCGGTGGGGATCCTCGCTGTAAATGCTGTCGCGGTCAGGGTAGAGCAAGCCGTCGCCCTTGCTGTTGAAGCCGTCGAAACGTTCGATTTTCTTTTGTCGCCGGGTGAGGAAACCGAGCAGTCTGGAAGGAGCGGTTACTTCATCTTCGACCTCCAGTTCGAAAATCTGCATGACGGTGGTGCAGTAATTGTAAAGATTGCGGGTGTGGATGTAATAATCCCGCATGAAGGATTCGATGCGGCGTAGGATGGTGCGTTCGGGATAACCGAGATCCTTGGCTACGACACCTTGCAGGCGCAAGGTGAGTTTGTCGCCGGGGCGGCGCTGGTTGTAATGCATCGAGTTGCGTACCCTCATCAGGAACTCGAAGGCGGCCTCAGCCTCCTTGACGGCCGGGCGGGTGAGCACGCGCATTTTCACCAGATCCTTGAGTTTTTTGGACTGGGTTTTCATGAACAGCACCCAGTGCATGTTGTGGTAGTCGCGTAAGGCTCCACAGCTTTCTTTTACGTTGGGCTCCTGTAGGTAAACGGTGCGTTCGTATTTTTTGTAACGCTTGCGAATATCGGCGGCACGAGATGCGAGGTAGGCATTCTGGTGGCCTGTCACACATTGTTTGACAAAAGCCTGATAAAAAGAATCGTAGAGAGTTTCGTTGCCGGCGACAAAACGGGCGTCGAGCAGGGCGGTGCGGGTGTGGTGATCTTCGTTGGCGAATTTGAGGGTTTCGTTAGCGGTGCGCACGGCGTGTCCGACTTTGAACCCCACATCATAGAGCATGAGCAGGATCTGCTCGATGAAGTCAGCCAGTTCATCAGGTATTTTTTTGGTTTTGTCCGGCAGTAGGAAAAGTAGGTCGATATCACTGCCCGGGTTCAGGGCTCCGCGGCCGTAACCTCCCGTGGCTACGAGGGCGATGGGGAAGTTGTTTTTGTCAGTCGGGGTGGAGGTGAAACGCTTTTCGCCAGTGGCATCGAAGAGGTCATTGAGTACAAGATCGATCAGCACCGAGCGCTGTTGGCCGATTTCCAGTCCCCCACCACCGGCTTTGTGGGCGAGCTTGATGCGGTGGTTTTCAATTTTGATGAAACGGCGGTAGAGAGCCAACAGTTGTTTTTTGGTGCGCGCTTTTTTGCGCAAAGGCACGAGCTCTTTGGCAGCGTGAGCGCGGACTTTTTTGAGATGGTTTTTGCTGTTGGCGGAAGGCATGGGTGGGGAAGAATTCAGGAGTTAGAATTCAGGAGTTAGAATTCAGGTTTCAGGGGTTGTGGGTGAATTGGTCGTCGTTGGGGGTGTTGCCGGGTTCGCCGTAGATGTGGGCATCGTTGTTGGCGAGGTGCTGCAAGGCGTGGTAGAGGGGTTCGATTTCATTGTTGTCATCTAGTTGCTGAGCGAGTTGCTCTGCGGTGAAGCTTTGTCCGGCATGTTGCTGCAAGCATTGCTGCACTTTTTTCAGTATGGCAAGGAACTCTCCGGCCGCTTTTTTTCCCGCTTCTACTCCTGGTTGGTGGTAGGCGTTGACGTTGACCAGGCTGGCGTAGAATCCGGTGCTGCGCTCGAATAGGGCGATTAACATGCCGAGGTTGGAGGCGTCGAGCTGTTTGATGCTGAGGGTGATGACGGCGCGTTGGTTGGAGCTCAATGCTTCGCGGGTGCCGCGCAGAAATCCCTCGAGAAAATCCGCACTGGTGACGCCGGTTTCGACTTCAAAAGTTTTGCCGCTTTCATTGTTGCGGCTTTGCTGCACTTCGACCAAGGTGGCGATGAAGTTGTTCACTCCGTCGCGTAGCTGTTGCACGTAAGCGTGTTGGTCGGTAGAGCCTTTGTTGCCATATACGGCAATGCCTTGGTTCACCATTTTGCCATCGAGGTCTTCGGCTTTGCCCAGTGACTCCATGATGAGCTGTTGCAGGTATTTGCCAAACAAACCTAGGCCGTCTTTGTAGGGCAGGATGACCAGATCTTTTTCACCTTTGCCATTGCCTGCTTGATGCCAGGCGAGGGCTTGCAGCATGGCCGCGTTCTGCTGGATGCAGGGCTGACGAGTGAGCTCGTCCATGGTGGCCGCTCCAGAGAGCAGGGCGTCGATGTCGATGCCGATTAAGGCTGCGGGCACTAAACCGACGACACTCATGATGGATGTGCGGCCACCCGTCCAGTCGGCCATGTGAAAACGTTTAAGCCAGTTTTCCGATGCAGCTTTTTGATCGAGTTTGCTATCTTCGCCGGTGATGGCGACGGCATGATTGGAGAAGCTTAGCTTGTGGGCTTTAAAAACTCGCGCGGCTTCCAGCATGCCATTGCGGGTTTCAGCGGTGCCGCCTGATTTGGAAATAACCAAAACCAGAGTGCGGTCGAGTTCGTCACCGATGCAGGCGAGAGTGTGGTCGATGCCGTCGGGATCGGTATTGTCAAAAAAGTGAATGGCGAGTGGAGCGTCAGCTGCAGCGAGGGCGCCCGCCAGTAGTTGCGGGCCGAGGGCGGAGCCGCCGATGCCGATTAGCAGCACGTGTTGGAAATTCTGGCCGCTGGGTGCCTGGATGGATCCGGAATGAATCGCTTGAGCAAAATCTTTGATTTCGGCAATGTTGTCACTGATGTGCTGTTGGATCTCTTTATCGGGGGCGAGTTGCGGATTGCGTAACCAGTAGTGACCCACCATGCGTCCTTCATCGGGGTTGGCAATCTCACCCGCTTCGAGTTTTTTCATGTCATCGAAGGCTTTATCAATCTGGGGACTTAGAGATTTGATGTAGCTTTGCTCCAGACCACTGAGGCTGAGATCGATGGAGAAACCGAGGTTTGGGTAGCGCAGGTAGTTGTCTTGGAAGTGTTGCCAGGAAGTGCTCATTTTTTATTGGACAGTTGATGGTGAATCGTAGAAGTTTTTCTATGAAAAAGAGTGTGAATAAATATTTGGTATTATGGGCAACGGTGGTTTTTACCGGCCTTTCAAGTGTAACGACGATGACTTTAGCTGACGATAGCAGTGATGCCAAACAAAAGGGCGGCAACAGCCATGTGGGACACTTCCGGCATGTGGTGTTTTTCGCTTTTAAAGAAGGCACATCCCGTGCCAAAGTTGACGAAATTGTTAAAGCTTTTGGTGCTTTGAAGGCGGAGATCCCTAGTATTATTGATTACGAATGGGGCAATAATGAGAGTGTGGAGAAGCTCAACGATGGTTTTACTCATAGTTTTCTGGTGACTTTTAAGGATAAAGCGGGGCTGGAGGCTTATTTGCCGAGCGAGGCGCATCAGGCTTTTGTGAAAAATCTCAAACCGCATTTGGAGAAGGTGATGGTTTTTGATTATACGGCGAAGTGACGCTTAGCTGAATATTCGGAAAGATTTTAACCGCTGATTACGCAGATGAGCGCAGATGGGGAACCTCCTTTGCCAAGGCTTCGGAGGTCAGGAAAGGTGAGGAATATTTTTTACCGCGGATGGTGCGGATGGGCGCGGATAAGAAACGGGATTTGAGGTTGGGGGGAAGAGATTGGCTCAGTCGACGACAAGGAGTGTGCCGGAGGAAACTGTTCGTAGGGAAATGGGCGCGGATGGGGAATGGGATTTAAAAATTGATCAGTTCTCAATGAAAAATGATAACTGAGACGGATATGGCGCGATGATGGTTGGGATTCAGTTTGAACATTGGGGGCTTTGCTTGTTCTAAATGTCTGTGATTGATTTGGGAAAAAAGTTGAATGTGAAGAGATGGCGTGCTGTTGCCTTACTGGGGGGGCTTGGACTGTGGTTTTGCGGTGGGACGGGCTCGGCGGTGGAGTTTTCGGCGCAGCAGTTGGACTTTTTTGAGAAAAAGATCAGGCCTTTGTTGGCGGAGCGTTGTTATGAATGTCATCGCGGGCATGGGGCGAAGTCGGGATTGAAGCTGGACTCGCGGGCGGGGGTGTTGCGCGGCACGGATTATCGTAAGGTGGTGGTGCCGGGGCAGCCGGAAAAAAGTGCTTTGCTGTTTGCGGTCAAACACGCGGGCAAAATGGGGGTGGGCAAGGTGGAAAAAATGCCAGGCAAAGGGGATCGCTTGTCAGCGCAATCGGTGGCCGATCTTGAACAGTGGGTGAAGATGGGCTTGCCCTGGCCGGAGGAGCAAAGCTCGGAAGAGGATCCGAGCCAGCATTGGTCTTTCCAAGCGGTGAAGCGGGCTGCGTTGCCGACCGTGAAAGCGGTGAAGCGGGTGAATAACGGGATTGATTCTTTTGTGCTGGCCAGTTTGGAAAAGGCCGGAATGAATCTGGCGAATGAAGCCAGTCGGCCTACGCTGATCCGACGTTTGTATTTTGATCTAACCGGCTTGCCGCCGACTTTCGAAGAGGTGCAGACCTTTGTCGCAGATCCCTCGCCGCGAGCTTATCAGGAACTGGTCGATCAGTTGTTACAGTCGCCGCAGTATGGAGAGCGTTGGGGGCGGCACTGGTTGGACGTGGCGCGTTATTCGGATACCAAGGGTTATCGCGGAGGTGGCAGTGAAAGGCGTTTTATCTATTCTCATACTTATCGAGATTGGGTGATTCGCGCTTTGAATGAAGACCTGCCTTATGATCAGTTTTTGTTGTATCAGTTGGCGGCTGATTATTTGACCAGGGACAAACAAGATAAAAGTGATTTGGCGGCGATGGGTTTTTTGACTTTGGGCCGGCGCTCATCGACCGATGATGATATTGATGATCGTCTGGATGTGACTTTTCGCGGAACGATGGCTTTGACGGTGAGTTGCTCGCGCTGTCATGATCACAAGTTCGACCCGATCCCGACCGAGGATTATTATTCGCTGGCGAACGTATTTTACAATTCCGAGGAGCCGAGTGAAGCACCGGTGATAGGCGAGCCTGAAGATTCCGCTGCCTATCGGGCGTATGAGGTGAAACTGGCGGAAAAACAGAAAGTGCTGGATGATTTCCTGGAACCCAAGCTGGCTGAAGTGGCTAAAAAATTCCCCAACATCGCCAACCGCCGGATACAATTGGTTAACAAGTTGGATCGAGTGGATCGACGCAAGTTGCGTACCTTGCAGGGGGTGTTTGATAAATTTGTCGCCGATGCGGGGATGGAGGCGGATCGGGCTTTGATTTTGCAGGATAAGAAAAAACTAGCCACAGGACGGATATTGATTCGTGGTTCGCGCAGTCGGCCGGGCAAGGTGGTGAAGCGCCATTTTTTGCAACTGGTGGTCGGTGAGAACCCGCCGGAATTCAAACAGGGCAGCGGTCGCTTGGAGATGGCGCAGGCGATTGTCGATGTGAATAATCCACTGACGGCACGAACGATGGTGAACCGTGTTTGGCAGCATCACTTTGGTCATGGACTGGTGAGGACACCGAGTGATTTTGGTTTGCAGGGAGAAAAACCCACCCACCCTGAATTGCTCGACTGGTTGGCGGTTTGGTTTGTCGACAATGGCTGGTCATTAAAAAAACTGCACCAGTTGATTTTGAATTCAGCGAGTTACAAACAAGGCAGCGTCAATGCCAGGGGGGCGGAGTTTTTAGCGCGTGATCCGGAGAACCGTTTGTTATGGCGGATGAATCGTCAGCGCCTAGAGTTTGAGCCCATGCGTGATGCCGCGTTGATGGCGGCAGGGCGTCTGGACGGGACGATGTTTGGTCGTTCGGTGAAGATGACCGCACAACCGTTCACCCGGCGTCGCGCGCTCTATGCTTACATTGATAGGCAGAATCTCGACCCCGTTTTTGGGACTTTTGATTTTGCCAGTCCTCAGAAGCATACCGCCAAACGTCCTTATACCACCATTCCTACGCAGACCCTGTTTATGCTGAACAGTCCCTTTGTGATGGAGCAGGCAGCCCACGTGGCGAAGTCGGCGCTGGCTGGGGCGGCCAAGGATGAAAACAGCCTGGTGGAAACCTTGTATCGCAAGGTGCTTGGCCGTCACCCTTCGTCGGGCGAGTTGCAGCAAGCCGTTCGTTTTTTGCAGGGGCAGCAATTGTTGGCGGTGTCGCGTGACAACCAACAGACCTCGACGGCATGGCAGTATGGGGAGGGTTATTATGAAGGTAAGGACAAGCGGGTGCATTTTAATGCTTTTCCAAGTTGGGACAGTAAGAGCAAGCGCTGGCAACCCACGGCTGTGATGCCGGATAAGGAGAAGGGTTTTGGTTATTTGCATGCTTATCAAGGTGGCGGGCATCCGTCCAATGATGTCAAACATGGCTTGGTGGCCCGGTGGCAGGCTCCCGACGGGGTCGGGGTGAGCGTGAGCGGGCATTTGCAACGCCGCTCGGAACAGGGGGATGGGGTTCGTCTGCAGGTGGTGCATTCACGTCTGGGGCTGATCCGCGAACTTGAAATCAAGGGTAAGGATAAAAAGGAATTTTTGTTGAATGAGGTGCAGATGAAAAAGGGAGAGACTTTGGATTTTGTGGTGGATTGCCAACAGGGCAGCAATTCGGATTCGTTCACCTGGAATCTGGATGTCCGGCAGGAAGGGCGTAAAAAGTGGGCTTATGCGGATGAGTTTGGCGGCCCGGGTCGGATCGCGACTCCACTTGAAAATCTGGCACAAGCTTTATTGTGCACCAATGAATTTATGTTTGTAGATTGATGAAATACGACCGCCACAGAGAACAATCATGGGATGCCTTGTCCCGTCGGGAACTGCTGCGACGTTGCGGCATGGGAATGGGGTCGGTGGCTTTGGCCGGAATCATGGGCAAACAAGGCGCGCAGGCAGCCTCGAGCTCTTTGAATCCGTTGATCCCGAAGGCTCCGCATTTTGATCAAAAAGCCAAGCGGGTGATTCACATTTTTGCCAATGGCGGGCCGTCGCAGGTGGATACCTTTGATCACAAGCCGATGCTGAGTAAGTACCATGGCAAGACCTTGCCGGGCAATCAGTTGAAAACCGAGCGCAAGACCGGTACCGCGATGCGTTCGCCCTTTGAGTTCAGCAAACATGGTGAGAGTGGTTTGGAGATCAGCAGTTTGTTTCCCAATGTGGCGCACTCGGCGGACGACTTGTGTGTGATTCGATCGATGCATGCCAACGTGCCGAACCACGAGCCGTCCTTGATGTTGATGAATACGGGTTTTGCTCGTCAACCAACGCCGAGCATGGGAGCGTGGATCAATTATGGTCTGGGAACGGAGAATGAAAACCTGCCGGGTTTTGTTTCGCTCTGCCCTGGCGGGGTTCCGATCATGGAGACCCAGAACTGGCGTTCGGGTTTTTTGCCTGGGGCTTTCCAAGGGACTCACATTGATACCAAATACACGGCGATCGACAAGTTGATCGCCAATATTGAAAACAAAAAAAATCCGAGCGAGTTTCAGCGGCAACAATTGGATTTGGTTCAGTCCCTGAACCGGAGTTTTTCCGAGGCGCGTCCTCGTGACAGCAAGTTGGAAGCGAGGATCCAGAGTTATGAATTGGCTTACCGTATGCAGATGGAAGCGAGCGATGCTTTTGATGTGACCAAGGAACCGAAGCATATCCGCGAGGCTTATGGCGAGGGTTTGCAGGGGCGGCAGATGTTGATCGCCCGACGCTTGGTCGAACGTGGGGTTCGTTTTGTCCAGGTGTGGCACGGCGCGGGGCAACCCTGGGACAGTCACAGCAAGATCAAGGAGGCACATGGAAAACTGGCACAGGATTGTGATCAGGCGATCGGGACCTTGCTGAAAGATTTGAAACAACGAGGTTTGTTGGAGGATACTTTGGTGATCTGGGGCGGGGAGTTTGGCCGCACCCCGACGGTGGAGTTGCCAACACCGGGGGCAAATGCTGCTGATACGAAGTTGGGGCGCGATCACAATCACCATGGATTTTCAATGTGGTTGGCGGGCGGTGGAGTGAAGGGTGGATTCGCTTATGGCGCGACGGATGAGTTTGGGTTCAAGGCTGAGGAGAACCCGGTGCATGTGCACGATCTTCACGCGACGATCATGCATTTACTGGGTTTTGATCACGAGGCGTTGACTTACCGGTACTCCGGACGGGATTATCGGCTGACGGATCTGGAGGGCAATGTGGTGCATGATATCATTGCGTGAGGGGAGCAGTGTCGGAGTTCTGCATTACGGGGAGAGGGCAGAATCGGGAGTTCTGCTCTACGTTTTTTCCATCTTCGTTCTCGTGGAAATGGGGTTTGTCGGGGTAAAGTAGCGCTTGAACCCTGTATTAGGCTGTAGAAAGGTAGTTTTGTGCCGCAACCCGTAATCTAAAAACGCATAAGTATGAGTGATCCCGTCGAAAAGCCCCGTATTCTCCTTGTTGATGATAAACCGGAGAATATTGATATCCTTGCAGAACTGTTGAACGGGGAATATCAAATTGTGGTGGCTCTGAATGGTCAGAAGGCTTTGGAACTGGCGGCGAAGGAAAATTCTCCAGATATTATTCTTTTGGATGTATTGATGCCGGAGATGGATGGTTACGAGGTGTGTCGGCGTTTGAAGGAGGATGAAAATACCCGTGAGATACCGGTTATTTTTGTTACAGCCATGAATGATGTGGATGACGAAACCAAGGGCTTTGAATTGGGGGCGGTCGATTTTATTACCAAACCTTTGAGCCCGGGTATTGTGCGGGCACGGGTGAAAACACAAATGGCCTTGAAGGAAGCGCGTGATCGTATCGAGGTTTTTTCGGATAAGCTGTCGCGTTATGTGTCACCTCAGATCAAAAAGTCGATTTTTGAAGGGGATCAAGATGCCAGTATTGGCTCCAGCCGCAAGCAGTTGACGGTTTTCTTTTCAGACATCGTCGGCTTCACTTCCATGACCGATACTCTGGAGCCGGAAGATCTTACTTTGTTGTTGAACAGCTACCTTGACCGCATGGCAAGGATTGCTTTGAAACACTCGGGAACGGTTGATAAATTTATCGGTGATGCGGTGTTGGTGTTTTTTGGCGACCCGGAAACTCAAGGTATCAAGAAGGATGCTTTATCCTGTGTGGAAATGGCCTTGGACATGCAGATGGCGATCGATGAATTGAAAGCGGACTGGGTGAGGCAGGGCATTGTGAGTGATTTTTTTGTGAGAATGGGGATCACTACGGGCTACTGCACGGTGGGGAATTTTGGTAGTGAAGCTCGAATGGACTATACGATTGTGGGCAATCAAGTGAATCTGGCCAGCCGCCTGGAGAGCAACGCGGCTCCGGGTTGTATCATGATTGCTGAAGAAACCCATGTTTTGGTGAGGGACAAGATCGAGTGCAAAGCAAAGGATCCGATTCACGCCAAAGGGTTCGAACACCCTGTCCCAGTGTACCAGGTGGTGGGGCCGCGTTCGATTCTGACGGAGGACCTGCGGATTGAAGAATCGCGCAGTGGCTTTTCGATTTCACTGGATCCTGCCGGAATCAATGAGGAGGACCGACGTGATATTCTGGAACGGTTGAGGGCGGCGATTGCTAGTATTCATTAAGTTTTGCAGGATCAAGTGGATCAAGTGGATCAAGAATTTGAGTTTACAGCCAAGCCTTAGGCGCAATTATGAGTAAAAAGATTTCTTTTAATCTGTTCAATTCTTTGAGCGGTAGAATGCTGTTGTTTGGAGTGATTCCGGCCGGAGCCATTTTGACGGCGATTGTATTGTTTACGACTTGGACGATGTTTCGTTCGGTTCGTCATCACAGTGAGATTTCGTTGAAGAAGCTGACCAGTGAGGTGGCGGCAGAGATTGAAAGGGGTAATACTCGAGCGGTTTTGACAGCTCAGGTGATGGCTTGGTCGCAAGTAAGCGGTATGTTTGGCAAGCGTGAGGAATCCAGCGAGTATGCGCGTTTGGTGCTTGAAAATTCTCCTGACCTGACCGGAGTTTATTTTGGTTATGAACCTGGGGCGGATGGCGAGGATGCTGCTTATGTGGACTCGGATAAAGCCAAAGCAATTGGTAAAGCGTTCAGTGCTGCGGGGCGTTACATTCCCTATTGGTTTCGAGGTCACGAAAACAATAAAAAGTTAAAGTTGGAACCGCTGGTTAAGATGGAAACCAGTCTTTATTACAATGGTTGCAAGGAGTTGTTCGAGGAAAAAGGTAAAGCAATACCCATGGTGACTGAACCTTATATCTATGAGGGGAAAATGATTGTCGAGCAGACTTATCCCATTGTGATTGATGGGCAGTTCAAAGGTATAGCGGGGGTGGATCGTGCGCTGAGTGATATTTTTTCTTTTTTAGAATCGATCAAAGAACAAGAGGATGTGGATGTATTTTTGCTCAGTCGTTCGGGGAAATTTGTGGCGTCCACAACTGAGATGTCCGAGTCGGATAAACAGGAATTTGCCTTACGCACGAAGGCTTTGATGGACACCCCTTATAAGGATTTGTTTTTTGGGTTTTATGAAAACCGGAATGAGCAGAGCTTGATTTCCGGGATGGATCCGATTGATGGATTTCAATGTTATTACGCTTCAGCCTTGATCCCTACCGGTGAATGGTTGGTCATCACGAGAGAATCTGAAGATAATATCCTGGGAGTGTTGCGCTCGCAGACCAAGATGATTTTGTTGTTTGTGGTGGGCACCCTGTTGGTGGTCACCGGACTTTCCTGGTGGATATCCTACCAGACGTCCTCTCGTATTCGTAAGGCGGTGTATGCGGCTAATCATTTGGCAGAGGGGGATATCAAGGGAGATATTGATATAGATGTGAACTCTGGTGATGAAACAGGACAGCTGGGTAAAAGCTTTAATCGTCTGGTGGCTTCCTATCGTGAGATCACTAATGTTTGCATAGCGATTGCTCAAGGAGATTTCAGCAAACGTCTTGAACCTCGCAGTGAAAATGATGAGCTGGTTCATTCTTTGAACAATATGTCGGGAATGCGGGAGAAAGCGGAGAAGGATCTGGCAGTGGCCAAAGAGCAGGCGGATGATGCCAACTCGGCTAAGAGTGAATTTTTAGCAAACATGAGTCATGAAATACGGACGCCGATGAACGCGATCATCGGTATGTCCTATTTGACCTTGAAGACAGAATTAGATGATCGACAACGAGACTATGTCGAAAAAGTGCATGGTTCGGCGGAGTCTTTACTTGGTATTATTAATGACATCCTCGACTTTTCCAAGATTGAAGCCGGCAAATTGGAAGTGGAGGCAACGGAATTTAATCTTGAGGACGTTCTGGATAATGTGAGTAATTTAGTGGGTTTGAAAGCCGAAGAAAAAGGTATAGAGCTGTTGACTCACTTGGATCCGACGATTCCCCATGATTTGATAGGAGACCCTTTGCGTCTGGGGCAGATTTTGGTTAATCTGGCTAACAATGCAGTGAAGTTCACTGAAGACGGGGAGGTGGTGGTTCGCGCGCATACGCTTGAAAGTGATGGTAAGAAGGTAACCGTGAGATTTTCGATGCAGGACTCGGGTATCGGTTTGACGGAAGAAGCCCGGGCACGATTGTTTCAATCTTTTGCCCAGGCGGATGCTTCGACTACACGGAAATATGGGGGCACGGGTTTGGGTTTGGCTATTTGTAAGGGTTTGGTGGAAAAAATGGGAGGAGAGATTGGAGTGGACAGTGAGCCCGGGGTGGGCAGCACTTTTTTCTTCACCTCTGTTTTTGGAATTCAAGAAGGTGGTCGCCAGCATAATTTTGGTCATGAGGAAATGTTGCGTCAGGTGCCGGTTTTGGTGGTTGATGATAGTGAGACTTCTCGGGAAATATTAAAGGAGATGATCTCGTCCTTTGGTATGGATGTTCACCTCGCTCCTTCGGGAGAGGACGCTCTTGAAGAGATCGAGCGAGCGAGTGCGGCGGGGCGACCTTATGAATTGGTGGTGCTTGATTGGAAGATGGGGGGGATGAACGGGGTGCAGACGGCAAAGGCTATTCGTGCGGATGACAAGATATCTAAAATTCCGACCATGATCATGGTTACTGCTTACGGCAGGGAGCAGGTTGCCAATGAGGCTAAAGGAGTGGAATTGAGTAATTTTTTGACCAAGCCGGTGAATCCTTCGGTGATGTTTAATTCGATTCTGGATGCGGTGCAGGGTAAGATTGGAGCTGGGCAGCGGCGAAAGGATGTGAAGATGGATAGTAAGTCGGATCTGACACCTTTGCACGGGGCGTTGATTTTACTGGCAGAAGATAATGAGATCAATCAGCAAGTGGCCACGCAAATCCTCGCTGAAGCGGAGATTGTGGTGGAGATTGCCAATAATGGTGAGGAAGCGGTGGAGGCGGTGAAAAAGAAATCTTACGATGCCGTGCTGATGGATATGCAGATGCCCAGAATGGATGGTTATCAAGCGAGTGGGGTGATTCGTCAGAATCCTAAATTTGCGGATTTGCCGATTATCGCGATGACTGCTAATGCGATGGAGGGGGATCGTGAAAAGTGCATTGACGCAGGCATGAACGATTACATTAGCAAACCAATCGACCCGGAAAAATTGTTTAACACACTGTTGCAATGGGTGGATTTGAGCGCGAAAGAGCAAACGACACCAGAGGTAGAGGTGAAGTCCGATCCGACCGAAGAGAAAAAGGAAGGTGAAGTCAAACCAGCGCTTGAACCAGAAGTGCAGGAGGGTTTGCCTGACAGTTTGCCCGGATTCGATATCAAAACGGCTTTGGCTCGTTTGGGCGGCAGTGAAGACTTGTTCATTCGCATCGCCGAGAGTTTTGCCGAGAGCTACCGCGATGCGGATAAACAGTTGACTGAATTATTCGGAAAAGAAGATTACGAAACCGCCCACCGTGAGGCTCATTCGATCAAGGGGGTGGTCGGCAATATAGGTGCGATGGATTTGTATGAAGGTGCGCGCGAGCTTGAGGCAATCGCAAAAAAAGCGGAAGAGGGTGGTGAGCTCGATCAACAAGTCACGGAAATTGCGGTGGAGGTGTTTGCTTCCCAGTTGCAGGTGGTGATCAAATCACTCGACAGCATCATTGCATCTTCCTCGGCTAGTGATGAATCAGACGTGATTCCGCAGCAGGTGGAAGCTCTCAGTAAGGAGCAAAGGCAAAGTCTGGCGGTGGTGATTCGTGAAGCTTGTGATTCCGGAGATTTTTTCTCATTGAAAGGTGCGCTCAAAGATTACCCGGCAGATAGTGCTGAAATCACGGAGGTGAAGGCTTTGATCGCTAAGTTTGATTCTGACAAGCTTGCGGAGTTAGCCGAGCGATTGTGAGGGAGGCAAAATGATTAGGGTTTTTTTAATTGCTGCAGCTTTGTCATTTTTTTCTCAAAGTCAGTAAAGCGTGTATCGAGTTGTGCTTTTAAGAGGACCTTGTTTTTGTCTGCCAAAAACGAATATTCGATGCTGTTGTAAACATAAATTTTGATTTGAGAATAACTGGGGCGGTATCTGCTTGCCAGTAGCAAGTATTCATTGCTGAGGTTGTTTCTGGACACACCTGAGTCGTCACTGGATATCACCATGGGGACTTTGTATTTGGAATATATCAGGTAGGGGTGCCGTTGGTCTTTTACTCCGAGAATAAATTGATTACTGCTCAAGTTGATTTCGATTGCTGCGTTTTTTTTCAGATTCTTTAACAGTGCGGGAGCATCGTTTTCATACATCAGATCAATGCCATGACCAATCCGGTGAGCACCAGCGATCTCGCGGGCTGATTGGATATGGAATTTTAAATTTTTCGGACGCACCATGCCTAGAGTCAATTCTCCTGCGTGGATGGACTTTTTTACATTTGGATATTCGGCTGAAAGGAAGCTGAACATTTGCATGTGCAGAGTGTAATCGGACAAAGCAATTTGATTGTTTTCCGGCCCCAGGATGTTGACCCCGACAACCAGCTCGGATTGTTTGGCAGCTATGAACCCTGCTAACAAATCCTTAAATACGGGTAAGGGATCAATCACTCGCAGGGCGTAGCTTTGATATCTCATAGTGAATTGGCCGTCATCAATCTCGCGGTGGTATTTTTCCAGATTCGAGAGGTATTGATCGATGGCCTGGGTGAAACCTTCCGCTGCGAGCAGTTGTTTTTTTAATTGACCGAGAATGGCATTAACTTCACTTTGAGATTTGGCTTTGCGCAGTGACTGATTGTAGGCGAGGTGTTTTTTTTGATCCAAGTATTGTTGATAAACACCCATCTCGGTCAGCATGGTTTCGACGTAGGACACATTTTCTGCTATCGCCCGGGTTTTGATGATTTGTAGCCCGAGATCGGTGTATTCGTCCATGATCGGGCTGAAATAAGAGAAGGTGGAGAAGAAATTTTTGTCGGGCGGAAACTGAAGGTGGTTGTGATTCCAGAAATCCTTATCAGACCACAAGGTTAGTAATTTTCGGTAAAGTATGTTGTCTGCCCGTAGCTGATCGACGGTTAATAATGTTTTATTAGTAAGTTGTTTGTCCGCAGCTTGTTTTATGATCTGTAGCGTGTCAGGATCAATGAACCATTTTTTTTCTTTGACCCAATCGAGATAGGTTTCGGCGTAGATTGTTCCTGAATAATGGTGATGAAGATCGCCGCCTTTGGGCATTTGGTTCAGAAACAGGGTGAGCATGGCCTCGTTTGTCTGAGCCCCTTCGATAAGCTCGGAATACAACTCGGAGGTGGTTTTAAAATTGGTTGTTTGCGAGTCGTCATCCGCATGTGCGCAAGGCGAGGCTAGGGAGAGGGTGATACTCAGAATGGCGGCGATAAGCAGGTGTTTGGCGCGTTTTGCTTTCATAAGGGTGGAAGGCTGCTGTGGTGTAAAAAAAGAGTCCCTCGGCGGGGAGGAACTCATGTTTTGAGGAGTCTAGTTCGGATGGTTATCACAGATCGGTGAACAGACTTTTTAAGTATTTACTGACCTTTTTGGACTCAATGGGGCGTGAAGAAAATCCGATGTAGGAATCCGGTCTGACCACAAAAAGAGCACCCGTTTCCGCGCCGTAGTGGTGGTGAAAATGATGGGTGGGATCGAGCAGGACGGTGGCTTGAATATCTTCGTAACCGTCCATGTCTTGTCTTGCTAATACAATGAGAACTTTGACTTGATCCCGGATCGGGTCGGTTAAAGCGATCAGCTCACGGATGCAAGCGAGAGTTTTTTTTGAGTTATCCGGGCCTGCCATGAACATCAATTGATGACACTTGGGATCGAGATGGTCATAAAGGCGGATGAACTGCTTTTTATCAGTCTTCGCATCAGGCGGAAGCAACTTAGCCTCCAAGCAGCGAGCTCCGGCGATCATTTTAGGCAGTTCCTCGCGTCGAAAATGATCCACTTTGCCGTGATTTTCTACAAAATGATTAGCTTTGTAAAGGACGCGGAGCTGTAATCCGTCCTCAAATTTTTCGTAGTGCAGATGGATGTGGTGGCTGAAAATACGCCACATCCTAGAGCGGATCATGCTGCCCACGGCACTGAACTGAGCGGTCATTTTGTGGGTGACGTCCGAGAGTTTGACAACCTGTTTGCCGACATCACTGCGTTCGAGGTCATAGGTGTCCAGTAGGCTGAAGGGGGCTTTGTCTTGATGGACACTGGCAAGCTTCCATGCCAGATTAAAGGAATCCTGTATGCCGGTGTTCAATCCTAGTCCTGTTTCCGGACTGTGGATGTGGGCGGCGTCGCCGCCGATGAAAACACGCCCGTTTTTTTTACGGTAGTTTTTCACTTTGCGGTGATGGCATTTGAACTCGGCCATCCAGTCAGGTTTGCTCAGTTTGCATAAACCTGGTGCGATGCGCTCAACGGCATCTACGATGTCGTTGAAGGTCGGGTCACGACCCAGTTGGTGTTTGAGCGTTTGCAGGATATAAATGCGGTGACGCCCTTTGGGCATGGGGAAGATGGCCAGTACGCCGTCTTCGGAGAAAAAACTGTAGCTGGATTCCGCGGTGAATTTCCAGTCGACGTTCAAATCGGCGAGCAGCCAGGTGTCTTTGTAGGCTTTGCCATGAAATTCGAGCCCCAGTTCTTTGCGCACCACACTGTGGGCGCCGTCACAACCCAGTAACCATGGAACTTCCAGCTCCTCCATTTTGCCGTCAGCATGGGTCAATTTGGCTTCGACGCGATCTCCGTGGTCTTTGAAATCGGTGAGTGTGACTCCCCATTCGATGTTTCCGCCCAAGCGTTCGAGTTCCTCGCGCAATACCAACTCGACATCGCACTGGGGGATATTGACTAGGTAATTGAAGTCACTGCTGATGCGGTCGTAGTCGGCTTTGAAGATGATCTGGCCGTGGTAAAAAGCACTGAAGCCGCGCATGATTTTGCCTAATCCAATGGTGCGTTCGTGTAGCCCGCGAAGTTGGAATTCTTCGAGTGTTCGCGGCATGATGGTGGTCGCCTTGGAGAGATTTGAAGCTTTGTCAGCAAGGTCAATGATGCGAATTTTTAGTCCGTGGCGGAGCAGGTCGGTTGCCATAGCTAGACCGGTCGGTCCAGCACCGATGACGAGGGCGTCTGTTTTAGGAGAGTTATTCATAGTAAAGGTGGGTAGAGGATTGGTGCTTAATTTAGAGTTTCTTTTGGTGCAGTGATTTTCCAGTTTGGCTGAGTGTAAGAGTAAGTGAGTAGCATGACCCATTGATCGTCGATTTTGGTAAATATATCGTAAAAAACATCTTTAGGGCGCTCTGTTTTTTCGCCCGCATAAACGCAGGTGAAGTCACCTAAACCTTGCATGATGATGGTATTGCCGAGGCGAGTGAACTGCTGATCGTAGAATCGAACCTCGGTAAAAATAGCACTACAGAATTTTTCGATATATTGCTCTCGGTTCAGGATATACCCATTCAGATCGTATTGATATTCTGGAGCCAAATATTGTTTAACATTTTCAGCGAAAATTCGATTAGTTTCTTGCTGTGTTTGTTGATCGGATTGAATAGGAACGGTAGCGTATGAAATAGAGATCAGTTTATTTTTTAGGTCTTCGCTAACATCAGTTCCTGATTTTTGTTTGTTAGTCATAAATGAAAAATAAGTTTAATTACTTTCCGGAATAACAGCAGAGGCTGTGACTGCTAGCAGTCGCAGATCGCCATTGACTCGAACAAACACATCACAAAAAGGGAAGTTAAGGTGTTCAGTAATCTTATTGCCTTC
>JASFYY010000050.1:0-118698 GCA_045046875.1 Verrucomicrobiota bacterium | reverse complement strand
CACATGATAATAATTCGTCTGCCCCGCCTCACCCAACAAAAATCCCCGCGTCTTTCTCATAAAAACCACCCTATCAACCCCCTCCCAACAACACAAGCATAAAATATGAGTGGAGTCAGTCCCCACTCATATTTTAATCCGCTACCTCCATTTTCATCCAGCTTACCGCTTCTTTCCTCCCACCGCCTTACGGAAGCCGACTATTGCGTCGGCAATTGTGTTCGCTAGTTTCTCGCGATACTCAACACCGTTGATTCGCTGCGCATCTCCGGAATGGGTCACAAAGCCTCCTTCAAATAATATCGCAGGCTTATTAATTCCTGTCAGAACATTAAACCTCGCCCGTTTGACGCCCCTATCTTCAACTCCCATCCGATGCATCGCCATGGCATGCACCGCAGTCGCGAGGGCTATATTTTCTCCATCACGATTATTCCCCTTCCTGAAACCCGAAGCCCTGCCCCCATTGGTAGAAACCGTCCCCTGAGGCGCCAGCGCATAAGTCTCGATTCCATTGGCCAGACGATTGTCCGACGAGTTATAATGCACGCTGATAAAAATAGAATTTTTAATCGAATTCGCCACTTGCACCCGTTGACTTAATGTCAAAAAACGATCCGTCCGGCGGGTCATGTGGGTCTTAAAACCACGTTTCTTCAATGCTTTTTCCAATCTTAAAGCCGTATCAAGGCAATAATTTTTTTCATAACCCAACAATCCCACCGCACCGGAATCATGCGCGCCATGACCAGCGTCAATCACTACGGTATCGAACTTACTGGTATGCTGAATGTAACTCGGACGCAATACAGGATCTATCAATTTTGCCAAATCCACCACCGACACAATCGAACGATGGGTTGGTTTAATAACTGGGAAACTCAATACAAACTTCACTTTATTAATGAAAATGGCCTGTGAATTAATTTCCCACTCCATCACTAGATTCGGACTCTTAAAAATCAACTTTTTGCCTTTCTCTTCAATGGCAGTAAAACGATAGAAACTTTTCACATTTGCCGCTGACACGTATTTAAGCCCTCTGTAAGGTAT
Organism: Verrucomicrobiota bacterium; assembly: GCA_045046875.1. Taxonomy (GTDB): domain Bacteria; phylum Verrucomicrobiota; class Verrucomicrobiia; order Verrucomicrobiales; family DEV007; genus JAADHD01. The sequence continues at coordinate 117,645 of JASFYY010000050.1, read as the reverse complement.
GAGCTTCCACTCATCTGCCGCCGACACACTTTGTTGCCCCAAAAATACCAGACCTGCCGCACACAAAGACACCAACGAACACCAGCGAAGAATAAACCTCCGCTGGCATGCTGCTGATTTCTGATTACTCAATACTGACATCGCACTTCAGGGCGGCGAACCTAGCGGCAAGGCGCCCAAGGCGCAAACCGCTTCTCTGATCAAACAACAGCGATTTCCAAAGAGAGATTTGTTTAGATATGAGTCTTATTCCTCTTCTCCCTGAAGAGCAATCCATGAACGATTAAGATAACTGCACGAACATCTCGCCGTGGCATCCGGCATCAACACCAGCCCTCCCGCAGGTATGGCATTGATCCAACACCCGGGACGGATTCCGCCATAGCTCGACAATTCATACGAGCCGGTGAGATCATAATACCCTAGGGTTCCAGAACGAAACAACATCATATTCGGTGAACCGGTCAGTTGACCGCAGCCATAAGAACGTTTGAAGTCAAAAGGCTGTTCGATACCAGACACCAGATCCCAAGCTCCACCTTGTACATAGAGTTTTGAGCCGATGATCATCGGCCGGGTTTTGTATTTCAGCCCTTTGGCGCTCCACATTTTTTTCCCCGTAGAGGCCTGATACACTTCAATTTGATCCCCCAATTCAGTCGGCAACCTGAAATCGCCAGGCTGATAAGCCATCACTAGCGCGTCATGTTCGACACTCAGCGCCAACACCGTGCCCCATATACTGTCGTTCGATTTCCAAATCACCTTGCCGCTCTGGGCGTCAAGACAATAAAGAATCCCTGTTGCATGAGCAAGTATAGATTTAGCTCCACGTCGTTTATCCATTTCATCCTTTTCCGAAGCAGGGCGATCGATGAAATACACCCGGCCATCACCGATGGCGATGGTATTATGCTTGATCAAATTTCTCGATTCAAACTGCCACTTGAGCTCGCCACTTTTTGCATCCATAGCGAACAAACGTTTGGACTGTGTGAACTGGGTTTGCATATCCGACTTGCCATACCGAAAGCCCACCACGAACTCAGTGTTAGCCACCGATCCAAACAGCACTCCGTCTTCGCAGGCAATGTGTGCCCAAATCTCCTCTACAGACGAACCCTTGTCTCTCTCCTCACCCACTTCGCTTGCCTTGGGTGCAATAAACTCATCCACCTTCTCACCCGTCGCCACATCAATGCGCAGACAATGATCTACCTTGCGCAGATACACACTGCCATCACTGATACAAAAATTACTGCCAGTCCCCGAAGTCCCCATCAGATGCTCGGCGTCAAAAGCACTGAGTATTTTTGGCAACGAATACGACCACAACACCTGGCCATTGTAAGCACTAACCGCTCGCAGTTCATCAATGCCTTCGACAATCAAACGCCCCTCATAAAACAAGGGTGCCGGTCCACGCCCGTGACGGCTGGGCATTTCAAGGTCCACATCCCTGAACCACAACATGCTCAGCGGCCCTTTGATCACTTCGTCCTTCGACGCTCCGGTATTAGCGGCATTCGAATATTGGTGGGTCCACTCCCCCGCCCCCTTCAGAGCTCCGCGTTTATTTACTTTTAGCTGCCCTGCTTTCCCTAGCACAGCAAGCCCACCATAAGGACGTTGCAATCGAAAGCTTTCTTTTGCATTGAGAAAACCTGCACCCTCTTTCAACGCTCGCGAAGAGACCAGCAGGTCGGCAAAATATTTCGGATACAAAGTTTTATCCAAATCCCCCTGATGAATCACCACACGAGCCCCGTAGACTCCAGCGGCAGCGAGTTTTTTGCGCGATAGAGCCACTTTTTCAGGGTCGCTCTCAATACCACAAATATACAAATCGCTTCGTTTGCTGATCTCATAAGCCAATGCACCATCGTCACTACCCAAATCCAGACAATAGCCCCTGGTCACTCCCGATTTACGAATAATCTCTTCGGCCGCTTTAACGATAGCCGGATCGGACGGGTAGGGCTCCGGTTCCGCACTTACGACCGTCGCTTCAGCCGTCCCTTTTTCACCAAAACAATATACCGTTCCCTGATCCGTACTGACCCACAACTTCCCGTCCGCCGCAGCCAAGCCATAAACCACTCCATCCACATAGTGACGCCAGAGCCTTTTTTGTGTTTTGCTGTCCACTCCCGAGATCGCCTTGGTGCCACCTCCACCGACCACCGTATCACCAGCAGTGATCAATACCCGCGACTCCCGCACTTTGGGAATCGACCATAGCGGTTTCAGTTCATCTTCCTTATTCAACACTCCTTTGCGATCCGTTCTTTCACTCTCCCCCCATTGATAAGCAGATAGAGTATCACGATAAATGTTCACCAAGGAACCATCCGCCAATCGAGTCAAAGCGCCGGGAATCTTCTTCTTTGCGGGCAAGCGAGATTTACCGTTTTTCATTTCAAAAGGCAAAGCCCCATTATAAAACAAATCTCCAAGCGCCATGATTTCTGCACTGCCATTTTTAGTGTTCTCCTGCAGATGAAAAAATTTCAGCTTACCATTTCTCCGATCAAACACCGCCGGCACCGCCCGTCCGGTCGGCACGAACAACTGATCCCCTGCCGCCATCAGATAACCTTGCGCCGAAGTGCCGCTATTGGCATCAGCGCCAGGATGCGGTTGCGGCATGTAGATCGATCCCGTTTTGTCATTTTTCCACAAAACCTTCCCGTCCCCCGGATCCAAAGCATAGAGATAAATGCCATCTGTCGGCCAGATCCCCGCGGCAAAATACAAAATATCATCCAGAATGACAGGCGCCCCACGCACCGGCCAGGACGACACCATACGCTCATTGCCAAGGATTTTACGGTCATCCGGCCCTCCGCGATGTTTCCAGTTGAGCTTGCCGCTGGATGCCTCCAAACAATACAGATAACCGTCATCACTGACCGCATAAACTTTCTCCTGCCACACCGTCGGCGCAAAACGAACTGGTCCACCAGTGAAAAAAGTCCACAAAACTTCACCTGAACTGGCGTCGAGGCAATAAACCTGATGGTCCGCAGAACTGCCAAAAAACACCCGCCCCCCGGCAATAACCGTATGAAAAGCACGATCAAAGGTCATGCGCTGCGAACGAGGCCAGGCCGATTGAGGAGGATGCTGGGATTTCCAAATCCAGTGCAAAGCCAAATCATCGGGAAGCGCGTCCGGCGTATATCCATCGCGTGCGGCATTAGCCCGATAAGTCGGCCAACCGCTGCCAACTGCAGGCGAAAGCATCAACAGGCTCAATAAAACAGGCAAAATACGAAACAGGGGAGTCATGTTGATCAATTAAGCATCTGCTGAATTTTCTGTCTCGCACTTTCTCGATGTAGAAGGGGCGCTGCCCAGTTGCCTTCGATTTCAATTTTACAAATCGCCTGCATCAACGAATAGTTGCGCTTTATGTCCGAGATATCCAAAGCCTATCAACCCGGAGAAGTCGAAGCCAAGTGGTATAACCGCTGGATCGACAACAACTGCTTCCGTGGAAACGAAAATTCCAGCGACGAGGCTTTCTCGATCGTCATTCCACCCCCAAACGTGACAGGCATCCTGCATCTCGGCCATGTGCTCAACAATACCATTCAGGACATCCTCGCCCGCCGCGCCCGTATGGAAGGCAAAGACGTGCTGTGGTTGCCAGGCACCGATCACGCCGGCATCGCGACTCAAAGCAAGGTCGAGCAACAATTGCGCAAGGAAAAAGGCACCACCCGCCGGGATCTGGGACGCGAAAAATTCCTCGAACGGGTTTGGGACTGGAAAGATGAACACGGTGGTATCATCATCAAACAACTCAAACGCCTCGGCTGCTCCTGTGACTGGGAGCGCGAACGCTTCACCATGGACGAGGACTACTCACGCTGGGTGTCGAAAATTTTCGTCGATCTCTTTAATCAAGGTTTGATCTATCGCGGCAAACGCATCGTCAACTGGTGCCCGGCCTCGCTCACCGCCCTCTCAGACGAAGAGGTCATCATGAAGCCGCAGAAGAGCAAGCTCTACTACATCAAGTATGAGTTGGCAGACGAAGCCGGCACTTTCCTGGAAATCGCCACCACTCGCCCCGAAACCCTGATGGGTGACAGCGCGGTTGCGGTCAATCCCAACGACAAACGTTACGGCCACCTGATCGGGCAAAAAGCCATTCGACCTTTTCCTGAAAAAGAGATCCCCATCATTGCCGATGATCACATCGACCCGGAATTTGGCACCGGAGTGCTCAAAGTGACTCCAGCCCACGACAAGGCTGACTTTGAAATCGGATTAAAACACGATCTGGAAATCATCGACGTGCTCAATCCCGACGGCACCATGAACGAATTGGCCGGCGACGATTTTGTCGGCATGGATCGTTTTGAAGCGCGTGACAAAGCTGCGGAAAAACTCGATCAAATGGGTCTCTTGATCCGTATCGAAGAATACGAGAATAATGTCGGATTCAGCGAACGCGCTGACGTCCCGATCGAACCGCGCGTTTCGATGCAGTGGTTCCTGAAATATCCAAAAATCGAAGAAGCCACCGCCGCCGTGGCCAACGAAGAAATCCGCTTCCGCCCCGAGCGCTGGAAAAAAACCTACCTTCACTGGATGGAAAACATCCAGGACTGGTGCATCAGCCGCCAACTCTGGTGGGGACACCAAATCCCCGTTTGGTACCGCAAAGACAAAGCCGAAGAATTGCAAAACGCCGAATCCCTCGATGCCAGTTTGTCCGGCGACGATCTTTACGTAGGCATCACTCCTCCCGACGACAGCGAGAACTGGGTACGCGACGAAGACGTGCTCGACACTTGGTTCAGCTCCTGGTTGTGGCCTTTCGCCACCATGAGCAACTCGGATGAAGATCCGAGCGCCACGATGAAAAAATTCTACCCCACCAGTGATTTGGTCACCGGTCCGGATATCATTTTCTTCTGGGTCGCACGCATGATCATGGCCGGCTACCAGTTCGCCGACGGCTTACCTTTCAAGAACGTCTTTTTCACCAGCCTCATCCGTGATGCCAAAGGACGCAAGCTTTCCAAGTCACTGGGCAACTCTCCCGACCCGCTCAACCTGATTGACAAATACGGTGCCGACGGTGTGCGTTTTGGCTTGATGCGCATCGCCCCGATGGGCACGGATATTCGTTATGACGAAGAGCAAATCGTCGAAGGGCGCAACTTCGCCACCAAACTCTGGAACGCCGCACGTTACCGTCAGATGCAAGAGAGCACTCCCGGCATCACTGCTGCGGAAAAATCCATCTACGCCATCGACATCCTGGCCAAACTCGACGATTTGCAAAACAACATCGAGCAAGCTTACAGCGATTATCAATTCAATGAAATCGCGCAACTGCTCTATCAATTTTTCTGGAGCGAATACTGCGATTGGTATCTGGAGTCGTGCAAAGGCGACTTCTTCGAAGACGCCGACCCCGCCGCTCGTGCTGCCACTCTCGAAACCATGGACAGTGTTTTCCGTCGTTTTCTCGCTCTGCTGCACCCCTTCATGCCACACATCACCGAAGAGCTGTGGGAGAATTTTGGCTTTACCGAAGACGGAGGTTTCCTGATGCAACTTGCGTTGCCAAAACAAGCCGTTTATGAAGGTTTGCGCAGCGAACGCGCGATCGCCGCCAAGCAGCAAACCACCGCCATCTACGAAGCTGTCGGACGCGCCCGCAATCTCAAAGCGGAATACAATCTAGCCGCCAACCGCAACGTTCGTTTCATCCTCGACCCCAGTGCCGATTGGATCGAACCCGAACTGTCCGTGCTGGCTCGGCTCTGCGGCGCTGCCGAGGTGCAAATCGAAAAAGGGCACACCGCTGAACAAGGAGTCCCGGTCGCCCTAACTGCCATCGGAAAAATCTACATGCCGCTCGAAGGTCTGATCGACATCGATGCTGAGAAAAAACGTCTCAGCAAAGAGCTAGGTAAAGCCGAAGCCGAATTGGTCAAAGTTAACAACAAACTTGCTAACGAACAATTTGTCTCACGCGCCCCCGAAGCCGTGATCGAAGAAAACCGCGAACGCCAGCAACACTGGAAGGACCGCGCCGCCGAACTGCAACAGATGCTCGATAATCTGGATGGTTGAACCACGAATGGACACGAATTAACACCAATAAAGAAAAAATTACTGCAGGGCGACCGCTCCGGTTGCCTAATGGCTATTCAATATAAATTTTCCAAAATTTATCCGATCCCCCTAATGAAATTAAGTGATTTATGGAAGTATTAGTTCATTGCGACGATACCCTTTCCGCTCAACTCTCCTAACGCTCTTATCGTGTTTCTTCGTGTCCATTAGTGGTTCTCTTCTATTGACCGCAGTAGCCTTGGCGCAGGAGGTTCACTCTCGCCTCCGCGAATCCACACTGATCGTCACCGGACCATCATTGATCAAGCTAACCTTCATCATCGCGCCAAACTCTCCCGTCGCCACCCGCTGCTCCCCCAGCTCATTTTGCATCGCCGACACAAAGGCCTCATAAAGCGGAATAGCCTGCTCCGGTCTGGCCGCCCTGATAAAAGAGGGGCGAGTGCCCTTTTTTACCTGCGCATGCAAAGTGAACTGACTGACCACCAACACACTGCCTCCCATATCAAGCAACGATCGGTTCATCCTTCCCTCATCATCTTCGAACAGACGCAGCTGACAAATTTTGCGCACCAGCCATTCCACGTCGCTCTCATCATCAACACTTTCGATGCCCAATAAAATCAGCAAGCCCTCGCCGATCTCTCCAATCGATTCTTCATTCACCACTACGGCAGCTTCGCTCACGCGTTGTAAAATCACTCTCATCGCCAAGCACCATAGAGCCAGTCGCTCGCTTTGCCAAAACTCTGCTTGGAAATAATCCGTCTGCGTGTGACAGTCTAGCTCACCCCATGCCCACCCGTTTTTTCAGATCCTGCTTCATCTGCCTCATCGCCATCTTTTGCGTATCGAGTGCTAACGCCCAAAAAACACCTCCAACCCAATCAAAAGACCAGCAAAAAAAACAAAGCCCCACCATCATCCACTCCGCCACCGAGATCGAAGATGCCATTAACCGCGGCGTGGAGTTTCTTTTAAAAGATCAGAACAAAAACGGCTCATGGGGATCACCCCACAATACCAAAGCCCTTAACATTTACGCACCCAGCCCCGCTGCATCACACCTAGCCTACCGAGCCGCGGTCACGGCAATGTGCATCAGTGCCTTGATCGAATCCGGCCAGGTGGATAAATCCGCCGAGGCCAAACAATCTCTCCAGCGAGCACAGGACTGGTTGATGCTGGAGCTGCCAGGCGTCCGCCGTGCCACTGCCGACGTGATGTACAACGTCTGGGCACACGCTTACGGCATCCAGGCTCTCGTTCACCTGCACCACCGAGCCAAGTCCGCCGGTCAAAAAGAACAGCTCAATAAAATCGAAAACCTCATTCGCAATCAAATCGAACGCCTGCAACGCTACGCCTCGATTGATGGCGGCTGGGGTTATTACGACTTCCGCGCCGGCACCAAAAGACCGGCCTCCAGCAGCATCAGTTTCACCACCGCCACCGTTCTGGTTGCCTTCCACGAAGCCGAGCAAATCGGCATCGACGTGCCCGACAAAATGATCAAACGAGCGATCGATTCGATCAACCGCCAACGCAAAAGTGACAACTCTTACGTCTATGGTGAATATTTAAAAATGCGCCCGCTCTACGGCATCAACCGTCCCGGAGGCAGTCTCGGTCGATCGCAAGCCTGCAACATCGCCCTGCGTTACTGGGGAGACAAAACCGTCGACGACGAGGTGCTCGTCACTTGGCTGGAACGCTTACGCGATCGCAATGGCTGGCTATCCATCGGACGCAAACGCCCCGTCCCTCACGAATCCTGGTTCGCCGTGGCCGGTTATTTTTTCTACTACGGTCACTACTACGCCGCCCTCTGCGTCGAGGACTTGCCCGCTGAAAAAGCAACGCCTTTAAAAAACGATCTCGCTCACATCATCCTCGCACTGCAAGAAAAAGACGGCGACTGGTGGGACTTCCCGCTCTACAACTACCACCGCCAATACGGCACCGCCTTTTCCATCATGACCCTGTCACGCTGTCGACCGTAGCCCCCTTTAACTTTCATCTGCCACAAATAGATTTACCCCTTCTTTTTCTGCGGCTCGATTCAAAGCTTTATCATTACTTGCCAGAGGCGCTTTGTTATCTATCGCTACTCTCAAATATTCCGCATCGTAGGCCGAAAGTTGATGCCTAGTGGCCAGTTCTTCTAGAACCCCCAGTGAAGCAATTGATACACCAGAAGCTAACCGCACAGGCAGTTTGCGAATTTGCTCTAAAGCACTCAGACGAATAACTCGAGTAATCTGCCTACGCCGCGCCATAACCAACATGGTATTGGTTATTTCAAGTATCCACAAAGAAGGCACCAACATGGTTTCTCCTTCATCCAATCTGCCGAGAACCTTTTCAGCGTAATCGTCCTGTTCATTCAAAAACCAGGCGGCTGCGACTGAATTATCGACAACGATCATCGACGCCCTTCCAATTTGGCGGACTGAATGTCTTCAGCTTTTATATTGAGCCCTGATATTTGATGCCGTTGCCGGAATTCTGCAAAACTGGCCTGCAAACTACCATTGGCAGCAGGCACCGCATATTGGGAAATCACCGCGACAGGGTGCCCTCGACGCTTGATCACTATCGATTCCCCCTCACACACCCGATCCAATAATTTCGCAAAGTGTGTCTTTGCTTCGTAAGATCCAACCGCCTTCATACAACTAGTCTACACCCGAATCGACTAGTTTCAAGCATGTAGCGCCTCCGCCACCACTCGGATCAGATCCTGGGGCGGATAAGGCTTGGGCAATACGGCGATAAACCCGAAGTCTTGCGGCTGCGCCATCGCCGGCGCATCGGAATAGCCACTCGAAACAATGGCCCGAACCTCGGGGTCGATCTCACGCAGTGACTTCATCATCTCGACGCCCCCCACGCCCCCTTCGATGGTCAGATCACTCAGCACCAAATCAAAGGGCTTACCCAGCTCCATCGCCTCTTGATACAAACGAACGGTCTGTTCACCATCCACGCTCTCCACCACCTCATAACCCTGCTTGCTCAAACAGCGCACGATCAACTGGCGGATCAAGTTCTCATCCTCCAAAATCAAAATGCGCCGAGCACCCGCTTTGACCGGCTCGGCATCCGAATATATCACCGGCACCTCATCCGCTATCAGCTCCCCCTCATCGTCACCATCATCATCACCGCTGGTATCCGCGCTCAGCTCCAGCGGCAAATACAAACTAACCTGCGTACCTTCACCCGGCTTCGACACCAAATGCAAATGACCGAGATGCGCCTTGGCAATCGATTCACAAACCGTCAAACCAATCCCGCTAGCATTGTCCTCCTGACGCGTAGTGAAATAAGGTTCAAATACCCTGCTCGAAGTTTCCTCATCCATACCATGACCACTGTCAATGATCTTGATCACTACATAAGACTCAACCTCGTCGTCCCCATCTCCACCGCCAGCCCCCGACTGCGGCGGTGGCTCCATGCTCAATTCACACACCGCATCCAAACGCCCCCCCGCAGGCATCGCTTCCTCTGCGTTTTTAACCAGATTCTCCAACAATAAAGCGATTTGCTCAGGATCGATTCTAACCCGTAAAGAGGGATCATTACAAATCAATTGATAACGAATTTTCGCATGACTCTTGCGGTGTTCTTCCAACACCCGTCGCAGCACCCTGGCCACTTTGGTTTCCGTTAATATCGGCACCCCTCCCTTGGTGAAGGTCATCAACTGCTGCACCAAACGACGCGCCTGATCTGCTGCCAAAGATGAAGCGGCCACCTCACTTTGAAAAGCCTTGTCTTCAAGATAACGATCCTGAATCAAAGAAAGATTGCCAATCAAGACCGTCAGCAAGTTATTAAAATCGTGAGTGAAACCACGTGCCAACAGACTCAAGCCCTCCAATCGGTGAGCACGAAGCTGCAGCAAGGACTCTTGTTTTCTAGCCGATGCATCCCGCAATAAAATCAACCAGCCCTTACCACGGGGATACACATTCAATTCAAACCAACGCTCGCTTTTTTCATCATGCAGCTCAAAACACAAGCGCCGTCCGTTTTCCCTGACCTGTTTCAACTTCTCCGCACACAGCTCACCCGCCGCCGCCGAGAACAAACTGCGAAAATGCTGGCCGATCAATACCCCCATGCCATTGCTCAAACAAGCACCTGCCTCCGGATTGGCATAACTCACGACTTCATCCTCATCGAGAGTGATCAAGGGGTCGGTGATCCCCTCTATCAAATGCCTGCCAGACTCTCGCTCTTCGCCCTTTTTTTCAGTCGACCCGATCTGCTCGATTTCTTCCCGGCCTCCCTCATCGGTGTAGTCAAACAGTTCACAAAAAGGAACATACGGAGCCTTCTCGCCGCCCTCTCCCTCCTGACGCTCAACCACCCCTTCCTGCCACTGACGAAATAAAGTCAACAGCCCGATCACTTCCCCCTGCTCATCCCGCAAAGGCGAAGAACGCTCGATGATTTTTATTTCCCCACCTCCCGCGTCCGTCAATATCAACAATCGGCCAGCCCCACCTTGCCGACCTGAATCCTCACCGCCCCCCTCACGTTCACAATCCCTCACCTGCACCACCTCTGACAAAGGACGACTGATCGCATCAGCTCCCGAACAAGCCGTCAACTCCTCCGCAGCGGAATTAAAAAACGTGATCCTCCCCTGCAAATCAGAAGCAATCACCGCTTCATTCAAACTCTTCAGGGTATTGAGAAAACGATCACCCCTCTCATCTTCGTCCTGTAGCTGCGGCGCTAACGCCATCGCCCCCTCGACCGCTGCCTGCAGCTCCCAGGCGCTGAAAGGTTTGCGCAAAAAAACCGCCGGTCGCACCGCCTTGGCTCGGTCAAAGCTCTCTTCGCTGGAAAATCCCGTCATGAAAACCACCGGAGCCGCACATTTTTCACGTAATTGTTTCGCTGCTTCAATCCCGTTATCCCGTGACCCCATCCGCAAGTCGATCAGCATCAAATCCGGTTGACGCTCCCCCATCAATGACAAAGCCCGCTCAACATTATCTGCCAACCCCAAAACGCTGTAACCACGCCGCGTCAAGGTATCACTCAAATCCCCGCCGACGATGGCGTCGCTTTCTAGAATCAAGATCTGCAGTCGCTCACTCATTCGTTGCCGCCTTCATCTTCACTTGAGCGGAAATCGAAGCAAAAATTCCGTATTCTCTCCAGGTCTGATTTCCAAACGCGCACCCAGTTGTGTCGTCAGACTTTTCACCACCCGGAAGCCCAGGGTATCCACTCGATCCAAATCAAATCCGGACGGCAGTCCCGCGCCATTGTCTCCTACCAACAAAACCCCTTCCCGATCACTGCGGCGCAAGCGCACATACACCCGCCCTCCAGGCATTTCCGCCAAACCATGTTCAATCGCATTGCTCACCAATTCCGTCACACACAAACCCAAAGCAAACGCCTTACGTGCAGACAGTCCTAAACCCACACAATCCACTTCTGCTTCGAGATCCAACTCCGCAGCCAGAGCCGAACTTTGCAATAACTCCTCGATCAAGGTTTTTAAATAATTTGCTGCCGATACCTGCACCCTGTCCCCGTTGGCCGACGGCAGTTTCGCCGCGCTCAAACAGGCAATCGCCCGGATGCGCCCCTGATGTTTTTGCAACACACTGCGTTGCTCTTTTTCCGTATCCACCGGCATCGCATCGATCTCCAGATTCAACAAGCTGGTTAAAGTCTGCAACTGATCCGCCCATTCCCCCGCCGCCAGATCTTCAGGATCACCCTCAAACTGAAAGTGCTGCGGCTCGGGTTTTTGCTGCAAAACAATCGCTTCATCGGCAGGACGAATCAACGCCATGTAATTCCCCTGGCTGCAACCCGCCACATGAGCACAACAGCTTGTGCCTCCAGACAAAGAAAATTCCAACATCAGCCCTCCGTTGGAATGAAACTCAGGCTCACCCAAGCCGGCTTTTACACAGGCCTCCCAAAAAGTAGGCAGACGGTCACTCAGAAACCTCCCCTTCAGATCAAGCGCATCGAGATCCAGCACACATCCCTTTCCGGCCGGGCTCACATCAGTCACTTTGCCACAGTGATCAAACATCAACACCAAATCCGTCACCACCTCCAGCAGTGCCCGATTCTGCAACAAGCTCTCCTTCAAAGAACTCGGCATTGTCGCCAAGTCCTGCCGCTTGTTCTCACGCACCAGATAAGCGGTAAAAGGACCTCCCGCCTCCTCCATAAAGGAAATACCTAGAAAAACAGACAACACCTCACCGCCATTTTTTCGCAAACGCAAACTCACTTCCTCGACCGCCAGGGACGGCTCTTTTTTTGCCAAATCTTCGAACTCACATTTTTCTACGCGATCCGCAGCCAATACAAAATCATCAAAAGCCATCGCCCGCAATTCCGTCGCGGTATAATCCAACATTTTCTGCAGCGCCGCATTCACGGTGCAAATCCGGCCAGTGCGGTCCACCAAAGCCATACCCAACCCCTTGCTGCCAAAAAGTGTGCGGAATTTCACATCACTCAACAGCCAGGCCTCCTCCGAACGACAACGATCCGAGACATTATTCATCGTCAGCAGCAGGCTGCCATCACTCATCAGCTTCGGTCGAAATTCAATGTCCACAACCGTCCCGTTTTCCGCCCGCAGCGCATAGGTTCGCACCAGTTGTTTGCGCCAGACATGCTTGCGCCAAGATGCGATCACCTCTCGGCAATGCTCCTCCCCCGGACTGACTCTACGCAGCCAATCCTCCACACTGTCGGCTTCGTCAATGCCCAGGCCCAGCAAATCCGCATGACGGGCATTGCCATAAACAAATTTTTCATCCCTACCCAAAACCACCAAACCATAAGGAACACTTTCCGCCATCTCACGAAACAATTCAGAGTCTAGCGATCCGCCAGAGGCAGCTAAAGGTCCGGTTCCCGTCATTTCACTCAAGCCTTCTATGCGCGACGGCGAAAGCTCGGCCTCCGATACCTGGGATTCCACCGAACGCTGGGGCAATCCCGACGCCTGCCCGGTTTGAGCTGTTGCTTCTTCAGCTAATTCAAAAGGACTCAGCAAATCAAGATCCTGCGGAGCTCCCTGCAAGTCGTTAAAACGAGAACCGAAGCGCTCGAAACACTCACACAAGCGATCCACCTCATCCGGCATACGCAATACCTCATCCCAAAGTTGCCCGTTGGAATGATTACCACTATCGATTTCGATGCCCGTCAGCAAAGCGATCACATGTGCTTGCTGCCCTCCCTCCACTTTCTGCCCTCTGATCCACAGCAAAAATTCCCGCACATCATCTTGCAAAGACCTCACATCCACTACCACCAAAGGCTCCCCCGCGTATTCATCCTGCCCGAACAGCGGCGATTCACACTCACTCACCCCAAACCCGCAACGCTGCAAGCTGCGAGATACCAGCCGCCGAGCCTGCTCGTCGCGATTAATAACAAAAGCGCGAACCATAGTCGTTTGACCGTAACTCTGCGAAACCACCTGAGAATCAAATTTGAGAAAATTCTAAAACTTGATATTTAAGATCTCCGAAGCATTTCGGCAAGCTTAAAAGCTTAAATTTTCACATTCAGCTGCGTATTCCGCTTATTCGCATCCCCTCCGCTTCAATCAACGTAGTTAATATAAATAGAAAGACTATGGAAAAACACGATCTGATTCACGAATTCCCTGAACTAAAGGATAAAATCCACCAGCTCAAAACGAGTGATTCCCATTTTCGGAATTTATTCGAAGACTACCATGAAACCGATCACGAAGTGCATCGCATAGAAACTGGCGCAGAGAACACCACCGATGAAATCCTCAATGCTTTGCGAAAAAAACGACTGCATTTGAAAGACCAACTTTTCAGCCTGCTCCAGCAAGCCTAGTCGGACATATAGCGGATACGGAAACTTATTTCCGATCAGCCTTCTGCGCTCAATCACCGCAGCCGCCATCCCCACAACCTCCATCGCTGTCGCCGCAGCCTCCGGAGCCCCACCTCCTTTTACCTCGTTTACCCCCAAGGCTCCATTTGATATTCACTGCCAAAATCAACAGCAGCCCAACCACCAGCACAATCGCCAGTCCGTTTTCCACCAGCCAGCTCTTCATCGAACTCTCCGCGCTGATCAAACCTGCCTTGATGCGAAAAATCAAAAAAGTCATCAAAGCCAAACCCACAAACACCAAGGCTGCTTTCCAGAATACCCTGCTCTTTGACAGCACCCACATCCGCCGAGTATTTACACGCTCAAAATTCAGCCCATAACGAAAACGCACGGAGCTTTTTGGCCAGAGATCTTTACGCGCAGCCTTGGCAAAAAATGTTTTATAGGAGTCGAGCGTGTTTTGATACTGCTCACGAAATTTCGCCGACTCAGCCTCGCCTCCCTCGGTCGGATGGTGATGCAATTCACGCATCAACACCCCCTTGCAAAAACGATCCCAATAGGACTTGGTATAAACCAAATGCAAGTGCCAGACCTGATCCACCTGATCCGAAGGCGTCACCGGATGTCCGGCCTCCATCGCCAGGAACACAAATTTTTTGTATTCAACCATAGCTGCCTGGGCAAATTCCGCCGTCCAACCGTTCTCCAATGCCAGACGATCAGCAAAGCTCATACCCACCTCTCCTTCATCAAAAGAGAAATCTGAAATCCGCTGATATAGAGCCTCTTGCTGCTCCGTCATTTTTTGCTCACTCATCCCGCCCACCCTACACCTTATTGCCCCCCTTGCACTTTACCCCCACAAGTTAAGAGCTGCGGCAGCTTCAAGCCACTATCTCGTGCGCCACTTTACCGTGCACATCCGTAAGGCGAAAATCCCGCCCCGCATAGCGGTAAGTCAGACGTTCATGGTCAATACCTAACAAGTGTAGAATCGTGGCGTGAATGTCATGCACATGCATGCGTTTGTGTTCCGCCTTGAAACCAAATTCGTCAGTCGCTCCGTGGGCGTACCCGCCACGCACACCACCACCCGCCATCCACATCAGAAAACCGTGAGGGTTATGATCACGCCCGCCTTTGTTTTCACTCACCGGAGTGCGCCCAAATTCCCCTCCCCATACGATCAGCGTATCTTCCAACATGCCTCGTTGTTTCAAATCTGCGAGCAAAGCCGCGATCGGTTGATCAATATCTTGCGCCAGCTTGCGGGTCTTTTCGTCGTGCTTGCTGTGTGTGTCCCAAGGCTGACCGTTACCATAATACACCTGAGTGAACCGCACTCCACGCTCAGCCAAACGCCTAGCCATCAAACAACCGTTGGCAAAATGCCCTTCCCCATAAGCTTCGCGAACCTTCTTCGGCTCCAGACTGATGTCAAAAGCCTCACTGGCTGACGTTTGCATCCGATAAGCCGATTCAAGCGCGGCAATGCGCCCCTCGAGTTGCTCATCACGAGCGCCCCGCTGCTTGGCATGCTCACGATTAAGAGCACGGAAAAGCTCGACCCGCTTCGCCTGCTCATCCGGCTTGGATTGCGCATCGTTCAACCACGGGATCATCGATTTGGGGTCGATGTTGGAATGATTGATATATAAGCCTGCGTGATGCGCGGGTAAAAAAGCGCTGTTCCAAAGAATGGAGAAGCGCACCGGCTTTCCCGGACAAAGGACGACATAACCAGGGAGATCATCACTTTCATTACCAAGCCCGTATGAGGTCCACGCTCCCATGCTCGGCACCCGAGGTGTCATCGTGCCATTGTTCATCAAAAGCAATGCCGGGCCGTGATTAGGATTGTCCGTATAACATGAACGCAGGACACAGATATCATCGGCGTGTTGCGACAACTGCGGAAGCAAATCACTGACCGGCAAACCACTGGCACCACAGTTTCGATACTTATAAGGCACTTCAAGCAGACCGCCGGTCGGACGTTCCGTTCTCAAATCCGCCCCCTTGGGGCGTTGCCCTGCGTATTTGGTCAAGGCCGGTTTGGGATCAAAAAAATCCGGCCCAAAAGGACCGCCGTTCATAAACAAATGGATAACCCGTTTCGCCCGCGGGGCAAAATGCGTGCGCGGACCATCAACGGCCCCAAGGGCACTGATCATGCCCAAAGTGCCCAGACCACCTCCAATAGATGCCATGGCGGCGCGACGGGATACAACTTGCTGGTTATTTAAATGATCCATCAGTCAATGTAGAGAAATTCATTGCCGGCAAACAACACCCGGGCGTACTCCGCCAAAGATGCCGTCTCAAGGAAAACCTCGGCGAGCTCCACTTCGGTTTTATTAGGCTCTCGCTGAAACATCAGATCATAGGTGCGCGTGATCCGCTCACTGTTGGTGACACCCTTATCCGACTCGATGCGTTTAGCGAATTCGGTCGCCTGCTTTTTCAAAAGCGGCCCATTCAAAGCAAATAACATCTGCAGCGGAGTGATCGTATTTGCGCGTGCCGGACTGTGCGCTGCGGGATCCGGAAAATCATGAACTTGCAACATCTTGTTCAGATCACGGCGATGGATTTTTCCATACAGAGTTCGCCTCACATTGGCCGCATCATTCAGATCAACCGGCTTGCCTCCGAGTTCCTCGTTCAGCACCGCCGACACCGATAACATCGCATCACGCCAAGCTTCGACATCGAGACGCTGGCGGGACATGCGCGAATAATAAATATTACCCGGATCAGCCGCGGCTGAATCACTGGCAAACGAACTCTGCTGCCAAGTCGCCGAGTTGAGAATTTCCCGATGCAACCACTTGAACGACCAACCATTGTCAACGAAGCGCGCGGCGAGATCGTCGAGCAGTTCCGGGTGAGACGGGCGAGCGCCCGTATTACCAAAATCACTCGGGGTTTCCACCAGCCCTCGGCCAAAATGTTGCCGCCAAATACGGTTCACGATCACCCGCGCCAGCAAAGGCTTGGAATCTTTGACCAACGACTCACCGAGCTCCAACCGCCCACTGCCATTCTTGAACTGCCTGGGCTCTCCTTTCTGCGCAGGGAACGCGCTAAGGAATCGGCGCGGCACCACTTCCCCGGTATCGTTGGGATTACCTCGAATCTGTATCTCCAGATCACGCGCCTTGCCGTCTTGATAATCCAACAGCGTGCCGTGGCCTTTTTTCTTCGGCAAAACATGCAAGGCTGAATCCTTAACCCCCACGATCGTCGCCATATTGTAATGCGGCGTTCCCGTCTTGATGACTTTGATTCTTTTGCTCAACTCGGCCAATTGCTCCTTCAAGTCCTCGGGTTTGGGCTTTTTCTTTTTCAGATCCGCCTGCTTTTTCACCAGCACCGCTACCTCGCCGCGAGCTTTTTTCACCGGCAACCAAAGCTCCTCCGCCATCATCGGCCGATCGCTCATCTTGATACTGGCAAACACTCCGGCCAGAGCGTAATAGTCAGCCGTGCTGATCGGGTTGGCTTTATGATCATGGCAACGCGCGCAAGCCACGGTCAGCCCCAAAAAAGTCCTTCCCAGAGTATCTATCCGTTCCTCCCATTCGTCTGCCACGGTGGCTTTGATAATCTCCGGAGGCAACTGCAGCTCCTTCCAGTAGGTGGGGCTTAGCCCCAGAAAACCCAATGCCGCATTTTCTTCAGGGCCGACTTCAGGCATCTGATCAGCAGCTAACTGACGTTTAATAAAATCCGGATAACTGAGGTCCTGATTGAAACTTCTCACCACCCAATCTCGATACAGCCAGGCTGAGCCGGTCGACTTCAGCCAAGACGACGTGGTATCCGTGTAGCGCACCAAATCGAGCCAATGCCTCCCCCAACGTTCTCCATAATGTGGTGATGTCAGCAGCTCATCGATTTTCCCTTCACTCGCGCAATCACAAAAATCCGCGACTTCCGCGGGGGTGGGAGGCAATCCGGTGAGATCAAAATGCAAACGCCGCAAAAGTATCCGCCCGTCAGCCCGTTTTGTCGGTTTCAAGCCCTTGGCTTCCATCTTCGCCAACACAAAATAGTCGATGCGCGTCTTCGGCCACGAATCATCGCTGACTACAGGTAACTCATCTTTTTGCTGCAACGGCGCAAACGACCACGGGGTCTCAACTTTTTTTGTCCTGTCCGCAGCAAAACCCATCCCAATACCCGCAATAATTACGAGACAAGGGATCATCCATCTCAAGTGGGGGGGACGGGGAATCATCAAAATCAGTTTACCCGTAAATCTACATTTTCAAACCTTATTTAATAAGCAACTCACCTGCCCCTGCTATCACTACAAGCCTTGCCCAAACGGCCATTCTGCCTTATGGTGGCGCGCAATCAGGGCACTCTATCCATCAAATGCCCGTTTGATTCAAAGGCCTACTGCCTGAACGCATTACCGTTTGTCTGCTATCATGTTATTATATCCAAATACAGAATTGCTGTCGCCAGCTGGTTGTTATCCATCCCTCAGAGCCGCGATCAGCAACGGGGCTGATTCTGTGTATTTCGGGCTCGCTCAACTGAACATGCGAGCCAAAGCACGGCGTAGCTTTCACCTCAAGGATCTAGCGGAAATCATACGTATTTGCAACGAGAGCCATGTCAAAAGCTGCCTGACCCTCAATACCCTGCTCTACGAACACGATCTAAAACTGGCCCGCAATCTGCTCGAAACCGCCCACGGCCATGGGGTGACCGCCGTCATCGCCTCCGACATGGCCGCCATTCAGATCGCCAACGAAATCGGCCTCGAGGTCCACATCTCCACCCAGCTCTCGATCTCCAACTACGAATCACTTAAATTTTACAGCCAGTTCTGCGACCGCATCGTGCTCGCCCGTGAGCTCAACCTCAAAATGATCCGCAGCATCTTTGACAAGATGCAACAAAATGATCTGCGCGGAAAAGCCGGACGCCCGATGGAACTCGAAGCTTTCGCCCACGGTGCACTCTGCATCGCCGTCTCCGGACGCTGCGGCATGTCCCTTTACACTGATAACTCATCTGCTAATCGAGGCGCCTGCATCCAGAACTGTCGTAAGGAATACACCGTCAAGGATACAGAATCCGGCAAGGAGCTCAAAATCGACAACAACCTCATCATGTCGCCCAACGACATCAAAACCATCGAATTTCTTGATGAAGTGCTCGGTGCCGGCATCCGCATTCTCAAAATCGAAGGCCGCGGACGCGCACCGGAATACGTCGGCGCCGTCACCAAAGCCTACCGCCTGGCCATGGATGCTGTGCAGGACGGCACTTACTCACAAGAACTGGTGGCATCCCTGATGCCGGCCGTCGAAAAAGTTTACCACCGTGGTTTTTCCGATGGTTATTACCTCGGCCGCCAACAAGGCTGGTCCGGCACCGCCGGCAGCAAAGCGAGCCATCGCAAAGTGTTTGTTGGCACCATTCAAAATCATTTCAAAAAAGCCGGCGTCATCGAAGTCCTCGCCGAAGGCACCGGCCTGAAAGTCGGAGACGACTACCTCATCATCGGCGATACCACCGGCGTCGTGGAAGGAAAAATCGAATCCATGCGAGTTCTGAACGGCAAAGAAATGCTCGCGCAATCTTCAGCTGACCGGGGAGCCACCCTCACCCTCAAAGAGTCCGGCACCATTCGCCGGGGTGATAAATTTTACAAGCTCGAAGCCGTCAAAAACGACGCGACCGCGAAAAGTGTAACCGCATGATCGTGCAATGAAAATCCGCCACAAAAAAAACGAGTGCATCGGCTGTGCCCTATGTGAGCAAGAGGCTTCGGAATATTTTACCATGGACGAAGAAGGCATGGCCACCCTGCACGACTTCACTCAAATCGGCGTCTTCCAACACGGCCAAGGACTGGAAATCGACCGCCCTGCCCTCAAGCGCGCCGCCGAAGGCTGCCCGGTGAACATCATCCACGTGGATTAAAACTACTCAGCCCGGACTCTCACCCCCTCCCTCAATAATAATCAGGATTCCTTTTTTGCTGATTTTTCCTCCCGCAGCTTTTGGTGCTCCTTAAGAATTTTTTGATATTCTTCCGCGTGCGTGGCTTTAAGTTCTTTCAAAACCTTCTCCTCCTCACTGCCCGCATCAAACAAGGTTGGGTAAAAGCCCTCACGCCAAATACTGGGCTGAACATAATTAAGCTCCCAATACGCCGAAACGGTCAACAGTCCCTTGTCAGCTCTTGTGTGCATTAGACGAAACAGCGGCGAATAACTATGGCCATTAACAAATGTGTGAGCCGTATCAAATACGCGAAAGTCCACCAAGCGGTCACGCCCTCTCACATCATCACCTCCACGTAGGACGCCATAGGATTTCAGAAAAGACAAACTGGCATACGCAGCTGCCACTTCTCCGTCAGTATAACCACTGCGCCATCCGTAAAGCATGCCGCTTACGCTACCCACCATAAAGGTTATTATTAAAATAGAATATTTCATAAAGACACTCGCAAACTAAAACAACTCGGTCAAAGCCCGCCCTTCGGACAATAAATTAATCGGCCGGTTAGCCTGATCTTTAGCTCGCAAATCATTGATCCCCATCGCATGATACACCGTTTTGGTGATATCTTCCGGCCCTACCGCACTCTCCACCGGCAGCTCACCATAAGCGTCGGTTTTACCAAAAGTTTGTCCTCCTCGAATACCTCCACCGGCCATGACCACACTCTGACAAACCGTCCAATGATCCCGCCCCGCTCCCGAAACTCCACCTGATCGCACGTCACCAATTTTTGGCTTGCGTCCCATTTCGCTGGAGAGCAATACCAGGGTGTCATCCAGCATGCCGCGCTCCGAGAGGTCTTCAATCAAGGCTGAATAGGCACGATCAAATTGCGGCAACAAATTATCCTTCAAACAGTTAAAGTTATTTCCATGGGTATCCCAACTGCCCGCACTTTTACATTTTTTGCTCAGGCTCGTATCCCCCTTCCAAAATACCGTAATGAAAGGCACCTGCGCTTCCGCTAATCGACGTGCCATCAGCAAACTCATACCATTGATAGTCTTGCCATAGCGTTCAATGGTCGCTGCCGATTCATTTTTCAAATCAAAAGCCGAAGCGGTACTCGAAGACGCCAGCAAAGAGAAAGCTTCCTGGTGATACTCCCCAAAACCACGCACCGCAGCATTTTGATCCAAATCTGAGCGAGCTTGATCCAGCGCACCAAGCAACTCACGACGATCATCCAAGCGCCCCTTGCTGGTTTGCAGCGTCAACGAAGGGGCCGTGAATTGCATCGGCTCGGCCTGGTTACCGTTCACATAAAGCGCGTCATGCCTTGGCCCCAGTAGACCGGCAAATTGTCCGGGCCGGGTAAACGGAGGGCGGCTCGGTTTGTGAGGCAAGGTGATCAACTGGGGCAAATCAGGATGAGGCGGCCGACGCGAGCCAATCACACTACCCATGAATGGCCAATCGCCAGAATAGGGGCGCCGGTTGTTTCCCTGAGTGCGAAAAGTCTGATCCGGCGCGTGGCCGGTCAGATTATAATAATACCCAGCATGGTGATCACCTGTGGCTCGCCCATAATCTGTCACCGATCTCACGATGGCAAGTTTGTCAGCCACCCTGGCTGTCATCGGCAAATGTTCACACAGCTGGATCTCCGCCGCCGCCGTGCGAATGGGACGAAAAATACTGCGGTACTCCGAAGGGGCACTGGGTTTCATGTCCCACATATCCACATGCGACGAACCTCCACAGAGAAAAAACAGAATCGTTGTTTTTGCCGGAGCCCGGCTGGCCAATGGCGTTCCCAAAGCCTGCGCCGCCTGCGCATCCATCCCCAGCATCGACGTACCAAAACGATAACCTGCAATTCCCGTCGTCGAAGCGACAAGAAAGCTGCGCCGTGAAAGATGCCCAAGTTTCCGTTTCATAGCAGTTACGACAACACAAAAATCCGATTGTTGGAAGAAAAATCATAATCAAGACCGAAGTCCCCGCGATTACAAAGCCCGCCTTCTTTATACTCTACCCTCAAACCAGAAGGCATAGCCACCCGACCTACTACGTATTATCCTATTCGCGTTTATTGGCTCCGCCTGTCTTCGCTGCGCTTCGGCTCGCATCCATCTTAACTCGCCATAGCTCTTTAGCGGCGGCGGTTCATGGTTCCTCCTCTTTAAATTTCCCCGATAAAACGCTTTTCCCCGCCAACATCCCCCGCTACTTTCCCCGCATGGATAAAGACACACACCAATTCCTCTTCGACCTGCTCAACACCCCCAGCCCCACCGGATTCGAAGTGCGCGGGCAGCGCAAATGGGCCGCTTATGTTCGCCAATTCGCCGACTCAGTGGAAAGTGATGCCTACGGCAACGCCTGGGGCACCATCAAAGGCAGCGCCACTGCCCCCACCATCATGATCGAAGCCCACGCCGACGAAATCGGCTACATGGTCAAACACATCACCAAGGAAGGTTACCTGCAAGTCGACCGGGTCGGCGGCAGTGACTGGGCAACCGCACGTGGGCGACGTCTCACCATTCTCGGTGACGACGGAGACGTAACAGGCATTTTTGGCAATACCGCCATCCATCTACGCAAACGCACCCTCGGCAGCGAAAAAACTCCCGAGATGCACGAACTGTTCATCGACGTCGGTGCCTGCAATCCACAAGAAGTCGCCGAACTGGGCATCCGCGTCGGTCACCCGGCGGTGTATTCCGACCAAGCCGAGCTGCTCGGCAAAAACCGCATCGTCAGCCGCGCGCTCGACAACCGCATTGGTGGCTTCATCATCGCCCAGGTATTAAAACAACTCGGCGAATCGGATGACAAAATCCCCGCCACCATCATCGCTGCCAACGCCGTGCAGGAAGAAATCGGCGGTCACGGCGCCAAAATGATCACCCACCGGCTGCGCCCGGACATCTGTATCGTGCTCGACGTCACTCACGCCACCGACAGCCCCGGCATCGAAAAAGCCGAACACGGCGATGTCGAGCTCGGCGGAGGTCCCTCCTTGACCCACGGCTCAGCCAATCACCCCGAACTGGTCAAACGCATCATCGAAGTGGCCGCCAAAAACGACATCCCGATCCAACATGAAGCCTCCTCGCGTGCCACCGGCACCGACACCGACTCCATCTTCCACCAAATCGGCGGCGTGCCGTCAGCCTTGATCTCACTGCCTCTGCGCTACATGCACTCAGTGGTCGAAGTCGCCCATTTTGATGATATCGAAAAAACCATCCGTCTTTTTGTCGAAGTCCTGCGCTCAATCCAAGCCGACGAACAGTTTGCAGTCGAGATATAGGAGCGTCTCACCACCAAAAACACAGAAACCCAATTCAAATTACAAACAGGAGAGCGGACATTGACTCCCGTCTGTCTTCGGCTCCTGTCCGGCGAAAGCTCAGAGACATGTCGGGTTGAAAACCCGCACTCCTTTGTTTTCTCTGCCGTTGAACTCATATTCCCTACGTAAATACGCCAAGGATTGCAACTTGCAGGGCTGGCTGAGCCTTGTTAGATTTTGCATCTTCTATAAAAAACTTTCAACCTCTCCTTTTAAACTCAAATTCATGAAACCACTCGCATCCCTCCTCCTTGTTCTCACCCTCTGTCTCAGCCATGCGCTTGCCGACGACTCAGGCTTCACTTCCATCTTCGACGGCAAAACCCTCACCGGCTGGGAAGGCAATCCCAAACTGTGGAGCGTGCAGGACGGCACCATCACCGGCACCACCACCGACGAAGACCCGATCCAATACAACCAATTCCTGATTTGGTCTCAGGGCGAAGTGGATGACTTCGAGCTGAAACTGGAATACAAAATCAAAAAAGGCAACTCTGGCATCCAATACCGCAGCTTCCGCCTGCCAAAAGATTATTCCGTCGGTGGTTACCAGGCTGACTTCGAAGCCGGCACCACCTACTCTGGTATCAACTACGGCGAACAATTTCGTGGCATCCTCGCCAAGCGCGGAGAAAAAACCGAGATAGGTGAAGATGGCAAACCCAAGGTAATCGAAACCTTTGCCAAAACTGCAGACTTGCAAAAAAAAATCAACCAGGGCGAATGGAACACCTACCACATCATCGCCAAGGGCAATCACATGATCCACAAGATCAACGGAGTCGTCATGTCCGACGTCACCGACAACGACACCGACAAACGCCGTTTCTCCGGCGTGCTCGCTTTTCAGGTGCATAAAGGACCTGCCATGAAAGTGCAGTTCCGCAATATCCGGCTCAAACGCCTGCCCCTGAGTGATGGCCGCAAAAAAATCGTCTTCACCGCCGGCAAACCCTCCCACGGTCCACGCCAGCACGAGCACAACGCCGGCAGCCTGCTGTTAGCTCGCCTACTCAATGAAAACTACGGCGACAAAGTACTCGCCACCGTTTACACCAACGGCTGGCCGGCCGACCCCACAGCTTTTCAAAATGCCGACAGCCTGGTGATGTTCAGCGATGGCCAAAAACGCCACGTCGCCTTTGATCACCGCGACGAAGTCAGCGAACTCGCCGCCAAGGGCATCGGCATCGGCGCCATGCACTACGCCGTGGAAATGCTCAAAGATCAATCCAACCAGGATCTCATCTCATGGGTCGGCGGTGCTTTTGAAATCGACCACTCGGTCAATCCCCACTGGACCGCCCACTTTGACAAAATGCCCAAACACCCGGTCGCCAACGGCGTCGCCCCCTTTGAAGTCGAAGACGAATGGTATTTCAACATGCGCTTTGCCCCCGGCATGAAAGGCGTGACCCCTATTCTAAGCGCCATCCCCGATGACTCAACCATGTCACGCCCCGACGGCCCCCACTCCGGCAATGCCGCAGTGCGCAAAATGGTCGCAGCCAAAACTCCGCAACACGTATGTTGGGTCTATGACCGCGCAGATGGCGGACGTGGATTTGGTTTCACCGGAACTCACTTCCACGACAACCTCTCCAACGATTCTTTTCGCAAAACCTTGCTCAACGCCATCTGCTGGATCAGCAAAGCCGAAGTTCCTGAAAAAGGTATTGCAACCACCACGCCGAGCAAAGCGGAGTTCGACGCCAACCTCGACCCCAAACCCGCTAAAAAGAAAAAGAAATAAACCGCACACAAATTTCAACCTCACCATATTTATGAAAAACGAAACTAAAGAAAAACCCACCAGTGAACCTGCAAGCCAGACTTCACGCCGCAAATTCATCGCCGGCACCGCAGCCGCTACCGCTGCCGCCTCGGCCTTACCTATCGAATCCTACGCCCAGGTCGCCGGCAGCGACATGATCAAAGTGGGGATGATCGGCTGTGGCGGACGTGGATCCGGAGCCATCGTCCAGGATCTCACCGCCAGTGACAACGCCCAGCTCTACGCCATGGGCGATGCCTTCCAAGACAAAATCGACGGCACCGGAGTGCGCGCCACCGGCCTGCCTGTGATCCAAAAAAATCTCGAAAAAAGCGGCAAAGGCAAACAAGTGGATGTGCCTGCCAGCCGTCAGTTCTCCGGTTTTGATGCTTATAAAAAAGTCATCGACGCCTGCGACCTCGTGGTCATCGCCACGCCTCCGGGTTTCCGCCCCTACCACTTCGAAGCTGCCGTCGAAGCCGGCAAACATATCTTCATGGAAAAACCCGTCTGCGTTGATGCCGCAGGTTACAACAAAGTGATCAAAGCCGCTGAAATCGCCGACCAGAAAAAACTCAAGGTTGTGGTGGGCTTGCAACGTCACTATCAGGACAGCTACCTCAAAGCACTGGAAAAAGTTCGTGCAGGAGAAATCGGCGAACTCATTTCTGGTCAATGCTGGTGGAACAGTGGTGGAGTGTGGACCGTCGAACGCCAACCCGGTTGGTCTGAGATGGAATACCAGATGCGTAACTGGTATTATTTCAACTGGCTCTGCGGTGACCACATCTGCGAGCAGCACATCCACAACATCGATGTGCTCAACTGGTTCTTCAGTGATAACTCGGAAACCGGCGGCAACCCCATCTCTGCACAAGGCATGGGTGGACGCGAAGTTCGGGTCGGACCGAATACCGGTGAGATCTTTGATCACCACTACGTCGAATTCCGCTACGAAGGCGATAAAGTTGGCAACAGCCAGTGCCGTCACCAGAAAAACTGCATGAACAAAGTGGAAGAAGAAATCCACGGCAGTGAAGGCATTCTTTATACCAGCAGTGGCAAAGCCCGCATCGTCGACCACAAAGGCAAGGAGGTTTGGAACTACCGCAACCGCAAAGCAAAAAACCCTTATCAGATCGAACATGACGTTCTGCACCAACACATCCGTGATAACAAACCGATCAACAACGCGCACTACGCTGCCAAAAGTTCGTTCACAACCGTGCTTGGGCGCCTCGCCACCTATAGTGGCAAAAACGTCACTTGGGACGAAGCAGTGAAATCAGACTTCAGTATCATGCCGAAAGAGTTCGCCTTCGACGCTGCCCCGCTGCCCGTACCGAACAAGGACGGTCTCTACCCCACCGCCAAACCCGGCCAATGGCCATTGCCTTGGGCGAAAAAATAAAGCAAGCGTTACAGGATGCCCTTTTAGGTAAACCTGAATTAATAAAAAAGCCTGCGTTACAGCGCAGGCTTTTTATTTGAATCACCAAGCTGTCCACCGCTTTTGATATGCGCACAACCTTGTGAAACTACACCCTCTGAAGAAATCAGTGCTCATCAGTGTGATCAGTGGTTAGCTAATATTTAACCACTGATAGACACTGATTCCCAAAAAAGCAGACAAAGGAAATCACCTTGTCCCCACAAAGGGTTCCTGACAATATCATATTAAACACATGATTCCCACATGACCAGACGACTCATCAACATCGGTTTTGTTTTCAACCTATGCATTCATCGCCCATCACCAATAGACCCGCACCATCCCTCCCACGCTATGTTCAAACAGATCATCCTCGTCACTCTTTCCCTAGTCTTGCTGGTTTTCACCAAAGCTTCATTCTGCGCTGCGCCACCGACCACCCCACCCAACATCATCCTGATCATGACCGACGACCAGGGGTGGGGCCAAACCGGCTATTACCATCATCCGGTTCTCAAAACCCCCAATCTGGACGCCATGGCTGCCAACGGCTTGCGCTTTGATCGTTTCTACGCCGGTGCGCCCGTTTGCTCCCCCACCCGTGCCAGCGTTCTCACCGGCAGAGCCAATCACAGAACGGGTGTGCCCTCTCACGGCCACGCCTTGCGTCTGCAAGAACGCACCCTGCCAGCCGCATTAAAATCCGCCGGTTATGCCACTGCACATTTTGGCAAATGGCACCTCAACGGGCTGCGGGGACCAGGAGTGCCTGTACTGGGTGACGATTCCCATAACCCCGGCGCATTTGGTTTTGACCAATGGCTGACCGTCACCAACTTCTTTGACATTGATCCGGTCATGAGTCGCCAAGGGGAATTCGAAGAATTCAAAGGTGACAGCTCAGCCATCATCGTCACCGAAGCCTTGAAATTTATCCGCGTAGCCAAGGAGAAAAACACTCCCTTTCTCGCCGTCATCTGGGATGGCTCTCCGCATTCCCCATGGCTCGCCAGCGAAGCTGATCGCAAGCCTTTTAGTCACATGGATGAAAAAAGCCAACATCATCACGGTGAACTGGTCGCCTTTGACCGGGCGCTGGGCGTCCTGCGCAAAAGTTTGCGCGAAATGAAAATCGCAGACAACACCTTGGTCTGGTTTTGTAGCGATAACGGCGGTTTGCCAGAGATCCCCCTAGACACGGTGGGAGGACTACGAGGCAACAAAGGCTCTGTTTGGGAAGGCGGACTGCGAGTGCCGGGCATCATCGAATGGCCAGCAGTCATCAAAGCCCGCATCACTAACTACCCTGCCTCGACGATGGATATTTTTCCGACCATCGCAGACATTCTCAACTTGCCTGATTCCGTCCTACTTGATCCGGTGGACGGCATCAGTCTGAAGCCTCTTTTTGAGCATGAGCTTACCAAAAGGGACGCTCCCATCCCCTTCCGCTATGCTGGCAAAGGTGCGCTGATCGACAACCAATACAAACTGGTAGCAACCCACATCGATAAAAATCAGTTCGAGTTGTATGACCTGTCTAGCGACCCAAAAGAAACGAAAAACATCTCCAACCAATATCCCGACATTTTCACCAAGATGAAAGCCGCCTTCAAAAAATGGAATGCTACAGTAGATGCCAGCATCGAGGGTAGCGACTATCCCGAAAGAGCAGTTAGTGAAAACGAGCCCTCATCCCATTTCTGGATGGATGACGAACGTTACCAGCCTTTTTTCAAAGACTGGGAAAAACGCCCGGAATACGCCGCCCGATTCAAAAGGCACTTTAAGAAAAAACCAAACAAGCGTAAATGATAAGCAGCACTCTACTGTTATTAACTTCCCTTTCCCAACCTTCATTGCTCACAGACAACTACCATCATGCAAAATACCCAGGAAATGCTCAGCACCTTCATCCTGCTTTGGGCGGTCATCGATCCCATCGGCACCATCCCCGTGTTCATCGCTGCCACTCAGGATCGCTCGCCCAGCGAGCAGCGTAAAATAGCTCTGCTCGCCGCTGGCGCCGCCGCTGGCATCCTGCTATTTTTTGTGATCGTGGGAGAAGTCCTGCTGCAAGCGATGGGCGTGCCCTTGCTGGCTTTCCAGATCGCCGGCGGCTTGGTTTTATTTCTATTCGCCCTAACCATGATATTTGGCGAAAGTAAACCGGAAGGTGAGGTGAAATTAACCCGCAGTGTCAGCGATACCGCCATTTTTCCCCTCTCCACCCCATCCATCGCCAGTCCAGGCGCAATGATGGCTGTGGTTTTGCTCACCGAAAACAGCCACCACTCCATCCCGCATCAAATGATCACTTCCGCATTAGTTCTACTGGTAGTGGGCATCAGTTGCCTACTGATGCTTGCCGCAGGAAAAATTTCAAAAGTTATCGGTAGCGGTGGCGCTAGTATCATCAGTCGCGTCATGGGACTGATCCTGGCTTCCATCGCCGCCACCCATGTGCTCGAAGGGCTCAAAGAATATTTCCAAACAACACCATGAAAAGCAAACGCACCATCACCTCTCTACTGCTAACCCTCTGCGCCCTGCTACTGTTATGCCAGTGCTCCTCCGTCACCACGACACAACCCCTGACATCTAAGCCCAAAGCCATCGATAAAGAAAAATTCGAAGGCACTTGGCTCGTTGACGGAAAAGGCAATAGCTTACAAGTCAAATTTGACGATAATGGTATTGCTCAAATTGCCGCTTTAGAATGGAAAGACGGCCACTTTGAGATAGAAACCATGGAGATGACCGTTGCAGAAAAAGGCGAATACAAGTTCATCAGTTTACGTGCCAAGGAAAAGGGTCAATGGATGAAAAACTACTACTTTGCCCAGTATAAATTTACCGAGCAGGGAGATTTGATTGTCTGGCTCCCTGATTCCAAGGCCTTTGAAAATGCCATCAAGGAAAAATTGCTAAGCGGAAAAATCAAACCCGGCAAATACACCACTGACGTCAATATAAGCAGTGATGCCAATACCTTACTAAAACTAATCAGTGGTTCCAAAAATTCAGAACTGTTTGATTACCAAACCCCTATCATCCTGAGAAAAATCGCCAGTCCTAAAGATTAAGAGCCCCCCACAGCCAGCACTAAATGAAGTCAACTATCTACCTCATTGCCATTTCAATCTTCTTGCCGTTTTTAAATGCAAACGGACAAAAAGCTGCCCCCATCACCGCAGATGACCTCCATGCCATTTCCAACATTCTCTACTGGAATGTCGAGATCCCGGGTGACCTCGAGGAGAACGAAATTCTGACAACCCAATGGCGCATCTCAGACAAGCAGCAAGAAGGAAATCTATATCAAGCCTCGGGCCTAGACTTTGATGGAATCCCAGCTGGAACTAAAGTTAAAATCTTCATATGGATTCCTACCGGCGATGAAAATACAAAGCGACTGAAATACTGTCTCCGTTATCAAAATCTTTATTCGCAGCAACAAACGGTCAACGGTGAATTCGAGGTTCCTAAAGGATTCAAGCAACTCTACGGTTTTGCCCCGACAGGCACTTGGCTCAGCGACAGCGAAGGCTTTATCATATCCCTCATCAACGGAACCTCCGACAATCTTTGCCTATTAGACCTTGTTTATAAGAAAAAATCCGACCCGAAAACTGTCAAAGAAGGCAAATAACTCTCGCCCCCCAATCCCCATCTTGTACCCCTCTGCGCATTGAACACCAAAGGCTAGACGAAGGAGGCTGCCCTGAGACCTTTTGCTCCTCACCATTCCAGCCGTGGTCAAACCCTTCCTCCCCGTACTTCAAAACTCCGCCCAACCCGGCACTCTCGGAAAGGGAATCACGTCACGTATATTCGCCACTCCCGTGACAAACATCAACATGCGCTCAAAACCCAGCCCAAACCCAGCGTGCGGAACCGTACCATAGCGCCGCAGATCGACATACCACCAATACTCCTCCTCCGCCAAGCCCTCCCGCTCCATATTGCCACGCAAAATATCCAAACGCTCCTCCCGCTGACTGCCGCCAACAATCTCCCCAATGCCCGGCACCAGCAGATCCATCGCCGCCACCGTCTTGTCATCATCGTTGAGCCGCATGTAAAAAGGCTTGATCTCCTTCGGATAATTATAAACCGTCACCGGACATTTAAAATGCTGCTCGGTTAAATAACGCTCGTGCTCGGATTGCAAATTCGCTCCATACTCGACCGGAAACTCAAACTTCTGCCCCGAGCCCTTCAACAACTCCACCGCCTCGGTATAAGTCACTCGCTCAAAAGAACGGTCACGCACAAAATGCAGGCGCTCCATCAAAGCTTTATCAACAAACTTGCCAAACAACTGCAAATCCTCAGCGCAATGTTCCAACACATCGCAGACCAGGTATTTCACCAGTTCTTCCGCCAGTGTCATGTCCGCCTCCAGGTCACAAAAAGCCATCTCCGGTTCGATCATCCAGAACTCACTCGCATGCCTTGTAGTATGTGAATTCTCCGCACGGAAGGTCGGTCCAAAGGTGTAGATGTTCGACAGCGCACAGGCAAAAGTTTCACCTTCCAACTGACCACTCACCGTCAAAAAGGCCGGTTTACCAAAAAACTCTTCTTCACCATTTTTAGCCGCCCCTTCCTGCCCAGCCTCACCTGAGAGCGTCTTCACTTGGAACATCTCCCCCGCGCCCTCACAGTCACTAGCAGTGATGATCGGCGTATGCACATTGACAAAATCCCGCTGCTGAAAAAACTGATGCACCGCATAAGCCAGACGACTGCGCACTCGGAACACACAACCAAACAAGTTCGAGCGCGGACGCAAATGCGCAATCGAACGCAGAAACTCCGCTTTGTGCCCTTTTTTCTGCAGTGGGTAATCCTCATCCGCCTGACCATGAACGATCACCGACTTCGCCACCATCTCCCACTTCTGCCCCTTGCCCTGCGATTCCACCAGCTCACCCTCGACCTCGATCGAAGCCCCGGTTCTCAGCGGCAAAATCGATGCTTCATAACCCGGCACCGTGGCATCGACGATCACCTGAATATTTGCCAGACAAGAGCCATCGTTGATTTCCACAAAAGAAAAAGCCTTCGAGTCGCGCTTGGTTCGCACCCAGCCCTGCACCCTTACCAGCGAAGAAGCCTCTTCAGCCGCCAGCAGAGATTTCACCATCGATCGTTTTGTAGTCATTTGTTTAAAAATTTTCAGAGTTTAACACTTAACTAAGCCCTCGTTGAAAGCGTTTTCACATCGATATGCTTCAGTATGAGTTTGTCGGATGTAATGAGCGTAAGTCGATGCCTGCGCGCGGTAGCTGCGATGATCCTATCAGCAGGGTCACCGTGAAAATCAGGGATGCGGTAAGCATCACAAGCTATGTCTGCCGTGATCGGAAGCAACTTGATCCCTGAAAAAAGTGCACGGTCAATCCATTCTTCCAATGGAGCGGTCAGTTCCAACTTCCCCTTGGTCTGTTTTTGGGCGACTTCTACGATACTGATCGGGGAAAGCGCAATAGTGGTTTGCCCGGTGATGACCTTAAGTGCGACAGGGGAAATGTTTTCAGGAGCCTGAATCAAATTCAACCAGGCATTGGTATCCAATAGATAATTCATTCCTCACTTTGATTGGCTGGGTGATCCTCCCAGTCTTCAGGCGCAAAAGTAGGTTCGTCAGGGTCATAGTCATCGGCGAAGATGACCGTACCGCGCATGCTGCCCATAAGCTCGGCAATGGTCCGGGGTCCCTCTGGTTGCTCGTCTTCGGGTTTTTTGACCAAAGCCACTACCTTACCATGGCGAGTGATTTCAAGAATTTCGTTCCCCTTTTCCAATCCCCGCAGATACTCGGTGCAATGAGCCTTGAAATCCGAAACCGTCACTCTTTTGCTACTGATTTCTTCCGCAATCATGAATGTAATATAAAATGACCAAAAAAATAGTCAATTTTATTATCCACCAAAACCGAATGGTTCCAACAGGATAACAGTAATGCGTGAACCCTTCTAAAACTTAAACTCGCGCTTCCTCGGACGCTTGGTCGTTTTCCTCCCCCCGGCCGCCTCTCGCAAGGACGCAAACACCTCGCCAGCTCCGGCACTCTTCACGTGATAAACAAACTCCATCAACTCCCCCAAACGTCCTTTTGGAAAACCGCCGCCACGCTCAAGAAACCAATGCAGATAGTCCAAGGGCAAATCGTAGAGTGGCATGCCCTTCGGAGGACACGCCCCTGGCCCATATTTGCCAAAAGGCATACGCAAACTCGCCAAATCCTTCAAGTTATCCGCGAGTTGGCGGCGAAAAATATCCTCGGGATCCTCCATCATCAAAAAAAATCAATAACCAAACACCAAATCCGCCGGCACCCGCCCGCGTCCATCCAGATCCACCCCTTCTTGCTCCAGCATCTTTTTCTTGCGAACGATCTCCCTGCCCTCGGTCTGCCCATAAAAGCCACCAATCGTCAGATCCGTGCGCACCACCCGGTGACACGGCACTTCGGGAGCAAAAGGGTTGCGCTTCAAAGCCTGCCCCACCGCCTGATTCGAGCCGCAGCCCAGTTCGGTCGCCAGCAACTTGTAGGTCGTCACCTTACCTTTGGGAATCCGTCGGGTTGCGTCATAGACACGTTGCTCAAATTCGCTAGGTTCACGCTTTTTCATTCTTTTACAATATGGCACCTTAACAGAAAAATACGGGAAAATTACAATCTAAAACAAAACACCTAATTCAGCTTCCCTTATTTGCCTTCGAGAAATAACCTCCGACTATCCGTGGGTCAGCTGTATCATCCGCAATTCCATTTCCTATTTCACCTTCTCTTATCCGTGTACATTTGCCTTCGCATAGTTTCCTCCGGCTGTCTCGCTACGCTCGGCTGCGCTATCCGTGGTTCCTTTTCTTAATTGCCAGCAAGCATGATCGACTTCATCCAGCCACTATTTCCTACCCTCAACCTTCCCGTCATCGCCGTCTGCCTGCTGCTGGTCTTCGTCGTGCTCGGCTTTTTTCGTGAGTGGGCACCGCCCGAAGTGGTCGCCCTGTCCGCCCTCGGCGCCATCCTCATCCTCGGCCTGCTGCCGCTGACCGATGTGCTCGAGCGCCAGCTCATCGACGGTGAGAGCGTGCGACTGCTACGCCACCGAGGTTTGCTCAGTGTATTCTCCAACGGCGCCCCGATCACTATCGCCTGCATGTTTGTGCTCAGCGCTGGCCTCGAACGCACCGGCACCATCGATGTTATGGGGCGTTTTTTCACCAAAATCGCCGGCAAAAGCGAATTGCGCGTCATGCTCATCCTGATGTTAATGGCCGCGGTGCTCTCCGCTTTTGTCAATAACACTCCCATCGTGGTCGTCTTCCTGCCCATCGTACTCTCCCACGCCCGCGCCACCGGCTTGAAGGCCTCGCGCCTACTCATCCCCCTTTCCTTTGCTTCCATCCTCGGCGGCACCTGCACCCTCACCGGCACCTCGACCAACCTTATCATCGACGGCGTCGCCCAGGACTACGGCTTGGAACCCTTCACCATGTTCGAAGTCAGCAAACTCGGCCTTATCTATGCCGCTATTGGTTTCATCTACCTGATCTTCATCGGACGCAAACTGCTGCCCCAGCGCTCCTCCCTCGCCGAACTGATCGAACCCGCCGAAGTGCGCAGCTTCCTCACCCAGTTTTCGGTCGAAAAAGACTCGCCCCTGATCGATAAAGTCCTCACCGACACTTTGTTAAAAGAAATACCCAGCGCCCAGATTCTCGAAGTCCGGCGACGAGGGAAAACCCTCGACATCCCGCTCAACCAACTCACCGTACGCCAAGGCGATCGCCTCTTGCTCACCCTGCACGGCACCAGTTTCAAGGAACTTTACGAAGCCGAAGGTGTTCGTTTTGCCGAGCAAAAAAACCTCAACCTCAAGGAACTCGAAACCCGCGAACTGCAACTGATCGAAGGCATCGTCGGCCCACGCTCCTCTTTTGTCGGCAAAACCCTGCGCCAAATCGGCTTCCGTCGCAGCCACCGCATCCACGTACTCGCCATTCACCGTCAGGGCGCTAACATCAACAAAGACTTCGACACTGTGCGCCTCCAATTCGGCGACACTCTGTTGATGGAAGGCCCCGCAGAAGCGATCAACCGGATCCAGAAATCCAACGACTTTGTCACCATCACCGAAGCCCCCGAAGTCACCATCCGCCCGGCCAAACTCTGGACCGGCATTGCCGTCACCGCCGCTTTTGTCCTCGGAGCCGCGCTGCAACTACCGATGTTGCCCATTCCTGCCGTCGCTATCATCGCAGCGATCGCCATGATCCTGACCCAATGCCTAACACCTCAACAGGCTTATGACGCGGTGCAATGGAACATCGTCTTCCTCATCTTCGGCATGCTCGCCCTCGGTCTAGCGATGGATCAAACCGGAGCCGCCTCACTGATGGTCAGCGGCGTGATGAAAGTCGTCGGTTCCTACAGCCCCGTAGTCATTCTCAGCGTGATCTATCTGCTCAGTTCAATCCTAACAGAACTGATCAGTAACAACGCCGTTGCCGCCCTCTTAACCCCCGTCATCATCGGCATCGCCGCCACTCTCGACGTCGATGCCCGTCCCTTCATCGTCGCCCTGATGTTCGGGTGCAGCGCCAGTTTTGCCACCCCGATTGGTTACCAGACCAATACCTACGTTTATGGCGCCGGCGGCTACAAATTCACCGACTTTCCAAAAATCGGCGTCCCCCTCAATCTCATCCTCTGGATCGCCGCCACCTTCCTCATCCCCTGGTTGTGGCCCTTCACGAATTAAGAGCCTCCCTTCAAATTGTAGGGCGACCGCTCCGGTTGCCCACTCTCCTAATTAGAGAGTTTAACTTTTCCTACCAGCCTCAGCTCAATTCTCTGCGGACCGAAAAGTCCACATTCCTGTAACTATCGAAATTGCAGCACTCGTCTCTAGCTGAACCAACCTTGACAGTAAACAGCTTTTATCCGCATAATCGCCCCATGAACGTTCCCGATACAACGTCGTCAACACCAACAGAGCCCAATACGAACACTAATAACCAAAAATTGAATAGAGCCTGCTTGGTAATAGCGTTCCTGCTCATTTCGGGGTGGGCAGTCGCAGTCAATTCAGAGTCACTAACTATACCTGACCATGATGGAAAAGGAAGAAGCCTGAACATGGCGCTAAATCTAAAATCTTCAATATCGACCTACTACACCGAATATCGCAATTTTCCCGTTAAGCTAAAAGGCACTGAAGATATTGATTTGTTATCAAATACTACACTAATGGATGTTTTGTCAGGGGACAATATCACAGTCTTAGGAAACGAATTAAACCCTCGGCAGATCACTTTTTTTTCAGCAAGGAAAGCTAAATTCTTTTCAGGGGAGTTTCACGGAGGCATCGGTTACGATACCCAAGGGAGAGCAAGTCTATTCGATCAGTGGGGAAATCTTTTCCATATCAGATTTGACTTAAACTTGGACAATCAAGTAGCCTTACCTTACTCCGCTGAGTCACAAGCCTCAAATATGATTCCTCAGTCCATCATCGTGTGGAGCGCAGGCGAAGACCAAATCGAGGGGACTTCTGATGACATCAAAACATGGTAGCCGCCTACCACTCCGTCAAAACTCACTCCCGATCAACACACCTAATAGCATCCTCTCATTACTCTAAGATGAAAAAATCCGTGAACACCGATAACAATCACGTTTATTAACGTCCATCTTGACTCGCCAAAGCTCTTGAGCGACGGAAGTTCGCAGCTCCCCCCCCTCGTCACTTAGCTATGGTTCAAATCCCTTCAGCTCCTAACTCAACTTCACCATATCCTTCACAAACTGCCCCCACAGGAAAAACAGCCCGCGCCAGGAATAACGAAAAGTCCCCTCCCCCGCCAACGCGATCAAACCACTATCCAGGTTATGCCGTACCTGCAAACGCAACTCCTCTTCCATCGCTTGATCAAAGCTCTTCTCATCCTCGACCAGGATCTCGTCAGGATTCACCTGACTCTTAATCAAAAACTCCCGGTGCGCCGCGATCAGTCCCTCAAAACCATCAACATTGGGCACCGCGTTCATCACCACCCCGGGCGCTGTTTTCATCGTATATGAAAACGGATAATTCCAAGTCCGGTAAGTCTGCCCGTATTTAGTGCGACAAACTATGCTGACAAACGCAAAGGACATCTCCTCCTGTTCATTCAAACAAATCACCGCCTGTTGTTTTTCCTCGGCATTGTAAAATAGCCGGAAATACTGTTTGCTGTCATCCCACTGCCAGCCCTTGTCCGCCACATATTCAAAGTCCTGCGCTTCAATCTCCTCGGTGAACTCATTGAGCGTCGGAAAACGATTCACACTGGGCGGCGTGCATTTTTCCAAGGTTTTCTCCACCGGCAAACGCATCTGCCGCACCCGTGTCAACAGCGGAAACAAAGGCAGCACAAACCAGATCAAAATACCCGCACCTCCGCCATAATGACTGTCCGTCAAAAAATAGCCAGTCAGATAACTCGCCGTCAGAATCAGCAAAGCCCCCGCTTTCCGCACCGCGGCCTGCTGAAAAGTCTTCAAAGCGAAAGCTGCCACCAATACCGCCACTACCGTCAAAATCTCAAATACCCAATCGCTCATCTAGAACAGAATTAACCCATCTGCAGCACTTGTGCGAGTAGTAAAAGCACAAAAGCTCTCGGTTGCCGCTGAGCCAGTTTCAGTTTATGATCTGCACAAAGCTATCCATTTCTATTTTACCAAAAAAAATATTATGATCATCAAACCTAAAATCCGCGGATTCATTTGCACCACTGCCCATCCTGACGGCTGCGAGGCCAATATCCGTGAGCAGATCGCTTATATCCAAAGCCAACCCGCCCTCGGCGACCAGGCTCCCAAAAAGGTGCTGGTGATCGGTTCTTCGACCGGTTACGGCCTGTCCTCCCGCCTGGTTCCCGCTTTTGCCGGTGGCGCCGACACCTTGGGCATCTTTTTCGAAAAACCTCCCACCGAATCAAAAACGGCCAGTGCAGGATGGTATAATACCGCAGCTTTTGAAAAAGCCGCGCACGAACAAGGCCTCTACGCCTCCAGCCTCAACGGCGACGCCTTTTCCGACGAGCTCAAACAACAGGCCATCGAACGCATCAAAGCCGATCTCGGCCAGGTCGATCTAGTCATCTACAGCCTGGCTTCGCCGCGCCGTCAGGATCCTAAAACCGGCGACGTTTACCGCTCGGTGCTCAAGCCCATCGGTGACAGCTACACTAATAAAACCGTCAATACTGACAGAAAAGAAGTACACGACATCACCATCGAGCCCGCCAGCGACGAAGAAATCGAACAAACCGTGAAAGTCATGGGCGGCGAAGACTGGGAACTGTGGATGGATGCGCTCTCCGCAGCCGGAGTGCTCGCCGAACAATGCCGCACGATCGCCTACTCCTACATTGGCCCCCAACTCACCTGGCCAGTCTATCGCGACGGCACCATCGGCCAGGCCAAAACTGATCTCGAAAAATGCTGCGCCCGCATCAACGACATGGACGGTATCGCCTCGGCTCACGTCTCGGTCAACAAAGCCGTGGTCACCCAGGCCAGCTCTGCCATCCCCGTAGTGCCGCTCTACATCTCACTGCTGTTCAAGATCATGAAAGAAGCCGGAACACACGAAGACTGCACCGAGCAAATCTACCGCCTCTTCGCCGATCAGCTTTACAGCGAAAACGGCCCGCAAACCGATGAAAAAAACCGCATCCGCATCGATGACTGGGAAATGCGCGAAGAAATCCAACAGGCGGTCTCCGAAGTCTGGCAGCAAGTCAACAGCGACAACTTGGAAGACATTTCCGACTTCGCCGGTTACCAAAAAGGTTTCCTCAAGCTGTTCGGATTTGGCATCGACGGCGTGGACTACGAAGCTGAGACCGATCCCCAGCGAGAAGTGAACCTCGGAGGCTAAGCTTTTTACAATTTCTGCGTAGCGCGTTGCCCAAGCCTGCATTGACTTGCAAGGCAAACTTGCACCTGCTGCGCTTAAATTTTCACCACCTACGATACAGCCATGCCAAACAGCTCATTAAAGTCCGGTCTCATCGCCTTACTCAGCGAAGATCAGGTCTCCACCGCAGATAACATTCTCGAAGAACACGCCATCGACAAATGGCATGCTTCGAATCCTCCTGAAGTCGTGGTTTTTGCACAATCCACCGAGGATGTCGTCGCAACCATGACTTACGCGCATCAACACAATATCCCCGTCACCACTCGTGGAGCTGGAGTCGGTTACGTTGGTGGCTGTGTACCGATGAAGGGCGGCATTGTGCTATCGGTGGCACGCATGACGAAAATTAAAGAGATCAAACCCGAGGATGGAGTCGCCGTGGTCGAACCCGGCGTCATCACCGGCGACCTTCAAGACGCCGCTGCCGACCTCGGCTGGTATTACCCGCCCGACCCTGCCAGTTTGCGTGAATGCTCACTCGGCGGCAACATCGCCACCAACGCCGGCGGTCCACGCTGCCTCAAATACGGCGTCACCCGTCCCTACGTGATCGGACTCGAAGTGGTGCTCGCCAATGGCGACATCCTGCGCACCGGCGGTCGTTGCCACAAAAATAAAACCGGCTTCGATCTGATCGGCATGTTTGTCGGATCCGAAGGCATGCTCGGTGTGATCACCGAAGCCACCCTGCGAATCATCCCACATCCCGAGGCACGCGCCATGCTCACCACCACCTTTACCGATTTTTCCCAAGCCGCTGCCGCCGTGCAAGCCATCCTCGGATCCAGTTGGTTGCCCTCTGCCTTGGAGATCACCGATGCCTTCACCCTAAAAGCCGCACGCGACTACCTCGGCGAGGATGCACTGCCCAACGGCAATGCCCATCTCATCGTCGAACTCGATGGCCGCAAAGAGTCGGTGCAAAACGAAATCAAAGAACTGAAAAAATTCCTCCTCACGCTTGGTGCCTTAAAAATCCAAGAAGCACTCGATAGTGAAAGCTGCGAAGCCATCTGGCAACTACGCCGCGACTTTTCCTATTCCCTGCGCGCCACCGGCCTGACCAAGCTCAACGAAGATATCGTGGTTCCACGCTCCAAGCTGGTCGATCTTGTTACCTTTGCCCGCCAGTTACAAAAAGACACCGGCATCGCCGTCGCCTGTTTTGGTCATGCCGGAGATGGCAACATCCATACCAACCTGATGGTCGACAATTACGATGACCCGGATACACGTAAAAAAGCCGACGCCGCACTCGACCAACTTTTCAAATGGGTACTGGCCAACGACGGCGCCATCACCGGCGAACACGGCATCGGCCTAGCCAAAAAACGCTGGTATCCCGACGCCGTGTCAGAGGTGGGTCGCCAGGTGCATCGTGATTTGAAAGCCGCCCTGGATCCAAACCACATTCTGAATCCAGGGAAGTTTGTGTGAGAATGCCAAGTCGCTGCAGATTATTCTTACGGCAGAGACGCTGAGCCACCAAAGTTGAATAAAAAATGATAGGGACTCATCAACTGCCCTATCAATGAGAATGTGATGTGTGTCCGTCCGAACCCCCTGAACCGGACGTGCTCGAACATGAGCCAAGCCCTCCTATGCTCACAGTGGCGGCGATAATTAAAAACAGACGGATAACTTTTTTCATATTTTTTGAGTGTTTATTTTTACAGTGGTAGTTTTTCACTTTGACCACTACAAGCTATACAACTCTGCAACTGGGCTTCACCCCTCAAAAAAAAATCCTCAACCCACTCAGCATAGTAAACACACCCCTCTTTCACCTCCTTACTAATCGAATATCCTAAAAAACCTGATCTCAATCCTTGATTGGATTGGTCCTCCTACCGCTTAACGCTTCAACTTCTCTCCCGAAAATAAAGCCACGCAGCCGATCACTTCCACCTGCACATCAACAAATCGTTTTTCAAGGGCTGCCGTCAAACCCTCCAGATCATCTTGGGTATTTCCAAAAATCCCCTTTTGATTATAAAAAGCCATCAAGCGCCGCGCCGCTTCACCACGTTGCACTCCGCCTGACAAAAGAGTGCTACCGAAAATGATTCCGCCCGGTTTCAAACAAACCGACAAATGATCCAGGCAAAGTGTTTTTTCCGTAATCGATCCAGGCAGACAATGTAGTAAATAGTTGATCCCAATGGAGTCAAAAGGCTCTGTCTCCAGCTTGATCTGCTCCAACACATTTGCTTGATAAGTCTCGGGATGATAACGAGCAATACGCCCAGCCGCGCTGTCGAGACTGTTGGCATTCAGATCCATCAACGCCACCCGTGGCGGCGGCTCTGGAAACTCACAGCGATCCAGAAAATAACCTGTACCAACTCCCACATCGAGATGGTTATTGGATATATGCCGATTGTAAAAAGCGAGCAGTTTTGCCGACGGGCATTTCCAGATCCACTGATTGGATATACCCAGCACCCACAAATCATATACCCTGAGCAACCTTTTGCTATAAGCCGCCTGCCCCGGCGTGGCATCATTCGAATCAGTCATCATATCATCAAATCAATTTTTCTCAGGCTACGGTCGCGGCTGAATCAACACAAAAGGCGACACCACCAAAGCACAAAACACCACTCCACTCTCTTGCCAATATTCCGCATGAGGCGCTGATGGTGTAAGAATATCCCCTTTCTCGCGCCACTGTTTCACCCGTGCCGAATCATCGGCCGCAAAGGCCTCACCCACCTCAGTAATCGACAAAGCCGGATCAACGTAAATCAAGGCACCCGCTTCATAGTGACTCTGCAGGTATTTCCAAGTGACTTCACCAGTGTACTTTTCCAGCTTTTCCCCTGTTGATAAATCCTCACCTCCAAGCACGCCATAACGCATCTCTTGCTCACTGTCTTTTCCATTCCCTTCACCCATACTGACTCTGACCAACAACAATAAAGGAGTAAAGGCAAGTCCGAATCCACACGAATAGATTTCAGCCTAATCACTGGGCGGACGGATTTATGCGCCACCTTTTAATTCGTTCCCGGAAAAGCATCGACGTATCTGATCGTGAAATCCGGAAAAGCATCGACTATTTGGATTTTGTAGTCGGGAAAAGAGTTCACAATCTTCCACTTTCCAGGAACAGATGGAAATGATGTCACCTTCTGCACCTTAAGGTCGGCATTGCCCCCCACAATCTTCACTTTGTAATCCGGAAAGGAATCAACGAACTGGATCTTTCCATATACGCGCCGGATCTCCGCCTTAGTGCAAGCCATCACGCTGCCGCCGACCTCCGCATTTGAGCTCACACGTGCCATCGCATCATTCGCCAGAATAACAACAAGCACAGCGCCGACGAAAACAAAAAACAAAATGGTATTTTTAGCGGAGAATTTCATAATGATGACAGATAACTTATTACGCTCATTTGACGAAGCCTCTAGCATTTTATTCAATCCCTTAGGCTAAGGATCCCTTTCCTCACTTGCCGCCGGACTATTCTGTGACAACTTATCACTGTGAAAGAACTGACGTCCCAGGCGTGGAAAGACATTGTATTACCCGGTAGCCGGGTATTCATCGGCTCGGGAGCCGCCGTTCCTTTTGCGGTGGTAGAATCAATGCTGCAGCAATCCGGACACTATCACGATGTCGAGCTAACTCATATCCACACCATCGGTGAGATGCCGTGGATTGATAAAAAATACGACAGCTCGCTACGTACCAATACTTTTTTCCTCACTCCCTCCATTCAGGAAGCCGTCGCCGCCGGCCGGGCAGACTACACGCCCTGCCCCCTGTCAGACGTGCCCACTCTATTTGGCGGCCATCTACTTCCCGTGGATGTAGCCCTGATCCACGTGAGCCCGCCCGATAAATACGGCTGCGTTTCCCTTGGGGTGAGCGTGGATGTGGTCAAAGCAGCGATCAAAGCCGCCCGCATCGTAGTGGCGCAAATCAATCCATCCATGCCACACACTGGAAAGTCGGCTCAAATTTCCACTGATAAGATCCACTACTTTCTCGAAGCCGAACAAGCTCTGCCAACTCTGGATTGGCAAAGCCCACGCGCTGCCCAGGTAGTAGCCGCACGATACGCTGCGCAGCTCATCGAAGATGGATCGACCATCCAAGCAGGTCTAGGCAACACCCCCCAGGCAGTCCTCATGGCACTGAAAAAACACCGTCATCTGGGGATTCATACCGGTCTGTTTTCCGATGCCATGAGGGAATTGATGCAATGCGGAGCCGTCGACAACTCCATGAAACAATATCATGTTGGCAGAGCCACTTGCTCAAATTTTATCGGCAGCAAACAACTCTACGATTTCGCCGATAATAATAAAACAATCGAAATGCGCCCATCTGATTGGGTAGGAAATGTGAACCGCATCCGTAAAAACCATAAGATGGTCGCCATCCACGGCGCCTACGAAGTTGATCTGACCGGTCAAGTAGTGCGCGACTCACGCGGCCATCTGTTTTACGGCGGCATGGGCAGTACCCAGGATTTTATTCGCGGAGCAAGTTACAGCAAAGGGGGGCATCCCTTGATCGTATTAACCTCCATGTCCGATGACGGCCAACACTCGCGCATTGTGGCGGGATTCAAACCTGGCAGTGGCGTCAATACCGGCCGCGGTGACGTTCATTATGTGATTACCGAATATGGCATCGCTCGCTTACGTGGTCGCAGCATTCGCGAAAGAGTTCTCA
Organism: Verrucomicrobiota bacterium; assembly: GCA_045046875.1. GTDB lineage: Bacteria > Verrucomicrobiota > Verrucomicrobiia > Verrucomicrobiales > DEV007 > JAADHD01. The sequence continues at coordinate 74,434 of JASFYY010000050.1, read as the reverse complement.
ACATGGTGGAAGTCGCTCACCCCGACTACAGGGAAAAACTGCTGGCCGACGCCCACCACTGGGGATGGATCCCCAAATTTTACAACATCGCCCCCAAGCATATCACCGACGCCTGTGAAGATCATGCAAGCTCAAAATCGCTAAGTTTCAAAGGGCGACGTTTTACCTTTCGCCCGCTTAAGGCAAGCGATACCCGCTCTTTGCAGGAATTCTTCTACTCACACGACAAAGAAACCATCAGCATGCGCTACGGTCACGTCAAAGACCGGATGAGCAACGAATCCGCCTACAAACTCACTTCTATAGATCAAAGTGTCGATCTCGCCTTCGCCCTGTTCGAGGAGAACACGCAACGACAACAGATCGCTGCCATCGCACGTTTTTATCAGGATCCGTCCCGGCAATCTGCCGAAGTTGCTTTCATGGTTGGAGAAAATAGACGGCGCTTGGGCCTGTCCCGTTTTTTGCTTGGCGAGTTGGCCTGTGTTGCAAAAAATCGCGGTATCAAAAAATTCTGGGCTTCCGTGCTCAAACGAAACAAAGCCATGGCGGCACTGTTTATTTCTTTTGGCGCTGACAAAAGATCCTATTTTGGCGAAGACAGCGACGAATTCACCATCGACGTCGAGCAACTCTTAGCATCCATACACCGGGAAAAGGGTGAAACAACCGATCCGAATTCATGACAAACCCCACTGACCAAACCACCGGCATCATCTATGACGCGTCCTTTCTCAAGCACGACACCGGACCGATGCACCCCGAGAGCGCCGAGCGCTACCTCCCGGTGATGAACAACCTGGAGGCTCTATGCAAAAACTCCCCCTCTGCCTATCACCGTTTAGCCTGCCAAAACGCAACCATCAAGGATGTTTTATTGTGTCATGACTCCTGGTATCACGATGTGGCACGCATGGACGTGGAACAATTCGCCGACGTTCTCCGCACGGGCGATACCGCCATTTGCCCGGACTCCTACGATGTGGCCATGGATGCGATCGGCTCATCCCTGGCAGCCGCCGATGCGGTCTGTGAAGGAACCGTAAAAAATGCCTTTGCTGCCGTCAGACCTCCTGGCCATCACGCTTCTGCGGGTAGAGGCATGGGCTTTTGCATTTTTAACAATGTAGCGATCACCGCTCGCCATCTACAACAGCGCCACGGCCTCAAGCGCATCGCTATTCTCGATTGGGATGTCCATCACGGCAATGGTACCCAAGACATTTTTTACTCCGACGCCTCGGTCTTCTACGCTTCAAGCCACGAAGACAATATCTACCCCCACACCGGCGCTGCTGATGAAATCGGGCAAGGTGAGGGCAAAGGCAGCACCCTTAATATCCCGGTGCCCGAAGGCAGCGGCGGCGATCTTATTTTAAAAAAATGGCATGACCTGATCGGTCCCGCTTTAATAAAATTTCAACCCGATTTCATCTTAATCTCCGCTGGGTTTGACGCTCGCATCGACGATCCTGTCGGCATGCTCCAGCTCACCGACGACGATTTTATCGAGTTAACCAAGATGACATGCGGATGGGCCCAAGAATTCTGCCAAGGAAAAATCGTATCCATCCTGGAAGGCGGCTACAACCCTCAAGGCCTGGCTAAAGCGGTCTGCGCCCATGTCGAAGAGTTGGCTAAAGCGTGAAACGCCTCCTACTAACCCTTGGGCGGAATAGCCATGATTCTTGACTCCAATGTTCTCATCAAACTCCAACCAGCTTCTCAACATACTTCGCTAGCATATCGAATTCGAGATTCACCCGCTGTCCAGCTTGACGATTTTTTAAATTGGTGATCTCCATGGTGTGAGGAATCAGCCAGATGGTGAAACTATCCTCACCCACCTCTGCTGCCGTCAGGCTCATGCCATCCACGCAAATCGAGCCCTTGTTGATCAAATAACGCGAAAACTGATCTGGCAAAGCAACTCGCAAGCGATAATCCTGTCCCACCGCTTCTAATTCCAAAATCTCACTGGTGCCATCGACATGCCCTTGCACAAAATGCCCGCTCATCCGGTCAGTCGCTCTCAAGGCTCGCTCCAAATTCACCACACCTCCCGCCTTCAAATCGCCCAGATTCGTCACCCGGCAAGTCTCCGCCAACAAGTCAAACCCGACCGAACCATCCTCGACCGTCGTCACCGTCAGGCAGCACCCGTTCACCGCCACACTCTCCCCCTCACTCAACTCCCGTGCAAAGGGAATGCCCAAACACAAACGGAACCCCGCCTCCACCGGCTCCATCGACCTTACTTCTCCACAACACTCAACAATTCCAGTAAACATATTCCAAAAAGAAACCACTGATTCACACTGATGAACACTGATATTTTATTTTGAATTTGCCCCATTGCAGCGCGGTCGCTCCGGCTCGCTCTGACCTACTGACCTCCGTGATTTAAAAAACCTCCTCCTAAATTTGTGTTTATTGGTGTTTATTAGTGGTTCCCCTTCCTCAGGCCAATGCCACCAAATAAATAATCGCCAACATCATCACCGCCAGACAAGCCGTGATCCCCACCGGAAACGCTCCGCGTTTGGCTCGCAATACCAGCTTCGCCTTACGCCCCGCTATCTCATCCGAATTCAAACGTATCCCCATCCAATAAGGCACCAACAAAGCTCCCAATATTTCAGCCGGAGCGGTGCGGAAAAATCGACCCAACCACGCCGTGTATCGAACAGCAATCACATCGGCCACTTTCGCGTTGATCCCGTTCAGGCTCTTGTCCATCAAGCGGTAAAAAGCCACTCCACCTTTGCGGTAAAACCAATCGACATCCAAACTGATCGTCGCTGTGCGCTTGAGCAGCGGCAGGAAAAGAAAAAATACCAGCGCCGAGAACATCAGCAACTGCATCTGAGTCACCAGATGACTAGCGGTGTAAGCTTTATAATCCACTGCGTAAGGCAAAATATCATAAAGCATCTGCGGCCGGATTCCTAACCAGATACACAAGAACGCCAAAATCCCCATCGCCCATAACATCGTCTTCGGAGCTTCCTTGGGGCGCAATCCCTTGTCTTGATTAAAAAAGACAAAATAAGGAAATTTGATCCCTGCATGGAGAAAAACCCCCGCCGATGCCAGCTCCAAAATCAACCAGATCCAAAACAACTTCTCATGCTCGGTCGCAGCGATGATGATCGTCTTGCTGGTGAAACCACTGGTCAGCGGCACCGCCGAAATCGCCAAAGCTCCAATGCCCCCAAACAACAAAGTCCACGGCATCGTTTTATACAAGCCGCCCAAATCCGTGCAGCGACTTTTCCCCGTGCGATACAATACCGCGCCAGCTGACATCCACAGCAGCGACTTGTAAATGATGTGACAAAAAGCATGTGCCACCGCTCCGGCGATCGCCATCTTGGTGCCAATACCCGCCGCACAAACCATGAAGCCCACCTGATTGATAATCGAATAAGCCAATATGCGGCGCATGTCATTTTCCAACAGCGCATACATGATACCAAACACCGCCATCACGCAGCCAATCACCATCAGTGGCTCCCATCCCGGGAAGCCGCGCAGCAAGGTATAAACCGCCGTTTTGGTGGTATAAGCACTGAGGATCAATCCGCCGGTCACACTGGCTTCCGGATAGGCGTCCGACAGCCAGGAGGAAAATAAGGGCGCTGCCGCATTGACCAGGAATCCTGCCAGAATCAGCCAGGTGCCCAGATTGGCATCAGCGTAATCAAAACTATCAAAGGCGATGCTGCCACTCGACGAAACCGTCATCACAATGCCTGCCAGCAGCAACAGCCCACCAAAGATATGCACCATCACGTAACGAAAAGTAGCTTGTTTGGCACGCAGGGTATTACGGGCGATGATCACAAAAGCCGACGAGATCGCCATCAACTCCCAATACACATACAGCGTAATCAAGTCTCCGGCAAAAATCACCCCCAGTGCCGCGCCGATATAGACCAAGGCCCACACATGCTGGAAGGCCTTTTTGACATAAAAGGCAAACAGGAAAGCAACCGCCGCGTTCAATGTGAAAATATAACCAAAGGCCTTACTGAGCTTGTCCACCCGCAAGGGTTCGAGCGCATCAAAAGTCGGCAGAAAATCCATCTTCGGCCCTTCGCCAAAAGACAACTGGAAAATGTGCCAAAAAGTGTAAACCGGCAAGGCCACCAGAAAAATATTCCGCGCACGACCGCGCAGCAGCATGGTGATCAATGCGCCGGCGAACAGCAATAGTGATGGAGGGATATCAGTCAGCATGGCCGTCATCTATATCTTCAGGAATCACATCATCCTCGATGTGATCATTGTAATAATCTTCACTCCGCTTCACCCATTTCCCCAAACCCTTCGCCAATAGAATCATCGCCGTGCAGCCGATAAAACCCAACAGCGCATAAAAACCAAAAATCCCGTCGATGCCAAAATACGGATGGCGATGAACAAACAATTCGGCAACCACCGACAAAGCGCAGGCTCCCCACAGCAAACGCCACAAAAGTCGCCGCGAGCTCGGACGGTCAAACCAATCAAATTCTTTTTTTTGTTGAGCCATTTTTTATCCCACATCACTCACCATCAGGCTGGCGAGTTTTAATAGCAGTTGAGGTTTCACAAATAATACGATCGCCAATATAGAAGTCACACAAAGTGGTAACACCGCAGCCCAAGGAGCTTCTGCCGTTGTTTTCCAAGAAAAGGGCTGACTCGACAGTTGTCGATCCCTAGGAAAAAATGCGCGATAGCCGATCGGTAACAAATAGGCAGCGTTCAATAGCGTGCTCACCAGAAAGACGGTCACCAACAGGGGTTGTCCTGCATCCATTGCGCCGGTCACCAGATAAAATTTACTGATCAACCCACCCGTCGGCGGCAGCCCAATCACGCTCAATGCTCCAATCGTGAACGCGACAAAGGTCAGCGGCATCTTGCGCCCCAGTCCGTCCAGCTGACTAACATATTTTTTGCCCGTTGCCACAAAGATCGCCCCCGCACACATGAACAAGGTGATTTTACCCACCGCATGCATGGCAATGTGTGCCATCGAGCCGATCACCGCTCGATCCTCCAGCAAAGACACGCCCAAAATAATGTAGGCCAACTGACCAATCGTCGAAAAAGCCAGCCGACGCTTCAAATTATCCTGCGTCAAGGCGATCAATGACGAAGTGATCACCGTGAAAGCCGCGATCCAGGACACCACGATGGCGATGTCCAATTCCTTCAAAAAAGCCAACCCAAATACTCCGGTGAATACCCGGATGATGCAGAACACGCCCACCTTCACCACCGCCACCGCATGCAACAAAGCCGACACCGGAGTCGGTGCCACCATCGCACCAGGCAACCACGAATGAAAAGGCATCAGCCCCGCTTTGGAGAAACCGAAAGTGAAAAGCAATAACAGTACCAGAGCGGTCGAGCCTTCCACCCCAGTGCTGGCCAGAAAACCCGCAGCTGAAAATTCGAGCCCGGTCGCCGAAGCTTTGACATAACAAAAAATCAAAGCCGGCAGCGCAAACCCAACTGAGGTGCCTAACAAATAAGCCAGATATTTCCGTCCACCTCCGCGTGCTTCTTTGTCCTGATGATGAGTCACCAGTGGCCAGGTTGCCAGTGACAACATTTCGTAAAACAAATAGAGCGTCAGCAAGTTGCCAGCAAAAGCCACCCCCATCGTTGCCGTCAGGGAAACCGCGAAAAACACAAAAAACCGCGTCTGCGAATGCTCCTTCAATCCTCGCATATAACCCACCGAATACAGCGAGGTCACAATCCACAAACTCGACGCCACCAAGGCAAACAGCATACCCAGTCCATCCACCCGGAACTTGATCGGCACATCAGCGGTGATCTCAATCAGCGTGCATTCCAAGACTTTGCCTGCCAGCACCTCGGGCACCATCGAAATCACAAAACCCAGCATCACAAAACCCGCCACAAAAGTAGCCCCCTCACGCAAGAATGTTTCCTTGCGCAGCAATACAATCGGCACCACCGCCAACAAGGCGCTCAAACAAGCCCACAGCGGCGTGTAAGTCTGGATCACTTCCGGCATATCAGCCCAGCCCCCCTTTCGAAGACAAAACGCTCGTTCCAATCACCTCCGAGCCCTGCAAAGAGCGCTCTATCAGCTCCACCAGATTGCTATTGAAAAGCCCCAGCAACACAATAATCACCGCCGTTGCCAAGAGCGGTATCAAAGCACTCGGCCGCGCCTCCTTAATCACGCTCTCTTCGGAATGATCCGCATGGTGCCCATGGCCCTCGGCAGGTTTTTTGCCGAAATAGGCAATCTCAAAAATCCTGAAAAACAGCACCGCATTCACCAGACTGGAAATCAACAGCGCCATCACATAACCCCAATGCCCGGACTCCATACCTCCACGAATGAGATACAGTTTGCTGAAAAACCCACAGGTCGGCGGGATCCCGATCATCGCCAGAGCACCCACCACAAACCCCGCCATCGTCCACGGCATTTTGCGGAACATGCCATCCAGTTGATCGATGCGCACCACCCCTGCTTGTTTGACAAAAATACCAGCAGCCAAAAACATGCACAAAGTCATGAAAGCATCGCCCATGATATGATAAATCGTGCCCACCATGCCCCAGTGGTTCGCCATCCAAGCCCCGCCCACCATGTAACCCACCTCGGCGACAATCAGATAACAAAACATTTTTTTCAATTCCACTTGGGCCAGAGCCATCACTGAACCTGCCAGAATCGCCAGCACCGCCATGCCCACCATCCACTGGGTGTACTGCAGGTTTTCAAACACCCACTCAGTTCCGAACACTGTCAGCATCATCCGCACCATCACATACACCCCCACCTTGGTCATCAACGGTGCAACCACACAGGACGTCGATGACGGGCAATAAGAGTAAGCGTTGGGCAACCAGCCAAACAAGGGGAAAAAAGCCATCTTGATCATCAAACCAACAAGGATCAGCACAAAAGCCACCACAATGGTGCTCGAAGGACCATCCAACGCCAAAATCGCCTGATGAATCTCCATCATGTTCAACGTGCCGGTGCGCAAATAGAGGTAACCCACCCCGAGCAAATAAAACGATGCACCGATCGTTCCCATGATGATATAACTGAACGCCGCCACTGCCGCGCGGCGCGACTTACCCATCGCAATCAACGCGTAAGACGTGAGTGACGACACCTCCAACAAAACATACAAATTAAACGCATCACCAGTGATCACCATCCCCGACAAACCCATGATCAGCAGCAAATAGAGCACGTAAAACAAAGGCGTTTTTTCAGTTTTGTCCTCCTGCACCCGGCGGAAAGAAAACAGCGCCGTCAATAGGCCCACCGTAGTGATGGTCAACAACACCAGAGCATTGATTGTATCGATCCTCAGTTCGATACCGATGCCCACCGGCCGGCTCCACCCGCCAACAAAATAGCGAATCACGCCGCCACTGATCACCCGTTGCAAAATCCCCACCGAAACCATGACCGCTAAAACCAAGGCCGTCATCGTCAGAGGAAAACACACCCGCCGATCCGCCATGCCGGCCAGACCTACAAAAAGTGCTCCAAACAATAGCACCAATAATACGATGATAGGGTATTGCTCAGCCATCGTTTTCCGCTGCTTTTATTTTAGCAAGAATCTCGTCTTCCTCCAAAGTTCCGTAATTTTTATAAATCACCTGCGACACCGCCAAAGCCACCCCCAGCGTCGCCACCCCCACCACGATGGCCGTCAGCATCAAAACGTGAGGCAAAGGGTTTGAATAATCATCAGGATTGATCGCATGAGCCTCGTGGCTGCCCGAAGCATTTGTTGTGGAATGCCCCTCCGCGTGCTCACCCGCTTCCACCTGCTCCGTCTCCACCGCGTGATGCTCCAGAATCGGAATCGTCGCCCCTTCTTTCACCCCGGCAGACACATAAAACAAAATAATCGCCGTCTGAAAAATCGACATGCCGATCAGTTTTTTGATCAGATTATTCTTCGTGATCATGGCATACAGCCCGATCATCATCAACACCACCGCAACCCAGAAGTTGAAGTGATCGATCAGATATTGACTCGTAATTTCGCCCATGACAAAAATTTAAAGCCCTCCTTCCAGTTCACCCTTGCTAGCCAGATTTGCATAGATCGCAAACATGATCGCAGACACCGTAAAAGCGACACCGACTTCAACTCCCAACATGCTGTGCGAACGCGCCTCGGCCGCATCAATCGTCGGCAGCAACACATGCAAGACCCCGTAGTCCAGAAAATCCCCCCCCAGTAACAAACACGCCACCCCGAAACTGGAATAAATCACCACGCCGACAAAAGCAAGTTTCACGTAGCGTTTTTCGGGCAATCTTTCCAAGGCCGGATCCAGTCCCTTGGCGATAGCAGTCAAAATAAAACTCGCCCCCAGAATCACGCCCCCTTGAAACCCCCCGCCCGGACTGTGGTGACCATGCGCAATCACATAAAGAGCAAACAATTGTAAAACGGGAATCAACAGCCGGCAAGTGGTACCAATAATGATATCATGATGATCCCCAATCTCATGCGCAGGCGAAGGCCGTGCCCCACCAGGGACTTGATTCATCACTCGCAGGATCGCCATAATCGCAATACCCGCGATCAATACCACTACCGTTTCGAACATCGTATCATAACTGCGATAATCCGCCAAAACCGCCGTCACCATATTAGGAACCCCTGAGTCCTCGATGGTTTTTTCGATATAATACTGTGACACCAGACTAGCATTGGCAGGTGAATGCGCATCACCCCAATTAGGAAAATCATCCATCGCCGAGAGCAACAAGCCCCCAGTAAATATCACCGCTATAAGTCCGATCCACTTCATATTCTTAATCCGATGAATCCCTCCTGGTATTGTAAACCGTAGCGATCAAAATAACCGCACTGATGCCCGCGCCAACCGTCGCCTCAGTAAAAGCCACATCCACCGCCCCCATACCCGCCCATAAAAGACAGATCAAAAAACTATAGGTGCCAAAGACCATCGAAGCCGCTAACAAATCCTTCACCCGTAAAGAAATCACCGCCGTGATCACCAGGAAAATAAGAATGATAATGTCGAACTGCCAGATCATGTAAAAACTATCTCCTATCTCCTATCTCCTTATCCTGTAAAGCATTGCCCTTTTTCCGCAACAGCGGCTCGATGCCGTCCTCATAACCCGCATCCATCAAGGCATGGGTCGCGGTTGGCGAAGTCAGCATGATGAAAGCACAAATAGCGAGCAACTTGATCACCACCAACAAATCAGCCCAAGCAAAATCCGTCCAGTGAATCTGACCCAGGTGATACACCGCAAACCCCATGACCACCAACAAACTTGACAAGGTGTCCCCCTTGCCCGCAGCATGCATGCGGGTGTAAAAGTCCGGAAAGCGCACCACCCCCACCACCGAGCCAAAGAAAAACACCAGGCCGGCTAGGATGAAAACGATACTGATGATGTTAATAATGATACTCATTTGTCAGGACTCCTCAGCTTCTCCCTCCACATCAATTTCACCAACCACCGCCTTGGAACGATGGAAATATCTCGCTGCTGCCAACGATCCAATAAAATTCAACAAGCCGTAAGCCAAGGCGAAATCGACGAACATTTCAATTCGCCCCCCGGGGAAAATCGTTCCGATGAAAACCAGCAAAACTGCTGTTTTAGTGCCAATCACATTAACCGCTAAAATCCGGTCAATCGCTGTCGGGCCGATGTGCATGCGATAAAAAATCGGCACCATCATCAGCAACAATGCAATGCCCGACCAAACAAAAAAGGTGTTCATTGGGAATCCTCCTCTCCACTGGATTCTCTGCTGGACGCAGCACTCTCCGCCCGGTAAATACACGCGATACGCTGCTCCATTTCCCCGTCCAAACCCGCCGCTGCCTCCTCATTAATCGCATGCACGTAAAAGTCATCACCGCTGATTTTGATCGTCACCGTACCCGGGGTCAAAGTGATCGAATTAGCTAGCAAAAACTTGGCAAAATCTGACTTCAGCTTGGTTTTAAAATGCACAATGCTCGGATTAACCTGCTGTAAAGCGCTTGGTGACAGCGCCAGCTTCAAAATTGCGATATTCGCCAGAAAAATCTGCCACAACATCCACAAAAAATACCATGCCAACTTCCAGCCCTCCTGCACCCGCTGCATCACCGGATCCTCTCGGGTGCGAAACAACAAATCCGACGACATCCACGTCACCAAAGCACATGAAATCAAGCCCAGGATCAAATGGAAAGCGTCAAACTGGCCTGAAAGCACCACCCAAGTGATCAGCAATAATACAAATATAAAAACGCGGTATCCCATCTCATCAATCCAGCCCTGAATTGGTACAGAAAAAGGGCTGTTACCGTTTATAAGAACTTGCCCCTAAAGTCAATTAAAGTCGGCGGAATTTCAACAAAATCGACCACAGGTTTAGATATCAAATTACGCCATCACATCTCGTATTTAGCCGGACAACCACTTGTTACGCCCCTCTTATCACATCCACTTTTAAATCCCGCAATACCCGCAAATCCCCCCACTGCGCCCCGCGCATCTTACGCCCGCCGTCCTTACGTCGCGCACCAAAACACTCCCTCTTGCTCTCAAAAAAATCATCCACATACCTCTGGCTGCCCAACACCGCTCCATCAGTAAAATACCTCACCCGACAGCGCAAAGCCTCCGCCACTGGCAAGCGCCCACCCGATTCCAACACATCCTTAATCTCCGCCCGGCTGAAACCATCCTTGCCTTTGTTGTAACCATCCACGGTTTCACTCGCTTTCACCGTCTCCCCTTTTGCATACAGCAAACAACGATACTCCTGCGCCACCTTCCTCCACGCCACTCGACTCCGACCAGTCACCGCAAAACACAAACCCTGACGTGCGCCTCGCACCCCAGCCACCGCTGCCGCATACGAGCACCAGCGATAACCCTCCGGCTCCTGCGCCAATCCCGCACGAACCGGATTCAGATCAATATAAGCCGCCACCATCCGCAGCGCATCACTGCTCTCCCCACCTTCACAACTCGGCCCCTGTAGTAAGACACTCTTAAACGGTCCCTCCCACAAAGTCCCCACTCGTCCATGTTTCCGGTTGTAAGCCAATGTCATTTTCAGCTTCAACTCCTTCATAAACATCGACAGATCAAACAACCGCGCTTTCACCGATTCCGCAATCTCGCTCACCTTTTCATCCGCCCCATTTCCCCTAAACATCTCCACCTCATCCAACACCAACTTACTCGACCACTCACTTTTAAACACCTCCAGCCGCTTGATATAATCCTCATCCTTCCACCCCGCTGTCGCCAACTCCCTATCCGGCACCTCCAACAACAAATGAAAGTGGTTGCCCATAAAACACCAAGCCAACGCCCGCAGCCCACTGAATTTCAACTGCTTGAGCATCAAAATGCGGAAAGTTTCCTTCTCATCATCCTCAAACAAGATATCCCTCCCCGTCGTCCGGCTCACCACATGATAATAATTCGTCTGCCCCTCCGGCCCCAATAAAAATTCCCGTATCTTCCTCATAACTGATCCCTTCCTCTAGCGCTTCGACTCCCCCTAATATTCCCTTCCCCCATAATACAACGACATCCGCCTCACACAAGAACTATTTTGCATAGGGATCCTCCCCTTAAAATATATTTTCCGTAGTGACCAATTTTCCATGCTTAAATTTTAGCGGCAATCCCTCTCAACCTCTCAAGATGTATTTCCGGGGGAGCTCTATCACAATGATGAGGGAACACTCCGTCAATATCCATTTTTGCCACTTCGAGCAAACTCTTTTTCGCCAATTCGGTGTCTTCGTTGAAAATCCCAGGCGACAAATGAGTCGCCGCCCCAAAACTGGCAAACACATCTCCGCAAAACAAATAACGACCAAAAAGAAATCCCGAATGTCCCGCCGTGTGTCCCGGCAATTTCACAAAACTGAGACCATCAGGAAACACTTCTGGAGTATCTTCTTCGAACCAAGTAATATCTTCAGTCTTTCTATAATGCAAAAAAACTGCACCCATCTGCTGCATCGCACCTCCTACCCATCCAAGTCCAGTCACCCGAAAATCCCCATTCAATAATAAGCGATCGGCTGCTGGAGCCGCCACCCACGCCTGATGCCGCTCTGCAAGCGATGCGGCATTCAACGTATGATCGAGATGCCCATGAGTCAGGATGATACCTTTCACCGGCAAACCGCTCCAACCACCCTGGTCCAAGGCTCGCTCGATCGCCTTCACTCCTCCAACAAACCCCGTATCAATGAGATAGACACATTCATTCACCCGAATAGCATAACAGCACACCATCGGGCAGCGAATCTGCATCACATTTTCAAGCATCGTCGGCTTTCACTTCTTTCAGCAGCTTCAACAACCGCTTCACCACTTGCGGCTTTTCATCCCAAAGGTTTTTTGTCTCGGCGGGATCATCCTTCAAGTTATATAACTGCCCGGCAGGCCCCCCTTCTTTTGCCGGATTAATTTTCCGTGGACGAGTGAATCCACCCGAACCCCGGTGCTCGATCAATTTCCAATCCCCCTTACGAATTGCAAACATCCCCCACAGGGAATGATGGACGGCATAATCCCTCAGCGGTTCAGCGCCTTCCCTCCCCAACAAAGCTTGCAATATATTACGACTATCTGGACCCGCCCCCTGCGGCAACTCCACGCCAGTGATCGCCGCACAGGTGGCCAGTAAATCCGTCAATTCGATCAGTTCGTCGCTAGTCGAACCCGCCGGAGTTTTACCCGGCCAGCGCACGATGAAGGGAACCCGGTGCCCGCCTTCCCATATATCCGCTTTGGTGCCACGTAAGTGAGCATTGCCTTGATGCCCGCGGTCCTTCACATATTGCCCCCGCTTGTTCACTCGATAATGTTTCAAGTCATCCGCTTCCTTCGCTTGCCACCAATGATACAAACCGCCGTTATCAGAGGTGAACACCACCAGGGTATCATCAGCCATCCCCGTGCGTTCCAGCGCATCCATAATCGCCCCGACAAACGCATCCGTCTCAACCACAAAATCCCCATATTCTCCCGCCTGACTACTGCCGCGATATTCCACATTCGGCGCCAAGGGCAAATGCGGTGAGGTCAGGGGAGCGTAAAGGAACAAAGGCTGCGTCGACTTTTCTGTCGCGTGATTTTCAATCACTGCAATCGCTTCACCGGTGAGCCGCGGCATCACCCCGGTAATAGTAAAGTCCGGTGAGCGCATGCCCTCATCCACTGAGACAAAATCCGTGCTGATGCGTTTTTGCTGCCAAACCGGCAGATGCAAAGCACGATCATTCTTCAAATAACAAAATGGCGACATGTTCAGCGACGCCGATATACCAAAATAATAATCAAAGCCGACTGCGATCGGGCCACCTTTGATCTTCACGGTATAATCCACATCAAAACCGTTCCTTGGACGCTTTTTCTCTGCAGTAGGGATCCACGGCACCTCCACGCCTTTTTTGTCCGTCCAGTTCATGCCCAGATGCCATTTACCCACAGCTGCCGTAGCGTATCCCTGTTTTTTCAAAAAAGAAGCCACCGTGACCTGATCGGGTTCGATCAAAGGCGGATCAAAACCATCCAGCACCCGCTCTTTTAATCTGGTGCGCCAACAATAACGTCCGGTCAAAATGCCATAACGTGTTGGCGAACACACCGACGAAGGTGTGTGGGCATCAGTGAAACGCATGCCAGCTTTAGCCAGACGATCGATGTGAGGTGTGATTATTTTTGATTCAGGGTTATAACAACTTGCATCCCCGTAACCAAAATCATCAGCCAGGATATAAATAATATTTGGGAAACTTTTCTCTAGCGCCCATAACCGGGGACAAATGAAGACAAGGAAAAAAAGGAGACTGAGGGTGGTTTTCATATCGCTTATTCGATGAGCTGCTACAATCCCCAATACACATCCTCTTCAGCATTAATTCAAGCCCCTCTCCAAGTATCATTCCCCCCCATTTCCTACAGGATCCAAGTTAAGTTCAATCTCTGCTTGTTTATATTTTTCATCCGTGCATTTTTCCAACCGCCATTGCCAGTTCCTTGTCCTGCTTTCCTTTTTATCGGTGACCGGCCCGATGTCGCCCCAAGCCCTGCTTCAAGCCCAGGAAACCCGCCAGCCCATCGTAGCTACCCCAGTGCCCGATGCCAATGGCTTGATCAAACGTTCAGGGGTCATCCCTGACAAAATCCCTCTTCAACCCAACATCCCCACAGATCCCAATGCAGCGGTATGGGAACGCAATCCCCACAAAGCTTTCTCCATCGCCAAAGCCAAACAAAAACCGATGCTGCTGCTTTTCACCGCGCAGTGGAATACCATCTGCCAAGATCTCAGCTCCGAAGTGATCTCATCCAAAACCTTCAACAGCTACGCCAAAAAAAATCTGGTCCTTTGTTACCTCGACTACCCACGGGATCCACTAGAAATTCCTGATGCCCTACGCAAACTAAAAGAAAAATTCAAAGTCAGCGGACTGCCAGTCCTACTTTTTTTCGACCCCAACGGGCATGTGATCAACCAGATCACTGGTTACCACAGTGGGCGTCCAGTCGATTATTTCAAAAACCTCAAAGCCGTAACCGACGCCCAGCTTGTTGAAATTTCCCTAAAAAGAAAAATGCTGAAAACCAGAGGTTACCGAGAGTGGAAAAACCACAAAGGTCAGAAATTTTTCGCCCAGTTTGTGCAACGCAATGGAACGTCCGTCACTCTGAAATCCGCCGCAGGTGAAAAGTGGCAAGTAGAGATAAAAACCCTCAGTCCAAAAGACCAGGCTTACACCCAGTCCTTCCCTAGCAACGTCAACCGCGAGGAAAACAAATCTCGTTGATGTAGCAAATACCAGCATAGACAAAAAATTCCGTTCGACACTTTGCCTGAGCTTGATAGGTTACTTTCCTCTGAGACGATCAGTGCTCCTTATTTCATGAAAATCTTCGCGCCAAAAGAAACGGACCCCGACGAAACCCGAGCCGCCTTGGACCCCGTCGGCACAAAGAAACTCTCTACCCTTGGAGTTACGGTGATCATAGAATCAGGCCTAGGAGACTCCTCCGGGCATAGAGACGAAGATTACCGTGAAGCTGGAGCAGAAATCTCCAGCGATCGCAAAACATCTCTGGCGGACGCCGACATCGTCGTCCGGGTACGCAAACCTCCGGCAGATGAAATCGCCAAACTCAAAAAAGGCGCCATCCACATCAGCTTCCTCGACCCTTTTAATGAATCCAGCCTGATTAAAGCGTTTGCCAAAGCCGATGCCACTGCCATCAGTCTGGAAATGCTTCCGCGCACCACCTTGGCCCAAAAAATGGACGCCCTGAGTTCGCAGGCCAACTTGGCAGGCTACGCCTCTGTCATTCTCGCCGCCAGCCGCATGAAAACCATCCTGCCAATGATGATGACCCCAGCAGGCACCATCTCTCCGGCCAAATTTTTCATCCTCGGCATCGGCGTAGCCGGACTGCAAGCGATCGCCACCGCCAAACGCCTCGGAGCACGGGTCACCGCCTTTGACGTCAGGCCAGAAGCCCTCGAACAAGCCGAGTCCCTGGGCGCAAAAGCCCTGCGCATCGACCTCGGTGAAACCAAAAGTGAAGGCGGTTACGCCAAGGAGATGACTCCTGAACAGATCAAAATCCAGATCGAAGCGCAAGCCAAGGTCTGCGCCCAGTCCGATGTGGTGATCACCACCGCCAAAGTTTTCGGCCGCAAACCACCAGTGCTGATCAAAAAAGATGTCGTAGCCCAAATGCAAAACGGCAGCCTGATCATTGACCTCGCTGCTGAAGGCGGCGGCAATGTCGAAGGAGTAGTCGCCGGCGAAGAAGTTACCACCGACAAAGGCGTCACCCTGATCGGACTGACCAATTATGAGGGTTTGGTTCCACAAAACGCAACCCAGGTCTATTCCTCAAACATCACTAACATGGTGGAACACTTTCTCGACGAAGAGAGCAAAACTTTCCCCATCGACCTCGAAGACGAACTGCTCAAAGGTTGCGTCATCACTCACGGGGGAAAAATCGTCCACGAACGTTTCACTTCTTAACCGCTTACCGCTTCATTTTAATTCCTGACATCTTCTCATCATGTTAATGCTCCTCCTCTTTATCTTTGTGCTCGCCGCCTTCCTCGGCTTCGAACTGATCCAGAAAGTCCCCTCACAGCTACACACCCCGCTGATGTCAGGCTCTAATGCCATCTCGGGCATCACCATTGTAGGTGCGATCATTGCCTCCGGAGCAACTGACCCCGATGGGAAAATGGGCGTCATCCTCGGCTTCATCGCCCTGGTATTGGCTACAATCAATGTTGTAGGCGGCTACATGGTCACCGACCGTATGCTCGCCATGTTTCACTCCAAAAAAGACAATAAATAATTTTTTGTTGCCTCTGTTTTTTTACCGACTGACCTGATACAAGATGGAACCTTACATTAATTTTGCTTACATCATCGCATCGATCCTTTTTATTTACGGGATCAAAATGCTCGGCTCTGCCAGTACCGCTCGACGCGGCAACCAAATTTCCTCGCTCGGCATGTTGATCGCCGTGGTGGCGGTTTTGCTCACCAAAGGCCTCGCCTTCGAATGGATTATCGCAGGTCTGGCCCTCGGCTCCATCATTGGTGCTTTCGCCGCCAAACGTGTTCAAATGACCGGCATGCCGGAACTGGTCGCGCTGTTCAATGGTTTCGGAGGACTGGCCTCGCTGCTGGTCGGCTGGGCAGAATTTGCCGCTCACACCAACAACAGCGGCATGGGTGTTGAAAAAGGAGCAGCCGTGGTGCTGACCATCCTGATTGGTGGCATCACCTTCACCGGCAGCCTGATTGCCTACCTCAAGCTCTCTGGTAAAATGGGCGGCAACGCCATCAACTTCAGTGGCCAAAAAGCCGTCAACGCCCTGATAGCCCTCGCCATCGTTGCTTTGGGCGTGGTATTTGTCACCACCCACTCAGCTTGGGCGCTGTATGCGCTGATCGGCTTATCCCTGCTGCTCGGCATCCTCGCCGTCATTCCCATTGGAGGTGGCGACATGCCGGTGGTCATCGCTATCCTCAACAGTTTTTCCGGACTGGCCGCATCCGCTGCTGGTTTTGTGATCTTCAATAACGTGCTCATCGTCGCCGGCTGTTTGGTCGGTGCCAGCGGATTGATCCTCAGTATTATCATGTGCAAAGCAATGAACCGCACCCTGGGCAACGTGCTCTTCGGCAGTTTCGGAGCCGCCACTGGAAAGTCCGGCAAAGTAGTTGAAGGCGAAATGAAGGCGGCCACGGTAGAAGATGCTTATTACGTGCTCGAAGCCGCACAGAGCGTTGTTTTTGTCCCCGGATACGGAATGGCCGTCGCCCAAGCCCAGCACGCTGTGAAAGAGCTGGCGCAAATTTTGGAAAACAACGGCGCGGAAGTTCGTTTTGCCATTCACCCAGTGGCCGGACGTATGCCCGGACACATGAATGTGCTACTCGCCGAGGCTGACGTTCCCTACGAGCAATTAGCTGAGATGGATGACGTCAACCCCATCATCAACACCGTCGACGTCGCCATCGTCATCGGCGCCAACGACGTGGTCAACCCGGCTGCGGTCGAAGACGAATCAAGTCCAATCTACGGCATGCCCATCATCAAAGTTTACGAAGCCCGCACCGTATTTGCCCTCAAGCGTGGTCAGGGTGCTGGATTTTCCGGACTGGTTAACACCCTGTTCTTCCGCGAAAACACCCGCATGATCTACGGGGATGCCAAAGAGACCATCACTAATCTGGTGGCCCAATTCAAGGATTGATCATTAACAGCTTTTAAAATTTTTCAAGCTCGGTAAAACAAGTGCTCCGAGAGTAACCTTGTAAATTAGATCAACTGACAAAAAAACCCGGAACCGACTCTCTCGTCAGTTCCGGGTTATAATCGAGTTAATTAATTCGATCTAACGTTTACGAGCTTTCTTTTTAGCCGCCTTCTTCTTCGGCGCTGCTTTTTTCTTAGCTGCCTTTTTTTTCACTGCTTTCCTCTTAGGGGCGGCTTTCTTTTTTGCCGCCTTCTTCTTAGGCGCTGCTTTTTTCTTAGCCACCTTTTTTTTCACAACTTTCCTTTTAGGAGCCGCCTTTTTCTTAGCTGCCTTCTTTTTTGCTGCTTTCTTTTTAGGAGCTACTTTTTTCTTGGCTGCTTTTTTCTTCACAGCTTTCTTTTTAGGAGCCGCCTTCTTCTTAGCTGCTTTTTTCTTAGCTGCTTTTTTCTTCACCACTTTCCTTTTAGGAGCTGCTTTCTTTTTAGCTGCTTTCTTTTTAGGAGCTGCGGATCTCTTTACGGCTTTCCTTTTCGGAGCTGCCTTTTTCCTTGCTGTCTTTTTCTTCATAGTTGCTTTGTTTTCGCCACAAAGGGCCTTGTTGTTGGGGATCAGTTAAATTCTATATATCTTTTCACACTAAAATTTTATCATTCCACGCATGCTCACAACATGTGAAACACCCGACCAGATCATCGTTAGCCCTAGCGGATCCAATCACAATTTGAGAATCTCCCCCGCCCCCTCCAACACACCCGTCGCCGCTATATCGCCCAGAAACATTAACCTGTGAACTAGGATTTTTCCTGAGAATTAACTTCTCGGTATTTGTTTTTGATTTTGTCAGAATAATAGTGCGGTCTATAGAAATCGTTGTTACAGAAAAAAATCACACTTGGCAAGTGTAAAAATCATTCTTAACTAAATACGACTCAAGGACCTAATGCCCAAATCGGATCATTAAGAGCTGCTCAGCTGCCTAACGGACTCGTAAAGAACAATGCCAACTGAAGTGGCCAAATTTAAACTGCGGCCTTTTTTTTGCGGAATCGTTAATGCGTTGGATTCGTATTCCTCCAGTAAAGACTGCGGCAACCCCCGGGTTTCAGGGCCAAAAACAATATAATCGTTATCGTTAAAATCCACCTCCCAGTAAGCCTTATCCGACTTGGTTGTTAAGAAATAAAAAGCCGCCGAATCATCCGCAGCAGTTTGCAGCTCTTCAAAACATTGCCACTGGGATAAATCGAGTTCAGGCCAGTAATCCAACCCCGCACGTTTCAGTGAACGGTCGTCGAGGGAAAATCCGAGCGGCCCGACCAAGTGTAACCGTGCGCCCGCAGCCATACACAAACGACCGATATTACCGGTATTCGGCGGGATCTCCGGTTCGATCAAAACAACATTAAACATCAGTCACACTTTCACAAGCTCAACGATTTCGCAAAGCTAGAATACTAGAATAAATTTTATCAGCCTTATTCCCAAGGCACAAAAAAACAGCAAGCTAAAGCCTGCTGTAAATCTTTGCGGTCAAAAGACCATAGAGATAAAAACTTACGCTTCCACCGCATCAACGTTCACCCGTCGACCGTTGCGGTCAAAACGAACCACTCCGTCCACCAGTGAAAAAATCGTATAATCTTTTCCCAGACCCACATTCACACCGGGCTGCCATTTGGTGCCACATTGACGAATGATGATGTTGCCGGCGATCACTTTTTCGCTGCCAAATTTTTTCACCCCACGGCGCTTCGCGTTACTGTCGCGACCGTTTTTAATACTTCCCTGTCCTTTTTTATGAGCCATTGCTAAAAATAGTTAAGATTTGCGTTCAGCGCTAAAGTTTTGCAACCCGCCTGAAATTTGAAGCGTTTTATGCCGAGATCTTCTTGATCTGCAAACGTGTCAGATGCCTGCGGTGACCTTTGGTTTTGTGAAAACCTTTACGTCGTTTGAATTTGAAGGCGATCACTTTTTTATCACGGTGCTGATCGACCACTTCGGCTTCGACAGTTGCTCCATTGATAAAAGGTTCACCCACGGTTGTGCTGGTTCCGTCATTGAGCATCAATACCTCAGAAAAAGAAGTATTAGCGCCGATTTCAGCGTCGATGTTCTCCACATCTATGCTGTCGCCTTCGGAGACCCTGTATTGTTTACCACCTGTTTTAAAAATTGCGTATGCCATCGCTTAGCCTCGGTTGAGAGGGGCGCAAAGTTTCCACAGCTTGGCTGATTCGGCAAGCGATATTTTCCATGACGGAAAATTTTTATTTACACCGCCTTTTCTGCCCCCTCAACACCATGGTCGCAGGCGACTGTCCAGTTGGAATACCTGACCCGATACCGCCTCCATAGTGTCCAAGAACACTATAAACCGTGCCGCATCGCAAACACAGTTGAAACGCCCCAAAACATGAGCCTGCTTCGCTCGCTCACGCGCGCTATCACTCACCCGCTTCGTCATTTTAGTCTCCAGAAACCCCGGCAACACACAATTCACCCGGACGCTCCGACCACCTGCCTCCTCCGCCAAACTCTGCGTCAAAGCAATCAAAGCCGCCTTCGCCGACGCATAATTTGCCTGCCCGACAGGAGGCCGCAGTGCAGAATACGAGCTTATATTAATAATATGCCCGCATCGCTGACGCAGCATCTTGCGCAAAACACTTTTGGCGCAGAGGAATGCCCCTTTGGCATTCACATCCAGCACATGATCCCATTCAACTTCGCTCATTCGCGAAATGGGCCGATCCGCCGTCACTGCTGCATTATTGATCAACAAATCAATGCGCTCATGCTCTTTCACAAACAAGTCCACCGCATCCGCATCGCTCACGTCCAGTTGCACCCGGGTGGGCGCAAGCACCTCGTAGCCCGCCGCCAGTAGTTGACTTCGCAACTCCAAAGCGAGATCTCCCCCGCCTCCAGTGATCAGAGCAATTTTTGACTTCACTGATTTTTAAAAGCCGTGGGATAGAATTTCAATTCTGTCACCCTCGATTCGCCCTCACTCCAACTACATTATTTAACAGCAACGGCAGACCCACGGACAAATATGAAAATTTGTCCTACGACCTTCCACTATTTAGCAAAGGGGTCTTTGGGTTTATCATCAAATTTCGGTTTGTTAGAAACCGCTGCCCCTTGCTCCAGCTTCACCTCGGCTCTAGCGACATCAACTGCAGGCACTCCCACCACGGCGTATTCCTCATATTTGAACTTGGTTCCAGTCAACTGCCCGACATAACGAATGACTTCCGTCATCGGCACACTGCCCAGTTTCAAGGTCACCATTTTTGAGTCCTTGTCCTCCCGCGGTCCTTTATAAATAAAGTTCGCAATCACCTTGCCCTCGGAAATTTCCTCCGACCTTTGAGACAGATAAGTCAACACGGTGCCCAAACTAGCGTTATCAAAATTCACATTCGGCACCTGCAACTTAGCCAACTTAGTTTCCAGCGTGACCACCGTTTTGCCCTTTTTGAGCATCGCCTCCGTCTGGGTCAAATACTTGCGCGCATACACATAACTCGGCTGGTATTTCAGCACCTTGCGGAACCCGATTGCTGCCTTTTCAAACTCTCCCGCATCATAATCCGCCTTGGCATCATTAAAAACTTTCTGTAAATTGCCCGATCCCGCGACCGCGACCGATCCCATGACCCCCGCCATCATCATGCCTGCTGCGAGGCTTTTTATTTTCGACCATTTTGATATTTTTCTCATAATTTCTCCTTTTCCCAATATTAATCCAACTTCACCACTCAGATCAACAATCGCTGCCAGCCCATTTGCGAAGGCGCTTAAAGCCCTCTCAGCTCGCCATTGTGAATCCCTACTTCGTTCAGCGTATCAAAAATGCCCGATCATGTAAAACGATTCTTACTTGCCTGATTTGATCGACCGCGATAGAGCTAGTTTCCACCTTTCCCGACATCACCACCGATCATGCTGCCCGACATCCAGACTGCCATCCCCGGCCCCAAGTCCCTCGACCTCGCCGCGAGACTGACGCAACACGAATGCCGCAACGTGACCTTCATGAACTCGGAATTTCCAGTCTTCTGGCAGCGTGCCAGCGGCACTAATGTCTGGGACGTCGATGGCAACCGCCTGCTCGACTTCACCAGCGCATTTGGCGTCAGTGGCCTTGGCCATTCCCCCCCCACCGTGCTTTCCGCCCTGAAAAACCAAGCTGACCAGTTGATTCACGGCATGGGCGACGTCCATCCCACCGAGCTCAAAGTCCGGCTTTGTGAAAAAATCAGCCAAATCACCTTTGAACGCTGGGGGCAAGGCCCCGCTAAAGTCATCCTCGGCAATACCGGCTTTGAATCCATCGAAGCCGCCCTCAAAACCAGCCTGCTCGCTAGTGGAAAACCCGGCGTGATCACGTTTGAAAATGCCTACCACGGCCTAGGTTACGGAACCCTCGCCGCCGGCGCCATGCACCGTTTCAGCGCCCCCTTTGCCGCCCAGCTCTCCGATTTCGGTCATCCCCTGCCCTTTCCTCAATGCTTTTGCGAACAAAAACTCCCCTGCAGCCCTGACTGCCTCGAACAATTAACAACCCTGGAAACAGCACTGCGCAAAAAAATCGAGCAGAACCCCATCGGAGCCATCCTGTTAGAACCGATCCAAGGCCGTGGAGGCAAAGTCGTTCCGCCCCCGGGCTTCCTTCCCCTATTACGACAAATCTGCGACGATACCGGCACCTTATTGATCGCAGATGAAATCCTCACCGGCCTCAACCGCTGCGGCAGCCTGTTTGCCTGCGAAGCCAACCAGACCATCCCCGACTTGATCTGTCTTGGCAAAAGCCTCGCTTCCGGACTACCTCTCTCCGCCTGTGTCGGAACCGCCGAACTGATGGATCGTGCCTGGCCCGCCTCTGATGGTGAAGCCATCCACACCACCACCCACCTCGGCAACCCCCCTGCTTGCGCCATGGCCCTGGCTGCGCTCGACCTGCACAGCAAGTCCAATCTGGCAAAACAGGTGCAACAACGCGGCGCCCTGTTCACCAAGCTGCTCGAGAAAATCGACCTGCCCTCACGCGGCCGAATCCTCGGTCGTGGTTTATTATTAGGAGTGGAAATCCTCACCCCCAACGGCCAACCCGACCGCGCCGCGACTTCAGCCTTTGTGGTTCACTCACTGAAAAAAGGCATCATCACCCTCTCAGCCTCGCCCGCAGGCAACGTGCTCTCTCTCGTGCCTCCTTTCGACATCAACGAAGACGAACTGCGCTACTTCGTCGATTGTCTTCAGGAGTATTTGACGTCCTTGCCCGGCTCCATCTCATAGACACATTCCATGCAGTCGCTGGTATTCGGCTGAATCACCTCCTGGGCGAACTTTAGCAAAACCGGATCCTCGCGAAACATCTCCAGCTTGTCGAGGTTCTCAAAATCAATCGCTAGAAAAAAAGGCCATTCACACTCCTCGTGAATACGCACCCCTGATCTCACATTCAACACCTCTTGAATCTTTAACAACTGACTGCGACTATGGCGTATCATCTGTTCCGTTCGGCCTTCTGGCAGATCGGCTTTCAATTTGTAGAGTGCGATAAAATGAACCACGGGAGGAAAGTTATTACAACAGTCGCTCGCCAGCAACCATCCTTACAATCTCCTATACTGACGGTTTCCCGAGTCAAATGTCAATGGCGGGGCTTCCAATCGAGCGCGCCTTTTTTAAGCGCGTATAGATAAGCAACAAATAGAATGCCGGCAAAACTCGCCATGCTCCAGAAAAACATTTTGGTCTCGGTCTCTTCCAATAAATCCCTGAAAACCACCGCCCAAGGGTAGAAAAACACCACTTCAATGTCGAATAATACAAACAACATCGCCACCAGATAAAATTTCACACTGAAACGCGACTGACCATCACCCACCGGCAACATGCCGCACTCGTAAGCACTGTCCTTCAGTTTGTTGCTTTTCGCCCGCTGACCGAGCAAGACGGAAATCAACAAGGTCACTCCGGCAAATCCCGCTGCCAGCAAGAACTGCAATAAAACGGCTTCGTAATTATCTGTCATAATGATCTGTAACTGATGGTGAATCTAAATACGCCCACAGAGCCAAGCCTGTAGACTAAAACGAAAAATCGCTGTGCCGACTTTATTCAAGTCCGCACAGCGATGAGTTTAATTCGATTCCCGAGTTCGTCCAGATGAATATTTCAAAGAAATATCACCCAAAACCCTCAGGCAAAATAGAACAATCAGCCTTATTTAGCCGCTTCTTCTTTGGGAAGCTCAGGTTTAGGAGCCGCCTCAGTGATCGCGTCTTTGATGTTATCGAGCGCAGTGTATTGCTTACCCTCTTTACTGACCAAACCACGGGTTACCAGGTTCTGTAATTTTTCGTAAGCACGCAAACGAAGCATTTCTTCGCCACCGCTGACAGCATTTCTAGCTTTCAGGTTTTCGTAAACCACTATAAATAGGTCTTTGAAGCCAAAGGTAGCTTTGTCGGAGAGTACGGCAACAAGTTCATTTGTTACATGATCGGGCACACGTCTTGAAAATCTGGTTCTTCTTGGATTAGCCATAGACCGGCAGTGTATCACATTCCGTCCAACTAAGCCACCCTTTTCCCAGAGCTCACTGAGAAATTTTTACAATTTTTATATAATTTATGAAAATTATTAATTATCGCCCTAATGTCCCGATTATTTTTAAACCTTTATCACTCACCTGGAATATCTCCAGGCTTACCGGCTGTCGGGTCGTTTTATACCGCTGCGCCAAAACCGGCCCATATTCGTCCAATTTCCCCCCTGAATCGGGAAAAACATACAATTCGTGACGATCAACAATGACCACCCTCACGATTTCTCCCATATTTTTTTTAAATTTTGGTAGGAATTTTTTAGAAAGCAGGATGCTCGATAAAAACGGGTCCTCACTGCGAATCACTGCATAAAGAACAACATCACGCCTATCTCGGATAAATTCAAGCTGCGCTTCTTGCAAAACTTTATCCGCCACCACTTCCGCCAGGCCTCTGAATTCACCTTTTTTATAGTTCCTTTTTTTCCATTCCGCAGCAGTGAACAATTTCACCCCATAATCCCATTCGTGAACCGGTACCATCACCGATTTTTTCCCTCCTTCCACCCGGGTGAACACCTCAGGATCAATCGCCAGCGTTTCAAACACAATACCAGCACGCATTTTTGCTGCATCCGAATCTCTTTTCACCGCCGGCTTATCTCCTGCAACCAATCCCGTTACTCTAAACAAGCACAAAACCGCTACACACAGTTGGAATAAACTCTTTTTCATAGTAGCAAAAAATATAACGACAATTAAACTAAGTTCTGGTCGAAGTCACCGTCCAAACGACCAGACAAGATTTATCCTAGTTCCCAAACACCACAATTTCCATGATAACCTTTCTCCACGGCGCCCTCGCCCATATTCTCCCCAACCGTGTCACTCTCGATGTGCAGGGAGTCGGCTACCAGATCACCATGCCACTCGGCGGCCCCGACTCGCTTGGCCAGGTCGGCGACAAAGTTCGAGTGCTCACCTATCTATATGTGCGCGAGCAGGAACTCACCTTGTATGGTTTTAAATCAGATGAAGAGCGCGACCTCTTCCTACTGCTCATCAACCGTGTCTCTGGAGTCGGCCCTAAAGTCGCCATGTCGATCCTTGGCAGCCTGGGTGCCTCGGATTTCAAAAACGCCGTAGTGGCCGGCGATCTGGACACCCTTTCCCGTATCAAGGGGCTCGGCAAAAAAACCGTTGAACGCATCGTGCTCGAACTCAAAGACAAAGTCGGAGTCACCAGCGCTTGGGAGCAGGCCGCCAGCAGCGAAGGAGCAAGCCCTTCCGAAAATTCTCTCAAAAACGATGCCGTGCTCGCCCTCATTTCGCTGGGCTTCAAGCAAAACGCCGCCCACAGCGCCGTGATCAAAGCCTGCAAAGAAAATCCGGATGGCACCAGCAGCTCCGATGATATCCTGCGTGCGGCCTTGCGATTGCTACAATAAAGGCCCTCCACAAAATCATTTCCAACCATGCCGCACCCGCTTCAATCCAACACACAAACAAAACCGCCCGAGGTCGATTCCCCGCAGGCCAAGGTGACAGCTCTGCAACAAGCCTTCCCCAAACAAGGGCTTTTTTCCGGCAAACATTGGCGCCTATCCCCCCGCGCATTCCCACTCTCCCCCAAAACCGTCCGCCAACTCGAACACATCGGCTCCCTGCTGCACCGTTTCCAACGCGCCAGTGACACCCTCTACCGCCGCAGTCACAACGGATCCCTGCCACCCTGGATCCACCAATATCTGGATCGAGGCAAGCCCGCCCCGCTGATCGAACTCGGTATCGATCCCCTCATCCAAAAACAATTGCCACGTGTGATCCGCCCCGACTTGATCCTCACCGAGCAGGGTTTTGCCATGGCCGAACTCGACAGCGTGCCCGGCGGTATCGGCCTAACCGCATGGCTGAACCAAACTTACACCCAAAACCTCGCCGATGCGCACATCGTCGGTGGAGCTGATGGCATGCTCAAAGGTTTTGCCTCCACTTTTAAAAACGGAGCCGACTTGGTCATCTCTCAAGAAGCCTGCGACTACCTGCCGGAATCCGAATGGCTGGTAAACCAATTAAACCAGTCGAGCAATAACAAAACCTGGCAAGTCCACCCGGCAGAAGGATACCAAAACGATGGCAGCCGCGACGCCTACCGTTTTTTCGAACTCTTCGACCTGCCCAACCTGCCCGGAATCGAAAAGCTCGCGCATTCCGCCGCCGCTGGCGACCTCGATCTCAGCGCCCCCTTCAAAGCCTTCCTCGAAGAAAAAATGTGGCTCGCCCTATTTTGGTCACGCCCCTTGCAGCAAATCTGGCGGCGCGAATTGCGTGAAGGCAATTGGAAGCGCCTGCAACAACTCATCCCCCGCAGCTGGATCCTCGATCCCGCCCCTCTGCCCCACCACGCCGTTATTCCTCAATTAGAGATCAACAGTTTCCAAGAGCTTAAAAACTTCAGCCAAACCGAGCGTGAATACGTGCTCAAAATCAGCGGTTTTTCCGAAATCGGCTGGGGCAGTCGCAGCGTCAGTATCGGCCACGACCAATCACAAACCGAGTGGAGCGCCGCCATCGACAACGCACTCGACTCCTTTGACAGCCACCCCTACGTTCTACAGGAATTCCATAACGGAAAGTTAGTTCAACACCCCTACCTCGATCCCGAATCAGGACAGATCATCGAGATGGAAGGACGAGTGCGGCTCTGCCCCTATTATTTCACCCCACCACCGCTATCTGCCACCGGGATCGGCGAAGTCAAACTCGGCGGCGTCCTCGCCACCATCTGTCCTGCCGACAAAAAAATCCTCCACGGCATGAGCGAAGCCATCATGGTGCCCTGCACAATGGACGAAGACGGCTACTAAGAGTATGTATTTAATGCCAGAAACGCCGCGTTAACGGACTGGGAGATGTGATAGTATTTCTCTCCAAAGTGAAAGCCAACGGGCGATGCGAATTCATCCTACCGACAATACAATACCAAATAAAAAATCCGGCAGTGATCCCAGTTGCTAGATGAGCTGGATCGGTAACAAATAAAATGCCTGACGCCCAAGCCGATGAAGAGTTTTGCAAATAAGGCAGCAAATCAGGAAACATTTTCCGCACCAACAGATGTGGCACATTAACGGCCAGTCCCGCCATGATCCAAAGAGGAACAATCACCATCGGCGCCATGATTCCCGTAATAATTCCCGAGATCACACTACGCTTGGCATAAATACAACCCACCACACAAATTCCAGTAAGTATCCATGTCAGCGGGGATTCGACTACATCTCTCATTTGCATAAAAATATTTTACACCTTCCCTCCCTTCTCTCGATTATAATTCACGCTACCATTTATAACGACTTCACAAGCTGGCAATCTATATAAAAAATCCGTCCCGAATAATAAACAACATCAAGCGCGCACATGAATTTAAATTTACAAAACAAAACCGCAATCATCGTCGGAGGCGCCCAGGGAATTGGACGCGCGATTGCGGACGCCTTTATCGCCGAGGAAGCTCAGGTCGCTATCATCGACCGTGAAGCAGAGGTCACTGGATTTCCAGGGGAAGTCCGTCAGGCCGACGTAGCGGACTTCGAAGCTACAAAAAAGGCCGCTGACGACTTGGCTTCTCAATTCGGACAAATCGATCATGTTATTTTCAGTGTTGGCATCGGATCGGGCAAAACCGGATTCCCTTTCTGGAACGTCGCCCCCCAGGACTGGATGCAAGTCCTACAGGTCAATCTGATCGGAGCCGTCCACACCGCCCAGGCCTTTGCCCCCTACATGCAACAAGGCGACAGCCACGGACGCTCGCTATTATTCATCACCTCCGTAGCCGGACAGGTCGGATCACAAACTGATCCACCCTACAGCGCCTCGAAAGCCGGCCTGATCAACTTCATGCAATGTGTCGCTCGCGACTTAGCAGCTGATGGCATACGTTCCAACGCCTTGGCTCCGGGCATGGTGAAAACGAGTCTCAATCGCTCCGTCTGGAAAGCTTCGCAAGTGACCAAAAGTTATCAAGACTGGGCAGATGAAAAAATCAAGCGCATCGCCCCGCTCGGCCAATGGCAAGACCCCGAAGAATACGGAGCCATGGCAGTTTACCTCGCCTCCCCCCAAGCCAAAAACATCACCGGCCAAACCATCAACATCGACGGCGGTCAAGTGATGCACAGCTGAAGCTTAACGCCCCCTCGCCCGCCTCACCCCACACCTCCCATATGAGACAAGAACTTTATTGCATGAGTTGCATGAGGTCTGACCCATTTTAGACCTCACAAGGTCACTCAAATCTCCGTCCACTGTCCAGGAATCGGCACAGGGTAAGCTCCATTGGCGTCAGGCAACACCGGTGCGGCCTGGTTAAAGTCCATTGCATCAATATTATCACAGAACTTGAATTTTGAGCTAAACACCTCGTCCCAGGTGACCACACTCTCATTGTGGACAGCTGCACGCCCCATGATCGACGCAAAGTTTGAATAAATGGATCTTTTGGTCTCGTTATGTTTTTCGTCATTCCTGATTTTCGATAGCAACACATTCCACTCAGCCTGCCAAGGATTGCACGGTTCCCGCTCCGCTTTCCAATCGATGTTTCGACGATTCATCTGCATATCCTTGTAAGTCTGAACTGTCGCTTTGTGAGTCATTCCCGAAAATTGACCCGCACGTTTGGTGCCATGCACGTAAGTGCCAAAATCAATTTTACTGTGATCAATGTCGCGGCTGTAAACCATCGCCCTCGAACCATCAGCAAAAGAATACTCAATCGAATAGGTATCCAAATTTTGACCTAGATCAGGACTGTGAGGCACCCGACCGCCGATGCCATGAACCGCAATAGGAAAGGAATCTTTCAACCAACAAACTTCGTCTATCTGGTGAATCATATACTCAATCAGCCGACCGGAGGATACCCAGTTAAAATAACCCTTATTGCGGATTTGCCACTGCACCTCAGGATCCCCCGTATTGCGCGAGGTCAAGTGTGCTTTGCGCCCCATACGATAGGCTCTTATCAGAGGAATTTCTCCCAAGTCGCCATTGCGCACCTTTTCGATAAAAGCCTGCCGCGCCACCGAATGACGACACATAAGGCCCGTGGAAATTTTTAAGTTTTTCTTTTCTGCCACTTCACCAGCACGAAGCATGCGGTGCAGTCCATAAGGGTCGGGTGAGAAAGATTTCTCCATGAACACATTCACCCCCTTCTCCACCGCATAATCGAGATGAGTGGCACGACAATAGGCGTTAGTGGTCAACAGCGCCACATCGCCCGGTCGAAGACAATCAATTGCATGACGGTAGGCATCAAAACCAATGAATCTCTGCTCCTTCGGCACTTCAACTTTTTCTTTAAATTGCTTTTTTAAAACCTCGTAAGCCCGGTTTTGTTTATCTTCAAAAAGATCCGCCATCGCAACCAACTTCACCGGACCTCCGGAAGCAGTAAGCGCATTACCCGCCGCACCTGCGCCACGTCCGCCGCAACCAATCAAGGCCAAACGGATGGTCTGATCATCACTGGCATGAACAAAAGGAATCTTCACCCCTGCCAAAATGGATGCCGCGGTTAGTTTGCTGCTATTTTTAAGGAATTTTCGCCGTGACGTGGCTAAAGGATTAGCAGCAGGTGATTCATCGGTATTTGAGCTATTCATGACAAGGAGGAGGTTTAATTTTGGTCTTTCTGCAAAGCAACAAACACAGGTTCATCGCCTATTCACTAGTGTAATAACAGCACTAGGAAAAATTAGGACAATATGAAGCCTCAAAACACCGTTGCCCCCTTACTTCAGTGATTTCAAAAACACCACCAGATCCGCAAGCTCCTGTTCGCTCATCACTGCATCCAAACCTTGCGGCATCAGGGATACCGCGCCGGGTGTGATCTCCGCGACATCCACTCTGGCGATACGCTGCTCTGCACCGGGCCCCAGCACCAAGGCCACATGATCCGATGATGCTTCTTTTAACATGCCGTAAAGAGCGGCTCCTGATTTGGTTTTCAACGTCACCGGTTCGAAGCTGCGGACAAAATTCGAACTGGGGTAAATGATCGCCTCCAGCAAATCACGTTCGGTACGCACCTTGCCAATGTGAGTGAGATCAGGGCCAAATTTCCCTCCGACATAACCCACCGAATGACACACCGAACAAGCGGTTTTCTGACTGTTGTAAACCAGATGCCCCCGTTTGGCATCACCCTTCACTACGATTTTTTCCAAGGCATCCAGTTTTGCCTTTTGCTCCTTGATTCCGAGATTCACCGATGCCAACAGAGCTTCTCCTTTTTCACGAAGCTCCGGTGAGAATTTTTCCAATGACGGTTGCAGCATATCCGGACGAAGAGCCGACTTGGCTTCAGATTGTGAAAGTGAATCCAACAATTGACTGCCAATATTTTCATCCGAGCACGTTTTGAAAGCCACCAACAAACTCGTCAGTTCCATCGGATTAATGTTTTTCATCGCCACGGCCAATTTCAATAATTGCCCGCCATTCAATTTCACCCGCGCAAGAACCCCTGCCGCCACGCTACGCTGCATGGGAGGGTTCGCTGCATCAATACGGGCAATCATAAAATCAAACAAGACTTGCGACGGCACGCCAGGCGACAGCGATGACCATACTTCCAAAGCCGCCAACCTCAGCGTCGCAGACTGTTGCTCATCCCCGGCGATCAACAACAAACGCTCTTTCAAAATCGCAGTCGCTCCTTTGTCCGGTTTCAACGCCTTCAATGCTCTCAAAGTTTGTTCTATCACCGCCGTATCAGACGACTCTAGAGAACGTTTGATGCCTACTGTCCATGTGACAGGCATGCGCTTCAAAGTCGATTGTGATACCGCCGCCAGCAAAACCAGTCGTCCGGCAGGCTGTTTATTTTCCGCAGCCAAATCATCCGCGATTAATTTCTGCACCGAAGCGGTTGCCGCCGATTGGCCAATCTGACTTTGCAAAGCCCTTCTATCATCCTCACCCAACTCATCAACTCTTGCCAGCTGTTGGCGATAATAATCCGTCAAGGCATCTCCCCATTCCGGATGAAACTCAATGATCCAGGCCGCTACTTTTTTCAAAACGGGCTGCTTGGAGGTCAGTAAAGGAACCACATCATCCGTTTTTAAATGCTCCCCGGCCATTTGATCCAAAGCGATCAAAGCCGCTCGATGTTTCAGCACCGCAGCTTCTGTCGTCATGGCGGAAAGTCGAGTTACCTCTTTGCGCAAAACACCTGCATCACCGATTTCTATCAAAGCGTAAATCAACGCATGCTCCAGCAGTCGGTCATTCGAAACATCGATACCGTTCAGCAAAGCTAACAGCGCCTCCTTCGCCCGCAATTGTCCCAGCGCCGTCGCCGCTTTACGACGCAAATGCGGTGACTCGGCTTGAAGACATTTCATCAAGCCGGCAACGGCCGCCGCGTCTCGATGAATCCCCGCGGCATGACAAGCTGCCTGTCTTACTGTATCCGAAGCATCATTCAGAGCAAAACGAATCGAAGCTCGAGCAGCGGCTCCGTCAATGCGGGTGAGCGCCCACACTGCATTTAATCGTACCTGTTGCTTTTGAGACTGCTTCAGCAAATCAGCCAGAACTCCGACCGCCGCTTCCCCCTGTTTGCCCAAAGCCTCAATCGCCCGCTTGCTGACTGCCACCCGACTGTCCCCCAAACGTTTGGCTAGTTCATTCGCTTTTACCCCTTGCCACTTCAATTTCAATCCCCGCGGATCGATTAATTTTTTTCCATCATTGCGAGTGATCCGAAAAATTCCGCCCATCACATCAGGTTTGGCAATTTGGGAAGTCGGACAACAAATCCGATACCACCCACCGGTATTGATCACCACCAAACTACCATCAGCGTCTTCAAACACATCGGTGGGATGAAATTCTGGATTGTTTGAAATCAAAAAATCACTGTCTTCTGTTTGATACGTCGAACCCTTTTTTTTCAGTACGTGGCGCTGCACCCTTTTCAAGTTAAAATGACAGGTGAATAAATTATCCTGAAACTCTTTACCCAGAATCTGGGATTCATATCGCGTCACCCCGCAGGGCACCGCCGAACCCAACTGCGTCATCGGCGGCATCAGGTCACCAGTGCGTGTCAATCCGTCCAGCACACCGTTCGGCTTGCCAAACACACTACCGTAAATAGTGTGAACCAACGCATCTTTCTTTCCCGCATGCGGGCGATAGAAAAATGTGCACGTAAACATCGGGTCTCCCGACGAAGTAAAAGCCACTCCCACAGGGTTATCCATTCCCCCACTCATGATCGAATCACTGGCCGAGCCATCAGGTCGCCGGCGAAAAAGATGCCCCGCAGAATCCTTCAAGCCAGGCAACCCGGGACGGGAATAAGTTTGTTCGGCAAAAGCCCCCTTGTTCCAGTAAATCCAACCGTCCGGACCAAGATAGGGACCGTGCAGGTCATTGGCACAACCTGTCATGGTTTTGCCATCATGCCACACAGTGCGTTCGTCGGCCACTCCGTCATCATCGGTATCCACCAATTTCCAGATCACCGGCACAGCCGAAACATACACGGCTCCATCATGACAAAGCACCCCTTCCGGAAACATCATGCCGTCGGCAAACACCGTGCTTTTATCAAAAACCCCATCCCCATCGGTATCCACCAAACGCATGATTCGATGATCCTTTTTTTTATACTGTTCCTCGGATTTCCCGGAAAATCCCGATGAGTCCGAAACAAACATTCTCCCTTGTTCGTCGAAATCCGCCTCCATCGGACGATTGACCAATGGCGGCCCGGCGATCTGCTCCACCTTGAAACCCTCGGGCACGGTCAAGGTCTGATCCTTGAATTTGAACTCCCCGGCAAATGAGATTGAGTTCATACTCAACAATAAAATTAACGACAGGGCCAGACTTACCACTAATGGTTTTTTCTTCATAATAATACAAGGGGGGTGGAATTGGGGAAACCCAAACCTAACTGAGTCGCTTTACACTATCTCGCAATTTTATTATAAAATCCCACAAAGCCCTTTCCCTATTTGTAAAGTAGTTATAAATTTTATCCAGTGACAACATTTCACTTTTCGCGTTTATTTACGAAAACCCTCCCCCCCCCCCTTCAATCATGAATGATTTCACCCGCCGCGATACCCTCAAGCAAATGACAGTGGCCAGCACTGCCGCTCTGGCCAGCCACTTCTCCAAAAACGTAAGCGCTGCTGCTGCCAAACCTCTGCCCGGTATCATTACCGATGAAAATTCCAAATCCGGAACCCGTGACTGGATGTTAAAAAACGCCAGGATTGATCCAGACAGCAAATACCGCTGCCCATGGGTGGAGGGTTATGCCTCAAAGGCCAGTGTGCGAGCGGGAGAAACCATTAGTTTTCATGTCAGCACCTACGACGATGCACCCTTCACCATCGACCTCTATCGCCTCGGTTATTATCAGGGTAAAGGCGGGCGGCTGATGAAACAACTCGGTTCATTCAAAGGAAAAACGCAAAGCGACCCACCCATCGGCGAAAAACGCGTGCGCATATGTGACTGGGATGCCTGCACCGAATTGACCATCCCTGCAGATTGGCTCAGCGGAGTCTATGTGGGTAAAATCACCGAAAGCAAAACCGGACTGCAAAGCTACCTCACCTTCATCATACGTGATGACCGCCAGGCAGATTACCTCTTCCAATGTAGCGATAACACCTGGCAGGCTTACAATCGCTGGCCATCCCAGTTTTCCCTTTACGATAACGGCAAGCACAAATGGTACTGGGGCAAAGATATACAGGTCAGCTACCGTCGCCCCTACGGTAAATATTGCCAAATTGTCGACGCACCACTTTCAACCGGATCCGGTGAATTTTTCCTCTGGGAATTCCCCTTCGCCTACTGGATGGAATCACTGGGTTACGACCTGACTTATATTTCCAACCTCGATACTCACCATGATGCCGACGGACTGAAACGAGCCAAAGGTTTCCTCAGTATCGGACACGACGAGTATTGGACGATCGAGATGTATAACAACGTCAAACAAGCGATCGAGCAAGGACTCAATGTTGGTTTTTTCTCCGGCAACGCCGTTTGCGGGCGCATCCTGCAAGATGAAAAAAACCAGGCTTTTGAAAGAATCGGGGTTTTTGGCCCTCCCGGCGGCACCCGCGAATTTGAGATGATGAAATCCCTCGAACACGTGCCGCCCTACGGCAACGCTTTGATGGGAGCACACAGCACCGGCCCCGTCACCGGCGGTGCCGATTGGGTTTGCAGCAAACCTGATCACTGGATTTACCAAGATACCGGAATGAAACAAGACGATCGCATCCCCGGTGTCATCGGTTGGGAATGGCATGGGGATCCGGCCAATATCTCCGGCCTCGAAATCGTCGCCACGGCACCTACCCAAAGCGCGCCCGGTAAACTGAACGGTGGCACCTACACCGCCACCGTTTACCCCGGTCCTAAAAATAATTTTGTCTTCAACGCCTCCACCTGCTGGTGGGCCGACGGCCTCAGCGCCCCTCCAGGATACGTGCGACCCAAAGCCTACACCGCTCCCCAGGGACCCGATGCCCGTATCCAACAAATCACCCGCAATATCCTCAACCGCATGGTCAAAGTATAAACACTGGACAAGTGCCCCTAAAGGATTTCCCTTTGCCTTGCATGAACGCCTATCAAATCTTTCAACAAATCGAGCCACAACTCGCCACTGATATCTTCGCTTACCTGCGCAGTGACGAAAAAGAAACCTACCAAGGACTGGTGGCCTCGCTGGCCGAGCAGCGCAAACTGCGTCCGATATTCATCCTCAAAAAAACACCTGCCGACCAAATCGCCTGGCTGTGTAAAATGTCAAAAATGAAAATTGCCAACGGCATCGACGAACACGTCTTGCAAATGTGGCTGCTCAACAAACAACGCCAACTCTTGATCGACTTTCTCGACGCCATGGGCGTCGAACATGACGGCGAAGGCTCCGTCGACAATCTGCCCGAGAGCCTTGATGCCGAGAAACTCAAAAGCGCAGTTGAAAATTTACTCGAAACCCACCCGCAGGAAATCGTCAAAATTTATCTGCACGTCTTCCAAATGCAAAAAGTCGACGGCTGGCCAGAACTCAATGCTTTGATCGAAAGTGACGAACGATTGAGTTTCTCCCAGGATTGATAACCCGAGAGCTCTTTTGAATTTTTTGCCAAAAATCACCAACCCATTTTGCGATCATGAAAAGCGCTTACGAACTCGCCATGGAAAAGCTGGACCAATCCAGTCCCCGCCCCAGGCTTAGCGACGAACAACGCAAACGGATTGCCGAAATCGACGACAAGTTCAAAGCCAAAATTGCCGAAAAAGAACTGTTCCTCGGTGAGCAAATCTCAAAGGCCATGCAAAACGGCCAATTCGATCAAATCGCGCCACTCGAAGAACAACGCAGCCGCGAGCTTCAACGCCTGCGCAACGAAAACGAAGCCGAAAAGGAGAAGATCCATTCGAAAGAATAAATCCTCCACGTTCCCTCTTTGCTCGTAGCGGCATTACACTCAGGCATCTTCTCCCATTCGGGTTTATTTGCCTTCGGGCAATTTGCCCTCCTTTTCAGTCGACTGTGCCCATTCGCGGTTCTAATCCTCCCCCCTCAACCCCTGAACAAAGGAGTTTCAACCAACTCCACCACTCGCAAGATCACCACCACGGTCAAACCCAGATGCAACAAGGCATACAAAACTCCGGCATAACGGCTGCCGCCGATCTTGCTCGCCCGTCGCCTCAGTCGCTCGGCCAACCAGATAAAAGTCAGCACCAAGGGCAAGTACAACGACAACATAAACCTATCCCCCTTACCGATCGGCGTGTAAAACCCATAAGCCATCGCATACAAAACAAAAGCCCCCGCAGCGAACATCAGCATCCACAGCCCGCTCCACGAAGTACTACGCAGATCCGCCTTATTCATTCCGCGTAAGCTCCACCAACTCAACAAGGCCATCGCCACCGCGATCACCAACAAAGCCAACAAATATTTTCCGCGATCAGGAAGCAGCTGTTTCCACTCCCGATTGCGCACCTTGTTCTGCCTCGTTTTTTGCGGGTAAAGCATGCCACCCACCTTGGTCTCCACCCCGTCCCGCATACGCTGCCACATCTCCTCATTACTATGCGATCGCACATAGTTGCCCATCGAAGGTTTATTCTCATCGGTGATGTTCTGCAAACTCTCCTTATCTCCGTGATCCGCCATAAACTGATAACCATCCTCAAAGTGATCCATCCACAGCCAATAACCCGGATAAGAATGGAAAGGGTCGCCATACTGTTCATTGGCAAAACTCAAGCGTGGCCCGGCCACCATCAAGAAACTCATCAACAATACGGCCATCCCTATAAAATGATTTTGCGGATGCCAACGTGAATCCGGAGTTTTACCCCGGCGGCGACGAAAAACCTCCACCACAAAGCGCAAAGCCGTCACCCCTAGGAAAACCAACAACAAGGGTTGCACCGATGATTTGGCCAAATAAGCCAGACCGGCAAATACCCCGAGCAAAGCATACAACCACAGCTCATTATGACGCATCAGCGCCAGACAACAGACCCAGGTCGCAAAAAATAAAATGTAATACAAGGATTCAGGCTGAAAATACACCGCTCTGGGCAAAAAAGCCCCGAAACCACCAATCAAGACCAGATTGATCGCTCCCGGAATCGAGAAAACCCTCGCACAGACCAAGCCCAATAAATTCAAAAACACAGCCGTCAGAACAATATTGAACCATTTGCCCCGCTGGAAAAAAGTCTCGTGATCCTCGCTCTGAAAACGCGCCGCGATCCACGGCCATAAGGGATTCACCACGCCATCGGTATAATGTGGCAGCTTCCGCCACATCGAAGCCGTGATATCATCTCCGGGCTTGGCTTCAGCCTGCTCCCGCTGCAAAGTCCGTTCAGCCATGCTGATATTGTGTTCTTGATCACGATTCAAACGATCCTGATTCGTCTGATAGAACAACTGCGTCGCGAGAAAAAAATACACCGCGTTGAACAACAACAAAAAAACGACAAAACCCAATCTTGCCCACAGAGGCTTACCCGCCCGCCTGCCTCCACCTAGCGACTGGTTTCCGAGCAAATTCCGGTTGTTTTCCTTTTTGTCCATCGGTCCAAACTATCAATGCGCCTCAAGCCAGGATTCCCCTACTCCGGTCTCCACCACAATCGGCACCTTCAACGGCAAAGCTGACTTCATACATTCTTCAACCAACTCGTCGACCTCCTGCTGTTCCTCCCGTAACAAATCAAACACCAGCTCATCGTGCACCTGCAAAATCATGCGGGTTTTTAATTCACGCTCTTTCAACGTATCGGCAACTTTCACCATCGCCAACTTGATCATGTCCGCCGCTGTGCCCTGAATCGGAGTATTGATCGCCGTCCGCTCGGCGGCACTTCTCACCAACGCATTGCGGTCATTGATCCCCGATAGCAAACGCCGCCGTCCACTCAGCGTTTCCACATAACCCTGCTCTCGCGCACTCTCAATAGTTGCATCCATGAAGGTTTTCACTCCGGCATATTGCTTTAAATATTCCTCGATGATCTCACTCGCCTCCCTGCGCGCGATTCCCAAACGCTGAGACAAACCAAAAGCAGAAATGCCATAAATGATTCCAAAATTCACCATCTTGGCGGTGCGTCGCATTTCGGCCTCCACTGCATCCAGTTCCACTCCGTAAACCCGCGCCGCCGTCGCAGTGTGAATATCCAGTCCCGCATTAAAAGCCTCCGTCATTGCTAGATCGCCGCTGAGCGACGCCATCACCCGCAACTCAATCTGCGAATAATCAGCCGATAACAACAAGTGCTCTTCATCCCGTGCCACAAAAGCGCCACGGATGGCTCTGCCTTGCTCAGTTCGAATAGGGATATTTTGCAGGTTAGGCTGATTCGATGACAAACGACCGGTCGCCGTCATCATCTGCAGAAACGTTGTGTGTACCCGCCCGGTTTTAGCAAAAATCGCCTCGGGTAAAGTATCCACATAAGTGTTCTTTAATTTCGACGCCTCGCGGTATTCCAAAATTTCCCTGACAATCTTATGATCCGTTGCCAAAGACGACAAAACTTTCTCATCGGTTTTATACTGTCCGGTCTTGGTCTTCTTTGGCTTCTCCAACAATTTCAGTTCATCAAAAAGAACTTCGCCCAACTGCTTGGGAGAATTGAGATTAAAATCCCTCCCTGCCGCTGCAGAAATACTCTCACGCAAAGCGAAGATCTGCTCTCCCAACTCAAGACCAATCTTTCTCAGCACTGCCGTATCCAAGGCCACCCCCTCTGCCTCCATCGCCACCAACACCGGCGTCAGTGGACTCTCAATCTCATAAAAAACCTTTTCCTGCCCCGACGTTTTGAGCTGCTGCCGCAAAATCTGCGCCAACTGCCAGGTCACATCTGCATCCTCGGCAGCGTATTCAGCAATCTCTTCCGACTTCTCCTCGACGATGTCCAGCATGCTGAGCTGCCCACCTTTATCCGCTTTGGCTCCGATCAACGACTCGATCGATACCGGTGTGTAAGCAAGCAACATTTCCGAGACCTTGTCCATCTGGTGCTTCTGATCGGGTTCCACCAAAGTATGGGCCAACATCGTATCAAACAGCTTGCCACCCACCCGCAGACCTTTCCAAAACAACACCGCCAAATCAAACTTCAAATGATGGCCTATTTTCTCCGTGCTCTCGTTTTCAAAAACCTGGCGAAACTCCTCCAACACCTGTCGCGTTGCATCTTCCCCAGCAGGCATCTCCACATACACCCCCTCATGCGCCTGCCACGAAAAAGCGATACCCAGCAATTGAGTATCTTTAACGCCCAAACTGGAAGTTTCCGTATCAAAACAAAAACTGTCCTGCTGAGCTAGCTCTTCGATAAACGCAGCCCGCGCCTTCGCATCATCCGCAGCGATATTGCGATAATCATGCTCCACATCAGCCAGCGTTTTTAATTCAACCACCGGCAAATCCTGCCCTGATCCGGAATCAGCCTGCGGCCCGCCCTCTGCTTTTGCCGCCCCACCACGCCCCGCTTGAAAGTCCTTGCCAAACAACCTGCGGCCCAATGTATTAAATTCCAGCTCCACAAAAAGACTGCGCAGTGCCTCCTCGTCCCGCTGCCGTAATTCCAAATCATCTGGAGTCAGTTCAAGCGGCACGTCGACGATGATCGTTGCCAGCTCTCTAGACAGCCTTGCCTGCTCGGCAAAATTCTCGACATTCTCTTTTTGTTTGCCCTTCAGCTCATGGCTGTGCTGCAACAAACCTTCCACTCCTCCATATTGAGCCACCAGTTTTTTCGCCGTTTTTTCGCCAATGCCCGGAACACCCGGAATATTATCCGAAGCATCCCCCCACAAACCCAGAATATCGATCACTTGCTCCGGACGCTCAATCTGCCAATTTTCGCAAATTTGCTCCACCCCGAGTATTTCGTCATCCCCCCCCTTGCGCCCCGGTTTATACATAAAAGTCCGAGCCGCCACCAACTGGGCAAAATCCTTATCCGGAGTGACCATGTAAGTCTCGAAATTCCCATCCTTCTCGGCCGCCGTCGCCAGAGTGCCAATGATGTCATCCGCCTCGTAACCATCAAACTCAATCACCGGTATATTAAACGCCTTGATCATCTGCTTCACCACTGGAATCGCTGCGCTCAACTCCTCGGGCATGGCGTCACGGTTGGCCTTGTACTCCGGATAACGTTGATGCCTTACCGTCGGAGCCGACGTATCAAAAACCACCGCCAAATGGGTCGGCTCCCGCTGTTTGATCAAATACAATAAAGTATTGGTGAAACCATGCACCGCCGACGTGTTCACCCCCCCGGAGGTAAGGATAGGGTTGCGAATCAGAGCAAAATGAGCCCGGTAAACCAGGGCCATGCCATCAAGTAAAAATAATCGTTTCATCTTTTTTGCGCAAACGGCTACATCTTGCCGCTCAAATACTAGCAAGCCCAGCGACACTCTCTTTATCGGCCATGCCGCCCCCTGCGACAAGCGACAATGTTCCCTTCATTTGCATCCTCAGAATTTGGCCTGATATTTTTTGAATAAAACCAGCCTTTCATAAGTCAAAATGCCAACCAACACATGAAAAAATCCAGCCTGATTCTCATCGCCGCCACAGGCCTGACCCTGCTACAAAGCAGCTGCACGGTAAGCTCCACCGCTCAATCCCGAATCGCAGCCTATCCAGATTATTTTGCCAGGCTCTCCGATCAACACAAAAACCTCGTGCAACAGCACCGGGTGACCGAAGGCATGGGCAAAGAAGCCGTTTATCTTGCCTGGGGCAGTGCCGATGAAGTGAAAAAAGGCAGTCACAAAGGACGCTTGCAGGAAACCTGGACTTATCTTCGCTACGAACCCGTTTACAGTAGAGGAGTCAGCCTGGGATACGGAGGATACGGATACGGCGGCCCGCACTCTTTCGGACGGGGACACCACTACGGTGGTTACGGTGGTTACTACGGCAATGATTTCGGCTACGATACCAGCGTCACTTACCTTCCCAAATTGGGTGCCAGTGTGGTTTTTGAAAAAAACCGCGTGGTCTCTTGGGAAACCGTGCGCTGAAACTAAAACAACAGCCACAAAGGGTCGCGTTTATTTTTTATGCAAACGCACACCCTTGAAGTTCATCATCCGCGGTTGAGTCACATCACCCGCTTTTAAAAACAAAGCATAGGTTTTATTCGCTTCAAGCTTGACCGTTTCTTTCAGTGCATTGGACTTATAATCATTCCAATCCCCCGTATCCGCTGCCACTCCATGGAAGGAAGTTTCATTGATATAAACATCAAATTTGTTTTCTCCGTCACTTTGTAACGATTGCGATACCTCGACCTTATACTCTCCAGCCTCCTTCATTTTGAAGTGCCAGACAAACCAGGCCTCGGGTTTCACCCAGTTGACGATCGCCTGCACATCAGG
Source organism: Verrucomicrobiota bacterium (assembly GCA_045046875.1). Lineage (GTDB taxonomy): Bacteria > Verrucomicrobiota > Verrucomicrobiia > Verrucomicrobiales > DEV007 > JAADHD01. The sequence continues at coordinate 33,042 of JASFYY010000050.1, read as the reverse complement.
ATCAAAAATAGCCCCATCCGCACGAATGATCTGGCGGTGAGCCGACAATAATTGCCCGGCTTCGAGAACTGGAGCTTCTTTTTCCAATTCTTTGATTTTTTTAATCGCCGCTTTGGCGTAAGGCTCATAGGATTTTTCTTTCTGTTTTTCCTCAAGGAATTTAATCACCTCGGGATCGGTGTAGTCAGACACTGCTGAAAAAACCTTGTGCACATCCTGGGGTTTTTTCGCCATCGTCAAGGCCCTGTTCCACCAACTGATTCTATCCGCAATTTTATTATACGAAGGAAAGGCCAACGCCCTGACGTATGCCTTGATTGCAGCTGCCTTCAACACTTCATCCTCTGAAGTGTCGTAAGCACGCGCAGTGACCCAAATATTAGAAACCGTAGGCAAGCCCCCCAATCCAATCACCGCATCCCGCAAGTAATCCGGGTCATGTTTTTCGTCGACAAAGATTTTTTTCAACCTATCCCTGGTCTCGTTACCACCACGCATCCCTATAATCCGCCACAGGGATCTGCGTTCGATCCCCTTGGCTTTAGCCAAACGATCCGTTAACGGCTTAAGATTCTCCTTACTGGCCGAAACCCGCCGGAATGCCGCCACCACAATATTTTCCAAAGCGTTGCGCACTTGCAGACTGTATTCCTTCGACAAACCATCCAGCACTGGCGCAATGTTGTCCGTCGTCACCAATACCCGCAACGAATTCAAAATCTCCAGACGCTCTTGATCTCCAGCGGCCCTTTCAAAAGCTGTCAAAATATCCGGCACCGCATCCTCATAGTTTCGTTTAGCCAGAGCCTGGCTCAACACCACCCGCTGAAAAGACGTTTGTGCTGTTTTAAGTTCAGCTAACACCGCTTTGTCCACCCCACGCCCCTCCAAGCCAGACAACACCTTCCTGGCCTGCGATTTTTGCTCCGGTGTCGATTTTTTGGAGGTAATAAAACCCATCGCCAATCTTACGTCGTCCGTGTTTCCGCTTGGATGATCCTTACTGGCCAGCACCGTCAAACGAGTTACTTGATTGTTTTTCTGTATCTGTTGCCAGCCGAAAAAACCGCCACCACCAATCACCGCCGCCGCCAAAATCCCCATCACCACCATCTTGCCCTTGCCGCCTTCTTTTTGCTGTGCCACCCCACCCGGGAAACCCATCACTGGACGCGATCCTGTTTCATTCTCCAGCACCACCATGCCCGTGGGAGCCTCCGCCGCATGAGTCGCCACCACTGCCTGCACCCCCGTAGTCATACCGGTCGGAGCTTCTTCAACAGGAATCGCCTGCAGTATTTGCTGCTCGGGCATCTCCGGATTTTGTGGGAAATGCTCCAACGCCATCGAGGCATCATCCGGCCGGTTGTCAATATCACGGTTGATCAACCACATCACCCATTGGCAAATTGAAGGTGCCAGATCCGGACGCAATTTTTCCAAAGGAGTCACCCGGTGTTGCAAATGGCTGTTCATCACCAGAGGCGCGGTTTCCCCACGGAATGGATACAAACCTGTCAGCGAATGATAATACACACAGCCCATCGAATAAAGATCGGTACGCTCATCCAACTCCGCCCGCTCAAACTGCTCGGGAGCCATGAAATAAATCGATCCCATCACCGATTCATCCTGCCCCATCGTCTGCACACTGGGGTTTTTGCTAAATTTTGCCAAACCAAAATCGAGGATTTTAGTCTGGAAACGGCCACTGGGCTGCCAAATCACCATCACATTGGTCGGCTTCAAATCCCGATGCACCACATTGATCGCTTGCGCCGCAATCAAGGCCTCCATCGTCTGAATAACCACCTCCTTGAAATCCTCCTGGGTCAAAACCCCACGAGCCACCGTGTCATCGAGCGTTTCCCCGTTGAGCAGCTCCATCACCACAAAACCACCCTCCTCATCCTTACCCACATCAAACACCGTAACGATATTCGGATGATTCAATGACGCCAAAGCCTCTGCCTCGGCAATCAAACTGTCCGCAGCTTTATCAACTTCTTCAGGTGTCGCCCGCTCCGTCGTCAAAACCCGCTTAAGCGCTACATGCCGCTTCAACTGCGTATCAAAAGCTTTATGGACAGACCCCTCGCCCCCTTTGCCTATTTCTCCCTCTATTTTGTAACGATCAGCCATGTTAAATATCCAGATATCACAAATTCAGCTTCGAACCATCGCGGCCATCATTGGAAAATCCAGTCCCAATTTCTACCTTGTCCTCAATCTAAATATTGTGCTCGGCTGTGATTCTTCACAATTTTGAGCAAATGGCAAGCCTACGAAGCGATTGTTTCGATTTTTTTCTCTAATTAAGCTTCTTATTGTTTTTGCAAACGCAGACCCTTGAAGCTCATCATTTGAGGCTGAACGACTTCGCCTGCTTTCAAAAACAGGGTATATGTCTTTCCCTCTTCCAATTTCACCATAGTTGCCACGCCATTGGATTGGTATTCTGTCCAAGCCCCGGTATCCACTGCCTGCCCCGTCAAAGAAGCCACCCCTATTATGAACTCAAACCGGCTCTCATCCTGACCTTCATAAGCTTGCAAAACACTCAATTGATACACCCCCGCCTCCTTCAATTTAAAATGCCAGACAAACCACGCCGCAGAATCCGTCCAATCCGTGATCGCTTTTTTATCAGCATCCCATACCGCCCCCTGCGCCCGAAGCGTCTTCGAATCAATCTCCATTAACTGTCCACTTTCCAGAATAGGAACCGTTTGTTCAAGCTGTTGAATTTTTTCAATAGCAGCTTTGGTATAAGCCCCGAAAGTTCTGCTATTACCGACCCCATTGAGAAAAGACAGCGTTTTAGCGTCCGGATAATCCGCAATGGAATCGAACACCCTTTGCAAATCATCGGGATCAGTCGCCACTTTCAACGCCAACTGCCACCAGAAACTCCTTACATCCATCCGGTCATTTGAAGGCATCGTCACCGCATGGGCAAGGGCGTCAGCCGCCACCTGTTTGATCTCCGCATCGTGCGTCATGCTGTAAATGCTATTAAGCAAATTCACCACCTTGGGGGTCGGGATCACCTTCAATGCCTCCAGCGCATCTAACAAATAGGCTTCGTCATGTTTTTCCCTTAGAAAAACCTGCTCCAATTTCTTAACAACCACATCACCTCCCCGCAGGCCGAGGATCCGCCACCTAGAGGCCCTCGCTTTTCCCGTTGCTTTCTCCAACCCCTCCAGCAGAGGCTCTAGGTTCTCACGTGTCGCCGGCACCCGACGGAAAGCGCTCGCAGCAACTTGTTCCATTCCGCTTCTCACCACTGGGCTACAGTTTTTATTCAAACCGTCTAACACCGGCTGTACATTTTCCACCGACACCAATGGCTTGAGCGCATTCACCATTTGTAAGTCCTGCTCCCCTCCCTTGCCCGCACTCAATAATGAGACTAACACCGACACAGCCTCAGCCTCAGCCGCCCTCCCTGCCAAGGCCCTGCTCAAATACAACCTCTCAAGAGATACACTCGGGCTCTTCAACTTTGCGAGTAAGGCCTCATCCACGCCATCTCCCTGCAATGATTCCAACACTGCCTGCGCTTGCTTTTTCTGCGCCGCGTTCACCCCTTTCGAAGTCAAAACGCTCAAAACCATCTCCACATCCGCAGCTGTTCCCTGGGGATTTCGCTCACTTACTAATTTATTTAACCTTTGTATTTGAGAATCTTCTACCATTAAATCAGACCCGACTTCCGGTGAAGGCTCCTCCCCGCCACCCAGTTGCTGCTTGATCATCGGCCATCCAAAATACCCTAACACCCCCACTAATAACACCACGACGAGTGGCATAACTGAACAGCCCTTCTTTTCTTTACGCTCTTCCGAAGGGTGATCCAAATCATACTGCTCTTCATCAAATGGCTCAATCGTAGGCAGAGGTTTCAAATCCTCTTTGGTCATCACCATACCTGTTGGAGCCTCCGCAGAATGAGTAGGCATCACCACCTGCACCCCCGTCGTCAAGCCCGATCTCGATTCACTAACCGGCAGATTTTGAATATCCACCTTCTGCCTTTCAGGTAAATTTTGTGGGAACCGATTCAGCGCCGCTTCGGCATTATCCGGACGGGTTTCGATATCCCTGTTGATCAACCACATCACCCACTGGCAAAGCTCTGCGGGCAAATCAGGTCGCACCTTTTCCAATGATACCACCTGATGCTGCAAGTGACTAACCATAACCATGGTCGCCGTTTCCCCGTCAAACGGATAATTTCCGGTTAGAGCAAAATAATAAACACAGCCCATCGCGTAAAGATCCGTTCGTTCATCCAACTCGGTCCGCTCGAACTGTTCTGGAGCCATGAAATAAATCGAGCCCTTCACCGAATCCCCGAAATCCAAAGTCTGCAAACTCGGCACTTCACTGAACTTCGCCAATCCGAAGTCCAGGATCTTAGCCTGGAAGCGCCCACCGGGATGCCACACCATCATCACATTTCCCGGTTTCAGATCACGATGCACCACATTGATCTCCTGAGCCGCCATCAAAGCTTCAAGCGTCTGCCTGCCAAAACGATAAAAATCTTCCTCAGTGAATGCACCCCGGGCAACCACCTCATCAAGAGTTTCCCCCTTGATCAATTCCATCACCACAAAACCACCATCCTCATCCTTGCCCACATCAAATACCGTGACAATATTCGGATGATTCAAAGCAGACAAAGTCTGGGCTTCCGCAACCAAGGCGTCAGCAGCTCTGTCCACCTCCTCAGCAGTGCCCCGGTCTTTGGTCAGCACCCGCTTGAGCGCGACCTGCCTCTTTAACACCTTGTCGTAGGCATTATAAACAAAGCCCTCACCGCCCTTCCCAACTTCTCCCTCTATTTTATAACGCTCTGCCATTTTTCAATTGCCAGCTTCACTAGAAAGAAGCTTTTACGAGCGTAATGGGAGAGCTATAACCGGAAGGTCTATATTCACGCTTTTTCTATTTTCCATGTCACTGTAGGGGATTTTTGATAAAATCACACAAATAACAAGCTTTCGCATGGATTATTTTAATTTTTTCATCTTTGAAGCTAACAAGCTTATATTCCGCCCTATTTCTGTCAATCCTAGTCACCTCTCCCCTCAAATGCTAACTATCTAGTAGTCAACCAGTCGCGCCCTAACTCCTGCCTTCATAATAAACGTCCCGATTTTCAACGATTGAATCAAAGACACCCCGCTCACCTTCTGCAGCCCTCCCACCCGCTCTCGTTCTTGCACCGCAATCGTCTCCACCGGCTGTCCAAGCCGACTGGCTTTGACCTCCGCTTCGATCGTCCAGCCCCAGGTCATTTCCTGTAAATCCAGCTTTCCAAAAAGGTGCCTCCCAATCAAACGCAAAGGACCCAGATCATGATAAAAGCGCCCGGTTAGAACAAAACCAACGCCACCCAAAATCAAATTAGGTAAAGCTCGTCCAAATTGTTGCCACCAGGTTCGCAAAACAAAACGGCGCAAGCCAATCACCATCGCTACCCCGGTTGCCTCATATCGCTGTACCAAGCAAAGCACATCCTGGGGCCGGCTCGCCCCGTCCCCCGCACAAAATATATAAGCATCCACCTCCTCACCCGCTGCTTGCAACGCATCGATCGCCGCCATGCAGCCGTACCCGTACCCCCGCATCTCCGTTCTCCCCACGATCACAGCTCGATCTTCGGCTATTTCACCCGACTCATCACTGGTCGCATTCAAACCAATGACCAAAACAAAATCCTGCTTGGGTAAAACCTGCCGCAACTCGTCAATCACCTGCCCCAGACAAGCTTCTTCATCACAAACCGGGATGATAATGCCGTAGCGCCGTTGCTGTTTTTTCTTTTGCCCCACACCTCCTCTATCCCACAAAAACGCCCAAGAGTGAAAGAAAACTTGCTCCCGAGACATTTCCGCTCTAATCATTGATTCTCTTCGCTAAAAAAAGCTCGGGTGGCGGAACTGGTAGACGCGCAAGACTAAGGATCTTGTGGGGCAACCCGTGGGGGTTCGAGTCCCCCCTCGAGCACTTTTATTTTCTTTTTTTCCTTGTCCTCACCATGGAATCAATACCAGCCACCGCAATTCTGCTCGTCTCCTGTGTCGACCAATCCGGTCTGGTATCGGCAATATCGAGCTTCATCTCGGACGCCCATGGCAACATCGTCGATCTCGAACAACACGTCGATAGCGCACAAAAAGCCTTTTTCATGCGCGTTGAATGGCAACTCGAAGGATTTAATATCGCCGCGCAGCAAATAGCCGGCGCGCTCGAACCCCTGCTCACCCGCTTCGACATGCAATGGTCGCTGCACTTCAGTGATGTTCGCCCCCAGGTCGCTCTTTTTGTCACCCGCGACAACCACTGCCTTTACGATCTGCTCTCCCGCCACCAAAGCGGCGACCTGCTGATGGACATACCGCTGATCATAAGCAATCGCAGCGACCTCGAACCCGTCGCTCGACAGTTCAACATCCCTTTTCACCACATCCCGATCACTGCGGAGAACAAAGCCGTCCAGGAGAAAAAACAAATCGCCCTTTTAACCAAGCATCACATCGACACCATCGTACTCGCCCGTTACATGCAGATTCTGTCAGCGGATTTTGTTGATCACTTCCCCAATCAGATCATCAACATCCACCATTCTTTTTTACCTGCATTCCCCGGCGCCCGCCCCTACCACTCGGCCCACCAACGCGGAGTGAAAATCATCGGTGCCACCAGCCACTACGTCACTTCCGATCTCGACGAAGGCCCCATCATCACCCAGGATGTCATTCGCGTCTCCCATCGCGAAACCGTCAGCGACTTCATTCGCAAAGGCAAAGACCTCGAAAAAATCGTCCTCTCCCGCGCCGTCTGGCGCCACCTGCAACACCGCATCCTGGTTTACAAAAACCGCAGCGTCGTATTTGCTTGAAATCAGAAGAGAGTAGTCAGGATTCAAAATCCTTTATTCTGAATCCTGACTACTTCCCTCCCCCCTTCACACATCCATCAGAGTTTCGATCAAAAAGCTCTGGACCGCTCCGTAAAATCCATACTGGGCCAACAACAGCCACTGCGGATAAGCCTGGGCTTGCCTTGACCGGTCTTCGTCAGCGCCACCGCCGCCTTCTTCTCCATAAACATCCAGCAAGCTCTCCGCCAAGCCCTTTTCACTCTCGGCCAGCGCATAAACTTCGTTCATCAGCAAACGGGCCTGATTAAGCGCACTGTTCCACTGCTCCACATGCTCCCCAGGCACCTCAAGAGAATAAAACTCGCCCTCTTCACCCCCCTCCCCAGATTCATCAGCCGGCACCTCGAAGCGTTGCCCTTTTTGCAAATCGGTCGCCACCATCTGGCAAGCTTCGTCAAACAAAGTTTCCAGTTCAGGGCGGACGTATTCCTTCCAATCATCGGCAATCACCTGCTCGTCCTCATCTGTTCCCGTGCCCACTCGCGCCTCTTGATCTTTCTCACGCACCGGGGCAGGAAACAAACGCAACCGCGCCCCTTCATCCGACGACAATTCATCGATCAAGACCGGCAAGCGTTGCAAAAACAACCACTCCAATCCCGACAAGCCATCAAAGACCCAACCCCGCTGCGACAATACAATTCTCATAAGCTTACAGCTACACCTCCCACCCTTTACGGTACGCATACCCTACAAACTGATCAGCTTCTTCAAAGCCGGTGAATTTCATGTTCTTGGAATCCCAGTGCAGTTTGGTTTTGGTCATCTTCTCACGCAATTGTGAACGCAGAGCTACCGTTCCTAGCAATACCGCTTCAGTCAACGGCCCGGCCCAGTCAAAGTTCGAGCCTGGTTTGGCTCCTCCTTTACAGGCGTCGATCCATTCCTGATGATGCCCCTTGGAACGCTCCAGCTTTTTCGGTGGTGCACCGTACTCCTTGGCTTTTTTCTCCGGCGACATTTTCCAGCTATTCCAATCGGAACTCAAATACCCGTCGTCCCCCACCAGTAACAAACCGTTGGCTCCCATGACCACATTCGAAGCCAGAGCCTCCGGACGCGCCGGGCGCAGCCCTCCATCATACCACACCAACTTCAAAGCAGGCATTTCCCCACGGGCAGGAAACTCATAAGTGATCATCGATCCATTCGGATAAGTTTCCTTGTTCACCCGGGTAGAAGCTGCCTCAACCGTTGTCGGCGATCCCAATTTAAGCGCCCGAAACACCGGATCGCAAAAATGACACCCAATATCGCCCAACGCTCCGGTGCCAAAATCCCACCATCCTCGCCATTTAAAAGGCGCATACGCCGGATGATACGGACGCTCCGGAGCCGGCCCCAACCACAAATCCCACGACATGGTGTCCGGCACTGGAGGAGTATCTGTCGGACGATCAATCGCCTGCGGCCAGTATTGCTCGAACAAACCTTTCGATGGGCGATCCGTCCAAATATGCGCCTCGCGAATCTTCCCCACCGCATTATCCATGACAAATTCCTGCACCACGCGGGTTGCCTCATTGGCCTGCGCCTGGTTTCCCATCTGGGTCGCCACGCCAGCCTTGCGCGCGGTCTCGGTCAGAATCCTGGCTTGTTGAATCGTATGGGTCAGCGGCTTTTCACAATAAACATGTTTGCCATATTTGAGCGCGGTCATCGATGCGTGAAAGTGATGATGGTCAGGCGTGGCCACCACCACCCCATCTACCTCTTTATGAACCTCTTCCAGCATTTTGCGGTAGTCTTTAAACCGCTTAGCTCCCGCATACTTCCTAAACGAACCCGCAGCGCGGCTCCAATCCACATCACACAACGCCACCACATTTTGCGAAGACAGTTCCTTTAAATCAGCGTTGGCTCGTCCGCCTGCACCAATGAACGCAAGATTCAGTTTTTCATTAGCCGCATAAGTCCGGGCAGATCCCGCTTTAAGAATAGTGATGCCTGCGGCAGCTTTGCCGGCAGTTTTCAAAAAGTCGCGGCGAGGGGTGGATGAATTTTTCATATTACCCGCAATAGAGAGCTGAACCGCCATGGATTCAATAATAAATCGCCCACGCACATCCTGATATAAATAATTCCCACTGGCACCCGGGCCCTTCTCGGTTCATAGTCTGCTTATGAAAGCAACATCACGCCGTAAATTCCTCTCTACTTCAGCTCTCAGCCTTGCAGGCGCCGCGTCTTTTTTGCCCGAACTATCGAACTCGGCTCTCGCCCAGAAAAAACCCTTATTCCGCATTTCATTGGCTCAGTGGACCCTGGTCAAAGAGTTCAAATCAGGAAAACTCGACAATCTTCAATTTGCTGAAGTCGCCGCCAAACACGGCATCGAGGGGCTCGAATACGTGAACCAGTTTTTCATGGATAAAGCCAATGACCAATCCTATCTCGGCCAGATGAAAAAACGCGCGGCCGACCAGGGCGTCGAAAGCGTGCTCATCATGTGCGACCGCGAAGGCAACCTCGGCGATTCGGATGCCGTCAAACGCAAAAAGACCGTCGACAATCACCGCAAATGGATCGATGCAGCGAAATTCCTTGGCTGCCACTCGATCCGGGTTAATGCCCGCAGTAAAGGCAGCTGGGACGAACAAGTCGCTCTCGCCGCCGATGGGTTGGCCCAATTAACCGACATCGCTGCCAAATCGGACATGAACGTCATCGTTGAAAATCATGGTGGCCTCTCCAGCAATGGCAAGTGGTTGCTCGAAGTGATCAAAACCGTCAAACACGACCGCTGCGGCACCTTGCCCGATTTTGGCAATTTTAAGATCTCCGATACCGAATCCTACGATGCCTACAAAGGCGTTGAACAATTGATGCCTTATGCCAAAGGCGTTTCAGTGAAAGACACCGTATGGACCCCCGAAATCAAACAAATCCCGCTCGACTTCGAAAGAATGCTCAGCATCGTTTTGAAGGCCGGTTATCGCGGTTTTTGTGGAATCGAATTTGGCGGATACCAAGGCCTCAATCAGTCCCGCGAGGCTTTGGAAAAAGCCCGCACCGCATTGGATGCGAAGTTCAAGGCCTAACACGGCCAAGGAAAAAGCTTGGCTTTATTCCATCCAACCAGCATATTTATCCCATGAGCGAAGGAATCGAAATCACCACCAGTGGAAATTTTGCCCATATCAAAGCCGAGGGCAAATTGAGCAAAGAGGACTATCAACTTTTTGCGCCCTTATTAGATGAGCAAATCAAGGATAATGGGAAATTAAGGCTATTATTCGAAATGCACGACTTTCACGGCTGGACCTTGGGAGCGGTATGGGAAGATCTCAAGTTTGGCACCCACCACTGGAGAGACATCGAAAGACTGGCGATCGTAGGAGAAAGCAAATGGGAGGCTGGAATGGCAAATTTCTGCAAGCCTTTCACCACGGCGAAGATCAAATATTTTGATCACGACCTACTGGACGAGGCCACAAGCTGGATCGCAGCGGACTGATACCTCAAGGTTTCAAAAAACCGCCCCTACGAGCTCCTCCAACCGTGGAGCGACACTATTACTTTAGGCAGATGACGGCAAAACTAATGCGGATGGAGCTTTTCTTTTTGCCAATAAACCCCTACAATCCAAATCCCCTGCTTTTCCAGATCGAAAATCCATCTTGTTTCTCTTACTGAAACCAACTGAAACCCATGCTTGACCGGCTGTTCTCAAACTCACGCCTCAAACAACAAGGCTTCTCCAGTGGTCGCAAACGGCGCACCCAGAAGGAAGACGCGCTGCGTTATGCACTCGCAGAGGGTTTGGTGGTGCGTATCAGCCTGTTTTTCCTCTTCGCATTCCTGATATCCACCCTCATTATCCTAGGCGCTGACAGTGGCGCACGTATTTTTGCCGCCAGCTCACAAATAGTCGTTGTGGTCACCCTGATCACTTTGACCATGCTGGTGCAGTTTTACATCAATCTGCCCCAGAGCTTTGAGCGCAACTCACGGGTGTTAATGATGCTTTTTTCCATTCTCGCCCATTTATTATTAGTAAAACTTTCGCTCTCACTGGGTCAATCCTTCTCGCTAGGCAGCGGATACATTTTCCTCATGGCGCCCTACGCCTTTGCCCCGATGATCATGTCCTTGTTGCTCGGGCGCAACCATGGAACAATGGCCGCCCTCTATTCCAGCCTACTCGGCAGTTTGCTAGTTCCGGAAAATGCCGCTTTCAAATTTTTAATCTTCAGTCTGGTCTGTGGTTTTGTCGCTGTTTACCTCACGCACGACATGCGGCGACGCAGCCGCTTGGTTCGAGCCGGGCTTTTTGTCGGGCTGACCGGTGCCCTGTTGGGTTGCGTGATGGGCGAAATACCCATCTTCAATCCCACCACCCCCACCGAGTGGAAACTGATCGGGATACAGTGCCTGACTGCAGTATTTGTCGGCACCCTCACCGCCATGGTAGTCAGTGGCGTCCTGCCTGCTCTGGAAAGCCTGTTTGGTATCACCACCGCGCTTTCCTGGCTTGAAATGGCCGACTTGAATCACCCGCTGATGAAGCGCATGACGCTGGAAGCACCCGGCACCTACCATCACTGCCTGGTACTAGCCAACCTCAGTGAAGCCGCGGCGGAATCAGTCGGAGCCAACGCCACCAAATGCCGCGCCTGCTCTTATTTTCATGACATTGGTAAACTCAACAAACCCGGTTATTTCATAGAGAATAGTGACGGCATTCACAACCCTCATGATGAGCTGACCCCTACCATGAGTGCCCTGGTGATCATGGCCCACGTCAAAGACGGCGTTGACCTGGCACTGAAACACCACCTCAACTCTGAGATCATCGATGTCATTCGCGAACATCACGGCACCTCGTTGATCTATTATTTTTACCACCGCGCGCTCAAACTTAAAGAGGAACTCGAAGAACAAGTCCGCCAGGACAAAACCCGCGAAGAGGATGTGCCGGAAGTCAGCGAAGCAGGATTCCGCTATCCCGGCCCACGACCACGCAGCAAAGAAAGCGCCATCATCAGCCTCGCCGATGCGGTCGAAAGTGCCTCCCGCAGCCTGGTCAAACCCACCCCGCAACGCATCGAACAACTGATCGAAGAAATCACTGATAGTCGCCTGAAGGAAGACCAACTCGACGAATGCGAACTGACCTTGCACGACATCGCACTGATCAAAAAAAGCTTCGCCACCACCCTGCGAAGCATGATGCACAACCGCATCGCCTACCCCAAACAAGAGGACGACAGCAAAGATTCCACAGATGCCGATGGCAAAACACGCAAACCTCGGGCCAAGGCCAAAACCAAGCGCAAACGCCCAGGCAAAACAGACGAATCAAAAGACAACGCCCCCTTGAAGGAAAAAGAGAAACTCGAAACCAACAAGTGGAAAGCTGCCAGTTAAAAGCAAAAATCTCCACGAATTACCCAAGCCGCTTAATTATACCAACATAACAATGAGACGAAAAATAATCAAAGTAGCAAGCTGCGCGATTCTGGCAGGCACAGCGGCTTTATTGAGCAGTTCCTGCACATCGGCGATGAAAAAAGCTGACCTCAATAAGGATGACAAAATATCTACGGAGGAGCTCAATAAAGCGCTGGTGAGTGCGATTTTTGATGCTGCTGATAAAAACGGCAATGGCAGCGTCACCTATGATGAGTGGAAACTGGTGTTCCCCAAAGTCACCAAGAAAAGATTTAATACTCACGCCTTAGGAAAAAATGGCAATTTCACCTTACCCGAAGCTTTGGCTTACTGTGAAAAAGAGGGGACTTTTGATAAATTGGTGAATAAAATCGACCTCAATAAAGATGGCATCATTGATAAAGAGGAGGCCGCTAACTTTCAGCAAAAGATGCAGGCTGCCGAAGGCAATAACGATATACAAAAACTCAAAACCTTGGCAAACTAATGAACACAAAAACAATTTTAGCGATCGGGGCCGCAGGGTTAATGGCTATGACCAGCTCTTGTGCAGTTTATAGCACAACAGGCTATGGCGGCTATGGAGGTTACGGCAGCACCGGCCTCATTGATACCCACGTAACTACCATGTCCCCTATGGGCGGAGTCGTTACCGGAGCTGCCCTAGGCGGTGTTCTAGGCGGTGTAAGTGGCGGCTACGGCGGCTACGGCGGCTATGGTTATGGCCGTCACTATGGCGGCGGACATTATAACCGTGGTTATGGATCGGGCTATCGAGGTGTAGCTCGTCGCACTTCCAGACGTACGTCCAGACGGGTTTCCCATCGCCGTTAATTTTTGAAATAAAATGAGGGCGTGTTCACAGCTATGGACACGCCCTTCATGGAGTAGCGAGCACGCGAGTCGGAGCGAACAGATCGAGAGCGCTCCAACCCCTGTTCGTTAACGAAAAAGCAAATTCCTGACAATAGCCGTTATTCTGAAGCAAGCTTGGGGACTATAGAGTTCTCCTCATTATTCTGCACGGCATGGTTCAATATTTTATTTATCATTAACTGGTTAAATTTCAGCGGTTCTTCAAAAATAGCGCAATGAGCACTGTTTTCGAACTCAATCAGTTCTTTATAAGGCGCTTGAACAAAATTAAAATACTCTCTGACCAGCGTATCACTGGTGATATAATCATACTTACCGGAAACAAAGTAAACCGGCACCTCCAGAGTAGGTACATCTTTGAAAAAATTCACTTCAAACAAGTCAGGGGTCCAAAGTAACACACGTGATTTTTTTAAGCCGTTCATGTATTTCAGCTTTTCAAATAAAGTATACTCAGGTGCAGTTAAAACTACAAAAGACAGGTTGTTTATATTATTTCTATCATAAAAAATCCGCCCATTTTTAGAGATCCAGTCACGCATGTATAGCGCCTTTTCAAGGTCACTACCTCCTGAAAACCTGCCATTTATTTGCATACCAGAAAAGGCCCTGATATCTTTTTTATTTCCATTTTTATTGGCAAGTTCGGTACACAGCATGTATGAGGATTCGATATTCCGCTTCATATCAACAACCTGCCCAATCCCGACATAGGCATAAAAATCTTCAGGATGATCATCTATAGCCTGTATTCCCAGGACTGTTCCAAATGAGTGTCCAGCCAGGAAAATTTTTGACTTATAAAACCTGTTTTTTAAATACTGTACAATTTCATGTGTATCATCAAGTAACTGAACCATATTGATGCTTTCAGGCGGAATCGAATTTTCATTCGATTTACCCGCACCTCTCTGATCCCACATCACCACCGTGAAGTGTTTCTCTAAGGCGTAATTATAGTGCCTTAACAAAGGCATTTCAGCAGCACCGGGTCCACCGTGGATGAATAAAAAAACAGGATTACTCGGGTTAGCGCTCCTGATTAATAGCCACTGATCAACCCCGCCGATAGGAATTTTAATTAACTCTGTAAGTGGTTCAACCCCATCTATTCTGACCGATTCATGTAAATCAGGTGTTGTGGCACATGCATGAAAAAGGGAAATTAAAACCATCCCTAAAATAATTTGGCTTAACCGTCTCACTGCTTCAAGTAAGTTAATGCAGATTGTCTGATTGAACCCACACAATCTAATCGCGAAGGAAACAAACATAATGAAATTCTGGATCTGACACATTAAAGGGGGGTTGGCATTGAATATATCCTCGTTGCAAATAAAGTCGAAGGTCGATCAATTCCAGCTCATATGAACAAGTTCAGCGTAAAACAAGCTTGAACAAATGCTTTACTCCCTCACCCCACGCGTAACTCACATTCGCCTTTTCCCAACACCGCATCGGTAAGGATGCGGCAACGCAGGCCGCCGCGGCCTTTTAAAAATTCCTCCACGCTCTGCTCACCCGTAGCTTGATCCATCCAGTAACAAGGACGGCATTCTTCCACTCCTACAAACTCGGCATCCCCGATGCTGAAAGTCTTGCCAATCAGGGCATTGAGATCCACTCCTTCGATGATGACATTGCGGCGGAAAGTTAAGGACGCCAGGTCGGGCAGCGAAAATTGATCCCGCACCGCCTGCACCACAGCTTGATCAAAAAATGTGATCTGTCCCTTGTAGTCGTCTTTCCATGCAAAATAACGATCCCCGCTGATGCCCTTGCCCGCAATCAAATCCAGAGACTCATGCTCCTCAATCGCATGTTCACTGGGTGCTCTGCCGTGATGGCCAATGTAATTGTGACCCGGCGAAGTAAAAAGATGTCGTATTTTTTGCACCACTTGTGAATAATTAAGCTTGACTACCCTCCAAGATAAGACATTTCAGGCCGCGGCTGGGCCGGTGTGGCATGAGAACGGATTTCCGAATATCTATCAGAACGCATGCCCCAGATCTCACCGATCCGTTCCGCCAGTTCATCGTCGCTGCAACCCTGACGCAACAGTGTCTTGATGTCGTGACCGTTGGGAGCAAACAAACAAGTGAACAAATGCCCGTCCGCAGTCAAACGGGCGCGATTGCAAGCGCTGCAAAAAGGCTCGGTCACCGAGGAAATAAAGCCCAACTCAGCCGACGTGCCAACAATGCGATGACGCACGGCCGTCTCCCCCGGATGATTCTGTGGCAAGGCTTCCAATTCAAAATGATTTCCAAATAGCGTGAGCAAATCTTTGCTCGGCAGCACTTTTTCCAAATTCCATCCATGCGCCGCACCGGTATCCATGTATTCGATAAAGCGCAGGATCAGCCCCTTATCCGCCGCATATTGGGCCAGAGGCAGCAATTCCGTTTCATTGACGCCGCGCTGCACCACCGCATTGACCTTAACCGTCAAGCCTACCTCCTGGGCAGCCGCGATGCCTTCGAGCACTTTTTCCGGCGAAGCATTGATCCCATTCATCCGGGAGAACACCTCCTCATTGAGCGCATCCAACGAAACTGTGATTCGTTCCAACCCCGCCAGCTTCAAAGCCTGCGCCTGTTTTGCCAGAGCGGTGCCGTTGGTGGTGAGCGCCAGATCCTCGAGTCCGTCAAGCGCCGCAAGCTGCCCGATCAAAGCCGTCAAATCACGTCGCAGCAGCGGTTCCCCGCCAGTAAGCCGGAGCTTGCGCACTCCCAGGGATAAAAAAACCTTCGCCAGGCGCGTGATCTCCTCATAATCAAGTATGTCTTCACGCGGCAAATATTGGTAATCCGGCCCGAACACCTCTGCCGGCATGCAGTAGCGGCAGCGAAAATTACACCGGTCCGTCACCGAGATGCGAAGATCCCTTAGCGGACGCTGAAACTGATCGGACACTGCCATGATTACAAATACTAAACGAGTCCTTCACCATAGGGATTCCCCGGCTCAGGGCAACTGCTGCTTTAAATCCCTGCCTGAAGAGCCAAATCCACCGCTGCCCACACTCCCTTTCCCTTCGTAACTATTCAGACATCCTTTTCAAATAAACATCAGTGCTTATCAGTGAAATCAGTGATTGAAACAGTTATTAACTCTTAGAATGAATAATCCATCTGCAACGAAGCCCGGCTAATATCAGCCTGACTTCCACTGCCATTGAGAAAAGCCAGTTTCAGCAACACGGAAAAGTGATCGTTGATTTTTTTGACCGCCACATAATCCGTTTCGAAGCCCAAACGGTCACTACCTTGATCACTGGTGAAATAATGCAGGATCAGCTTATGCTTGATTTTAAGTGGACAAGTCGCGCCCACCCAAGCGTAATAATCACGCAAACCAGTGTCCGGCGTTATCAGGAAAGCATCGGCAAAACCATTAAACTTATGTCCCGTCGCCAGCGGCGTCTGGAAGGCCGCCTTGCCACCGTCACTGGTGAGGAATTCTGCTCCGATGCCGCCGTTAACACTTTTTTTCTTCAAACCAAACTCCGCGCGGTAATAACCCGTGCCATAGTTGACCGGATTAGCCCCCGCATCCTCCTGCCAGGCGGCGGTCAGCAAATATTTGTAGCTGAGACCCGAATCTGAAATATCCTGCGAGCCTTGAAGCTCTATTCCATAAGTGTTGGTGGACCACTTTTTTGCCAGACCACTATCATCACCTAGGTCCAGCAAGTAGCTGAAAGCCCTGATCTTACCGATGCCCAGACCCGCGTATTCAACATGAAAAAGATGCGAGTTGGACTCAAAACGAGTCAAGCCCTCGCTCGGCGCGTATTCTCCGAAAATGCGGTTCACCCGGTCGATGTAACCATAAGTCAGTTTCAAATCTTCAATCGACTGATTCTGAAACAGAGCCGCATCAAAAGTCTGTTCATTCTGACGCCAACCAACATTGCCGATGAAACGGTGATCATCAATGGTGATCCGCTGACGTCCGGCCACCACGTGGCTGTCAAACCCGTCAAAAGCAAGTTGCAAACGGTTCAGCACCAGATTTTCCGGATCAGCGATAATACTACGCTTGGACGGAACCCCGGGATAAGCATTATAATTATCCGGATCAGTCATGATCCAAGTATGCTCTCCCTCCACCAGAAAAGAAAAACCCGCCAGCTTTCCGGTCTCGATACCAAAACGATTGCGCAGCGAAAGCACCGAACCATCATCAAAACCTCCAATATCAGCCCACTCAAAACGCAAACGGCCATCGACAAAAGGCCTCGTATCCTTGATGAAAGTTGAAAACGCCGAGGCGGGCTCTTCCGCTTCCGTTACCACAATGACATCTTTATCCCCCGCGAAAGCAGACAGGGAAAACATCAGGCTGGATACTCCAGCGGCAATCGATACTACATTTTTTTTATTCATGATCACAAAGGTTTGAACAAACTCTGACAAATCGGAAGCTGACTGATAATTAGAAAACTTTCAACCTCAATATTCAACTACGTCACCAATGGCTTAATGGATGCTTTTCATATATTCAGCATTCTCCATAGTTCAATATTGCCTTCGAGTCGTATTCTTTGGACGCTGCGCTCAACCCTACGGGTTGCCTGTATTACTTTGCTCGGCTGGCGGTCTCGCAGGCTCGGCTCGATATCCCCCTTCCCGCTTCATTTTTTCAATCGCCACAGCTCATCAAAAAAATCGGCCGCCACCACTTTACCTGCTGACAAATTATCCGGCACTTGGCTCATGTCCAAAATCACCCAATCCGGCAATTTCGGGTTCTGCAGGGAGTTGGTGCGGTCATGCCCCTCGCGGAAAGTATGCCCACTGTTGATCACCACGTACTTTTTTTGATTCAAAGGATTCGGATAAATCAACTGCGGCACATGCCAGTTGGCATCAAACTTCCTGCCACCCACAGCGATTTGTTTACCCTCCCATTTAACTGGCAACTTATCAGCCAGACGTTTCATCATCGAATTCGACTCAGGACTTCCCCACAGAATCAGATTGTATTGGGAAATATCCGCAACACTCACTTGATCCGCCCGCTTCACCCGCAACTTGCCGCGCATCAATTCACGCCAACGTTTGTCAAAATGCGCCATCTCGAACTGCACCCAACGCTCCAATATTTGATTGTTTGATTTGCCATCCGGCGTCACCACTAAAAACGGCTCCATCAAGGCATCATCTATCGGACCCTGCAGTTTGGGTTTTTTACGCAGCGACGCTGACGGTTCAGCGAGCGACCACTTATCCTCCGTTTTGAGCAAGCTCACTTTATCCAGATTTTTCCCCAAAACGATTTCCTGACCATCAATCGTAATTTTTGTTCCGGTGATCAGCTTTCTAAGCAAATTCAAAGATGTCACATTTTTGGTCGTCACCTCCACCACATTGTCATACAGCATCTCGGCGTCCACCCGGCTGTCTTTCCAATGCTCCTTCAAGCCCGTAGCCTTCACCCAGAACATCCGCGGGTAGCGTAGGGTTTTTGTCTGTAGTGACACCTTGGGCGGAAAATGATTGATCCCGTCTTGCGCATTTTTCTCAATCAAGCCCTGGATTTTTTTTGCCACATCCGGGTGGTATTTGTGCCCCATCCCAGGGCCGATCAAATGCTCCAACTTGCTACCTTCCTTGGCAAAACTGGTCACCATCAACTCGGATTGAGGCCGCGCCTTGTCTTCCTCTCCCGTGTAAACCGTGATCGGCACATTGAACAAATTCCGAACATAACCAGGCACATCATACATCCCCCACAATGTCTGCTCATACCAAACGGGGAAGTCCTCTTTTTTGATCCGGTTGTATTTGGCCACATCAACAAAACCTGCCCCCGGATACACCCCGGCAAATTGATCCGTGTAATGCGCCCCCACGTGCCAGGTGCCAGCGCCCCCCATGGAAAAACCCGCCAACACAATACGATCCGCATCGATCTTGTATTGTTTTTTCACCTGCTCGATGGCTTCAAAAATATCGATTTCACCCGAATGTTTCCACCCAATGCACTGACGTCCAAATGGCGCCACTGTTATCATTTTCTGCGAATCAAAAAAGCGCCCCAAAGCCGCGTTTCTAGTCAGCGAACGATTGATGAAATGCATATCCGTCACCGTATCCCCACGCCCATGCAACCACACCAACAAAGGCACCGGCTTGTTCAATTTCAACTCTTCAGGGATGAACAAACCGTAAGGCTGCACCGAACCGTCAATCTTCGATCTCAGTCCCCGCACCAAAGCCCCACGCTGTTCATGCCATGGAGTCTCACCCTTTTCCAACCCCGCGAGTCGCTCTTTTGCCAAAGTCACCATCTTTTCCCCCAGGACAAAATCCTTGTCGCGGAAATACTCACCATTGACCAGTGAATAGCGCAGGGCTTTCACAAAAACCTCCGCATCCAGCGTATCCACCTTCTTCGCTTTTAACTGCCCCACCCGGGCTTGCAGTCCCTTCAGCTCCGTCTCCAGTTTCACGCGCAGCTCAGCAGGCAATTCCACCCCTTTGGGAGGAAGTCGACGTTCAATCGCCGGAATGGGCTCCAGAGCTTGCGCACATACGGCGAGATTTGCAAAAATAACTAGTCCTGATATTAAACAATTTTTCATCTTTCCAAGGTTTATATTTTTTCTTCCAAAGTAAGCGGATCGATCCAACCCACCACTCTACCTGCCTGAAGCAGACACTTAAACTCATTGGGGAAAACCCCGAAAATCGTCTTCACTTCGAACTTCACCGACACCGTATCGTAAGTCCCACGATACAAATCCCCGTTGATTTTCTCAGATCCATTCCAGCGAAATTGCTTGGCCTCACTCAGCTGCACCGCTTTCACATCTCCTTTTGCCAGGCTCGCTTTCACCAATTCAAAACGCGAGTCGTTCGGGTCATCCCAACCCGCCGCCGCTTTGCCAAAGTTTTTGTAAACCTCTGGGTTGGAGGCCAACTTTTTTTTGGCTTTGGCCCGGTTGGACGTCACCTGGTTTCGGGTTTTGACCACAAAGACATCATAGCGCTTTTGCACCTGCTGTTTGAAATCGGTCTGATCCACCGAAATCTGCGATTTCATCGACTGGTTTGCCAGACTCATCACATACAGAGTGCCCCTGTCCAGGCGTAACGGAGCCACTGCCGTACCGGGCACAGCCACACTGGCCCCGATGGCTTTCCCCTCTACGATCAATTGAAAAGCAATGCGCTCATTGATCACCACTTGTTTGGGGTAAGCTTTGCTCGGCACCCGGTTCCAGTTATCAACAATCTCCAACAAAGGTTTGATATCCGGCATCGGATAACGCTTTGCCAACAAAACATCCATATCCGACATCGGCAATGACTGCTCTTTTTTTTCAATTTTTGCGACCTTCTTCAGCTTAGCTTTTTTTGTCGGCGGTTTATCCTGCGGAGCCGGATCTTCGCTGGATTTTTCGCTAGGATTCGTTTCTTCCTGCGAAAAATTATCGCCCTTGGCGCTGTTCATCACCTTTTGCGCCTGTTCCACGTAAGAACCAATATAAGGTTTCAAGTGCGGATCGTAAAAATACCAAGCAGCGCCCACTGACGCCACGACGAGAATAAAAAGGAATTTTTTCATGATAGTTCTCCATCATGTATCCTTTTCACCCGCTGATTGCAAGACCACTTGTGGCAATTATCAGGGACGTTTCACCATTCTTAAATAGTCCAAAGCAAACATGAAGCCTTTCACCGCTGCTTTATTGGCTCCGACCACTTTGATGACCAGAGTCTGTTTGCCTGCCTTGAGCTGATGTTGCCCCAGTGGGATCTCTCCGCTAGTGACCACATCCTGGCCGTTAAACAAATCCACCTGCTCCAGCAACAACTCACCGTCTCCCAATCGTAACTCAAACACCCCGTAGTCCCTGGCTTTGGTCAGATTCACCGCCAGATCATATTTACCCTCCTCAGGCACACTGAACTCCACCACCAGTTCATCCCCCGGTTTCGCTCCCGTCCACCACAAATGTGAATCCCCGTCCCACTTGTCAGCCTTGAAATTTTTCATCGACTGAGGCCTGACCTGCCCGGTGGATTTCACCACTTTGAGCCCCTCCCCCTGCAAAATCGTCTCGCCGGGCTCGGTCAAACGAACCTGCTTCGGACTCTGCAGATAGGCAATCAGATCAGCCACCTGCCCCTTGTCAAAAACCTGCAAGATCCCCTCCGGCATCATCGACACCGGCAAAGCTTCTTTTTTTTCTATCTCCGCCCTAGCGATCACCACCTCCGCTCCTCCGGCAATGGCTACGGTCAGCGCACTGTCATTTTGTTTACGCACCATGCCCGACAGCACCCGTCCATCTTTCAGGGTCAAAATCGTCAAGCGGTAGTCCTTACCCACCACCGAGCTGGGGTCGATGATATTCTCCAGCAAATAATCCAAATTACCGCGATCCGAGCCCGTGAGATCCGGCCCCACTCCATTGCCCTCGCCAAACAGTTGGTGACAAGCAAAACAAGTCTGATTGAACAAGTGACGCCCATTGCTGGCATTCGCACCATTCATATAAGCTTTGCTCAACATCTTTTTATAACGAGAAACCTCGTCTTTTTTCGCTTTTGATGCCTCGCCCACCTTACCCCAGTTTTCCTCCAAAGCCTGGTTCACCGCTTCGCTCTTCAACGCCCCCATCTGCCGGGCGCTAAAAGCACCCAGATCGGCGCGGGGAATCCGCCCATCCCCTATCGCTGCCAACAACAACAACGCGTCTTCTTTATTAGACGCCAGCGTCTGCACCGCATCCGTTTTCTCCCCCATGCTGAATTTTGTATATTGGCCAAGCAATACTTTTGCCGTTTGCCCGCTCTTGTACCCAGCCAAACCCCTGATCACCGAAGCTTTCAGCGGGGATTCCGGTCCGCGGATGATTTCATAAAAAACCGGCAGTGCTTCTTTGTCGCGAGCAGCCAGCAAGGTCGCCAAAGCCGTCTGCCGCTCGGCAAGCTTCGATTTTGAATTGGCCAGAATATTCCGGAACTCCGGCAACATGCGTTGATCACCGAACTTGATGCCCAACAAACTCAAGTCTGATTTCATCACCGCATCCCCACTATCCTTCATACTCAGATACGCTTGATTCCACGCCTTCGGCATCGGCACATTCGCCCGCTCACGCAAGACTCCGGCTATCTCCACCAGAATCTGCTTTTGCGGCCCGGCTTTTCCTTTTAAAGAGGTGATCCGCTGCAACAACTGCTCCCGCCCGGACTCCTCCACCGCCAGGCGGCGATAAATATAACTCGACACCGTAGGGATTTTTGCTTGCCCGGCCAACTCAAGCGCCCGCACCGGATCGGCCATCACCAGCGGCTCAATCGCATACCAATTCATCAACGGCAGGTTGTGGTCCGCCGCATCCTCCTTGTGCCCGACGAGATTCTTCACCAAATCCCAACGTTTGCCCAAAGGCAGGCGCTGAGCCAAGGCCGCCAAATAAAGCCGAACCACAGGCGATGAATCACTCTTCGCCAAAACCACGCATTTTGCTAAAACCCCATCACTCACATCTCGGTTTTCTCCCAAAAACTGGATCACCCAGCCCCGCACATACTCGTCCGCAGAATCCAACAGCGCCAACTGCTCGGCTTCACTCAATCCCTTGATCACTTTTAATGCCCACAAAGCGCGCAGCTTGCGGGTCAGATCCGGATGGTCCTGGAGGATTTTTTTCAATGCCAATTTGGCCACGTCACCTTCGAGTTTCCCCGTCATCGCTCTTTCCTGTAGCACCCGCCGCGCGGTGCGCACCCACCAGTCATTTTGATGCAACTGCAATTTCACCAATTCAGCGTCACTCATCTTCGCCACATCAAAACCCAGCGGCGGTGCTTTCGGCGTGCCATAAGCCATCTTATACAAGCGCCCATTACTACGATCCCAGACCTCCTGATCCCGGCGATGACAATTCTGGGTATCATACCAATCGATGAAATACATAGCTCCATCCGGTCCCACTCGAAACGCCACCCCCATGAACCAACGGTCATTGGAATACATAAAATCCGGAGCATGTTTGCCCACAAAACCCGAACCCTGACGGGTCACCTTGTCCTGCACAATGCCATGCCCGTGGATATTATCGAACAACAAACTGCCGCGATATTCTTGCGGAAAATTATCACCTAGGTAGATCGA
Organism: Verrucomicrobiota bacterium; assembly: GCA_045046875.1. Classification (GTDB taxonomy): domain Bacteria; phylum Verrucomicrobiota; class Verrucomicrobiia; order Verrucomicrobiales; family DEV007; genus JAADHD01. The sequence goes on along the minus strand of JASFYY010000050.1, from coordinate 9,671 downwards.
CAGCCCACAGTGAGCATGCCCACCTCCCGCCGCCAGGGTGCTCTGCGGGGGCGGCGTTGATTTGCCCCAGTGCGCATGATCACGGATGTTGCCCGCATAGTGTGGATGATCAGCGATCGTCTTGATGTCATCAAACACATATTTATTAAAATGCTGCCCTCCCTGCCGCTGATAACGCGCCCCTTGGATCACATGATACAAATGCGGAATCACACAAGCGGTGATAAACGCCTGACCATAATCGTTAAAATCCACTCCCCAGGGATTGCTCGAACCCCAGGCAAACACCTCGAACTGATGTTTCTCAGGGTGATACCGCCACACCCCCGCATTCATCGGAGTGCGATCCTTTTCCGGCGTTCCGGGTTTTCCCACCTTCGAATGTGTGAACACTCCGTGACAACCATACAACCAACCATCCGGCCCCCAGGTGAAGGCATTCAGTGTCTCGTGAGTATCCTGATAACCCCAGCCATCAAGTAAAATCTGCGGCTCGCCGTCCGGTTGATCGTCACCATCCTTGTCCGGGATAAACATCAGATAGGGAGCCGCCCCCACCCACACCCCACCAAAACCCACTTCCAAACCGCTGACCAAATTCAACCCTTCGGTAAAAACCTTGCGGGTCTCAAAGCTGCCGTCGCCATCCTTGTCTTCAAAGATCACAATCCGGTCACGCGCCTTGTCCTCAGGCTGACGAAAAGGATAAGAATAAGCCTCCGCCACCCAGATCCGCCCGCGTGAATCGATCGTCATCGCGATCGGCTGTTTGATGTCCGGCTCAGCCGCCACCAAGCTCACATTAAAGCCCTCGGTCAGAGTCATTTTCGCCAAAGCCTCTGCCGGCTGATACCCCTTCTCAACCAGAGCCGTGCGCTTTGGCGGGCGCAAAGCCCGACCCGCCGACGGGCCCTCTCTCCGTTTCTGCAAATGCACAAAAGTGCCCTTTTTATTACCCACTAGAATGTCCACCAGCTTGTCGCCGTTCAAATCCCGTGCCACCACACCCACCCCGACCCCCGAGTCGTCATCAATCTGATGTGGCACAAAATCCACCCCCCCCGCACCGGATTTTCTCACCGTACGAAACCAATACAAAACCGCCGGGTCATTGCCACCCGGATCATGCCCGTTATGCGCCCAATGGCGTTTGCCGGTCACGATATCCTTCACCCCGTCCCCATCCACATCCACCAGATCGATGCCGTGCATCTGACTGAAACTCACCCCGTAGGGATTCTCTGCCGGAGTCGCTCCGACAATCACATGCTGGTTGAATTTCGCCTCCCCTTCCACCTGCTCATACCAAACCAGACCATAACCGTGCGCCGCCAAACTGGTCAGCACATCGTTGTCGCCATCTCCGTCAAAATCGTAAGCATACATCTGCGCCCCACCAGCCCCCGAAAATGCAAAAGCATGTTTTTCCCAAAGCGGATCGCCCTGCAAAGATTGCGGTTGCTGCCACCAACCATCCTTGGCCAGAAAATCCATCCTACCGTCTCCATTCACATCACCGATACCAAGACCGTGCGTGAACCGGGCTCCCGTCGCTTTATCCTTCGAGATCTTATGAAAAACCCAAGCCGTCGTCGGATTTTTCCAGTTAGGACTCACGTAACCCAATGCCCCGTTTTTAGAACAAATGATCTCCCGTTTGCCATCACCGGTCACATCCTCATAAGCAGGTGATTCATTATCCACGACATCAAACACCACATGTCTCTCCCAGTGAGCATTACCATCCTTACCATTCTTGATCGGATTGCCCGGATTTTCAAACCATACCGCCTCCTTGCCCGGAAACCCCAGCACCAATACATCCACCCAGCCGTCACCATTAAAATCATCGGTGAATGAAAAAAAGTTATCCGAATACCCCTTTTTATTAAAAGGCTTGGGCGGATAAATCTCCGCTTTGCGTCCATAGTCCGGCCCAAAATAAACATAAGGCCCCGAGACCACATCATTCACTCCGTCTTTATCCACATCGCCAAAACAAGCCCCCTCCGAATAAAAAACATCCGCCAACTGTCGCCGCTCAAACGACACCCCCTTCTCATCCGCCGCCTGCGTCAGCAAACAAAGCCCAAACACCCCGGCAACCAAACAACCCAACCTTTTTTTCATCATCTGCATCCTCATCATCTTATCAGTGTTCATCAGTGTAATCAGTGGTTCTCTTCCTCCTTCGCTTCGTTCCTCAGCTACGGCGGACAAGCCCTCTATTATTTTTTTCATCCCCCTCTTATTCGTGTTCATTCGTGTCCATCCTGACTCGACATAGTCCCTTACAATTCGGGACGACGGCGGTTCGTGGTTCTCTCATCTTCTTCCCTAAGACAGCGTCTCTTTCGACAGCCTCACAATCTCCCCGCCCGCCAACGCCGATTCATGCGCACAAATCCCAGTGCAAGTCCAGTTCGCCGACTGCTTCGCATTCGGCCACGGATCCCTACCCGACACCAACGCTGTCAAAAACTCATGCACCAGATGCGGATGCGATCCGCCATGCCCTGCTCCCTGGGTGAATGACAAATGTTCATTGTCCCCGTCGTCATAAACCCCACCGGTGGTGAAACCTGCAATTTCATCCGGCAGCAAATGACCAAAGTCCGGACACTGCACCTCCTCCGGAATCTCCGGTTCCGGTTTTTTGGCGGTATGCAAAACCATCGGCTGACCCTCGATCAGCGGCCACTCCACCGACTTCTTCGAACCATAAACATCAATCGACTCCCGATACTGACGTGCCACATCAAACAGCGAACGATGCACCCGCGCACTCAGATCCGAATCCTTCAGCTTGATATGGGTCGTCTCCACCGCAAACGGCGAATTGTAATGATCGTGCATTTCCTCACGAATCGTGCCCGAGGCAAAACACGACACATACTCTGCGTCCTTACGCGCCAGACCCAATACCGGTCCGACACAATGGGTTGCATAATGCATCGGCGGCAGTCCCGGCCAGTAGCCCGGCCAACCATCCATATCCTGCACATGCGATGCCTGCAAAAACTGCAACTTGCCCAAGTCCCCCTTTTCATAGAGATCTTTCATGAAAAGAAACTCACGTGAATAAACCACCGTCTCCATCATCATGTATTTCAAACCCGTTTCCCGGGTCAGCCGGATAATCTCCAGACAATCCTCAATACTCGTCGCCATCGGCACCGTGCAGGCGACATGTTTGCCCGCCTTCAACGCTTTGATCGATTGCGCCGCGTGATCCGGAATAGGCGTATTGATATGCACCGCATCGATCTCTTCATCGGCGAGTAATTCATCAAAATCCGTGAATCTTTTCTCCACCCCATACTCATCGCCACACTTGTCCAATTCAACCTGGTCCCGACGGCAAATCGCCATCAAGTTCGCCTGCGGATGACGTTTGTAGATAGGAATAAACTCCGCCCCAAATCCCAAACCCACAATCGCCACATTGATCTTTTTCTCACTCATGATGTTTTACTGTAAGAGAAATATCTTCATCGCGTCTTGGCTCAAAGTGTCATTTTTTATGATCAATCAGACACTATATTCAACATTCTTCTTTTATTCTCATGCTTAAGTGAGAAAATACCCCTATGGACAAGCGTTCTAACTTCTTAAAACAGCGTGCTGACGACAGCCTATTTTATCATCTTTTCGACCACCTGCCCGGAGTCTCCTTTTTTGCCAAAAACACCGACTATCAAATTGTCTGTGCCAATCTCGCATTCCTCGAACGCCTCGGTTTTCACAACGAAGCGGAAATCATCGGTAAAACCGACTACGAACTGTTCCCCCGTCAGCTCGCTGAAAACTTCCGCAAGGATGACCAGGCCGTTATCACCTCTGGCGAAGCCCGACTGCATATCGTCGAATTATTTTTTAATCCGCAGGGAATCCCCGACTGGTACATCACCAACAAGTTGCCCGTTTTTGATCATCACAAAAATATCATCGGCGTGATGGGCACCGTGCAGAGTTATGCCGGTCGTCATCAAGCCATGCAGCCCTACTTACAGATTGATGACGCTGTGCAATACATCCGCCAACACTTCCGCGAGCATATCTCGATCTCTTCCCTGGCAACCATGGTCAAACTTTCCACCCGCCAGCTGAACCGCCGCTTTCAGGATACTTTTAAAGTAAGCCCGCAAGCTTTCATCATGAAACTACGCCTGCAATCCGCCTGCGAAGATCTACGTCAAAGCGATCACCCCATCGCCGAAATCGCCATCGACCTGGGCTTTCACGATCAGAGCTCCTTCACCCTGCAGTTCCGCAAGCAACTCGGCATCACCCCAAGCAAATACCGCAAATCATATCAGTGAGCAAGAGGGGGATATCCCATCTTCACTTTCGTGATTTTTGTGTCTTTTGACTCCGTCTGTCTCGCTCCGCCCGGCTGTGATTCGCCTCCTACGATCACTCACGTTTATTTGGAGGGACTCGCTTCCGCGCTGCCCGCGACAGCCCCTTAATCGCTCTAATCACAGTACTGCTCCACCCATGCGACTCCAGTCTCACCTCAGCTCCCGGACAAGGTGAAACTTGCCTCTCCCAAATTTTTCCCCACTTCGTGTTTCTTAGCGAACTTCGTGGACCGCCTTTTTCTTCCCTCTTACGAAGACGGGTCTTTTTGCGCTACTGCTTTCGCAGGAGTTACCGAAGCTTCCGTTTTTTTCAATCCCGGCACTTCGTCCCAAGTCTTGTAGACCACTGCGCCTTTCTGGTGCCCTCGGCCCGCCGAACTCACGGTTACCGGTTCGACCACGACATCATCAGCGGTGTTTTCTGCAACAACTGTGGATGGCGCTCCCCCCACATCACTCTTGCCCCGTTTCCTATCCTGCAACCAACCTATGACTCCGCCAACGGATTTCTTTTTCACCTGTGACTGAGAATGCCCGGCAGGTGTATTTGTCGTGGCGGCATGCCTTTCAGGCTGCTCCACGGTCAAAGGTTCATACGCCGCGACCTCTTTTTTGTCGGAAGCTTTCGCTTTTGCCTCAACACTTGTGACTTCGCTGCCATTACGACTCCCTCTGTTCAACCAGTCAACAAAAGTGGCCGGCGATTGTTTTTCCTCAGCATCCGGCGATACTGCGATCTGCCGTCCAGACTCCTCCATCTGCAAGGGCTCGTAAGCGACAATTTCTTTTCCACCTGCATCTTCTGTGTTGCCACTCGGCATAAACGCTCCCCACTCATAACTCAGCTTAGCCGAGGCGTAATGCTGGCTTGAATTACTGCGGAAAAACACACCTTGGTAATCAGTCAAAAAAGCCACACCACTCGCCAGTTCAAATCTCAAGCCTGCTCCTGCCGACAACCAATCAGTGCCCGCATGCGCACCACTATCTTCAGCCGAAAATCCACCAAAACGATTCACATTATTCCCTGTCACCAAAGCAAAAGGCGAAGTCTGCAAACTCGCTCCCACCGTGCCGTTCTCAGGCATGTATTCATGCTCCCATGCCAGGTGCACTTGCGATACCAGACGTCCCCAAGTGGTCGCTTGAGTATGTGTCGCTTGCCAACCCAGACGGCTGATCATTGATTCAAAATCGGTACCATTGTAGTCCAAAGCAGCCGATCCACCACCGCGCTCGTTGTAGGCATCTACATCACCCGTGCCATAGCGCAAACCTGCTATCGGTCCCGTCACGATGTTGCGACTGACATTGAAGTTGCGCCCAAAGTTCAAGCGAATGTTGTGGCTTTGACTATCGGTATCTCCCTGTGCCCGACTGCCGAGCCCGGTATTACGACTGATCTCATTATTAAAGCTACCATAACTATAGAGCAAATCCGCCCAATACTGACGCCAAAAGGCAGTGGCGTAACCGGAGATCAGATTACCTTCAAGATCGATGTTGCCGTAGTTGCCAGCGACGTTGGTATCACTTTGCAAATAGCTCCAAGCCGCACCGAGATTGAGCCATTCTGTTACCCGGTATTCGAGACCTGCAGTGCCAGCGTAAGTCGTGGTGGTGAAGCCCTGCATCAAGTTACTCAGTTGATCCTGATCGTAATTACTAAAATCTCCAGCGGCAAACAGTTCCCAACGCTTCAAAGGCGCGATTTCAACCACTGCTTTGCTGTCATCGATGACGGTTTTTCCCGAGGGCGCAGCTTCGACGATGTGCACCGTGGCTGCTCCACCTGCCATTGGCATGATTGGCACACCCATCATGGCGTAGGGCATACCCCCGCTGAGCGTTTGCTGTGCCAAAGTATCCACAGCCCCACCCACTTCCACAGTGCGTTCTTCAGGATCTGCTAAACCAAGCGCGACTCTGTAAGACATGTGTTGATCCTGCACAAAAGCGAGGTGACGCAACAAGCTGGAGCTATTGTTAGTAGAGGCCCCCGTCCAAGTGGAAGTGTCTCCCGATTCAAAACCGTCGGCAAAAATCTGCTCCATCCCGGAGCGTGCGCGAAAGAGGCGATTGTTCAAATCCGACAAAGCAGCGTTGGGTGCGTTCTGGGTAATTTGCTGATTGACCAAGCCCATGCCGAGACCACTGGTCAGTAAAGATTGGATCGCACCGACGTTGGTGGCGAGAATGGTTGGAATGACTTCACGGCGACGGACGGCGGGAGCAGGAGCAGGAGCTACAGCTGGAGTAACATTATTAAGCATCAGCGTGAACGAGCCTATAGCCGGGGGAGAGAAAGTGCTAGATCCAACAAGCGTCCATATCCCATCGGCTACTTCTCCATTAAAATCAGACAAAAGTGTCCCATTTAAGTTTGAAGGTTGCCATGTGCCCGGCGCTCCGGTTGCAGGCAGCAAACTCGCTGCTGCGTCGTCGAAGGTGTAAACCCCCAGACTAGGATTACCCGCGCCGCCATAGCCAGGCCCCCATAGATTCACCACCGTGCCAGTAGGCGAAGTTAAACTAAATGTTAACTCACTAGTGAATGAGCTTCCGTTAGCTAACAACTCAAACGATGCATCCACATCAGAGACGCTTCCCGTCCCCACAGGCACAGCAATCGTCTGGGTCGTCCCCGTCGGATCAGATGAAACAAAAGTCTGAGCCAAAACCGAGCCCGAGCAGGTCAGTAGAGCAAAAATGACGATGAAATAAGTGAAATGTGTAATTTTCATATAAAAATGCGGCAAGGAGCTACCAATAAAGCAATATTCAAGCAATATGGATACGTATGGCATCAAAATCCAACGCATTTTTTTGTGAAATTTCACCAAACCATGCCATTTTCAGGAAATACCCATGCTCCACCCATCTCAAACACCATCGCTTTTCCGCAACTGGCCCACCCTTTATGTGGCATTTCATTTGCTAGCCTCCTCCCCTGGCTTCACGCAAGATAAACTGGATATACGTTCTTCCCGCCTGAACTCACCTGTTACGAGGAGCCAAACAGTAAGCTCTGGTTTCACCCGTATCCACAAAAAGGATACAGGCATCGACTTCCAGAACCTGCTCAAAAAGGAGCACATCAAAAAATACCTCTATACTGGCGCGGGAGTTTGTGTGGGAGATTACGACGGAGATGGATTACCCGACCTGTATCTGATCTCCCAAGACGGCAAGAACAAACTGTTCCGCCAAACAGCGCCATGGAAATTTGAAGACGCAACGGCAAAAGCTGGGGTCGATGGCGGTGACGCATGGGGTTCGGGTGCCAGCTTTGTCGACATCGACAACGATGGAGACCTCGATATTTATGTCTGCAATATGGGTAGCCCTAATCTACTCTACATCAACCAAGGCGACGGCACCTTTACGGAAGAAGCCTCCAACTGGGGGCTCGACTATAACGGGGCTTCCATCATGGCATCGTTTGCGGATTATGATCGTGATGGTTCCATCGATTGTTTTTTACTGACCTATCGATTGTTCGAACTTGCCGCGGATCACCCTAATCTGAAAGTTCGCTACGTTAACCAAATCCCCACGGTCCACCCCGACCTGGTTGGGGAATATCATTTCATAGAAGGTCACCTACATGAATCAGGACGACAAGACCTGCTATTTCACAACGAAGGGGATGGCACCTTTCGCAATGCGACGGGTAGTTCAGGTCTTGGAAAAACACTCAATCTCGGCCTGTCCTCCACCTGGTGGGACTACAATAACGACGGCTGGCTCGACCTCTATGTCGCTAATGATTTCAAAGACCCCGATCGCTTGTGGCGTAACAACGGCGACGGCACCTTTATCGATGTACTCCCCACCCTTGCTCCCTCAACCGCCTGGTTTGCGATGGGTAGTGACTACGGCGACATCAACCGTGACGGCTGGCTCGACTATAGCGTTTCTGATATGTCAGCTACTAACCACTACACGCAAAAAATGCGCATGGGAGCGATGTCCAACTCCAGCTGGTTCCTCGAATGGGCTGAGCCTCGCCAAAACATGCGCAACTCTGTTTACCTCAACTCAGCCGATGCTCCCTTTAGAGAAATTGGCTTTCTCAGTGGCTTAGAAAGCACTGGCTGGTCTTGGGCGACGCGCTTAGCCGATCTCGACTGCGACGGTTGGGAAGATGCCATTTACACCAACGGCATGGCACGTGATGTCAATAACTCGGATCATCTTGCCAACCTCAAAGATCTCAATAATGCGGGCAAACTGGACGAACGCACCGCTTTAATGAATGCTTACGACAAATCCGGCGCTGAACACAGCAAGGTCTTCCGCAACCGTGGCGATCTGACTTTTGAAGACGTCAGTGAAAAGTGGAACTATAATGACAAGGCTGCCAGCTTCGGCCTGATCTGCGCTGACCTGGATCGGGACGGCGATCTCGATCTAGTGGTCAACAACATGAACCAACCAGTCGGCATTTACCGCAATGATACGACAAGCGGCCATCGCCTGCTCATCGCCCTGCACGGACGACAAAGCAATCACTTCGGCGTCGGCGCAAGACTCCGCCTAAAATCCGCCTCAGGATGGCAAACCCGCCTGCTCTCTCTAGCCCGAGGCTACATGTCCGCTGACGAACCGATCATCCATTTCGGCTTGGGCGACGATAATCTGATCGAACAACTGGAAATCAACTGGCCCAGTGGAGCCAAACAAACCCTCAAAAATCTCAAAGCCGATCAGCTCTACACCATCACCGAGCCAGAGGGGAATCACCACCCCGGCCCCGCCCTTCGCCAGCCAAAACCACGGCAAACTCTGTTCTCCATGGACGCCGTGCCCGGTCTCAAATTCACCCACCAGGAAAACAAATTTGATGACTACAAAGAAAACCCTCTGCTACCCTGGCGACTTTCCCGCTTCGGTCCCGGCATTGCCTTCGGCGATGCGGACAACGACGGTGACGAAGACCTGATCATCGGTGGTGCCGCCAAGCAGGAAGCCATGCTCTTCCTGCGCTCCGACACGGGCCGCTGGATCTCCGCCCCCTGGGGCCCTTGGATCAAGGACAACCAATCTGAAGACATGGGCATGTTATGGTTCGATCCCGACAAGGACGGCGACCTCGATCTCTACATCACCAGTGGTGGATCAAGCTTTGCCTCCACCAGCCCCGAACTCGAAGACCGGCTTTACATCAACATGGGCAAAGAGGGTTTTGGCAAAGCACAACCTGACCCCAAAGAACGCACGCTCATCAGCGGCTCTGTGATCGCCGCCGCGGATATGGACAAGGACGGCGACATCGATCTCTTTTCTGGTGGCCGCCTGAACCTG
>JASFYY010000049.1:0-79038 GCA_045046875.1 Verrucomicrobiota bacterium | reverse complement strand
CCCATTCTTTTTTCCACGACGCCGTGCGACCAAAGATAAAGAACGCGACCGCCTGGGCCTGGCAGCTCATCGGGACGAGCCGCTGACGCAGTATTTTTAGGCTCTCGAAATATTCCATTTTTTTATTAAGATATTTATTCATTAGCAGTAAATTCACCTATCATCAGATAGTTTTCATCCACATTACTCACAGTGAATAATATACCATACTTTACCCAATCTCGCTCCCACATGCCGAAAAAAGGGTAACATAATTAATAGGAATCAGGTTACCTCTATTCCTTTAATTTGCATACCTTTTGAAATAAGGCACCGACAAAAGCCCCGCCGCTTTTTTCTGAGCCCTCTCCCCTCTCCGATCATACCTAGCGGTAGTTTGAACATTAGCGTGCCCCATGATTTTGGCGACTGTGGCAATATCCGCTCCGGCATCGAGAAAACTACTGGCAGTGGTGCGCCTAAAATCATGCCACTTCACCTTCTCAATCCCAGCTTCCCTGCTCCGTTTTCCGAGGGTCTTGTCGAGAGCCACGGGACTGACAAAATGAGAAGTATCTATACGCCCCCCCTTTCCAATCATACAGAATATTGCTCCCTCGTCGCCCCCCCTAACCTTCAACCAATCTTTAAGAGCACGATAAGCGTTACCCCTTACAAAGAGGGTGCGTTCTCGATTCCGCTTCCCTATCACCTTCAGCGTAATCGTATCGTCTTCCTCAATTTTCATCCGGCCCGCATCCAGTCCAGCAATTTCGGCCCTTCTCGCCCCAGTCACGGCAGCCAATGAAATCATAGCGCCATCTCTAGCTCCGGCAGCAGAAGGATCTCTGCCACAAGCATTGAGCAAGGCACTTATTTCCCCTTCGGGGATACACCGTCCGCTCAGTTCCCTCGTTCCAGAGTCCCCTTTAATGGCACGGATGCGCTCCAGTTCGTCGGTATCGAGCAATCGCATTTCCCAAGCCATCCGAGTCACCCCTTTCAAAGCCGATAACATTTTGTTACGGGTAGCAGGGCTGCCCTTTGTCTTTGCAAGAAGCAGCCTCACTGAAGGAGCTGTCAATTTATCCCACCTTACCATCTGCCAAGCATCCCTCACAACAGAAGCCGGATTGATATGACGAGCTACCGAATTCAAAGAACTTTTGATGACCCGCCGTGAAACATCACTGCCTAATGATTCCAGATAAACTGCGGCCGGATTGAGCGTGAGCGTCTGATAGGTGGGACTGGAGCACAGGCGAGCCAATTCACGCTCATCTGCGACAGGATTTGCAAATTTTTGCAAAGAAGTTTCAGCTTTCATATTGGTTTATATAATAATAATTATAACAACCAATTTCAACGTCTTTTTCACTGATAAAGCCAAATCCCCCCCCCTCTCAAGCAATTCTCCAATTGAACTATTTCCCCCTTCGCTCCTTACTTAGCCACAAAGTGAACGGATAATATAAAATTCTTGCCCACGTTTTTTCGGCAATTTACTAAACATCGCCGATTGGCTCTAATCCCCACTCTACCAATGCTGAAGGGAAATCGAGGCACTGATTCGAATCGAAAAAAGCCTCATCTGTCGGCAACTTAAATTAGATCCATAATCATTTGATGCACTTTCTGCATTACTCAAACCGATGCAGCAAAAATAAAGCTGTCCTAGAGTTCGTTCTCCATTTGATTTGGAATGGTCAATTTGAAAAATCGGTAGATGCATGGAAGGGAGCCAGAAACACCTTGGCCCACGGAGATCTATTTCCATCTAAGTTGGAAAATGGAAGACCTTCACAATCAGCTAATCTATAGGCGGCAAAATCTTGACACCTTACTCACGATAGGTTCCTCGCACTAGCACCTTATCGCCTTGGAACACATGAATAGTAGCCTTGGTGGCAGTGCCTCCCTTATTCTTGCTTTGCATCACATAAGACCGAGCAATATGCTCAGCAATATTTTTGACGTTTTCCTTTGTCGTATATTTTACCGAGGGAAGTCGCACATAAAAATGATAGGCCAAATCAGGATCGTCATTCTGCTCAATGTATGTCACCCAATTAGCATCTAGGGAACTCTGCATGAAAGACTTATCTATTCCCTTCTGCTTCGCCGCCGACATAGCTTCATGATTTTTTTTCTTCGCAATAGCGTCTGCTTTTTTCTTATCTTGAGCAGCGTGCGACTGTGCTACCAAGTCCGTTACGTTTACATCAACCAAGACACGTCCCTCATCCCTACCGACTTCAACTTTCTCACTCGTGACATTAATGAGATCTAACCGTTGGCCGACAGCAATTTTCATAGATCCAATCTGCTTACCTTCGGAAATAATTGGCATCTCCACTGATTCCTTCAAAGTAACTTGCTTGGGCCACAGATTACGATTCCCCGCAATCCTCAGAATCTCCTTACTCGCTCCCTTCGCCCTCTGATTTTCCGCCCCATCAACTTGGGGGGTTCCATTAGGCTTTCCTCCTGGCGTAACAGGCTTGACTGTTGCCGCCACACTCGAACTTGCCCCCTGCTCACCGTCAACACCATCATTTACTTTCATTCCTGTAAATATCGCACCGAGAGCAACAAGGATAATTGAGCCAATAACCATTATTCCAATGCATCCAAATATTTTTTTCATAGCTATTCCTTTTTTGACCTTTTAATTTATTCTCTTAAAAACCTATCTAATAAGTTAGTATAAACACCCTCTAAGCTCACTATTCGATTGCCACAAGAACGCCTTAAATTTTTACCCATATCTCACAAGTGCATATATGCACGTATTCATCGTCCCATGGCAACACTATTTTTCAATAATGTCTGCCGACCCGAAAGAATTTGTGGGAAAAATCACCGACGCTCTCAAGGCTCGGCGCAAAGAGCTTGGGCTGTCACACGAGACTGTAGCAGAGAAAGCGGGAATTCATCGCTCAACGGTAAGCCGTGTTGAATCAAAAAGTATCAACGGCACACTGTTCGTTTTTCAAGCCATTGCCAGCGCGTTGGATGTGCCGCTGAGCGAAATATGCAAACAGGTCGAAGATAAAGAAAGTTAATGACCAAAGAGAACCCGAATTTTTCAACCAGATCTTCGCCTCTTGCAAATTTTTGCAAAGCTTCCCCCCATCATCTCTTCATCTGTTTGTTCGCGGTAGAGAGGGGAAAGATCCAGCCCCTTATATTCCACCTTCCTAATTTCCTCATAGAGCGTGGGCATCTTGAAACCCTGTCCGTAATGCGCCTGCATCCCCTGAGTGGATTGCCAACCGCCCAAAGCATCAACCCTCTCCAAACTCACGTCAGCCTCTCTCAGGGCATCCCTGAACATATGCCGAAAGCTGTGGAACGTAGCCTGACAATCTTTACCTGCCACTGCCACCACAAAGCGAGAGAACCATTTACTAAATGCATCGCTATAGTATCCAGCTTTACTGGCTTTCAGATCAGGGAATAAACGTGGCTCCCCGGATTGCTCACGATGCTGTTCGACGAAATCCAAAAAACCCATCTTTAAAAGTTCAGGATGGATCGGAATGAATCGAGCAGTTGTTTCTTTTTTCAATCGCTTCTGCCCCATCTCCTCTTCCGTCTCACCAAGCCAAACCCGAATCACAGCCACCCCGTCCGCTTCGCAAATATCAGAAGCCCAAAGCTGACAACACTCGTTCAGCCGCATGCCTTGAAATAAACCTAACAAAGGAACCCAAAACCGGCCTCGTCTTGGCTTATTGGGACCAGGTCGATTGCAACCCATTTTGTCATTCTGGCAGCCCGTATAGAGTGGCGCTTGGAATATGCGGTTCAATTTCTCGATTGAAAACTGCGCTTTGGATTTTTTCACCACCTTGAATCGTGTTCGGAAAAATGGATCATTGGTTGGGTTGGTAGTAATCCATCCCATCTTTTCAGCGCGTTTAAAAATGGTCGCAATGTTGTTAAAATAGTTCCTCAAGGTAACGCCCCCTATCCTCTCATAGCCCTTGGTCGCCTCCGCTATCCGGATTGCCTCTTGTATCGACTTGCCTGGATATCTCTGCATGGCATTTTTTGGATACCTCAGAAGAACATCTAACAACTCAGATATGTCCGCACGAGTGATTTCAGCGATAGGTTTTTTTACTCCAAAATACTGTTTCAATATCCGAACCGGAATCTGGTAAGTCCGAAGAGTCCCCTCTGATCGGTTCGCCTTCCTCAAGTCATCCAGAAATCCGTCCACTACTCCTCCCACTGTCTCCCCTTTTGCGTTCGCGCTATCACTTCGCAAAGAGGGCACTGGTGAAAAACCGTTCAGATCACAAAAAAGCGGATCATCTCCTTTAGGCGGATTGCCACTGATCCTCTCAATATTCCGCACAACATTCTCCAAGCGCACCCGTCGAAACAGGTTTGCAATTTTTTGCAAACCTTCACAATCGGGTTCCAGCAAAATTCCTTGAGTCTCAAAATAGTCTAATGCGTAGCTTGAACCATCATCATGATACTGTGGCCTTCCTTCGCCACGCAAAGCATCCGCATCCTTCCGCCAATCGAGAACAAGCTCCGCCAGCTCATCCTCAGAAAGAGAGGCAACCAAATCAGGAATCTCCTCCTCTGCCTGTTTTTCAAGCTGTACGAAATACCTCATTGCATGATCCTCTGCATCAAGCTCCTTGGCCGCCATCGACTTGAACCCCACTCGATCCAGAGCCTCCAGTCGCCCCGTGAGCTCTGAACCTCTAAGATCAGGGCGACTCAGCTTGAACCGCTCACGCTCGAATTCCTGATCAAATCGTGCCCACTCCTCATAGACCCTCCTTGCTGCCTGTTTGTAATCGGATGTGCCGAGCGTTCGCACAACTTCACTTTTAGGCTTCCCCGTCTTGGTGACATAGGGGCCCTTTCCTCTGAGGTCTATTGGGATGGCGCGACCAATAAAAAATACATTCTCTCGCCTTCGCAAACCTGGGTGTTTTCGCATCTCTTTCACTCGTATAACTTACATCAAAAACGTACATGGCGCAATTTGCAGCCTTTGATAATAAACGAGTTACATGACCCTTAACCCCTTACAGAAAATTTGGCGGAAGGAGTGGGATTCGAACCCACGGTAGCTTGCACTACACTCGATTTCGAATCGAGCGCCTTCGACCAGACTCAGCCATCCTTCCTGTTACCTATAAGTGTCTCAGCACTCGGGTGGCGAACCTTAGCTCAATCCATCCAAGTTTCAAGCCTACAAGTGAATCAAAATCGGAGTGGGATTGATTCCGTTTCGCAGCCGCGAAACTCCATCTGTGCTTCTTGCTCGCTTCGCTCGTAAACCTTCAGTCTCGCCTTGCGAGACGATGAGCACTCGAACCCACGGTAGCTTGCACTACACTCGATTTCGAATCGAGCGCCTTCGACCAGACTCAGCCATCCTTCCTTTATGCCGAAATGAATATTCCCTGCAAGTCGTGCACCCTAGCCCGAAAGCTCCAGTATTCAAGCTCTCAAGTTGATGAAAATAACCTGCAAGCCTCACTCTCACTGCTCCCAGCAGGCGGATAGCAACTCAATCTCTTTTTTTATCCGTGTTCATCCGGGCAATCCGTGGTAAAAATCAACCGCTCAAATCTCCCCATCAAAATTTTTCCAACCAGGACTTTGGCGCATATTTCTCTTCAGCCAAGCGTTGCGCCTGCTGCAACCACTGCTCCGGCGGCTGCCAGTCGATCACGCCACTGCGCTTGCCGCTCAACAATCCCGCCAAAGACACCTGCCAGGCCCGCTTGTTTTCATCCCCGCTCAAGCCGTCTTCCACCACACTGCCCTGATGCAACAATCCCCAGCGGGTTCGCCGTTGAGCCGCTCCGGCCACCTTTCCCCCATCATCATCCACCACATCAAACTGCACTGGGCGATCAAAACAATTGGGGGAATGATCTCCACGCGGCGAAAATGAATCAACACGATCCGTCACCAGGGCCTGCGTCCCGATTTGTTGCAAAGCTGCCACCACCTGCCGATGCACCCAGCGATAATTTTTCGCCGGAGGCAGATAATAAAACGGATGATCGCGGGAAACCACCAAGGTATAAGTCTGATCCTTACGGTGATCCACCTTGCCACCTCCAGTCCAACGCCGGATCACATCCAAGCTCTCAAGTTCGCAAATATCCATCGTTTCCCGCCAACGCTGGAAATAGCCAATCGATACCGACGGTCGCAGCCAATCGTAATAACGCAGTATCGGCACCTTGCCCGCGGATTCATGCATTTCACGCAGCAACACCTCATCAATAGCCATGTTCAAAGCCGCCGAGCGTGGCTGTTCATCGCACCACACCCGCAATGGCCCCAAGCCTCTTTCAGCCAAAAAACTATCCTCTTCACTCTGCATTGAATTTAACCTATCTCCACCATTTGAAAAAGCACTGCGTTTTTCTCCGCCACTTTCCAGAAAATATAGAAAGTTAAGAAAACCTTACTTTTTACTTTTATTTATTAAAATTATAGGATACAATCCTGTCGTTCCCGTTGTTCTCTGAATGCGGGAACACTTTTTTCCCTTGTGTTGAAGGGGTTTGGGGCGGTGTTGGTTAATGGGGGCATCTTGAAACCAACGCCGTCCCTTTTTTTACGCCTCAAATCTCCGTTTTCTTCAATCGAAGAGCGTTCACGATCACCGAAACCGAGCTGAAGCTCATCGCCGCCGCTGCGATCATTGGGCTGAGCAGCAGTCCCGTAAGCGGATACAAAATGCCCGCCGCAATCGGCACCCCCAGCGCATTGTATCCAAAAGCGAAAAGCAAGTTCTGGCGGATATTCTTCATCGTTGCCTGACTCAAACGCCGCGCACGCACAATACCACGCAAATCTCCCCGCACCAAAGTGATCCCAGCACTCTCGATCGCCACATCCGTGCCGGTTCCCATCGCTATACCCACCTGCGCCTGCGCCAAAGCCGGAGCATCATTGATGCCATCTCCTGCCATCGCTACGATACGCCCCTCGCTCTGCAGCTTTTTCACCACATCCGCCTTACCGTCTGGCAACACCCCGGCCACCACCTCGTCAATGCCCAGTTTTCCCCCCACTGCTTGCGCGGTTCCTTTATGATCCCCGGTCAGCATCACAATTCGCAGACCTTCTTTTTTCAATTCGTCAATCGCATGTTGGGCGTCCTCCTTAATCGGATCCGCCACCGCCAGCGATCCCGCATAACGACCATCCACGACCGCCAGCACCACGGTCTGGCCTTCCTTGCGTAAATTTTCCGCCACTCCGGGAAAACCACCCGGCTCCACTCCCATGTCATTCAACAAGTCCGCATTGCCCACCGCCACCTTGCGTCCGGCCACCTGACCGGTTACCCCCTTGCCAGTTACCGAATCAAAGCCTTCTACTTTTTGCAAAGAAATTCCACGCCCCTCAGCTGCGGATACCACCGCCTCCGCCAGCGGATGTTCACTGCCTTGCTCCAAACTTGCCAAAAGCATCAACAGCTCTTCTTCTTCGATGCTTTTTGATACTTGTATCGAAACCAACTTAGGTTGCCCCTCGGTCAAAGTTCCAGTTTTATCAACCACCAAAGTATCCACGCTGCGCATCACCTCGATCGCCTCGGCATTTTTGAACAATACCCCGTTCAAAGCCCCTTTGCCGGTAGCCACCATAATCGACATCGGCGTCGCCAAACCTAATGCACAAGGGCAGGCAATGATCAAAACCGCCACGGCTGCCAGCAGCGCATGAGCTAATCTCGGATCGGGCCCCACCAAAGCCCACACCACAAATGCGATCAGCGAGCAGGCGATCACCACCGGCACAAACCAGCCCGCCACCTGATCCACCAGTTTCTGGATCGGCGCCCGACTGCGCTGCGCCTCGGCCACCATGTGCACGATCTGCGACAGCAGGGTATCACCGCCCACTTTATCCGCCCGCACCACCAGCGAGCCGGTGCCATTGATGGTCGCTCCTGTCACTTGATCGCCGACCTTCTTTTTCACCGGCATTGGCTCTCCGGTCATCATCGATTCATCCACCGTGCTGCCGCCTTCCAGAACCTGACCATCCACCGGCATTTTTTCCCCAGGCTTCACCCGCAACTGATCCCCCACCCGAATCTGATCCAGTGGCACTTCCTGCTCGCTGCCATCAGCGGCAATCCTACGCGCTGTTTTAGGTGCCAGATCCAGCAGTGCCTTGATCGCTGCCCCGGTCTGACTGCGAGCTTTCAGCTCCAGCACTTGCCCTAATAAAACCAAGGTCACGATCACCGCCGCAGCCTCAAAATAAACCGCCACCTCACCACTCGCTCCACGAAATGAAGGAGGAAAAATCCCCGGCAGCAAAGTCGCGATCAAACTATAAACCCAAGCCACCGTCACCCCCAAAGCGATCAAAGTGAACATATTCAAACTGCGATGACGCACCGAATCCACTCCACGTTTCAACAAAGGCCAACCCGCCCACCAAACAGCAGGCGCACTCAAAAACAACATCACCCAATTCCAAATATGCGGTGATGCCACTGCCGACAATGGTCGTCCGGGCAACATATCCCCCATCGCTATCAGCAACACAGGCAGACTGAAAATCAACGACAACTTAAAGCGCCGCTGCATATCTATTAGCTCGGAATTGTCCTCCTCCATTTCCACACTCTTCGCCTCGAGCGCCATGCCGCATTTAGGGCAGTCACCAGGCTCATCCCGTTCGATCTCCGGGTGCATCGGGCAAGTGTAAATTGTGCGACTGCCTGATTGTGGCAAACCCGCTGATTCCAGCGCCATGCCGCACATCTTGCAGGTGCCGGGTTTATCACTTTCCTGTCCCGGACACATCGGACAAAAATACGCCGCACCAGCCGAAGGAACCACCGTCGCATGATGATGCCCCTCTCCCCCGCCACAGCAGGATTTTTTTTCTTCGGGCTCCGGCTCTGGCTTGGACGAGCAACAGTCCTTTTTCACCGGCTCGGCGGCTTCAGCTTTTTCATCACCCGAGCAACAATCCTTTGTCTCACTTTCCGCCGCGGGTTCTTCACTTGAGCAACAGCTCTTCTTTTCCACATTTTTCGCTGCCTCCGCATCATCTTCCCCCTCATGCCCACAACAGGATTTTTCTTCGTCTTTCATAAGCAGAATCAGTCAGATACTTCAATTAAAACGACAAAGCGGGAGCATTCCCTCACTTGTCCGACGTTTTAATAAGCCATCCTGCGATCTGTTTCAAAGCCGAAGTCGAAAAAGTCTGTTCAATCAGAGCATATTCGCCCGGCAATCCCGTCTCTGCTTTCTGAAACAAATGATTCAAACCCCGCATTTTCTCAACTTCAACCTGTCGATTTCCTGCCGCCAACAAATGACGTTTGATGGTTGGCAAATTGATATCAGCTAGAATCTGAAGATCCTTTTCCCCATTCAAAACCAAAACCGGAACTTTCACTTTCGCTAAAACCCGTCCGGGATCATAAGCCAGAATCCATGAGAGCCATGGCGATTGCGCTTTCACTTGTGCAAGCTGCCATTCGAGCTGTCCTCCTAGTTCCATTAATTTTGCGCCTTCTTCCGGTGGCAGGGATTTTGTTTTCTCTTCAAATTCCATCCACATTTTCTCCGCCTTTTTTAAATCCGGTGGGTTCTGAGTCAATAATTTGTAAACCGAGCTCATGAAGCGCCGGGTAAGATCCAACATGGCATCATCCAATCCAGTCGCACGACCTAGCGCCTCATTCTGCATCAATAACATCTGATCCCCCCTCACCCCCGGAGCCGCGAGCAAGACCATAAATGCTACCCCTTTTCTTTTGTCTGCCACAATAGGTGCGATCAATCCTCCTTCACCATGTCCAATGATCCCCACCTTGCCAGCATCCACCGCTTGCTGCTTTTTTAAAAACTCAAAGGCCGCCGCCGCATCGGTGGCCAGATCCATGGTAGTCGCAAATTCATACGTTCCGGTGGATTTTCCGATCCCCCTATCATCGTAACGCAAACTCGCAATCCCCTTTTTTGCCAGATAATCCGCTATCACCGCCAAGGGTTTGTGATCATGGATCGTTCCATCACGATCCTGCGGACCAAAGTCTGAAACCAATACCACGGCAGCAAACGGCCCTCTCCCTTTAGGGACCGTCAAAGTCCCGGCAAGGCGATTATCTCCCAACTTATTGGGTATCTCCACTTCTCGTATCTGATATGAAAAAGGTGCTTTCGGAGTCTGCGGACGATCGTAAGTCCATTTCTCTTTGGAGCGCTTCAAATCCAAAGCCAGTTGGTTGCCATCTTCCCCCATCCAGTCTCCCGACATGCGACCGCTTTTCAAAGAAACCTTACCTCGATAACTGCCCACGGTTTTGATCGAAAGGTAAATATCGCGCCCTTTCAAACGAACATCCGTCATCGGCATCGGTGCTGGACTGATATCAGGAGCTCGAAACACCCCGCTGATCCGTCCGCTTTTGCTTTGCTCAAAATGAAACAAAAAGCGGAACTGCTTTCCTCCAAAATCCATCTCCCCCACCCAGTCCCCGTTGAGAGCCTCTTTATCTTGCGGTTTCTGGTCTGCGGCTGACAGGCTTACCCCGTAAGCACATACGATTAAGCCTATTATCCTAGCCAAAGCTGTTTTTTTGATATTCACACTCAAGGTAGTCGCCATTAATCCGCCTTCGGTTACAAAAAAATCACATAATCATCCAATACACAGCCAAACCGGCACATACCATCGAAACTGGCATCGCAATGGCAGATCTATACCACGACCTCCTCCAAAAAACACCCGCCAACACACTGCACAATACCAAGACGAGTAATTGAGCCAACCCCAACCCTAAATAAAAACCGCCAAAAGCAATTGCTGCAGATTCGGCCTGCATGCCAGATATACTAAGGGTCACTGAAAACACTATCCCCAACAAAAAACCTGAGATCGCAATAACACCCTGTCTCCACCACTTCAGTTCATCGGTAAATAAATTTTCACTCGCCAGAAACACGATCCCCAGAGGAAGCCCCCAGGTCATTACTAAACCAGTCACTCCCAGCATGCCGGACAAGCTCTTTATCGCAAATACAGCCAACAGCAAACCCATCGAATAAGCTACGGTGAACACCACCACCTGTCGTAATATGATAACCGATTTTTTACTAAAGAAAAAGATGCAAAGCACCAACAGCAATCCTTCAAAATGACCAGAGAAAAAACTTCTCACCCCGATTTCCGTGTAATGCCCTAATGACGCAATCCCCTCATCCACTGAATCATCCACAGGCGCAGAGCCACCTGCAAATATGGATTTCGCCTTATCCCACATACTCTTCCCTGCACCGGATCCGTTGCCACCACCCTTGGATCCCAGGCCCTTACGACTAGCTTGAATCTTTTCCAGATTACCCATGATGTCACCATCCATCACTCCCCCCATTTTCCCCAGATTTTCCTCTTCGCCTTTACCGTCACCCTTACCCTTACCCTCCATAGCCTTCCCAAAAGGGTCTCCGGCAATAACTGTCGCCATACTAACAGGTGAACTGAACTCACCAGGATACAACACCTCAGCCCTACGTCCGGGTTTACCGTCTTTGAAGGTGACCATCACCACAGCAGCTGTTGTCTCAGGGGAAACCCGCAATGAAAAATGCTCGGCGTCTTTAGGGATCTCTCCAAACAAGGTCACCATCACTTTCACTTTTTGCTCCTCGATTTCAGGATCAGCATCGGGGTCTTTGATCAATTCGGTCCTGGATTCTGATTTCACTTGTTTGTCGTCAAAAAATAGTATCAGGGCCTCATTCGAGAAAAAATTAGCGGCCTGCTGTGGGGACACCTTGTCGTTCATAGCAGGATCTTTCGAAGGGTAAATATCCATCGCCAACTCAATACGATATTTAAGCCCCTTGGTATTGAATCTCGAAACCACCGAAACTGCCGTGACTTTATGAGCCAGCACCTCACTGGCTAACCCCATAAAAAAGAACAACAATAAACTTAAAATTGAAACCCTGGTGAATAGGATGCTCAGGCGGAGAGTTTTATTCATCTTTAGCTATCTAGTTTGTTATTTGAAATAAATTAATTCAGCCTTCGCCAAGCACCACCGCTTCCATCATCTCCTTGGCCCTCTTATATTCATCTTCACTGGGCCGCGGCAAAACCCCTCCCTCCGGAAAAAGAGTCTCTGACGAAATGCCCGTTAGATTTCCATCCAGTATCTCAAAATGATCTGGCGTGATCAAAGACGGATGCTCCACCCCACAGGTATGCGAAAGTTTAAGCAGTTCCTGACGTAATGTCACCACAAAATTGCCCAACCTCACCGACTTTAAACCGGGATCCAATCCCCGCATCAGCCAACGGTTGTGAGTCGCCACACCTGCCGGACAGTGTCCGGAATGGCAACGCTGGGCCTGAATACAGCCAATCGAAAGCATCGCTTCGCGGGCGATATTCACCATATCACAACCCATCGCAAAGGCTAATAAAGCCGGCACCGGAAAGCCCAGCTTGGCGGAACCGATGAAAACCACCTGATCCTGAATGCCCTGTTTGACAAATTCACCATACACCCGTGGAAAACCCAGTTTAAAAGGCAAAGCCACGTGATCGGTGTAAGCCAAAGGCCCCGCTCCTGTGCCTCCCTCCCCTCCATCAATGCAAATATAATCCACCCCCCGATTCGTCTCCGCCATCTGCCTGGCCAAATCCTGCCAGAATTTCGACTCACCCACCGCTGATTTGATCCCCACAGGCAACCCGGTCGCCGCTGCTATCTTCTCGACAAAATCCAGTAAACCCTCCACATCACTGAACTCCTTATGCGTGGCAGGACTGATGCAATCCTCCCCCATGGGAATCCCGCGAGCTTCAGCGATCTCAGCAGTAACTTTTTCCTTGGGCAACAAACCGCCGATACCCGGCTTGGCTCCCTGACTCAACTTAATCTCCAAAACTTTGATCTGCGGATGTTTTTCCACCGTCTCAATCAAAGCAGGCAAACTAAAATCGCCATTTTTATCCCGACAGGCAAAATACGCCGTGCCAATTTGCAAAACCAAATCCGCCCCGTGCAAATGATATTTGGATACCCCGCCCTCTCCAGTATTGTGCAAACAACCCGCCAAATCACAGCCGCGATTCAGTGCCTCGACTGCTGTGCGTCCCAAAGATCCAAAACTCATGCCCGATACATTCACCACTGACCGTGGGCGAAAGGCCTTTTTCCGTCCACGTGCTGCACCTAGAACTTTTGCACAGGGAATCTGATAATCCGCATCATAACCCAGCTGTCCGGCATGCGACGTATCAAGGGGAAAAGCGCTGTGTTTGACGATCAAATAATTCGGTGCCGTCTCCAAATCATTATCCGTTCCAAAACCAAAATAGTTGTTCTCCTTTTTTGAAGAAGCATAAACCCAACGTCGCTCGTCACGACTAAAAGGACGTTCGGAATCATTGTCAGTGACAATATACTGCCGCAATTCCGGCCCAATGGCTTCCAAAAAATAGCGCAGATGTCCGACGATCGGGAAATTCCTCAAGATAGCGTGTTTACGCTGAGTCAAATCATAGATCACCAAAACCAAAAGCGAAACCCCAACCAAAACTGCCAAGCCTATCCAAAACATACTTATTCCTATTGTCCTATCTCCTATCTCCTATCTACTTACTTCCTAATTCACCTTAATCAGAGCCTCACACCATTGGCGCAAATCCATACCTTCGCTTTTGATATCCGCTGTCACCACGTGCACTCCCGCTTTAATCCCGTCCGCCAGTTCACCAGTGATCTTCACCACGCCATTGCTTCTCGCTTTCAAAGTGATCGGCTGCAAGGTTTTGACATTTTGCAGTATGCCCCCGGCATTCAGCTTGACCTCAAATGTCCGTTCTTTTTTCGAGTGATTCCAAAACCTCAGCTCAAACTCAACTTTATCTCCAGCCTTCGCTTCACTGCCATAAGGATAAAACCACGCCCACTGTTCATCAATCCCGTAGTTCACATCATCCCAAGCCACCAGCTCGCTCAACATCTTCATCCGTTCCCGATAGCGCCCTTCCAGATAGTCCATCTCCGAATCACTGAAACGAAACAGGTGCGGAATATGCTGATTCACCAACCACGCCCCCTTGGGAAGCTCTCTCACTTTTTTAAAACAATACAAATAACCCGTATCCTCGCGCATCAAATTGCGATTCATCAAACAGTAATCATCAATCCCTGATGGCGAAAACGAATCCCCAATAAAAAATACCGGGGCATGGTCTGGTTTTTCCACCAACAAAGCACCGTGATTATACATCTGCCCTGGATAAAATTGGAAGGTCAAATCAAAACCCCGCCACTTCATTTTCTCACCATCCTTTTTCACCACCACCTTCTCCACCGCATTCGGCGTTACTCCGGGCAAAAACCACGAACCTGGGTTCTGCAATACATCCGCCACCTCTTCTATCGTATAAACGGGGCAACCAAATTCTTTAGCCGCCGCCGCCACATACGCCGTATGATCATTGTGCGCATGGGTGGCAAAAATCCCCTCAATCGATTTGATCAATCCCTCCTCCAACGCCTTTTTTAAGGTCTCCATCATTTTAGGCGAACCCACATCGAGCGCAAAACCATGACCATCATCCGATATCAATAATTTCGTCGTGCCGATATGTTTGCACCACTCGGGTAGATCGATGTGCTCCGCGTAGGGCATCAACTCGTAAGTCGCCCCCTCACCCAACACCTTTTCCAAACAAATTTTCAATCTCGCCTCTTTGAAATACCAACTCACCGCATTAGTCGATTGATAGTTGCGGTAGATCGCCTGTACCCGATCAATCGCAGACTTAATATCCGCCTGCGGATCCTCAATCACCGCTCCCCGTGAAGGAACCATCACGTCAGGCTTCAGCGCCGCCACCTTACGCAAACTCTCGATCCACAAAGCAAAACGTCCACCATAACCATGATACCCGCCAATCTTAGCATCTGGAATCGCATCCTGAAAACTGTAGATATCCGCCACCTTCCCTCCTGCTCGTAGCAACTCACCAGAAAACAGCACCCGCTTGCCATCAATCTCCAACAAATAGCTCACCCCATCCCGAGTGTATCCAGGAGTATCAATGACCTCGAACTTCAAGCCGCCCCACTCCAGCGACTCACCACCCTTCACCGCCTTAGCCACCGGCAAAGCCGTGACCGGCACCTTGGTCACTTGTTGTTGATAATAGTCAAAACGCGCCGTCCAAAAATCATCCCAAAATTTCTGCGGCTGTTCGACCAATTCCTGCACCCCGGCAGGTGCCACCACCTTGGCTCCAGCTCCAGCCGAATCGGCAGCAAAATCAAGCAACTGGCGACGACCATGAGTCAACAAAACCCATTCCGCTTTTTTGCCACTTGCATCCGAACCATAAACCAGCAGCTCTTTGCCTTTACGTTCGATTCTGACCGAGTTGATCCTACCAGGAGTGACTTCCACACTCTTGGGCAATTCATTTTCCGCTGCAGCAACACCCCCCACCCAAGCAAAGCTCGCCAAACAAGCCATCGTGATCCATGTGAATTTCATATCCAGAACATGCCGCATGCTATGGTCTAATCAAACCGTAAAACGCAATCCCAGATAACCTTTCCCTGCAGTAATCCCACCAAGTGCGAAAAAAATCGCACTTAAAGCTTGACTCTTTTGTCGTAATGCTAAAAAATTCGCACATGGCAAGTAATCATCACCCCAGTCGCCGCGAGCGCCAAATCTTAGACATCTTATTCCGTCGCGAACAAGCCACGGCACGAGACGTATGGCGGGATCTTGGCGAAGATTGCAGTTACTCGACTATTCGAAAACTCCTTAGCATTTTGGTCGACAAAAAAGTAGTGAAACAAAAAAAACACGGCGCTGCTTTGATTTATCAACCCGTATTGTCCCGACAAAAAGCCGGTGACACAATGATGATACACTTGGTAAACACTTTTTTCCAAGGTTCCATCGAACAAGCCATCTCTGGTCTATTGGGGCACTCGAAGCTTCCTCTCAGTGATGAACAGCTGCAACGTATAGAAAACCTGATTGCCGAAGCCAAACAAGACCCTCAAAATTAATACCATGACCGCAATCGACTTCATCACTGAATACGCGCTACGGAGTAGCTTGCTGCTGTTGATCAGCCTGATCTTTATGATAGCAGCTCGGAAACTTTCTCTAAGTCCCAACTTTTCTCATAAGCTCGGCATGATAGCCATCCTCTTTATTCTCCTCATGCCCATACTTCAACATCCCCACTTGCAATGGGAAATACTTCCCCAGTACGCCTCTCTATCAAATCAAACACCCCCTTCTTTAATTACCCCAGCCCCTCACCACTCATCGTCCTTTACCAGCCTCTCTGAGAACATTCCAAACCCTGACCATTTTTCTCCCCCATTAATCACCATCCCTGCCTATACAATCGTTCTAACAATCTGGCTACTAGGTGCGCTTTCTTATCTTACATACTATGCGGCAGGCATTCTACTGTTTGCTCGTTTAACAAAAAAATCCAAACCTGCACCCACTGCCTTCAAAAAAACCTTCGAACAGTTACTTCTCCAAAATCATCATTCACAAAAAATTTCTCTCGTTCTAGCTTCTGGAATAAACACTCCATTTACAGGTGGCTTTCTACGCCCGGCCATCGTATTACCCCACAACTCTATCCAGTGGAGCCCAGAACAGCTACGTCTCGTTTTACTCCATGAACTAGCTCATGTATCTCGCCACGATATTCTATCACTATTTCTAAGTAAAATTCTACTTTCGATCCACTGGTTCAACCCTATCGCCTGGGCACTTTGCCGCAAACTCGATACGCTGTGCGAAGAAGCCTGTGACCAGTTGGTTTTACATGCCGGGTCATGTCCAGTTCAATACGCCGAATTTCTAGTTCGCATGGCTCGCCCTGATCTCCCTGACCGAACCTTTTCACTCGCTATCTCAAAAACCCACACCCTGGAAACCCGAATCAAAAACATCATGAAAACTCCGGAAAAAAACCTACCTACCCGTCTCTACAACACAAGTATCACCGTCTTATTTAGCGCGCTCGCCCTCTTTGTCAGCACTCTCGCTATTGCCAAACAAAACAGCGGAAAGGATCAACTTGCACAACTGCATGAAGATAAACTCGAGTCCATCATAATCCCATTGATCGAATTTGCGGATACCTCTTTGCCAGATGCTATCAACTTCATAGTTCATCGAAGCAGAGAGCTCGACACCTCCGAGAAGAACCCCGCTGACAAAGGCGTCAACATTATCTCATACCAAGCCTTGTCTGATGTGAAGCTTACTCTAAGGCTATCGAACATCCCTCTCGGGGAAGCTCTCCGAGTAATCGCCGACTTGGCAGACGCCGACTTGAAAAAAATGCCCCATGCCATCGCCTTGGTTCCACAGAATTTTCACACCTCTGTGGTCAAAGAAAAAGAATCATCCGCTATTCAAAACAAATTAAAAAACATCATCCTACCTTCTGTTGAGTTCAAAGGCACTCCAATAAATGATGCTCTCGCCTACTTACAGCAACGCTCCGTAGACCTGGACAGCCAATCCCCCGTCAATCAAAAAGGGATAAACCTGGTTCTCAAAAAATCCAAAGACGATAAAAAAATAACCTTGAACCTACGCAATATATCACTCGGTGAAGTGTTATTGATCACGGCGCAAACTGCCAACTACGAAATGCAAATTCGTCCACATAGCATCCTGCTTACCAAAGCCAAACCCTAAAACGACATTCGCTCAATCTAGTAAAGGATGTCTGAGAATCGCTTGTTGAGTGATCTTCACCATCCGCTGCACCACCGTTTTCAAGCCTTCGTAACTCCAGTGATTTTTATCCACCAACTTCGCCCCTGTTGAATCCACCGCATAAACCCCTTTTTCATCTGCAGCGATTCGAGCGATCGCCGCATCGGTTTGCGGATAAATACCTTTCTTTTTGTCAGTTCCCATCGCTTGAAACTGAGTCATAACCACAATGGCACCCGGCAGCGTCGCCTGAATTTTTTTGATATGCGCCCGGGTTTCTTTCTCCCACAGCTCAATCGGGGTTTTATCAATGGCATCATTGATGCCCAAGCTGAACCACACCACCCACTGCGCATTCGCAGGCACCTGTTTTTTTCCTGCCTCGATACGCTGGAGAAACTTCTTCCAATAACCCGAGGCATTAACCTCGCTCCACTGACCAATCATCGAACCCCCATGGCCCGTTTTAATCAAATGCACCTGTTTCCGCCCAGAGAAACCACCCCGCTCAACCGCGTTCGCCAATTCATTTTCAAAACCATGCCGGTCTTCATAACGATTCTGTAAACCGAAATGATCCCGCAAATTATTCACCCCCAGCTGCAGAGCCTCAAAGCCAAACTTGCCATCTGTCAAATTCATGATCTGAACAGCGGGCCTAGGCGCCATTTCCTTCGGCGACGCATTGGAGTTCCTACCCACCCCTCCCGAATTGCTCTC
Organism: Verrucomicrobiota bacterium; assembly: GCA_045046875.1. Classification (GTDB taxonomy): domain Bacteria; phylum Verrucomicrobiota; class Verrucomicrobiia; order Verrucomicrobiales; family DEV007; genus JAADHD01. The sequence goes on along the minus strand of JASFYY010000049.1, from coordinate 60,574 downwards.
TCCGGTGATCACAAAAACCAAGGCCTGTTTTTCTATCGGTTTATTATCCGCGCACCAAACCTCCGGCAAAGCCATCTGGAGGCAGCAGCAACCTATCCATCCCAAAGCAATCAGTGTGTATCGTTTCATCATTCTGTTTTTTAAAAGTATTCTCATTTTGCCCGCGGCATATTGGCATCCACATCTTTCCTCCACTGATGGAGTTTTTTTCGTAACCGATTCACCTTGTCCGGGTAAGCGCTGGCAAGATTGTTTTGTTGCCCGACATCCTCCGCCAGATTAAACAAATCCACCGATTCATCCTCAAGCCACTCAATCAAGGTCCAATCCCCCTCGCGAATTGCGCTGTAGGGCCCGCAGCCATAACTGGCATAATGAGGGTAATGCCAGAACAAAGCATCATGCACAGGCTCCCCTTTCCCTTTTAAGAGTGAAGTGATACTGGTTCCATCCAAATGCAGCTCAGGACGAAGTGGCAAGCCGACCATATCCAAAACCGTAGGGAAAATATCGGTGAAAATCACCGGCACATCACACACACTTCCCGCCTGGGTCACTCCCGGCCATTTCACCAACCAAGGTTCACGAACCCCTCCCTCATACGCCCAGCCCTTGCCTCCACGAAAAGGCAGATTACTGGCTATAGGAGGGTAACCCCCATTATCGGAAGTGAAAATCACGATGGTATTCTCTTCAAGCCCCATTGTTTTCAATCCGTCAAGAATGCGCCCCACATTCGCATCCAAAGTTTCCACCATCGCCGCATAAGCCGGATGATTCTGTTCCTGCCGAGCCCTGTTCTGTTTAAGCCCGGCCCGGGTTCCTCTCGCCACTGTTCCGTCCTGTTTGAATTGCGCCTTTTTTTCTTCCGGCAATCCTATCAGTTTTGCTTTTTTACGGTACTTTTCGACCAAGTCCGCCTTGGCCTGAATCGGGGTATGCACATCATAAAAAGGCAGGTAGAGAAAAAACGGTTTGTCCTTGTGGGCTTCGATCAACTTGAGCGCTTCACTCGTCAATCGATCCCCTAAGTGCTCGCCCTTTTTTCCTGCTTCGGCCAAACCAGGAACTTCGGTGCCATGATAGCCCCTTCTTTTTTTATCCCGTCCATATGGCCAGAAATAACTTCCGGGCGCACCGGAACGATTGCCGCCGATGTTCACATCAAAACCCTGTTTTTCAGGCAGATAAGGTTTGTCACCCAAATGCCACTTACCCACAAACAGAGTCGAGTAGCCCTCCTCCTTCAGTACCTCGGCCAGCGTCACTTCTTCAAAAGGCAACTGCATCCGCATTTCCGCCGGCAGGTATTTGCCACTCAATTTCGGACCGGGAATATAAGCGGTGATTTTTAACCGCGCCGGATAACGTCCGGTCAACAGGGCTGCCCGCGACGGCGAACAACTCATGTGCGCCGCGTAGCCGTTAGTGAAACGCATGCCCTCGGCAGCCAACCGGTCAAGGCTCGGAGTTTCGTGAAATTTCGCCCCGTAACAAGCCACATCCGCCCAAGCCATATCATCAGCAAGAATGATAACCACATTCGGTCGCCGATCCGTTTTTTCTCCCCCCAGTAGCGAGCCTGACAATGCAAGCAACACCGGGATCAAGCCTGTAAAAATTCGTTTCATGTGGGATTATCAATGTGCATTTATTTTCCAGCCACCTTCAGCGAACTCAAATAGGCAACCAGGTCTGCAATTTCTTGAACAGAAAAAATCGCCCCCACCGGCGGCATCGTCGAAATCGGAGACAGCACCCGCTCCTTGATATCAGCCACCGGCACACGGATCTCCCCGCCAGTCATTTGGGCTAATATAACATTTTTTTCATCCTCCGACACCAAAGTCCCCGCTTGGAATTTGCCGTCCCTGGTGGTGATCACCATCGTCTGATAACCTTCCACAATCTTCGCGTTCGGCACGATCAGCGATTCCAACAAGTATTCATTGCTGCTCGCCCGACCACCCACATCACTCAAATCCGGACCAATAAAACCACCGCCGGATTTCCCCACCTTATGGCAAGCGTTGCAACGCAAAAAAAGGTTAGTGTGGAAAATCTCTTTGCCACGATCGGCATCGCCGTTTTTCAAAACATCACGATATTTTGCCAAAGGGTCAAGCGGTGCCGCTGGCTGCGACTTGGCTCTCACTGCCGGATCCAACAGTTCTTCCACCAGCCAGGGAATACTCCGGCCAGCCGACTCCTTTCTGATCGCAGCAACCAACTCGGGCTCCACCGCATCTCCGTAATTCCCCCAGGCCCGGCGGATATAGGTCAATACCGCCGCCAGGCGTTCGTCATTCAAAATCGGACTGCTGCCCAGACCCGGCATGGTATGATTCCATACCGTTCCATTCACCTCAATCGGCCCCTGCACCCCGTTCAACGCAATGCGCACGATCCTATCCGCCGGACCGTTCACCCAGCCTGAATCTGCCAGCTGCGGCGCCTGCCCGATCAAGCCCCGTCCATTACCTTTATGACAAGCAAAACAGGTAGCATTGTATACCGCTTCTCCAGCAATACGCCGTTGCTCCTGGACCTCCGTCAGCGCTTTGGGAACCGGCCGTTCCGGGTGGGAAAATTCATCGCCCGGCCAGGTCACGATCCGTTGCAGCGCAGGCAACATTTTTGCCCGGTCAAATTTCGACGATGCTCCAAGTTTATCCAGAATCTGCGGTTTGACTGTTAACTCAAAAGGGGTCGGCCATTTCTCTTTGGCTCGATTAGATTCTAATATTCCAGTTAATATAGAGCGCCCTCTCCATTCCTGCTCTCCATCTTGCACGGCTGCCAGTTCAAGCAAGCTGCCTACTCGCTCGCCCGTCCCTTCATTCACCACCGCACTGGCCAGGGTTTTCAAAACAAGACTATGATTTTCTTTTTCCCTCGACCACTCTCCCCCCTCTAACAAACGAGTGATGAATTCCAATTCACGTCCAGCAAGCCCGCTGATCGTAGCCGTGGCAAAGAGCCGGCTGGGATTCCGATTCAAAATCTGAACCATTTGTGCTTCAGCGGCACTTGTCTTTATGTTCCCCAGGGTCAACTGCAGTTGCAATTGAACCATCGGTTGGTCGATTTTAAAAACACCACTCAAATCCTCGAACACTTGCTCCCGCTCCCGCTTAGTTCCGATAAATGCTTCACTCAGCCGAATCGCCGTCGCTCTGACCATCTGATCTTCATCCCCCATTCCCTCATTCACAATTTTCCAGTCCAACTTACCGATACCCTGCAAAGTCCACAAAGCATGCAAACGGGCGAGAGCATTCTCTCCACCCGTCACCAACTCTTTAAGCTGATCCGCCACCTCCACCGCTTTGCGCTCGACCAACAATCGTTGCGCCGTATCGCGCCACCAACCATTGGCATGCGAAAGATACGCGACCAGTTCTGCTGAACTCTGCCCGGACATGCGTGGCACTTTCTCCAAAGTTTTGCCCTCATGAGTGATCCGGTAAATCCGCCCTAAGCCCACCGGTTTATCGAGCCCGCGTGACTGAATTTGGTTTTTCAAATAAGGCATCATGAAAATCACATGCTCAATAATACCGCGGTAGAGATCACCAATGTAGAGCGCGCCATCCGGTCCGGTGCGACTACAGACAGGCCGGAATCGCTCATCAGTCGAAGCCAGCAACTCGCGCTGATCAAAAGCATTCTGCGTTTCCAACTCCGCCCCGTCCCCAAACACCCGGTCCAGTCTCACCAAGTTCCCCGCCGCCTCCGGGATCACCGCATAACCATTAAATTTAGCCGGAAACTGAGTGCCTCGATAAATAGACGGGCCACAGGCAATCGTAAAAGTGCGCAAAGTGCCATCCTTGCGCAATTCGGTTCCTCCCAGAGTAATGCCCGGCGTCACCCGAACCGGAAACACCTCCTGCGCCTTGGCAGCGACTTTGACATTCAACCCGTAAGACGAACGTCCACCGGTGTGACGATTGCGCAACACATACTCCGCCGGCAACAAATCCGCATGCAGCGATGAGTTTTCATAATTGTAAAACAAACGCCCGTAGTCATCCTGGGTCACTCCCCACTGACCGCGAAAGATCGTTTTTTCTGCAATCAGTTTTCCATCGATGAACTTGTGCCGCTCGGTGGACTTGGCATTATACATCCAGTTATCAATCGCGTGCATCAGACCGTTCTCGGTGTGCTCGGGATTGCCCGCCCGTCCCCAGTCAGCCACTTTGGTTTTACGATCACACTTCAGGTCACCATCGGTATCTTCGCAAAACCACAAAAAAGGCGGCTCAGCGATCAACACCCCACCCTGCACAAAAGCAACCGTGCGTGGCATCACCAGTTGATCAAGAAAAACCGTCGACTTGTCCATGATCGTATCCCCGTCCGTATCCTCGAGCACCACCACCTTGCCAATCGGATCGCCCTCACCCGAACCTTCGAGGTCACGCATCCAACCGCGCATCTCCACCACCCAGATCCGACCATCAGGATCAAATTCGAACATCACCGGGTCCACCACCAGAGGCTCGGACGCCACACACTCCACCTTAAATCCCGGCGCCATTTTAAAAGAAGCCAAAGCTTGTTCAGGGGTCAGAGGTGGAGCGGGCGGTATCTTGATATGTTTCCACATCTCATCCGCAGTGAACGGATTGTAGGATTTGAGCGACTGCTCACGATGTGTGATGCGTCGCTCCTTGGGCGTCGATTGCGCCTGACTCTGCTTTGCCGCAGCGCTGCACAAGGCAAGCAGCAGCAAGGGTTTTAAAAATACGGGGGATTTTTTCATTTGCTCAAATTCATTATAACAAGAGATACTTATAATATCCCATCATTGTTTTATAAAATAACACAAGACGGCTGCCCGGCTCATTCTCAACCGAATCAAACACAATCCTTGCATATTCACCCTGCTAATGCTGATATTACCCCTTTCAAAATTGTGATGACAAAAAATCCCCCCTTCATGTTTCGCTACGCACTTGGCGCAGCGCTCGCCCTACTGATCCCCAACGCGCAAATCCAGGCGGCAGACTCGACGCCTCCTGCACCCGGCACGATCCATCTGGATGCCAAGACCAGCGCCAAAGGCTTGAAAATTCTGCGTGACGGTATTCGAGCACAAGGCCCGGACAATTTCTGGCCATCGATCCATGCTTGCGAAGCTCTGACACTGGCTGGTCACGGGAATGAAGTCACCAAATTCCTCACCCCCAAACTCAAAACAGAAAAAGACGATCAACACCGGGTCGGCCTGGCGCGCGAACTGGTTCGTGCCGGCGACCGCAGCAAGGCGGCTATCATGTTCGACATCCTCGCAGGAAAAGATCCCCACGGCCATGTGCACGCCTGCGAAAGCCTCTACAAGGTCAACGAGATCGCCGACGGTCAACTGATGCGCGCCGCGCTCAAAAGCAAAAACATCAAACAAGCGCTGATGGCCGCCGCTGCCCTCGGTCGCCAAGGCAACCCTCAGGCGATGAAGTTCTTACGTGATCATCTCGACGATGAAGATCAGGACATTGTGCGCATTGTCGCCTGGGTGCTCGGCCGTATTGGCGATGCCCGTACTGATCTACCCGGACTGCGGGCAGGTCTGAGCAAACAAAAAGATCCCCTGATTCGCGCCTACTTCGAGAACTCCCTTGCCCTGCTCGGTGACCCTCGCGGCATAACTGCGGTACTGCGCAACCTTCGCTCCGACGATCCCGCTATCAGAACTTACTCCGCCACCTTCGCTGGCGAGGCGCGCATCACCTCCGCCAAGGATCGCCTGATCCCCTTGCTCGATGATGAAAATATTGACGTCCGGGTGAGAGCCGCGCAAGCACTGTTTGTGCTTTCCCAAGACGTGCCGCCTGACAGCAACGAAAACATTTCCCGCGAAGTTTTCCCCGCCACCAAGAAAAACCCGCGTTACAGCGAGGGCTCTATTCTGCCCATGCCGGACGGCAGCCTACTCTACGCCACCACCGAATTTGTCGGCAGCGGTTCCGATCATGCTGAAGCCCGCATCATCGCTCGGACTTCACCCAACGCAGGACGCAGTTGGGGTGATACCATCGTTCTGCAAAGCCCGGAAAAAGACAAAAACATCATGTCGGTCACCCTGCGTTATCTGACTTCTCCACTGGGCGAAGATACCCGGATCGGATTTTTCTATCTAAGAAAAAACTCTCTCAACGACATGCATCCCTATATGCGGACCTCGTCCGCTAAAGAGCCACTGAAATTTGGCGAACAACACAGCCTCACCGATGAAGCCGGATACCAGGGAATGAATAATGACCGCATCACCCGCCTGCGTGACGGACGACTGTTAGCCCCTATGTGGTTCAGCCCGGACATCAAAAAAATCAGCCACATCAAATCCTACTGCCTGTTTTCTGATGACCAGGGCAAAAGCTGGAAAAAAAGCCAGCAGATCGTGGACTACTCCAAACGCGGCGCGATGGAACCCGAATTCATCGAATTCAAGGATGGCAGCATCGGCATGCTGATCCGCACCCAGTCCGGGCACATCGCTATCAGCTACAGCAAAGACCGTGGTGAAACCTGGTCCAAACCAGCGTCCTGGAACGTGCGTTCACCCGAAGCTCCGGCCACCATCCGCCGCATCCCCTCCACCGGTGACCTGTTGTTGATCTGGAATGACAACTATGAAAAGGGAGCCGGGCACAGCGGCAAACGCAGCCCTCTTACCGCCGCCATTTCATCCGACGAAGGCAAAACGTGGCACAACAAAATCAATCTCGAAACCAGCAAACAGCACACCTACTCCTACATCAGCCTGACCTTCATGCATGGCCGCGCCATCATGAGCTACTACGTGCGCGACGAAAAAAACAAACAAATCTCCTCCCGTTTCCGCTCCCTGCCCATCGCTGCATTTTACCAATAAACTCCTACCCCTATCCTACAACCATGTTAGCCACTACCCCCGCTTCCTCCGGTCTCGCCATCATCGACTGGGTGATCGTCGCGATTTACGCTACCTCCACCATTGTGCTTGGTTGGTGGTTTGGACGCAAACAGGAAAGCACCAAGGAGTATTTCACTGGCAGTGGCAATATGAACTGGATGCTGATCGGTGTCTCGCTCTTTGCTACCCTACTCAGCACCATCAGCTATTTGTCTACTCCTGGCGAAGTAATCGGAAAAGGCCCCATTTACATAACGGCCATGCTCGCATATCCATTCATCTTTGTGGTAGTCGCATTTGTATTACTGCCCGTTTACATGAAACATCGGGTCACCAGTGCTTACGAACTTCTAGAAGAAAAATTAGGACTCAGTATTCGTTTGCTTGGCGTCACCATGTTCCTTGCCCTACGCCTGATCTGGATGTCTTTGCTCATTTTTCTCGCATCCAAAGCCATGATTGTCATGATCGGGGGCAATGATGATTGGATTCCCTACATCATACTCTTTACAGGCATTGTCTCAGTTACCTACACCACACTAGGAGGCCTGAGAGCTGTCGTTGTCACCGACCTCATCCAGACTATACTACTTTTTGGAGGAGCTTTACTGGTCATCATCATGGTCACCATTGACTTTGGAGGTTTCGGCTGGATTCCCACTGAATGGCATTCAAATTGGGATCAACAGCCCTTGTTCAGCTGGGATCCTTCCGAAAGGGTGACAGTCTTCGGAACAGTGCTCAGTGTTTTTGTCTGGTACGTCTGCACCTCTGGCGGCGACCAGGTTTCGATCCAACGCTTCATGGCAACCACCGACGTCAAAGCAGCACGCAAGGCCTTTGCCACCCAGCTGATTGTAGGTGCCCTCGTTGGTATCACTCTTGGCTTTGTCGGCGTTGCCCTGCTCGGTTATTTTCAAACCAATCCCGAAGCCTTGCCCGAGGGAATGAATCTCAAAAAAAATGCGGATGAAATCTTTCCTCAATTCATCGCTTACCATCTTCCTCCGGGTGTATCAGGGATCGTCATCGCGGCCATGTTTGCTGCGGCAATGTCCAGCGTTGATTCCGGAGTCAATTCCATCACCGCTGTCGTCACCACCGACCTCCTTGATCGATTTGGACGCAGCCCGAAAGACGAAAAAGGTCATGTTCGAATGGCGAGAATTATTGCTTTCAGCGTAGGTGCAATCATTGTCCTCATCGCCGCCAGTCCCTTCATGAGTAAAATCCCGGGCAACATCACCGGAATGACCCAGAGAACCGTCAACCTCTTTGTCCCGCTCATCTTCTGTCTGTTTTTCTTCGCCCTGTTTGTGAAATTTTCCAAACCCGCAGGCGTCTGGGCAGGCTGGATCTGTGGCCTGATCACCGCCATCCTGATCGCCTTCTCTGGCTCGATCTTTGGAGTGAACCCAAAAACCGGTTACGACCCCATCAGCTTTCAATGGACCGGCCCCGCCGCCCTACTCGTCAACCTCATCGTAGGCCTGGCCGTGAGTTACCTGCTGTCGCGCTCTGACCATAAACACGCCGAGTCCTAATGCTTGATTCAACCTTCAAAGCTGTTACCTTATTTTCATGTCGACCATAGCCCAACAGGCATTAGATCCACGTTCATGAAAGTTGTTATCACAGGAGGAGGAGGTTTCCTCGGCAATCAACTCGCCCGTCAACTCATCAAACGTGGTGAGTTAACCGCGCCGTCAGGGCAAGCCACAGTGATCGACGAAATCCTGCTGTTTGATACCCACCTTTCCGATGCCGCCAAAAGCGGCCTCGAGGATCATCCACAAATGAGCTGGGTCACCGGTGATATTTCAGACCGGGACCAGGTAAGCTCCCTCATCGATCGCGATGACATTTCGGTCTTCCACCTCGCTTCGATGGTCAGTGGTGAATGCGAAGTCCGCTTCGATGACGCCATCAACATCAACCTCGACGGTCAACGCCATCTACTGGAAGCCTGTCGCGCCCGCATCAGCACCCCGCGTTTGGTTTTCACCAGCAGCATCGCCGCCTTTGGAGGCGAAGTCATGCCGGAGACTGTGTCTGACAGCACCAAACGCACCCCACAAACCACTTACGGAATGACCAAAGTGATTGGCGAACTTTTGATCAACGACTACAGCCGCAAAGGTTTCATCGACGGTCGCTCCGCCCGCCTGCCGACCATCATCATCCGGCCAGGCAAACCCAATACCGCCGCCTCCAGTTTTGCCAGCGGTGTTTTGCGCGAGCCCCTCGCCGGTCAAACCTGTGAACTGCCCGTCGACCGCGCTCAACTGATGCCTGTGTTAGGTTACCGTGATGTGATCGATTCCTTCATCGCCCTGCACGAAGCCAAGCCGGATGTCCTTGGTGACGACCGAGCCTACGGCCTGCCAAGCATCCAACACAGCGTGGCCGAGATGATCGAGAACCTCGAAGAAGCTGCTGCCAGCCGCAACATCACCCTCGGCCCCATTATTGACAGCCCGGATGAAACCATTCGCCGTATCGTCGCCACCTGGCCCACCGCCACCGACGGTGCCCGAGCCCTCAAAATCGGCGTCCCACCGCCATCGACCCTGATGCAAATCATTGATACCTACATCGATGACTTCATGTGACCGCCGAAAATCCTCTCAAATTGGCCTTCGAGCCGTATCCTTCCGGCTGTCTGGACTTCGCTCCGGCTCAAATCTCAAATCCCTAATTTCAAGCCCATTCACTTGAAAGCTCCCAAATAAGTGCTATGGGAAACACTCTCCGCACTTCGCCCCCTTATTATTCACTAGGGACATCCAGTTATTTTGAAAACTTTGCACCAAGCCCGTGTGGCTATCGTCGGCAGACCTAATGTCGGAAAATCAGCCTTATTCAACCGTCTCGCCGGACGGAGAATCTCTATTGTGCACGACGAACCTGGCATCACCCGCGACCGCATCGCCGCCGAGTGCAAACAAGGCGACATCACCTTCGAAGTCACGGACACCGGCGGTATTGGCGCCTTTTTGGATGACGCCTTTTCCGCCCAGATCCGCACTGAGGCCGATATCGCCATGGAATCCTCGGATCTCATCCTCTTTGTCGTCGATGGACGTGAAGATCTCACCCCGATCGACCACGACCTGGCCCAGCACTTGCACCGTTCCAATACCCCCGTGCTGCTGATCGTCAATAAAATCGACGATGTCAAAGTGGACAACAACGCAGCCGTTTTTTCTGCCCTTGGATTTGATCAGGCCATTTCTGTCAGTGCCGCCCACGGACGCCATTTTGACCAACTCATACAAACCGTCGACCAACACTTGGACGCCCTGGGCTTTTCCCCGATCACCGCCGAAGCCGAAGCCGAAGATGAGAAAAAAGAAGAACCGGTCAAAGTCGCCATCGTCGGTCGTCCCAACGTCGGCAAATCCTCTCTCATCAATGCCATCCTCAAAGACGAACGCACCATCGTCAGTGACGTGGCCGGCACCACCCGCGATGCCATCGACGTGCCTTATACCCGAGGTGACGATCCCTACCTACTAATCGATACCGCTGGCATGCGCAGAAAAACCCGCCGTGACAGCTCGGTCGAGGTCTTCAGCGCCATGCGCGCCGAACGCAGCATTCGCCGTGCCGACATCTGCCTGCTCACCATCGACTGCGCCAAAGGCGTTGTCGCCCAGGATCGACGCATCGCACGCATGATCATGGAGACCGAAAAACCCTGCATCATCGTGCTCAACAAATTTGACCTCTACCACCCTGAAGGCAAATTCCGCGACCGTATTGAAAACCTCGAAGAATCGATCCGCCAAGATCTGTTTTTTCTCGACTACGCTCCGCTGATCGCCGTATCGGCCTTAGAAGGCGAATTCCTCAATCAGATTTTTAAATCGATCCGCCGGATCAAAAAAACTGCCAGCAAACCGATCGGCACCGGCAATCTCAATCGACTGCTACGCGAAGCCATCGAGGCCACCCCGCCACCTCGCAAAGGTGGCAAACGCCTCAAATTACTCTACTGCACCCAGCGCCGTCACGATCAACCCATGCTTATCCCCAGCCCGGAATACATCCTCTTTGTCAACTACGCCAACCTGCTCACCCGCACCTACGAGCGTTATCTAGAGAAAAAAATCCGTGCCGAAATTCCGTTGATCGGTCTACCTCTGATTTTCAAAATGAAATCCCGCACGGTAAAACCAAAGAAAAAGTAGGGATTGAAGAACAATCCCTCCCTCTTCACTTCATCATTCCCCTGTTCCTTGTTCAATACTGCTTTCGGGGGCATCCTCCAGCTGTCTCGCAAACTCGGCTCAACATTCCCCACCCCCCGCGAAGCCCTTCTTAGCATAACGCTTCCGATACGCACTCGGACTCATCCCAAGCACCCGCTTGAACCGTTTGGTGAAATGGCTCTGATCGTAAAAACCACAATCGATAGCGATCTCTCCGATACTGTCACCTGATTTCTCCAACAAACTGCGTGCCGCGTTCACCCGCACCCGATGGATATAATCCGAAGGGGTCATCTGAAACAAATCCTTGAAACGACGGTCAAACTGACTCAAAGACAAACCCGTCATCTCCGCCAGTCCACGGATCGAAATACGCTCCGCATAGTGATTCATCACATAAGCCACCGATGGGGTCATTTCCCGGTAAGGTTCGACCACCGACCCCACCTGATCCATCCGCACCATCGCGCCCGCAATGCCAATCACCTTGCCCGTTTTGTCAAAAACCGGCACCTTGCTGGATAAATACCAAAACAACATACCCGATGAGTTGGGAACCAGCCACACTTGATTCGGCAAAGCTTTGCCACTCTCCCTCACCCGCCGGTCTTCATCAATATACTGAGCCGCCAACAACGGCAGATGGAAATCAAAATCATTTTTACCCAGCATCTCCGACTCATGCTTCAAACCATGCGTCCTGAGCATCGGCTCATTCACTTTGATGAATCGACTCTGCTCATCCTTTAGATAAAAATAAACATCCGGTACAAAGTCAAACAAACTGGCCAAACTCCGCGCCTCTCCCATCCGGTCAAAAAAATCCTGCTGAAACTCTCGGTAATCCTCCTCGCCCGTCATGCGTAAATCATACCAAAATTCAAAGCCCAAACAAGTTCCTTTTACCTTGTGGCACTTACGGAAACCAATTATTGCCAAACCCACCGATGTCCCTGACATTCCCCTCATGAAACCTCTAGTCATCACCCTCGTTCTTTTCAGCCTGTCGCTGCTGCAACTTTCTGCCGGCCCTCAGAAGGACACTTTGCTCCCCCCTCCGGCCAACACCCCCGACGGTTGGACTACCGGGGCCCCCCTGCCCGACCTTGCTCCAAGCTTCTCCTACGATAAAGACAAAAAACAATTCAGTAGCCAGGCAGGAAAAAGCAAAGGCGTGCACGGTTTTTGGAGAAAAACCTTCCCTGTCAAAGGTGGCGAGTATTACCATTTCGAGGCCGAACGCCACACCCAGAACGTGCCTTATCCACGCCGCAGCACCGTGGTGGAAATCGAATGGCAGAACGACAAAGGCAGCTCCGTCACCTCCCCCCATGCGGTCAATCCGGAATACTTCGGCGAAACCACTTCGCGCGCCCGCCCTGACTACCCAAGGGACAAGGAAACCAGCAACGACGGCTGGACCAGCGTCAACGACAGTTACCTCGCTCCCGACAAAGCCACCCAAGCCATCGTCACCCTGCGTTTCCGCTGGGCTCCGGAAGGCACACTTAGCTGGCGCAAGGTTTCCTTTGCGGCCAGTGACCCACCCGCACCTCGCAAGGTCCGGCTCGCGGCAGTGCATTACTACCCCAAAGGTGCATCGACCGCCTTGGAGGTATGCAAACAATTTGCCCCTTTTGTAGCCGAAGCAGCAGAGAAAAAAGCCGACCTAGTGGTATTAGGAGAAACCATCACCGTTGCCGGCATCAAACCCCGCCGATCTTACCCCGAAGTCGCCGAAGCCATCCCAGGGCCCTCGACCGACTATTTCGGCACCTTGGCAAAAAAACACGACCTCTACATCGTTGTCGGCCTGATGGAAAAAGAAGCCAAAACCAATCTTGTTTACAACGTCGCCGTGTTGATCGATCCCGATGGCAAAGTGGCGGGCAAATATCGCAAGACCTCCCTGCCACGCGGTGAAAATATCAGCGGTATGGTGCCTGGCGATTCCTATCCTGTCTTTGACACCAAATTTGGCAAACTTGGCATGATGGTTTGTTACGACGCATTTTTTCCCGAAGTCGCCCGCCGCCTCGCCCTCAACGGAGCCGAGATCATCGCCCTGCCCGTGTGGGGCTGCAACCCCGAACTGGTCACAGCCCGCTGCGCAGAAAACGGCGTTTACATCGTCTCCTCCACCTACACCGACCCCAAACACAAATGGATCAAAACCGCCATCTGGGATCGTGAAGGACGCCGCATCGAAACCGCCGATCACCAGGGACAAGTCATCGTCAGCGAAGTCGATCTCACCACCCCTCACATCTGGGCAGGACTCGGCGATTTCCCCTCACGCATCCCGCGTGACGCCCCAATCTGGAAGGCCGAAAAAACCGCCAAGTAACAGTTTGTCAAGATTTGTTGCCTGACCCCATTTTGACATGGCACCGCCCATTCGACTTTTTCAGCAACTTTATTATTTTACGCTGCTACTGCTGCTTACGACTCCCCTTGCAGAATCTTACGCACAGGACCAACAGACACTTTATAAACAGATCCCGACTGCGGAAAAAGCAAAGCACCCCGACCTTTCTTTTTTGCTCACATTTGATGGGAAATCCGTCGCGGCTGACCGGGCTCTTGGCAATCCGGACAGCTCCACCTTTGGAGACGGCAATTTGGAGTTCCGCATCGTTCCCGGCTTTGACGGACAAAATGCCTTCAGCAGAAATGATGAAGAAAAGCTCCACTACCCGGTTGACGGCAATATAGACCACCGTCAAGGCACGATGACTTTCTGGGTTATGGCCCAGGACTATGACCCAGAAGCGGTCAGTGTCAGTGATCCAATCAAGACACACAAACCCTATGTTTTCGCCCGATTCTATCAGGGCAAAAAATGGGTGACCCTTTTTTTCTATCAATATTTCACCAGTCCCACTGCGAATTTTTACTGGCAAAGTTCCGAGACGGAGAAGGGCGTCCTTACCATTGCTTCGGCGCCACTCACCGGAATCAAAGCCGGGCAATGGTTTCAACTGGCCGCCACTTGGGATGAGAAAAAAATAAAAGTATATCTCAATGGTGAAATCCAATCGACAGTGCCTTTACCCGCAGTGGTCGCCGAAACCCAAGAGCTCATTCCTGAAGCCAAACGCTCCTGGTTAGGCATCCGCCAAATGATGTGGACAGGAGCTGAGGAATCAGGCAAAACAGCTATCGATGACATGGCTATTTATCGGCGCCCACTCACCGCACTGGAAATCAAACGTCAATACCATGCTCTGGTTGATTCTATAACCACCGTGGAGCTGCCTCCTTTTGATCTGAGCATCGACGGGGTGGACGACGCTCAAGGCCCGCTTGATCGCCTCGATGTTTCCCTGGACTTCGCATCCTTACCACAAAACTGGCGCAAAGAGCTCGAACAAAAAAAACTCAAACTCAACTACCAACTCACCCTGCCCGACTCCTCCCAACAGAGTGGTGATTGGAAACTGACAAAGTTGCAAACCCATCGAATTTTCAATAACATCACCCAAGCCGGGAAACATCACCTCGAACTCACGCTCACCAATTCCGCAGGTGAACAGAAAAAACTCAAGCGGGAATTCCAACGCCCAACTACCCAATGGCACGACAATACCCTGGGCTTGGAAGACCGGGTGCCTGCGCCATGGACCCCTCTTTCCATCGACAAAAAGAACATTATCAAAATGTGGGGACGTGAATACCATTTCGGAAATTCGCCACTACCTGAAAAAATCCTCCACCACGGAGACTCGTTGCTTGTTTCAGGCCCCAAACTTATCATCCGAACTCCCGCAGGTGAAGCCCTCATCAAATACACCCGCAAATCGATCACTAAAAAAAATACTTTTATTGATATCAAGGGAACAGCTGAATCAGCAAACTTCACCCTTGATTGCACAACCCGAATCGAATTCGATGGCCTGATCCGTTACGATTTTGTCGTCAAAGGCAAACCCCTCATCGAATCGATGAAACTTGTCTGGGATGTCGCCCCCCCGTATTCTAAATACCTACTCAGCCCACTGCTGAAAACCAGCGATGATGGAAAATTCACCTTCCCCCTCAATTTGAATGATCGCCGCAATGTTTCCCAACTATGGCTGACCTCGGATAAAAAAGGCTTCTGCTGGACACTCGAACACGACGCCAACTGGATCTACAACAAAACCGATCGCCCCCTGCGGGTCACCATCGATCCAAAAACAAAACAAGGACACTGTGAAGTCGAAATGATTTCCCACAGCACTCAACTCCCGGACGACGTCCCCTATCATGCTCTCTTCATTGCCACTCCTTCTCGCCCCCTGCCCAAACGCTCACGCACCTATCGCCTCGGTAGTGGCGGCGGCGTGAAATACAAAAACCTCGATGTCGCCCTGGTCTCCCATCAAGGCGCAGGTTTAACCTCTGTATTCACCTTCAAACCCGACAAGGATTTTGGCGACTACATGGACAAGCTCGCTGCGAGAAAATGGCTACCCAATCCCCTCGCCACCATGGACCACCTCGCCATCTATGGCGGCGCCACCGCCTTGAATAACTACGAACCTGAAGGCAAATATTTTGCCCGTTACTGGGAACTGCCCGGCGGTCCTATTGTGCCCTTTCACGACAAGCGCAAACACCACGAGATCAAATGCCTGCAAACCAATACCTGCCCGCACACCGCTTACAGTGATTACATCCTCAACAACATTCGCCTTCTGTTTGATCACCCCAAACAACGAGTCAGCGCGATCTATTATGATCTATCAGGCAACACCTCCTGCTCGAATGCTCTTCACGGCTGCGCGTTCAAAGACCGATTCGAGCGTCCCATTCAACGAATGATACTTCTCGGTCTGCGCCAACACCTGCGCCGCACGATGCAGTACAGTCACGACCGAGGACGCAACACCATTTACCACGCCCACTCCTACTACAATCCTGTATGCCACAGCTTCGCCGACTACTGGTACCCCGGCGAGCAGTACGCCTCTGCTCTACTGAGAAAAAACAGCCCTTACATCTATTCCGACGACATCCCCGATGCCGTTTTTCGAAGTGAACTCAACATGCATGCCCACGGCAGCGGTATCCTCTTCCTGCCCAATTTAAGCCGTGCCGACAAAAGCTACGGCACCACCGAACAAACCGAAGCCATGCTGACCAAACTCCTGCTCAACGACATTCCTGTGTCGATGGCCTACTGCGATGGTGCTGTGATCGACCGTTGGTGGGGCATCGCGCTTAAATACGATCTCGATAACGCCGAGATGCATTTTCATGATCAACAAAAAGAAATGGTCAGCGACAATCGTGCCGTCAAAATCAGTTATTACACTTGCCAGAATGAGCAAAAACTGATCATTGTCGGTAACGTATCAAAAAAACAACAAACGGCTCTCATCAATTTGGGTCAAGCCTCACAAAATGCCCTGACTTCAGAATACGTGAAATCACCCATCACCCCCACCGAACAGGGATTTAAAATAACCCTTCCCTCGCGTGCTTTTGCCATCATCGCCCTATCCCCTCAAAAAACAGATAAATAACGACCTTCCTACTCACCCATTTATGAAAAATTCACTTCTATCCTTTCTGCTGTTTCTCTTTGCCATCTCCAATGCCAACGCTCAAACCTGGTATCGAGGCAATACCCACACCCACTCCCTCTGGAGTGACGGCAACGACTTCCCGGAAATGATCACCGAATGGTATCTGCGCAATGGATACGACTTCATGGCTTTAAGCGATCACAATATCCTCGCCGACAACGAGAAATGGGTGTCACTCGACACCATCAAAAAGCGCCAAAAAGGCCAGGGACCCTCGGCAATGGAAAAATACCTCAAACGTTACGCGGGTACCGATTGGATCGAAACCCGTGACAACAATGGCATTAAAGAAGTGCGACTCAAAAAACTAGCCGAATACCGCTCGCTACTTGAGAAACGCGGCGAATTCCTAATCATCAAAGCAGAAGAAATCACCACCAGCTTCGAAAAAAAAGCTGTCCACATCAATGCGGTCAACATCCAGCAACTGATCACGCCACGTAAAGGTGACTCTCTTCGCCAAGTCATGAGCAACAACCTGCAGGCAGTTGCCGAACAGGAAAAATCCAGTGGCGAACCCATCCTTGCCCACCTCAACCACCCCAACTTCCGTTGGTCGATCACCGCCGAGGATCTGGCGCATGTGATTGAGGAAAAATTCTTCGAAGTTTACAACGGCCACCCCGGCATCAATCACCACGGTGATGACACCCGTCCTGGCGATGAAGAAATCTGGGACATCGCCAATACCATCCGCATCGCCGAACTCAAACAAGCTCCCTTGATGGGAGTGGCCACCGATGACTCCCACAACTATCACGGCGGTCCCAACACCCCGGGCCGTGGCTGGGTCATGGTTCGCGCCAAACGCCTCGACCCCAAATCACTAATCACCTCAATGAGAAAAGGCGATTTCTACGCTAGCTCAGGCGTCTATCTCAATCAGATTTCATGGAACAAAAAAACCCGGAAAATCACTCTGGAAATTCAAGCCGACAGTGACAGCACATTCACCGCTGAACTGATTGGCACCCGTAAAAACTATCAAGCCAACGCAGAAAAAGGCAAAACCGGCATCGGCGAAATCCTCGCCAGCAAAAAAGGAAAGTCCATCACATTTGCTGTCCCTGACAACGTGCTCTACGCCCGCATCACCATCACCTCCAGCGCAGATCACCAAAACCCCTCCTACCAAGGACAAAAAAAACAAGCCTGGACCCAACCGGTGGGATGGGATAAATAAAACGCAACCATTCAGGTGTTCTTCAGACTGCCTCAAAAAAAAATTAGAATAGACCGCAGCATACTATCCGAAGGCAAATAGCGCGGATTAACGCGGATGGGATACTTTGTATAGCTGGTTTGTTTTAAGTCTTAAGAATCAATGGGATGTGAGGAGTTGTTTCTAAATCTGCATTATTTTTTATTTTCTTATCCGCGTCCATCCGCGCAATCCGCGGTTAGTTTCTTTTAAATAGACCTGAATATTCACAATAAAACAATAAATTTAGAGGCATAGAGGAAGGGGGGGGGCAGTCCTATCTGGCAAAAACTCAATAGTATAGTAAATTAAGGGCACACTAACAAACAGTATGCGAAAAACTAACATCATAGCTTATATTGTAGCCACAAGCTCCTTTCTAGCATTCGCCCTTTTCGCCTTCAGAGAAACCCCTCTACTTCAGCTATTATCAATCGGATTTTTTTTCATATCATGCTTCACCACTATCGCTGTTCTAACAATTATAATTTGTCAGAAAGCGTTCTTTAAATTGCAAAACTATATCGCTGTGATCCTTCCTATTCTGGCATTTTTCAGTGGACCATTCGTCGGCCACAAAGTTAGAGAAATGTATTTTCACCATTATCTTCCCGAGTTGACTGAATTTGTAAAAGGCTTGCCCGAGGAAAAATCTAAGGATCGCATCTATTGGAACGACATTCCCGTGTCCTACAATAATACAGAAACCGGTCATAAAGTTGCATTTTTCTGGTGGGGAAGCGGGTTCCCAGTGAAACACACCGTCATAGCCTATCATTCCGGCAATGAATCTGATGCCTTGAAAATATTTAAGAAAAACTGGCGAAGCGGAAGAAAACTAACAAAGCATTGGTCTATTTTAAAAGACTGATGCTCAGCCATTGCAAAATGCACCGCATTTTATAATCGGCTGCCGGGTTCCATTGCCCTACCTTCCTGCATGGACGACTTATTGGATCTAATCAGTGCTCTGGGTGAATTTGGAAATTTTATATTCTCATGGCGACTCTGCCTGCCCATCATCAGCGGTGGAGTGATCGGCTTCTTGTTATACTTGAATCTGTCCCCACCGCTCGGATTGAGCCTCTCCATAGGCAGCGGATTTTCAGGTTTGTTAAGCGGATTATGTTGGCACTTCTCCCACTCCAAAAACGCTTAACATCTCAAGCTCACTGGGAAAAAAGTAAAGTCCGGTGTCCGTGTCCGATCAAATGACGGGCCACCGAACCCACGATCAGATCTTTCACCGAATGCCTCGAATGCACGCCCAACACAATCAAATCCGACCATTCCAAATGATGATCCTCCACCGCGCGGATAACACCACCGCCTTCAACCACCTGCTCTACCGATTCGACCCCGTGGGCTTGCAAAAACAACGCAGCCTCTTTCAATAAATTATCCCCAAAATCCTGTGAAACATCTGCTGCCAACAAACGGACGGCGGGACGTTCATAGGGCCACAGCTCAGCAAAAACGTGTAGAGCCCGCGCAGATGCCGGCGAACCATCAAAAAGAATCAAAGCTGACTTAATAGAATCTGGCTCTCTCGCTGGAACTGCCATCACTGGAATCACTGCGCTTTTCAGAACCTTGTCGAGCGTATCTCCCGGCCCTCGTTTAGTTTCAAAATGATAAAAACTCTGCAAGCCCATGATCAACAAATCATGGAAACAGGAAGCCGCCAGAATCTGCTGACTGGGACGCCCCTCGGATTTGGACAACCTTGAGCGAAGGCCGCTCCGCTCAAGCGTTTTTTCAAAGCCTTTCACCACGGCTTGCAACTTCGCTGCCGCCTCCAGTTCACATTCAATGATCGCCTCCTCCGAGTAATCACGAAGGTCAGCCCTGAAGGGCAATTGCACACTTTTTTCTATGCCCGGAGTATCCAGCACCACCATCCCGGTGATCTCAGCCTCCGCCAACTCGGCCAAGGCACAAGCCCGCGCTACCGCTGCAGTGGTGTAAGGCGAAACGTCCAATGGGGTCAATATTCGTTTAATCATGATCTGTTTCCAATCAATTGCGAGACCAGGCGAATCAAGTCGCCAATTTCGACAAAAACCATAACAGAGCAATCACCAGAACAATCAACAACCCCACATGCGTGTGACGATGGTGAAAGTAGTCCCACAGAGATTTTTTTCCTTCTTTCATCTGCTGTCAATCTACCATAGCCATGCCTCTCTATACAAGACTTTGCGTAAGGAAATCGCAATAAACGCGTAGCCCGGTTTCATCATCCAAACAAAATCTCCCAAGCAAATAATTGACGAAAGCCTGTCGCGGGCTTAGCCAATCCCCATGAACCTCAGCCAATCCCTTCTCAAGGCCTCCAGTGAACTTTCACACGTGGTGGATGAGCTTTCTTTCTCCCCGCCGGTGACACATGTTTATAACCCGCTCAACTACGCTCTTCGTTCCCACAAACAATTTATCAAACGCTACGCCAATGATCACAAACGAGTCGTTTTCCTCGGCATGAATCCCGGCCCTTACGGCATGGCACAAACCGGAGTGCCTTTTGGCGAAATCGCCGCCGTCCGCGATTGGATGAAAATCGAAAGCCCGGTTGACCGCCCCACCCTGGAGAATCCCAAACGCCCGATCAGCGGTTTTGCCTGCACCCGCTCCGAAGTGAGCGGTCGTCGCCTTTGGGGTCTGATGGAGGAACGTTTTGACACCGCAGAAAACTTCTTTAAGGAACACTTTGTGCTAAACTACTGCCCCCTGGTTTTCATGGAAGAAGGCGGTAAAAACGTCACTCCTGATAAATTAAAAGCCACAGAAAAAGCCCCTCTTTTTGCCGCCTGCGACCAACATCTGCGCCAAGCTTTGAAAATCCTACAACCCGAATGGGCAGTCGGCATCGGAGGTTTTGCCCAACAATGCCTGCAGCGCCTCGACAAAGAAAAATCGCTATCAGTCAAAATCGGCAAGGTCCTGCACCCCAGCCCCGCTAGTCCCGCCGCCAACCGCGGTTGGAGCCAAGCCGCAGAACGCCAACTGATCGAACAAGGCATTTGGTAGGCGAAAACATTTAGCTTTCTAGGCCTAAAAAACTATTCAAACGTCTCCGTAATGTCGAGCTATAGCAAATGAACCGTGATGCCCTAAAAAGCTAATCCTCTAAACCGCTACAGTCTTCCTCACAATACAGGCGCAAACATCCTCGCCACTCTCACCGCCGCGCGAAACGGCAGACTGCGGCAGGTGTAGTCACATCCATCAACCGCATGGCAATGACGAAAATCCTCTTGCAGCATTTTCTCCACCTCTTTACAGAATCCCGCATCAAGCACCACCACACTGATTTCAAAATTCAAGCGCAGCGAACGGTTATCGATATTCATGGTGCCAACAGAAGCCAATTGATGGTCCGCCAGCATCACTTTTTGATGCAAAAAACCATCGTCATAACGAAACATTTTCACCCCCGCTTTTGACATCGCTTCGAGATAAGAGAAGCCAGCCAGATAGACCATTTTATGATCCGGTTTTTGCGGAATCATGATACGCACATCCACCCCTCGCATCGCCGCCAAGCGCAAAGCGTTGCCCACCGACTCATCCGGGACAAAATAGGGACTGGCGATCCACAGTCGTTCTTTTGCCCGATTGATCGTATTGAGAAAAAACAGGGTCCCCCCTTCAACTTTGTCAATCGGCCCGGTCGGCAAAGGCAATACCATCATCCCCTCACCTTCTTGCTGTACATCATTTTCTATCGTCCAATTCAAATCCGGCACCTCGCGCACCGCCCAGTACCAGTCGGATAAAAACACCAACTGAGAAACCAGGGCTGCTGGCCCGTTGATTCTCACATGGGTGTCCCGCCAGCGACCAAAACGCTCACTTCGCCCCATGTATTCGTTCCCCACGTTGTGCCCGCCGACAAAAGCCGTTTTGCCATCAACCACCACCACCTTGCGGTGATTACGAAAGTTCACTTGAAAACGATTGCTCTTGCCTCGGGTGGTCTGAAATTCAGTTACCTGGATGCCTCCCTCACGCAATTCTTTTTTATACTGTCGGTGTTTCAGCTTATGACTACCCACCTCATCATACAGCACATAAATGCGCAATCCTTGCGCCGCCTTTCTTAATAAGAGCGCTTTCAACTCTCTGCCCAGTTCATCATCCTTGATAATAAAAAACTGCACCAGCACATAATTTTCAGCTGCCTCGATTGCTGAAAAAATAGCACCAAAAGTAGCCTCTCCATCCACCAAAAGGTCCACCTGGTTATCTTTGGTGAAACGGTAACGACTGAGTTTTTCCAGCACCGTTCCATATTCGTGTTTTTCACTCACCAGGGGAGAACGATGGGCACTCACCCCCTCAATGGCTTGTTCCAAAATTTCCCTATGCTCCTGCTCTGCTTTTTTTAAAGCCTGTTTGTAACCATTAAAAGTCCGCCGTCCGAAAATCCAGTAAAGTGGCACCGCAAGCATAGGCAGACCAATCAAAGCAAAGGCCCATGCCCAAGTACCCTGCGCCGTGCGCACCCGCATGATGGCATGCGCGATACTGATCACCGCCAATACCTCGGCGACGATGACTATGATTGCACCAAAAGCAATCTTATCTGAGAGATATTCCCACCACACGTAGGACAGTGTTCCCACGATCCTTCATTAAGTCAACAAAGCCTCAATTGGCTTGCCCATATCCGTGATTGGAACCGGCCGGTCGCCATCTGACAATTCCTTGGCAGGATTGATCCCCATCGACGCATGAATGGTGGCGAACAAATCGGGCACGCTCACTGGATTCTCGACCACTTTTTTGGCCAAATCATCCGTCACTCCATAAGCGCCCTTGTGGTTCAACCCACCGCCAGCCAGCAAAACCGAAAAGGCCGTGCTCTGATGTCCACGCCCCCCTCCTCCATCAAAAGCAGCCGGGCGACCGAACTCCGTATTCACCACAATCAGAGTTTTATCCAACAACTTATGTTTCTCCAAATCCAGAATCATCGTCGATAAAGCGCGATCCAGTTCTTCGATCAAAACATGTTGGTTCAACTGCCCCTGGTTATGAGTGTCCCACCCGGTGCCGTTGACAAAATTCAAGTTATGCGCCACTTCGATGAACCTCACCCCGCGTTGAATCAAACGGCGTGCCAACAGACAACGCTGACCAAATTCACCACCAAAGGATTCGCGCAAATTGGCACCTTCTTCTTTCAGGTCGAACACCTTCATAAACTTTTCCCCCGACAGGCGCAAACTTTCCTCGATCGCTGCATCGTATTCTCCCACCACCGCCTTGCCGCGTTGCGCGGCTGCACCCTCGCGCATCCTGCGCAGTAAATCGCTACGTCTCATGTGACGATTCAAAGTGATGCC
Source organism: Verrucomicrobiota bacterium (assembly GCA_045046875.1). Taxonomy (GTDB): domain Bacteria; phylum Verrucomicrobiota; class Verrucomicrobiia; order Verrucomicrobiales; family DEV007; genus JAADHD01. The sequence continues at coordinate 37,331 of JASFYY010000049.1, read as the reverse complement.
ATCAGGGCGCTTGAACCCCTCCGGCCCCGAATCGGTATCCAACAAATACAAAAAGCCCGCTTTGGATCCCAGAAAACCCGGCGCCCGCGACGAACTCGGATAGCCGATCACCACATAGGCGGGCACATCCTCGGCCACTGCCCCTCTCTCATGCGCAACCACCGAACCCAGGGATGGATACACCGTCGTGCCGCTCACTGGACGACCGGTGTGCATACGATTCACCGCCGCCGCGTGTTCATCGATCACATCATGATTCACTGTTCTAACTGCGGTCATGCGATCCATCAAACCAGCACAGCGTCCCAGATGTTCACAAACTTTCACCCCTGGCACCGCCGTATCGATCGACTTGTAATACGAGCCCGCTTTTTTCTTGGTCGCCTTGGCATCACCCATCGCTTTAGGATCCCAGGTGTCAATATGAGCCGCACCGCCGCCCAGCCAAATATGAATGCAATGCTCAACCTTGCCCTTCGGAAAAGTAACTGGGATCGACGATCCCCCTTCAGCATTCAATATTTGTGGCATGCTCGCCGCCACCGTTCCCGCTACGCCACCCATCCCCGCTGTTCTGAAAAAGTCTCTTCTATTCATGATTCTATCTTTCGTAATATGTTAATCCACTATTTTTAAAACTCTATCCAACTTGTTATGGCAGGTAGATGAACTCAGGCGAATTCATCATCGCCCACAGCATGTCCTCCATTCTCTCACGCCACTCAGGCCGAAGTTTCACCGTCGGCGGATCCCCTTCCTTGGCTCGTTTCTCCATCTCCAGCATAATACTGTTAGCTTCAGCCGATAAATGATTCGACCATGACACTCGACCCAGAGCCTTGCGCACCAATGGGGTTTTTCTCTGCTTGGCAGGAATCACCCGCTGCTCAAACCCTTCGTTCAACAAAGTCACGTAGAGTTTTTTCTCTTCAGCCGAAGGTTTGCGTGTCAATACCCGCAAGAACACCGCATCCACCACCTCAGCCACACTCATTCCCTCTTTCACCACCAGATCAGTCACCGCGCTGTTCTCACTCAAGGTGGTTGCGCGTTTCCCCAACGACCCATTAGCTAGAATAGCTGGCTGACGAACATTAGCTTCCTGATCCCTGACCGAATGAGGTCCCTGACGCGCTCCGGTCCAACCGAAGTTTTTCAATACGTCCACCACCCCTTGCGCCTTAGGCAAAGCCAGACTCGGACGATCACGTTCATTGGAAAGAGAAGCAAATTCCCAAGCCCGACGTGGATACCCCAGACTGATCATGACTTTTGCCTGCTGGGTGCCATCCGCATCAAACGTGAGTTCTTCCGTATCCATCTCCTTGCCCGCCGCGACCAACAGTGAATCGACCACCTGTTCCGCTTCCATCCGTCGCTGCACCGGAGCTGCAAAATTAGGCGACTCACCCGTCTCCAAAGCGCGTGCTTTTCGTTGGTAAGCCTTGGAGTTTAAAATCAGGCGTGTCAGTGCCTTCAAGTCATAACCACTGCTAACAAACCCATCAGCCAACCAGCTCAACAGCTCGGGGTACACCGGCGGCGTTGCCTCCCAGTCATCCACAGGCTCCACAAAACCGGCGCCCATCAAACTTTTCCACATCCGGTTCACCATGACCTGGGCAAAACGCTCGTTATGTGGAGAAGTGATCAAAGCAGCCAAACGAGCCCTCGAGTCCTTGCCATCCGCCACCACCCAATCGGCGAGACTTTTCTCTTTTATCACGTCCGAAAAAGACCAGGCCGGATCAATTTTATCACCCGGTTTCATTGCCGATACGATCAAAGGTTTGCGCCCGGCAAAAGTGGAAGCCGGCACCGTCGATGTTTTTGGTAGGGTCAGCGTGCCCCGGTTCAACATCGCCGCCATCTCGAACAGCTGCATCTGTTTGGTCTCATGATACGGAGCGTCGTGACAACGCGCACACTTCATTTCGATTCCCAGGAAAGCGGTGCCTAAAACGTGGGTCTTGGCTGCCATCGGAGAATCATTCTGCGAAGCCATGGCAAACCCTGCCGGCCCACCTTCCATCAGACTACCTTCCATCATCACCAACTCGGTCACAAAACGATCCATCGGCAGATTGTCCTGCAGTGCTTCATGAATCCAATAGCGGAAAGCCCCGGTATTATTCAATTTCCCCTTGAGAATGTTCGGATTCTCTGCCAGCACATCCTGCCAGTAAGAAACCCAATGATCCGCCCAACGTTCATCGGCCAACAAGCGATCTATCACCTGGGCTCTACGCTCGGATGATGGCACTTTCAGAAAAGCACTGATTTCATCCGCTGAAGGAATCAAGCCAATCGTATCCAGACTGACCCGACGCAAAAACTCAAGGTCACTGGTATCCTCACTCAATTCAACCTTGCCACTGCCCGATGAATAATCCGCTCCCTGGGCGATCCACTTTTTCAGCACACCACGCTGCTGCTCTGTCAAAGGCTCTCCCTTGGGCGGCATGATGTCATCCTCGGCGATTTTCGGATCGATCAATTCCAGTAGATAACTTTTCTCCGGTTTGCCCGGCACAAAAGCAGGGTATTCCGAATCGCCACCTTTCAGCGCCGCCACCCGGTCATCCAAACGCAATCCCCCTTTGGTCTTTTTGGCATGACAACGAAAACATTGATCCGCTAGGATAGGCTTCACATCCTTGGTATAATTCACCGCATCCGCCGACACCTTTTTCTTTGCGCCCTCCATCTGCTTGGTCCACTTCACCGCCAAAAAGCGATCGATATCATTGTTGATAGGAAACTTGCCCACTTTATCGCCTGGCCCGGCACTTTTCTTTTTAGTGATCACCTGCTTGGCCAGATCATGACGGCGTTTCCAGTAAACCTGGTCATTACCCTTCTGGGCCTGACGATTTCGGGTATCCAGGTAACGGTAGTATTCCTCCCGGTCGCGACGGAATGACTTCCAACCCGCATCCCCCAGCTCCATCTGAATCTTCGTCTCCGGACTCATCAGCGTCAGGTTTTTATTGCCATGGGAAATACTCACCGTCGTCTCACCAGTGGTGGGTCGACGCCCTCCACTGCCCATGATCATCTCCAATACAAACAAATGCGGCTTGCCATCCCCCTTGATAGTGACCAGGTTTTGACGATCCCCCATCGCCATGCGACGCAAATTGGCGGACACCGCTTTGGGCATCTCCATCACTTCGTTGTGTGCCCCTCCACCGGTTTTAGCAAAAGCCGTTTCAGCAATTTTTTTGCCATCCATCCACAAACGCCCCGCTCCCCGTGTTCTCAACAAAATGCGATTGTCTCCCGGTTTCAGCACAATCTCGGCTGTTGCGCGAAACAGCAAAGGAGTCTTCCAATCCCCCCGCAATCCCTGTTGATTGTATTTGTGCGGGATCTGAAAAAAGGCAAAAGCCTCTTCGTCATAGACCATCGAAGCTTTCGGAAAAAAACGTGGCCAACTATTGCCCTTGCTCAAACTCTCAACTAATTCCACCTTCACTTTTCCAGCTTTCAAGGTAGAACGATCCACCTTGGGCTGATAAGGCTCCACCGAATAACGTGAGGCCAACTGCTCTTCGGTAAAAGTCCGGCGATACAAGGCCACCTCGTCGAGCAGACCTTTGTAACTAGCGCTCTCCGCTCCCTTTTGCGCTGATCCCAGCCATAATTCATCATCATCCACCACCGGTGGCCGGGTAGTGGCCCCATCCATGTCCCACTTGCCCTGCGTCGCTTCGCCATCGATGAATCCCACGATGCTTTTGGGATTACCAAAAGTATAGCTCAAGGCCACATGGTGCCAACGTCCGTCGGCGATCAAATCCCCGCTCGAAGTCCAACGATGCCAGCCCTCCGCTTTTTCCTTATCCTTGCGACTACGAAACAAAAATCCCAGGTGATAACTCTTGCCTCCACCAACCACCCTGAAAGCGTAGTTCTGATTACTACCTGCCACGCCCGGATTACCCGTACGCCCCTTGCTCAAAATCACCATCGCTCCACCGCTTTTTTCAGGTTTGACCCAGGCTTCGATCGTGATCGGATCCCCGTTGTCAAAATCAAACTGACTGCCCGGCCCCGGATCCTGCACTTTCACATAACTACCGCCCTTGCTGGCCTCCAGCTTCGCTGCCAGGTTGCCCTCATGCAGCATCTTGGAATCCTTTTTCCCCGGCCCCGCCTGCCCCAATTTCACTTTCCCCTTCATCGTTCCCAGATCAACACGCCCTCCATCAAAAGTCCAATGCGCCACCGGCAGCTCGCTACGCACTTGCTGGTGATAAGTCACCGCCTTTTTTTCAGCCGCATGGGACAAACCAATGCTCAGACCCAGGATAAGGATGCTCTGTATTTTCATAAGGATTTTTTATTTTCTGTTAAAATTATTCTATTTCTGCTGCCCTCGTTTCACCCGCCTGCTGACTTGCTCCGCGGTCAGCACCTGACGATAAATAGCCACCTCATCCACCATGCCGGTGAACTTATTACCCCTTCCACCACCTCTGGCAGATCCTAACCAAAGCTCATCATCATCCACCACTGGACGCCGCGTGGTAGCACCTCCCATATCCCACTCTCCAGTCACCGGAGCGCCGTCCTGATAAGTGCGAATACTATCTGGATCCCCATAACGGTAAGTCACTGCGATGTGATGCCAGCCATCACCCGCAACAAATCCGCTCAACGCCGTCCAACGATGGTAGTCCCCTTCCCAATCTCCGTCAGGGGCACTGCGGAACAAAAAGCTCACTTTCATTTGCCCCTGCTTATTCCACAAGCGCAGTGAAAAATTCTGATTATCCTTAATGAAACTCAGGTTATTGGTTCGCCCCTTACCCACAATATAAACGATTCCGCCCTCTTTCATCTGCCCTGCTGGATTCACCCAGGCCTCAATGCTGATCTCGTCTCCGTTATCAAAATCGAAACCACTCTGCGCTCCGAGATCCTGTTTTCTCAAAATTCCCTGATCTCCAAAAAACGCTGCCGTATTCGTTTTAGCAAATAAAGGGGAAAACGGCGGACGCGGACCCTCTACCAATTTCACAATCCCTTTCTCTGAAATAGAATCCCCCACCTTACCATCAAAAGGCCAATAGGCGACCGGCTGCGACGCACGGATCATTTCACTGTAAACGCTTTGCTGTCGCCTTGCTGCAGTGTGCCGGTTTTTTCCATCACCCAGCCCCGTTCGACTCATTACCAGGCTTTCTCCCATTTTCAAATCCCGCTGCTCTCCATTGGATAAAAGCCTGACCCGGCCCTCTGTCACCGAAACCTCAGCCAAACCATCATTGCTCACATTCAAATCAAACGCCGTCCCCAAATCAATCACCTTGCCCCAGGGAGTGTCCACCGAATAACCCACTGCCTGCTCGGGAACATAAAATTTCCCCTTGCCCCATTCCATAACCGCCTCATTCGCCCCACGAATCTCAAACAAAGAAGGCCCCGTCACCGTCGCCTGCGCGCCACTGGCAAAAACCACTTCAAGCGAACCTTCTGTTACCAGCAAAGTCTGTGCCCCTTTCGAATCACCCTCACCGCTTACCACTCGCCACTGACTCCCTTGCTCTGCACTCACTGTAGCAAAGCTTCCCCCCTCGCCACCCTCATCAGACAAAAACATCACCGCCGTCAACAACATTGCCACAACCGCTGCCACAGCCAGAGCCACCCGCCCCACACTCTTCCACGCCGGAAAAAACACTACCTTCTGCGTTTCATCATCCTGATCACCGCTCACCTTCAGCGCACTCGTCTCCGACTGCCAGCGCCAACGCAAACTGGCATCCAGCGAACGGTGCTGCAAATACAGGTCTCTGGCGGTAGGGTCATTTTTCAACCAGCTCTCAAGGCAGGCAAATTCCTCAACGCTGATCGTCCCGTCGATCAAAGCTTCAGTCAAAACAACCACTTCTTCCCGGTCCACCGTCGTCATGCTTCCACCTCCCCGCTCACTATGTTCTGTCCAATGCAAAGCCGCAGCGAATTGCGGATCCGGTACAACACCTGTCGCAAAGCCCCCACCGTCCGCCCCGCCTGCGCAGCGTGATCGTTCATCGACAGACCACTGTAGTAGTGATCACGAATCAATGCCCGGTCCTCATCCGGCAGCTTTTCCAAACAAGTGTCCAAAGCTTGCTCCCGCTCATCATTAAGCGCAAAAGTAACTTCCGCCTCCACCGCCAACTTAGCGATCACCTCTTCATCAAAAGTAAATTCCGGACGTCGTTTTTCCCGTTTCAAAAAAGCCAAACTCTGGAAACGCGCGATCTTAAAGGCCCAGGCCTTAAAATTAGTGCCCAGTTCGAAATTCTCCCTCTTTTTCCACAATACCAGATTAGTCTCCTGCAACACCTCGTCCCCCGCCGTGCGGTTACCCAGCAAACTACACAAAAAACCCGTCAAAGCTGCCTGATGCCGAGTGATCAACATCACAAACTCCTCCTCACAGGCACTGTTTTTTTCTTCAGACATAAACGCTCTTCACAAGGTAATAGCCAAAACTCCCAATCCATCAGGGCATATTTTGAAAAAAATGTAAATAACCATCAAAAAAAGCTCTTACCCCCACTCCCAACACGATCCACGGCAGGAAAAACAATTAAAAATTTAACCGAGGATGACACGGATCACGTGGATATGAAAAAGTAATTAGCTACGCTCGCACTTTAAACCCAACATAACCCTACATTCACCTTCTCCTCAAAAGTCTCATTTGCATCCCTGTCAAAACTGCTTCATAATTCCGCTTTACCCCCTACCCCTCCACCCATGAAAGGTCTCTACCCCGTTTTCCAAACTCCTTACCACAACGATCTGTCGATCGACTTTGATACTCTCTCTAGTGAAATCGACTGGCTGTTTGAAAACGGTGCGCAAGGCATCACCATGGCGATGGTTTCGGAAACCCTGCGTCTCTCCAGCGAAGAACGCGACGAGCTCGCCAGCAAGGCTTGTGAATTCACCGGCGACCGCGGCGGAGCCGTCATCAGCGTCGGTGCCGAATCCACCCACACCGCCGTCCGCCACGCCCGCCATGCGGAAGCCGCTGGAGCTGCTGCCGTCATGGTCATTCCACCGATCGCCACCGCACTCAGCAATGCCGAAGTAGTCGCCTACTTCACCTCCATCATCGAAGCGATTTCCATTCCCCTGATCGTTCAAGACGCCAGTGGTTATGTAGGAAAACCCCTGCCCATTCAAACCCAAGCCCAGCTGCTCAAGGACTTCGGTGCCGATCGGGTATTTTTCAAACCCGAAGCCACCCCCATCGGCCCCAACCTCTCAGCCCTACGTGACGCCACCGATGGACAAGCTGTCATCTTCGAAGGCTCGGGCGGCATCTGCCTGGTCGATAGTTATCGCCGCGGCATCGCCGGCACCATGCCCGGCGCAGAAATCATCAAAGCCCAAGTCGCGTTGTGGAATGCGCTCGAAGCCGGAGATGACGCAAGTGCCTACCGACTATCCACCCCCATCGCCTCGCTCATCTCCCTGCAAACCAGTCTCGACGGATTCCTTGCGGTGGAAAAATACCTACTCAAAAAACAAGGCATCTTCAAAAACACCCTCACCCGTGGCCCGGTCAGCTTTCACCTCGATCCAGAAACCGCTGCCGAAGTCGACCGGCTATATGGCTTGCTTGAAGCGGAACTGGCTTAATAAAAATGTGCCCATCAATCGGCTAGCACCTTTTCACTCAAAAAAGCGTGCAGATCTTTGTATTCTTTACTCGGGTGATCCCGCCAGCTTAAGTGGTTTTCCACTCCCAATTTATCCATCGCCTGCTTGAGCTTCATCCCCAGGCGCACATGATGCACCCACACGCTCGGATTGGTATTTTCATCAACCGGCGAATCCCCTTTGCCGTAAGTCATGAAAACCGGCACGTCATCTTTGTCCAAATGAGTGATCGCTGAAGCATCCTCCATCAGCTTTATCACCCGATCGGATTTCCAGTCCTCCTGATCCCTCAACCCATAAAAGGCATCCATCGCCGGGTGCGGTTTCAAATTCGGAACCTCAAACCATTCCCTGAAGGTTCTCAAGTCGTAAGTAGACTGACCACTCAACGTAGCGGCAGCGACAATCCGGGTCGATTGACGAGCCACCGGATCCTCACTTTTTTCGTCTACCAGATCATCGTGAAAAGCCAGCCACAGGGAAATCCCCGCTCCCGCCGAGCCCCCGAAACAAGCGATGCGTTTTGAGTCCAAATTCCACTCGTCCTCTTTTGAGCGAATCAACTGCAAACCCCGCGCTGCGTCATTCATCATCATCGGATAAGCCCCCACATCGCTGAGACGGTAATTCATCGAAGCAAAGGAAATACCCTGCTCCAAATAAGATTTCACCCAAGTAGCATTCACCCTCTTTTTGTCGCCGCCCCGGAATCCTCCACCATGAATATATATCACCAAAGGCGTTTTTTTGCCGTCTTTCGATTTGGCCAACCAGATATCAAAATCCTGCTTTTCATGTTTCCCGTATTTCACATCCTGATGAGTGGGTGCCAACTGCGCTGAAGCATTGTTTCGTTCCCCCGTCCGGGTTCCCTGCCTCTTTTTTTTATACTGCTCCAACTCCTCACGCTCGAGCTTGCCATCCTTATTAAGATCCGCTTCTGGGAATCTTTTCAAAACCTGCCGCAAGCGCTCATCACCCCCCTGGTTCTGAGCGTAGGCGGCCGGCAACAGAGCAAACAGCAATAAACTGGCCAACAAAGCATTAAGGGGTATTTTCATAATCAATGAAACAGATGTGCGCTGTAAAAGTTGCAGTAATAATGTAGGACAACTTTCTCCCAAAAAAAATACCCTCACTCACCGCCGAACTTCTTCCTCAGCAATAATTTCAATTGCACCTGAACCTGTGCATGCTCAGGGTTATCGATCAGATTTTTCAATTCCCGGGGATCATTGACTTGATCATACAGTTCCCGCCCCGCACGACCGCCCTCTCCCCATTCAACATAATTCCAAGGCCCGGAGCGCACCGCATAACCCGGAGTCTCACGAAACTGCACTTGAGTATAAGCGGGTCGTTTCCATTCTGCTGACGGGTTATCCAACAAAGGGCGCAAACTGACTCCCTCCAAGTTATCAGGAGCTTTCAACCCGGCCAAGTCGGCAATCGTTGGGTAAATATCAACGAACTCCACTCGCCGCGAACATCCCTCGGCATTTGCCTTGATCCCTGCTCCGGCAAAAATAAGCGGTGCCCGCGCCGACTCTTCATAAAGTGAATTTTTTCTCCACAAACCGTGTTCGCCCAAGTGGTAACCATGATCACCCCACAGGACAATCAAAGTCCGTTCGCGCAATTTCAACCGATCCAGCGCTGTGAGCAGACGCCCCACCTGTGCATCCACAAAAGAAACACAGGCGTCGTAAGCAAGAACACATTCGCGGGCTTCTCTATCCGTGGTGCCAAAATTAGGCCACACCGGAGTGGAAGCCAAGGCTGCTTGCGGAACGCGATCACGATAATTCACAGGTAATACAGGGAGCACCGTTTTATTAAAATCATACAGATCAAAATATTTCTTCGGTGCGATGTAGGGAATATGTGGACGGTATAAACCCACCGCGATGAAAAACGGACGCTGCTGATTCGCTTCAAGCAAGCGGATCGCCTCACTGATGCCCTTACCATCGGTTTGCTCCAAATCACTGCCCTCAGCCTTGAGATAACACATCTGATCAGGCAAAGGCAAATCCGGAGTATAAACGGTGAGCAGATGTTCTTCCTCCTTATCACGCCCACGAGGGTTCACCACTTCATCCCAGGACCGTTCATCATCCGGCCCACTGGTTCCGATGTCCGTGGGCACGGATTGGTGGAAAATTTTCCCCACCCGCGCCACATGATAATCATTCTGTCGAAACAGTTGCGGCAAAGTGATCACATCCGGACTGACATCGCGGAAACGAATCCGGTTATGAAGAACCCCTGTGCTGTTCGGCCTCAGCCCGGTTAATACCGAAGCCCGACTCGGACCGCAGGAAGGAAACTGACAATAAGCACGGTCAAAACGCAATCCCTGCTTCGCCAGTCGATCGATATTCGGAGACTTGATATGCTTAAAACCATAACATCCCAAGCGACAGTTCAGGTCATCAACCGCGATGAACAGCACATTCAACTTACCCGCTTCCCTAGCAAAACATCCCGGAGCAAGCTTATTCAAAAACACCACCGCCAAACATGCTGCAAAAAAAAGCAGTTTTATACTTCTTCGTGATCCCCCTCTTATTCTCAAAACTCTTCTCCCATCCGCGCTATCCGTGACATCCGTGGTCTAAAAATTTCTTCATCCAAAGACGATCTCACCAAGTATTCCAGATCATCCCCATCACCGCTCACTCCCCCACCATCCTGAAAATCCGTCCGTCCCAGTTCAGCAATAACACTTCACCATCCTTATCAGCAGCAAAAGCCGTCCAGTTGAATTTCTCCTCGGCATTGTCCTTCGCTTTGAACAGCACCACATGGTCGATCACCTTCTTGCTCTTTTCATCAATCTTCAATGCCCAGACCGTTCCCAGCTTCCAGTCACCATAAACGTAATAGCCTTGCAGCGCCGGGATCTTCTCACCTCGATAGACAAAACCACCAGTGATGCTCAATCCATCCGCATGCGAATATTCATACACTGGATCAATGAACTGCGTACCGCGCGGAGGATTCGCTTTGCGCATCAACAGTTTCATCAACTCCTTACGGAACACTTGTGGGTGCGTTCCCTCCATATACTCCCAACCGTAGTTGCCTCCTTTTTCAACCCAATCAATTTCCTCCCACAGATCCTGCCCCACATCAGCCAGCCAGAAAATACCGGTCTCGGGATCGATCCACGATCCCCAGGGATTGCGGAAACCAAAAGCATAAATCTCCGGACAGGCGTTAGGCACATCCACAAACGGATTATCCTTGGGAATAGCATACTCACGTCCTGGTGATTTCCCATCAACATCAATTCTCAACACTTTGCCATTCCAACGGGTCAACTTCTGCGGCAGCATGAAAACCCCGTTTTTGAGTCCCCCGTCACCAACACAAATATATAAAAAACCGTCTTTCGGATTGAACAACAAATTACCCGAATTGTGGTTCCACTCCGGTTGCTGAATCTCCATCAGAATACGTTCACTCGACAAATCTACCGTCTGACCATCGGCGCTCTTGAATTCACTGATCCGGGTGCGCTTCGGACCCTGCTGCGAATAACTCACATAAAACTTGCCGTTCTCCGCAAATTTCGAATGGAAAGCCAAGCCCAGCAGACCTTCTTCAAAATCCTTCTCCGCCATCTTACGATCAGACAAGTCGAGGAACACCTTGGACTCATTACCTTTGTCATCGCTCGGCATGATTTTCACCTTACCCGTCTGCTCGACCAAAAACTGCCGTTTGCTGCCATCAGGGGGGATCACTATAGACACCGGACGCTCCACTGCCAGGCTCTCATAAACACGCTGCAATTTGACCTTTGGCGCCGCCTCGGCAAGCGGCTGTAGATTTCCAATAACGGCAAAAGCCATGCCAATAAAAAGAAGGGAGTTTAATTTCATGGAGCTATACTAACCTCTCCTATTTTAAAAACAAGCCCATCGTTAACCGCTGCCTTTTCATCTCTTTTTCACACAAACTTCACACCACTTTCACATCAGTCGCCCAAGGTAGGAACATGGACTCACCACTTTACCCTTCGAAACTACCTGCGTCAGCTACCACTGATCCGCATCCACAAAAAACGCCACAGGCATTAAACTCGCAGGTCAAACTTCGGCTCTCCATTTTTCTACTGATTCTGGCTGCGGATTTCCTCACCTTTGGCATCACTCTTGGGGCAGGAGTCACTCTGCTTTGTGGTCTCATCTGGTTTGCCCTACGCATCAATCGCCCCGCCCGTCCTACCGATTGGAAAGACCTGTTGCTCTATTTTTTGATGGCAGCAACTGCCATCCAAGCCTCCATTGAAAGTTCATTCTCTAACTGGCTGGTTATATTTATACTCACCATCTACGCCTCCGGTCATTTCCTCCACCGTCAGATCGCTCCCTACTGGCGACGTGCATTGGAAGGTTTATTCGGGCTGTTCGATATTTATCTGACCTGCTATCACCTCAAACGCATCATGCAGGAAACTGCCCACTCAACCCGGACTTCCACTTTTAATAATAACCTGAAAAAAACCCGTCGCTGGGCGAAAATCGTTTTACCTACCAGCTTGCTCACCCTCATTTTTCTCATTCTATTCTCCAACGGAAACGCCATCATGGGAGATGGAATCAAAAACCTATTCACAACCTTGTTCTCTTGGATCGGCACCTTTCAATTCCCCTCCATCCTGCGCATTCTTTTCTGGATCGGCAGTGGCTTTTTATTGCTCTCGTTATTGAGCCGCTCCCCGCTCTCCCTCGACCTCATTCGCTTGAGAAAAAAACTGCCCTTAACATGGGCCAGCCCAAACGACCTGAACGCCAGTATTTGGAGCAGCCGACTTTTGCTCATCGCCGTTAATGTGATCTTTTTCTCCGCCAACACCCTCGACGTTTTTTACCTTTGGATGGAAACTGCATTGCCAAGTGACGTCAACTTCAGTGAGTATGTGCATCAAGGTGTTTACAATCTAATTGCCTGTGTCGCCCTAGCCGCCAGCGTATTGCTCATCATTTTCCAGCAGGACAAACAAGTCACCAATGCGCCGGGCCAAAAAATTCTCGCCCACATTTGGATCGCACAGAACTTCCTGCTCGTCAGCAGTGTGCTGCTCAGACTGAAACTCTACGTCGACACCTACCACCTCTCCCTACTGCGACTCTACGTCGCCTTTTTCCTGATTCTCGTCGTCGTAGGTTTTGTCTTGCTGGCCATCAAAATCCACCAACAACGCAAATTTTCCTGGCTGGTGAACGCCAACCTGTTCGCTGTTTTCCTGTTGTTCTTTATTGTGCAAGGCCCAGATGATCATGCTTTTGTCGCGCGCTACAACTATCAACAAGCCCTGCAAGCTGACAAACAAAACCACCGGATCGATATCCCCTACCTGACCAAGCTCGGCCCACCCGCCTGGCCCACCCTGCAGCTCATCGCCAACAATCAAAAGCATTTTGGTGCCGCCGCCAGACAAGCCCGGAAACAAATACTCAAAGTCAGCCGTGACGAACAAAAACAAATGGAAAACAAGGACTGGAGATCCTGGCAATACCGTCACTGGGCCGCTCTGCACTCACTTCCCGGCTTTAATCGCCAAGCAAAACAACTCAGTTACGCCTCACCCAAGCCCTGACAAGCTTGATCGCCTACCCGCTCATTTCTTCGAGCTATCGCCCACCGCTTCAAAACCCTCCAAAAACTCCTCCAAACTGCCCTTACTCAATCCAATCCGATCAGCATCGGAGACAATATTCACCTTGCCGCTATGCTCATACCACTTGCCAGGATTATAAAACCACGGCCCCTGCTGACCGGCATAAACGATCTTCTGTTGTTGATCGATCACATACAAACGCACCGGCCACCCCGCCCAACGCACCGCCATAGGGTCACCTATACCATCAACCAGCACGGGAAATGGGATCTGTTTGTTTTTTTTCCAAGCAGCAGCCACTGACGATCGCTCGGCATATGTTTTCGGATCATCGATGTTACCCGTCATGCCAAAGTTCAAGCCGTCCTGGGCATGGGCCTCCCGGATATAAACCAAAACAAATTGCACTTTATTTTTAAACTTTTCCGATAATCTGGATATCGGCTCAATCGATCGTCCGGTTTCATTGCAGGTTGAACTGCCGAACATCAGCACCACCGGCTTGTTCTTGCACAGTTGGCTCAACTGCAGGATCTTGCCACTCGTCGCATCCTTGAGAATAAAATCCGGAGCGACCTCGCCCAGTCGGGGCGCATTTTTCATCCGGTCCAGAATCAATCCCTGACCAAATTTAAAATCCTTTATGACCTTGCCCGCATAGACGTCCGCCTGTCCCTCCGCTGCTTGAGCAAAAGCCGAACCAGAGCAAATCACATAAGCGGCAGCCACTAGGACCACCGCTTGGAACGCTCGCCCAAAGCTCATCACTTGCCCACGCAAAACAGTTTGTTATTAGCGCGGATAAACAAATTTCCCTGCGCTGCCACAATCGGCGAACGGATGTAAGTGCTCTGAGCCACGCCCATGTTCGACTCGCTGATCAACTCAAACTGGTCACCCGCTTTCACCACAAACACCTCACCCAAATGACTGATGATATAGATTTTCCCATCCGCACCAGTCGGCGAAGCTTCCAGTTTCACTTTGGCATTCAACTTCTCACTCCACAGCACTTTGCCGCTTTTGGGTTCGATACAGCTGATCACTTTTTTACGCCCGTTGAGCAGATAAAAACGTCCCTGATAATATAAAGGAGTCGGCACATCCGCCGCCACCAACTTACCCTCGCTTTTCCAAGCAATCGCGTCGTCTCCCAAAGTGCCCGATCCCCCTGCCTTGATCCCATAGGCCTGTGCACTTTTAGGTCCACAAACCAAAACCGTGCCATCACCATAAACCGGCGAAGGCACCAAGCGCCAATATTTTTCCTTATCCGGATTCCAGGTGCCCCAACGCCACAACTCTTTACCGGTCTGCGGATCATGACTGGTCAGGTAATCGCCCCCCACCACCAACAATTCCTTGCGTCCGTTATGCTCACTGGGCACCGGAGTCGAAAAGGCTTCGCGTGATTCCATCAAAGCCGGAGTCTGGCGGATGTGCCGCCATTTTTCCTTACCCGTTGCCGGATCCATCGCCAGAAGGTAGGACTCGTTGATGCGATCCTTAAAACCTTTGTCATCCACCGCCACATCGCGCTGCAAAACCTGGAGATACAAAGTGCCATCCCACAACACCGGGCTGGTCGAGAAAGTCCACCCAAAAGCAAAGGTGCCATAGTCCTTCTGAATGTTACGAGCCCAGATTTCCTTGCCATCCAAATCATAAGCAACCAAATCCCCCGTGCCGGAGAAAAAGAACACCGTCTTGCCATCGGTCACTGCCGAAGGAGCCGCGTAAGTGCTGCGGTCATCCTGACGCATGCCTTTGCCAAAAGGTTTTTTCCAAAGCACTTTGCCCGTCTTGCGATCCAACTTCATCGCCACCACTCCATCCACCGATTCGTCGATCGATGTCAGATAAATGCCATCCTGCCACACAATCGGTGCCGATGCCCCGTCACCCGGCAAATCAACTTCCCATAACAGATTTTCAGTCTTAGAAAACTTATCGGGAAATCCTTTTTCACTGGTCGAACCGTTATTGTTAGGACCACGCCAATTCGGCCAATTCTCAGCGGCAGCCGTGAAAGTAAGCGCCAGACTTGCAGCGACGAGCACATGGGAAGTTTTGAGTAATTTTTTCATATCAATTCTATCGAAGATTTCACACTACAGGGCATTTCTAAATTGAGGATATTTTTTCACTATCAGTGAAATCAGTGTTTATAATTTTTCATCTTATAGTGCCAGCGACCAACCCATGCATACACTCTATTTATCCATCCCAGCCTTCACATATCAGCTTAGTCCCTACGAGCACGCAAAAAAGTGGGCACATCCAAATCCTGCCCTTCCACGATCGTCGGATCGGTTTTAGCAAAACGACCTTTTGCCGTCGGTTCAAGCTCCAACACCCCTTGTTTCCGAGGGCCGCTTTTACCTGGTTTTTCATCACCGCTTTCACCCTTTCCCAAATCGGGGAAATCCTCCGGATCGGATTGGGAAATATCTTCATCGGTCTGCTCTTCAGCAGAATCCGCAAGCTCTTCTTCAAGCTCCTCCTCATCGTCGTCTTCGTCTTCGGGCGCATCCACCCGACTCAGGGTGATCTCTTGATCCCCATCGTCACCTGCTGCCGCAGAAAGAATCACATCGGCCACGTTCACCTTTTCCTCATCTCCTTCTTCCTCATCACCCACATCAAAAATGCTCGCCTCCTCATCTTCATCCGCCTCGTCATCGCCATCAACCTCATCCAAAGCGTGCACGATCAACTCATCCTCAGCCTGACCCGCTTGCTGATCTTGCATGCTCTTTTTCGCCAAATCGCGAATTGACATAGGCAAGGACGGCTTCTTCTGCTCTTGTTGCGCTGGAACTTCCTCCTCCGGTTCATCAACCTGCTGCTCCTTTTCAATCGAAACAGCAAGCTCCTCCGCTACTTCTGCCGCCCCCTCGTCATCCTCTTCTTCGTCATCTATTTCAAATGGCGATACCTCCGCTGCAGCTTCTTCAGGTTCAACGTCCGCTTCAACCTCAGGTTCGAGGTCTTCTTGCTCATCAAGCGGTTCATCCGTCGGCAAGGCAACCTCATCGGAGCCTTCGTCCACATTCACTGGAGTCAAACCTAACAGGCTGGCCATGCCTTGACCAGGCACCGCTTCTTCCGGCACCTCATCCACCGCAGGTTCCTCTTCGACTTCATCAATTTCTTCTATCGCCGAAACTGAATCCTCGCTTTCTTCCTCGATCAAATCAGGCGCTTCTACCTCATCAACTGGATCAGTTTCAGGCTCGGGCTCAGGCGCTGCCGCTTCTGGCTCATCATCCAAATCCTGCGCGGATTCAACAATGGTCTCCGCAGCCGACTCTTCCGCCTCATCAAATTCTTCAATTTGCTGATTGATGCTCTTGAGTTCTGCTTCAATTTCCGAAATTTCTTCCTCCAACCCAGATGGCAAGTCCTCCGCATCCACCTTAAGTTCAACCCCACTCTCCACTTCTTCCTCTTCGACGACCTCTTCAGCTTCTTCTGCGATGATTTCATCCTCTTGCTCATCGTTGGCATCGTTGAACGACTCCTGATCTGCCGACACCTCTTGTTCCAATTCAGGCTCTGGATCAATTTCGTCGATCTCCTCCTCGTCCTGGCCAGGCTCCTCTTCCTCAGCGACCTCTTCCTCAGCGACCTCTTCCTCAGCGACCTCTTCCTCAGCGACCTCTTCCTCAGCAGAAATCTCATCAGCGGCTTCCGCAGTAGCCGCTGATGAGATTTCTGCTGATTCTTCGTCGTCGCCGACAACTGTTTCAGTTTTTTCTATTTCTTCAGATACACCCGAGTCCGTTAATTCTTCCGCCCCATCGGTATCGTCCTCCACCTGAAGCTCTGCTCCAGGCTCCGCATTCAACTCCAAATCATCCGGCGGAGGCGGGGCGGCGCCAGCGCTCCCCTTTGTCTCTACCTTAGCTGATGACTTTCCCGGCTTTGCCGAACCTCCCCCTCCTCCATCATCATCGCCTCCATCGTCATCACTGCCCGAATCATCCTTCGTCAGGGCTTTTTTTTTATCCTCTTCCTTTTTTCTTCTGCTCCCGCTCGGGCCGATTTTTTCACTCGACACCGAAGAGATCAAAGTCACCGCCAAACTGTTGCCTAGCTTTTTATCAGTGCCCACCCCGAATAGAATCTGAGCCTGATCACTGACATGTTTGGCCAGTTCGCCCATAAGGATCTCCACTTCATAAAGCGTCAACGAATCGCCTCCGGAAATGTGAATCAACACATTCTCAGCCGAATCCATCAAGTAAGTTTTATCAATCAACGGACTCTTCAAGGCCTGCGCCAGAGCTTCCTGTGCGCGGTTATCACCTTTAGCCAAACCGAAGCCAAACAGACAACGGGAATCGCGGTTGCGCAATGCCGTCAGCAAGTCATCCATGCCCAGACGGATGATACCCGGCTGAGTCACCATGTTGGTTGTCGCAAGAATACTCTGACTGATCAGTTTATCCGCAGCGGCAAAAGCCTGCTGAATGCCCTCCTTGGCCACCAGCAACTCACCCATGCGGTCATTTTCAAAAGTCACCACCGCATTGGCATATTCGCCGATCCCCTTGAGCGCGTCGGTCGCCTGCTCCATGCGTCGTTTTCCCTCAAAACCAAAAGGCAAGGAAGTGAAGGCCACCAGAAAAGCGCCTTCTTCACGGGCGATACGGCAAACCTCGGGCGCAGCACCCGATCCCGTTCCCCCGCCTAGTCCGACACAAACAAAAACCATGCTGTAGCCGCGCACCGCATCGCGGATCTCACCTTCAGCTTCCAAGGATGCCTCACGTCCCAGCTCAGGATCACCACCAGCGCCCATTCCCATCAGCAATTCTTTACCCAGTTGAATTTTATTGCTCGATACAGAAGTCGAGAGTGCCCGAACATCGGTGTTGATCGTCAGCAGATCTCCGGCCTCACTGCCTTCGAGAGCCATTCGATCCAGCACATTGGCCCCGGATCCACCCACTCCGATTATTTTGACGGAGAAGCCGTTAGCCTCTGGAATCTCCGTTTGTTCACTCACGTTATATTCTATCATAAATCGTTTTACCTTTCTGCGTCACAAATCAAACAGAGCCTTGGCCCATAGATCAAATCTTTTTTATCCTTTTTACACAATTAGAAAAAATTCCCCAAATGACTTATTCAACGCCCCCCTCCAAATATTCCTGCCAAAGTATGCCCCAATGCCCTGATTTTGCCCTTATGCGGCCGTTGTTCATCCAATAATTGCGCATAACGAACCAAGCCAACCGGCGTGGCGTATTGGGGATTTTCAAAAATAGCCGCCGGTCCTGTCATCTTCGCCGCACTGCCTCTTTGCACTGGAAGTCCGAAAACATCCTCGGTCAGTTCTTCAATCCCATCCATCAAACTGGTGCCACCAGTCAAATAAATGCCTTTGCCCACTCGCGGCAGAAAACCTGTGCTGCCCAGTCGTTTGTAAATAAGTTCCAAAATTTCCTTCAAGCGCATGGTGATCACTTGATTCACCAAAGACTTCTCAACCTCGCCCCCGGCATAATGACTGCCTGCCTCCAGATCCACCACCCCTTCGACTTCCGCAGATCCATGCCCGACACTGCCTTCCTCCAGTTTCAACTTTTCCGCTTTGGACATCGGCACTTTTAATACCACCGACAAATCATTGGTGATGTGATCCCCTCCCAATCCCAGACTTCCCGAGGCCATCACCGCCCCGTCGAGATACAAAATATAATCCGCAGTGCCACCACCGATGTCAATCAACACCGCCCCCTGTTGTTTGGCCTCACGGTTGAGCACCACCTGCGCTGCTGCCAAGGGGGAAAATACAATATCCTCCACCTCCATCGGTATCTCACGCACACAACGAATCGTATTCTGAATGCGGTTTTTCACTCCGTGGATGATATGATAATCCGCTTGCAGTTTTTGCCCCAGCATGCCCACGGGATTGAGCACCTTGTCTTGATCATCCACGTAATAATGCTGCACGATGGTATGCACCACCGCATTTTTATCCGGTATGGCAACATCACGCGCGATTTCTTTCACTTCCTCCAAATCCACACTGGAGATCTCACTGTTCTCATCCGCCACCCGAATACAACCACAATTGCTCAGACTCTCGATATGTGATCCGGTCACTGCCAGACAGACCCCGTCCACCATCATGTCACTACGATCCTCGGCATTCACCAAAGCATCGTGCAGGCAGGTTTGAGCTGCGGCAAAGTCGACAATCTCTCCTTTGCGAACCCCCGACGACGGGTGTTGCCCCACTCCAAGAATTTTGATCGCGCCATCACCGCGCACTTCTCCCACGACCACACAGATCTTGGAAGTCCCGATTTCGAGCCCAACGTAAATATTCGACTTTGCCATACTCTTACTCAGCCATACCCTAATTACGGGACGATAACCGGATCAGCGCAAGTATCAATACTTCAACTTCTCTTTACTTCCTTTTTGCTCGTTTTTTCCTCTCCATCACTCTCGCTCTCCCCTTCCAACTCTACCGGTTTGGCAACCGGAGGCTGGTAATAGGTCACCGGAATATTTCTTCTCACCCGCAAATTCACCGTAGCCAACAGTTTTCCATCAGCCCGGGTACGCTCCAAAATAGTGCGCAAGTCCATCAAGGCCTCCTGCATATCCGACAACCCAAACACCACTTCCATGCGATTGCTATAACGAGCCTGCAATGAATACGAATTAGTAGCCACCACCTCCACTATCTCCAAGCCCTCACCCTTCAATAACAAACTACTCACCTCCATCAACTCGAGCGCCGCTCTGATAATTGGCGAATCAGTCATCGTGCCCTGCTCGGACACATACACATCATTCACCTGGATCACCGGCAAACTCGCCAACCGGGCCGTCACCGCCTCGCACTTGACCAAGTCTCCCTTTTCACCAATCAACCATCCATTTCCCTCTTTATAGGGCTCAATCCCTTGAGCCGGACAAGCCAACCAAGCTATCGGGCGAGCCTCCTCGATGACAATCATCAACTTATCAGGGAATTCACGCGATACCTCCACTTTGGAAACCAGCGGAATTTCGCTCAAACGATCACGCATGCCTTTCAGATCAATCCCCATCATCTTCATCCCCTGCTCTACCCCGGCCACCTCCAATACCTTGGTAGCAGAAAAACCTTCAGGAACGGCCAGCTCAACCGTCTTCAAACAAAAATCAGGGTTCTCAAAAAATGCCCGCTGGTAAGCCCATTGCCCAAAAGCCGTCAAACTGATCAACGACACCACCACCGCTGCCACCTTTAAAAAACGCAAGCCCCAACGCGAACGTCTCAACTTGCGCTTTTTGCGGTCGCCCGTACGCGCCTCCAGTTGATGAATCGGATGATTCGTATCCATCACATCCATCACGTGCAACGATTCCACCACCCGCCGTCGAGACAAATCAAACGGATCCGCTTTCCGTCTAGCTTTGGGTGATGACGATTGGGATTTCATACGTCTTTGTGTATTATTAAGGAAAACTCAATAATTTTCAAGCATATAGCTGAAAAAGTGTAACCCGCCTCTTTTGCCGCCTTGGGCAACAGGCTGCTTTCGGTCATTCCCGGAATTGTATTAAGCTCAAGGACATAGGATTGGTTTTTATCGTCGAGTAGCAAATCTACTCGTGAATAAACCTCCACCCCCAAAGCCCTGTGAGCCTGCAAAGCCAGGCTCTGAACCGCTTCCGTGACCTCTTTGGGCAAATCCGCCGGGCAATGATAGTCCGTGCCACCATCATCCAGCAGCCACGGATATTTGTTTTTCATATCATAAAAACCCGAGCGAGGTTCAATGTGAATCACTGGCAAAACCTCGTCACCCACCACCCCTACCGTCAACTCCTTGCCTCGAATATACTCTTCCAGCAAAACACTCGCTCCATACTTAGCCGCATCCGCCAGCGCCGCCACCCACTCATCCTCACCCTGCACGATATGCACCCCCACGCTTGACCCCTCACTCGGCGGCTTGACCACACAAGGATATTGGAACTCTTCCGGCTTTTCACAAGACGCTGTTAAAGTTCGACCCATGGGAGTTTTTACGTTTTTATCAACAAAGACTTGTTTGCTTTTAACCTTGTCAAAAGCCAATCGACTGCTCAACTCCCGCGCCCCCGTATAAGCCACACCCCGGCGTTCCAGCTCAGCCTGTAAGTCGCCGTCCTCCCCGTAAGTCCCGTGAATCACATTAAAGGCAATATCCACTGCCTGCGGCAAAACAAAATCCGGCCCCGCTACATCTACCAGAGTCACCTCCGCAACCTCCCCCTCCAGCGCCTTCACCACCGCCGCCGCCGAAGCCAGCGACACCTCCCGCTCCGATCCCGGCCCACCACCGAGAACCGCCACCTTTAACGTTTTCATATTCATCACAAATCTCAAATCTTAAATTAAAAATCTCAAATACTTCCCTCAAACCGGTTCCTGCTGGCCGAGGATCTGAACCTCGGTTTCCAACTCAATACCGCGCTGCTCCCTAGCCGCCAATTGAATCTGCTCGATCAACTGCAACACATCCGCCGCTTTCGCACCGCCATCATTAACAATAAAATTGCCATGCACCTCCGAAACCCTGGCCTGCCCCACTCGTCGGTTTTTGTAACCCAGCTCATCGACCAGCTTGCCCGCCGGCACCTCGTCGGTATTTTTAAAAATACAGCCCGCACTCGCCGCCACCGGTTGACCATCCTTACGCTTTTGCTTCGACAGCTCGATTTTTTCAGCCACTAATACCGTATCTTCCGGCTGGCCCCGGAAAATCACCGACACCACATAGTTCTGCGAGAACTCGGGCACATTACGATATTGATGTTCAATCTCTTGCACCGTCTTTTTACGTATCTCGCCCTGCTGATCCACATAGCTCACGCAGACCACCCGGTCGAAAGTTTCTGCCCCCATCGCTCCCGCATTCATGCGAATCGCCCCACCCACATTTCCCGGAATGCCCTCCATCCACTCCAAACCACCCAGGCCCGCCGATTGCGCCGCCGCGGTTAACCTTTTGAGCCGAATCCCCACCCCTGCATGAATTTCATCCCCCTTCACCTCGAGCTTTGCGAACACCCCGGTCACCGGATGCATCACCACCCCAACAATCCCCCCGTCACCCACCAATAAATTAGATCCGCGCCCCACCACCGTCAGCGGCAATTCCTGCTCATGACAATACGCCACAATGCGAGCAAACCCCTCCACCGAAGTCGGCTCCACCCAGAACTGCGCCGGCCCGCCGATTTTAATCGTGGTATGACGACTCATCGATTCATACAGCTTCACCCGCCCTTCCGCTTCATCCAAAACCCCACGCAAAGTCTCCAAAATTTGAATATCCTCACTCAAACGGCTGGTGACTTCATGCACATCTCCCGCCCCCAGACTCAAAATCAAATCCCCCTCGATCAAATCCCCGCCCACCACCTGATGGATATTTTTCAAATCCGGACAGGAAATCACCGTATCCACCTGCCCCAACTCCCTCACCGCCTCAACAATCGTCTCGCCACTGACGCCCTCGATCGGACGTTCACTGGCAGGATAAATATCCGCCACACACAGCACATCCACCCCATCAAAAGCCTTGCCAAACTCATCCCGCAGCAACTGGGTACGCGAATAACGGTGCGGCTGGAACACACACACCAAACGCCCACGCACCCGCTCCCTCGCCGCCGCAATCGTCGCCGCGATCTCCGTCGGATGATGGCCATAATCATCCACCACCACAAAATCCGACGATTCATGTTTCACTTCAAAACGCCGCCGCGCTCCCTGGAAAGTCTGCAAAGCCTCGGCCACCGCCGAAAACGACACCCCCAGTTCACTCGCCTGAGCCGCTGCCGCCAAGGCATTCAAAACGTTGTGCTTGCCGGGAATATTCAAACGCAGCTCCCCCACCAACTCCCCCCCACGATACCAATCAAAAGCCGTCCCCCCACCTGAGACCCTCAGGTTTTCGGCTGAATAATCACAAGACCTCCCCCAACCATAACTCACCACCCGCTCACGCCCCTCACACAAAGCCGTCGCATGCGCATCCTCCGCACAGTACACCACACACTGCGAAGTCTGATCCAGCAACTGCCTAAAAACCGCCAATATGGCCTCAATGCCATCATAAAAATCCAAATGCTCCTCCTCCACATTGAGCAAAATCGAGCAGGCTGGGAAAAAATTCACCAACGTACCATCACTCTCATCCCCCTCCGCCACAAACCACTCACTCTCCGGCTCCCAATACGCATTGGTTCCCAAAATCGGAATCTCCGCCCCCACATAATGCGAAGGCCGCAGCCCTCCCACCCGCAAAAGGTGCGACAACATCGCCGAAGTCGTCGTCTTGCCATGAGTCCCCGCCACCACAATGCCCTTGCTCCCATTCATGATCGCCGCCAGCGCCTCGGCCCGCTTCAACATCGGCAGACCCGCCGCCAAAGTCGCATCATAAGCCGCATTGCCCGCCCGAATCGCCGACGAACGCACCACCACATCCACCCCCTCGATCACCTCCTCCGTATGTGGACAGGAAAAAATCAAACCCGCCCCCTGCAAACGCTGCGTCTCCACCGACGACACCCGGTCCGAGCCACTCACCCGATGCCCCAAAGCCATGAACAAAGAAGCCAGCCCGCTCATACCCGAACCCGCCACCCCAATCAAATGAACCCTCAAAGGCTCATCCTTCCCCTGCGCAAATGCCTCTGACCAATCCATCTTCAAATTAAATAACCCTTCCAACTAAATTTTCAATCTCCCCCTTCCACCGCATCAGCCACCCTCTCTGCAGCATCCATCATCGCAAAGCTATTCATCTTATCTGCCATCTTCGCAAGCCTTTCGTCATCATCAAGCAAATCTATCAGCACCTGCGCCAGTTTCCCCGCATCCAGATCCCCCTGTTGATACAACAAAGCCGCACCCCCTCTTTCATAAATCTGCGCATTTTTCGTCTGATGATCCTCCGCCGCATAAGGATAGGGAATCAACACCGAAGGTAGCCCAAACGCCGCCAACTCCGCCAAACTCGATGCCCCCGAACGGCACAGCGCCACATCCGCCGCCGCATACGCCAAGCCCATCTCAGAACAAAACTTCACCACACAACCCGCTCCATCCACCTCAGCATACGCCTCCTCCACCATCTCCACATCGTCCACCCCTGCAATATGCAGCAACTGCACCCCTGCCTTGACATACTGCGGCAAAGCCTGACTGACCATCATATTGATCCCGCGCGCGCCCTGACTGCCGCCCATCACCAGCACCGTTTTTTTATCCTTCTCCAAAGCAAAATGCTGGCGCGCCTGGGCTCGCTGCGGATGCTGGTGCAACTCAGGACGTAAAGGCGTGCCCACCACTTGGGTTTTGCCCTCATCAAAATGATCCGCGCAAGCTTCTAAACCCAGCAACACCAAATCGCTGAACTTAGCATTGAGCCGATTAGCCCGACCCGGAATCGCATTCGACTCATGCACCAAAGTCCGGCAAGAACGCAGCCGGCCCGCCATCAACGGAATCGTCGAAGTGAAACCACCCATCCCCATCACCACGCTTGCATCGAATCTTTTCAAAATCCCCCGACATCGCCACAAACCCGCCAAAGAGCGGAAAGCAAAAGGCACCATTGCCAGAGACAACAGCTTCGGCATCGGCACCGAACGCACCCGCTCAAAATTCAGATGCTCGTACCCCTCCACCGCCAGCGAGTCGATCTTCTTCTCCGAAATCAACAACAGAATCTCATGCCCACGTCGCTGACAGACCTCCGCCACCGCAATGCCAGGAAACAAATGCCCCCCGGTTCCGCCACAAGCAATCACAATTTTTTCAGCCATAAAATTCTACAGTTAAAACTCCACTCGACCTAAATTCAGCCCCCGTCCAGACCTTGGCGGATTCTATTTGTTTTGGCAAGTAGGGATGAAGGCAAGCTTGATGAAAAACCGCCAAAAAACTACATCTTGTGGCATTTTAATATTGACACCACTACATCTTGTGGCCATTCTCACCGACGAGTCTCAGCAGTGCGATGGATTATCGCTTGTGATAGTTTAAAAACTCTCCGATAATCGCGTTTTAAAGCTTGCTGCCACTCTCCAAACTGCCTTTTAAATCACTATGATCCTCAAATCTCTCGACATTCACGGCTTCAAATCCTTTGCCGACAAAACCAAACTCGAATTCCACGAAGGGGTGACCGGCATCGTCGGACCCAACGGCTGTGGCAAATCGAACATCGTTGATGCGATCCGCTGGGTGTTAGGTGAGACTTCGGCCAAAGCCCTGCGCGGCGGAGAGATGGCGGACGTTATCTTTAATGGCACCGAAAAACGCCAGCCGGTCGGCATGGCTGAGGTTTTCCTCACCCTCTCAGGATGCGAAAAGCAGTTATCCACCGGCTTCGACGAAGTTTCGATCGGCCGCCGCGTTTTCCGCGATGGCAAAAGCGAATACCTGCTCAACAAACGCCCCTGTCGTCTGAAAGACATCAGCGAGTTGCTGATGGACACCGGTATCGGCCGCACCTCCTACTCGATCATGGAGCAGGGCAAAATCGACATGCTGCTGAGTTCCAAACCCGAAGACCGCCGGGCGGTTTTTGAAGAAGCCGCAGGCATCACCAAATTCAAAGCACAGAAAAAAGAAGCGCTGCGCAAACTCGACTACACCGAAGCCAATCTGGTTCGTCTCGCCGACATCATCGGCGAGGTCGAACGCCAAATGCGCTCGCTGCAACGTCAGGCCGGCAAAGCCCGCCGCTTCAAAACCCTGCACACCGACCTCAAGGTGCTCGACCTGCATTACAGTCACCGCACCTGGCGTGAGCACCAGGCCGAGCGTTCCGAACTCGACAACTCCATCCGCTCGCTGCGCGAAGCGCAAACAACCCTCGAGACCGAAATCGAGCAAGGGCAGGAGGGACTCACCTCAGCCCGCGACGAATACCAAAGCATCGAATCCAAAATCGGCGAAACCCAGAGATCGGTCGCCGAACAGGAAAATGCCGTGCATTCGGCACAGAGCCGAATCGAGTTCAATGCCGAACGAGCCAAGGAACTCAGCACCCTGATCGAACAAAATACCGCTGATATAGAAAACACCACCGACAAGCTAAGCCAGCAGGAGCTGGACTTGGAGGATACCAACAGCATGCTCGAAGCGATCGATGAAAAAATCGCCAAACAAGAGCTTCAATTAACCGAATACCAGCAGACCGCCAATCAAGCCCGCACCGAACGACACACCCTTTCCGAAACGCTTTCCAAAACCCGCGACACGCGCAATTCCCTGGAAAGCAAACTGGCTTCCCTCGAAGCCCGGATCGAAAACAATACCCGTCATCTGGCAGCCGATCAGCAACGTTTTATCCAGTTGGACGAAGAGATCCAACGCCTGCAAAAAGAAGAGCAAAGCAAAAGCGCCGAAATCGAAACCCTCACCAGCGGGGTGACCGAACACAAAAACGCCATCGAGGAACTCGACCAGCAACGCCAGAGCGCCGACCGCGACTACCAGAAGTCACGCAGCGAACTCGAAGAGCTGCGCCAACAACTGGCCGACCTGCACCGTGTTCATTCGGAAAAAGTATCCCGACTGGAAGTGCTGCGCCAACTGGTCGCCGAAGGAGAAGGTCTCGCCAAAGGCACCCAGGCGGTGCTCAAAGGTCTGGATCAACCCGAGCTTTTCCAATCATCAGTGCGCGGAGCGCTGGCTTCATTTTTCGAAGTCGACTCCGAATACATCCCGGCTCTCGAAGCCGCACTGGGCAATCATCTGCAGACCATCATCGTCGCCGACACCCTGGTCGCCGAGAGCATGATCGAGTCGCTCAAAAAAGGCCAACTGGGGCAAGCCTCACTGGTCGCGGAAAACGCATCATCGTCAGCCGACGACCGCCAGATCCTTTCACTGCCCGACGGCGCCACCGCCTGGGCTCTCGACCGGATCAAATGCGACGGCAAAATCAGCGGACTGGTGGATCGACTGCTTAGCGACGTGCTGATCGTGCCCGACCTGGCGACCGCCCTGCGCCTGCGGGATGAAATGGGCGAAAACACCTCTTTTGCTACCTTAACAGGGGAATTCATCACTTGCGAAGGCATCATCACCGGTGGTTCCGGCTCGGAAGAAGGCAGCTCGCTGCTGCGAAGGGAAACGGATATCCGTGAGCTCAGCACCGTCACCAAGCAATTGGAAAAAGAACTGACCAATGCTGAAGCACAAGTTTCCACCCTGACCCAAAACGTCTCCAACCTCGAAATCAGCGTGCAAAGCGCACGGGAAAAACTGCAACAAAAACAGGTTCAGTTTTCCACCCTCGAAGGACAACTGACCATGATGCAGCGGGAGCAGCAGCAGGTAGAGAACAAATTACAGGCACTGAAATGGGAGCAAACCGAAGTCGCTCAGCGCCAGGATGAAATCGACGAGGAACTGCAGAATTCCACCAAGGAAAAAGAAGACACTGCGGAAAAACTCGCTAACTTCGCAACTGAACTCGACGACCTGAAAAACCGCCTGCAACTAGCCGAGACCCGCGAAACGGATGCCGCAGAATCGCTCAACGAAGTCCGCACCGGACTTGCTGTTGAAAAACGGGCACGCGAAGCGGTGGAGAATCAACGCTCACCGATGACCAGCCGCTTGAACGAGCTGCGCGAATTGCTCGACCGACGCAAAAACGAAATCAGCGGATACAGCAATCGCATCAAAACCGCCACCAGTGACAATGACGGCCTGCAAGACAAAATCAAAAATGCCACCGAAGAGGCTCAACGCCTGACTGTCTCGCTCGAAACCATCCGCAACGACCGTTCTGAGAAACGCGCGGCCATTGATAAAAACGAAGAAACCCTCACTGAAAAGCGCAAACAAGCGCATCAGATGAACGAGCAGCGCAGCAAGGAAGAAATCTCCTCGACCCAGATCGATCTGCGCATCGAAAATCTGGAACAGACCACTCGTGAGCGTTACCAAATCGAAATCGAACATTTTGAACCCGACAGCCATGCGCTGCTCAATGCGATCGAAGACCAACGCAAAGCGATGAACCGCAACGCCAAACGCAGCACCGCTGCTGCGGGCGAAACCGACGGGGAAAATAACGACGAAAACGAAGTCATCGCTGACACTGAGGTCGAAATCGACGTCGATATTGATGCGGATATCGACACCGACTCCGTAGAAGTGCCTGATGCTTCCGAGCCCGACTGGGATTTTGTCGAAGAAGTAGTGATCTTCCTGCGCGGAAAACTCGAATCCATCGGCCCGGTCAACCTGGACGCCATTGATGAATTTGACGAATTACAGGAACGCCACAATTTCCTCCAGGAACAACACGACGACCTGATCAACGCCAAGGAAGAACTGCTGACGGTGATCGCCAAGATCAACCGCGACACCAAAAAGATGTTTGCCGATACCTTCGAGCAAATCCGCAAAAACTTCGGCGAAATGTTCATCGAGCTTTTTGGCAAAACCGCCAAGGCCGACCTGATCCTCGCCGATGAAGGCGACCCGCTGGAAAGTGGCATCGACATCATCGCCAAACCGCCGGGCAAAAAACTCCAGACCATCTCCCTGTTGTCCGGGGGAGAACGCTCGATGACTGCGGTGGCTTTGTTATTCGCCATCTACATGGTCAAACCTTCGCCTTTCTGTGTGCTTGACGAGCTGGACGCTCCACTGGATGAATCGAACATCAGCCGTTTCCTCAAAGTGCTCGACCGTTTCATCGGCAGCAGCCAGTTCATCATCGTCACCCACAGCAAACGCACCATGAGCCGCGCCGATGTGATGTATGGCGTCTCGATGGAAGAGTTCGGCGTATCCAAAACGCTGGGCATGCAATTCAAATCTTCCAAAGAGAAGGAGCAAAAGGATCGCACAAAAGAAGAAGCCACTGTGTGAACAGCAAATAGCGACAAAAAAAAGGAACCGCTTTGCTGAAAATTCCGTTGATTCAACAGGCTGCCCACGTTTAAGTTCGCAGGTCAAAACAAGCAGCATGGCAGAGGCCAACATTAAAGAAGGTAAAGAACCACTTTGCGAATCCGAAAGCCACTATCAAGCGGCTTTTCGTTACATGCTGCTGGCTCGGATTTTTGAGGAACGCACTGCCAGCCTCTACCGGGCAGGAAAAATCGTCGGTGGAGTTTTCATGGGCAAAGGGCAGGAAGCTTTCAGCGTCGGGCTTGCATTGGCTTTGGATCAAAGTAGGGGTGATGTTTACGGCCCATTGATTCGCGATCAGGCCGGCCGCCTGGCTTTTGGCGAAGCTCTCATCGATGCCGCCAGGACCTATCTGGGCTCGGTCGAAGGTCCGATGCGTGCCCGCGACGGCAACGTCCACCGCGGTGACATCCTCAAAGGCATGATCCCGATGATCAGTCATCTGGGCAGTCACATTTCGGTCGTCAGCGGTCGCTTGATCGGCAAACGCTTCCGCGGCCAAAAAGATGTCGTCGGCGGAGTCTGCCTCGGGGACGGAGCCACCTCCACCGGAGCTTTTCACGAAGCGCTCAATCAAGCGGCCATCGAAAAACTTCCGCTGGTGATCGCCGTGGCAGATAATCAATTTGCCTATTCCACTCCCAGCGAACGTCAATTCGCCTGCGCCGATCTGGTTGATCGAGCAGTCGGTTATGGCATCGAAGGCCACAGTGTGGACGGCACGGATCTCAGCCTTTGCCTGGAGACCTTCGCCAAAGCCACCGCCAGAGCACGGGCTGGCCATGGCCCCCAACTGGTCGTCGGCCACTTACTGCGATTATGCGGGCACGGTGAACACGATGACGCCGCCTACATTTCCGAAGAAAAAAAACAAGCCCCTTTTGGACGCGACTGCATCGAAGTGGCACGCCAACATCTGATCGATTCAGGCTGGTCCACACCCGATGAAATCGAACAGTGGACCACCGAGATCCAACAGCAAGTCGAAGAAGCCACTCTCTGTGCCCAGCGGGAATCGGGACCGGATCCCTTTCAAGAAACCTGGCAAGCACTCGCCACAACCCGCTTGGCCGAAGGATTAATAGAAGGGAGCCCCGGGCAATGAGCATCACTTACCTCGAAGCCATTCAGGCAGCCCAGGACCGGGCTCTCGGTGAAGACGAATCCGTCTATATTTATGGCCAGGATGTCGGCTCTTTTGGAGGGGCTTTCAAGGCCACCAAAAACCTGGCAGCTAAATACCCAGGGCGCGTCATCGACGCCCCCATCAGTGAGGACGCCATGGTCGGCAGTGCCGTCGGCGCCACCGCCGAAGGCATGCGGCCGGTACTGGAAATGCAGTTCGCTGATTTCTCGACTATCGCCATCAACCAGATTTGTAATCAAGCCGCCACCCAGTTCTGGCGCACCGGCATCCCCTGCCCGATCACCGTGCGCCTGCCTTCCGGCGGCACCGAAGGCGGTGGACCTTTTCACTCCCAAAGCATGGAGGCCATCTATGCCCAATATCCCGGATTGATCGTGCTGACGCCGGCCACGGTGGAGGACGCTTATTCGATGCTGCTCGAAGCCATCGCCATCGACGACCCGGTGGTATTTTGTGAGCACAAATACCTCTACTACCATCTGAAGGCCGACCAGTTGCCAGGTCAAAATCTGCCAGTCGGCAAAGCGCGCATCGCGCGAGCCGGCAAACACGCCACCGTCGTCACCTACAGCGCCATGGTTCACGAAGCCCTGCGCGCCGCCGATGAACTCGCGGAAGAAGGCTGGGATATCGAGATTGTGGATCTGCGCTCGGTCAAACCCATCGACACCGATACCATTCTCGCTTCGGTCGCCCGAACCGGACGTCTGTTGTGTGTCAGTGAAGCTTTCCCTTGGGGAGGAGTGAACGCTGAAGTGATTTCACGAGTCACCAGCGAAGGATTCCATCTGCTCGACGCCCCTCCCAAACGCTTGAACGCAAAAGACACTCCCATCCCCTTCCATCCCGATTTGTGGAAAACCCACCGCCCGGCTTCTCAATCCATCGCCGCTTCTTTACGTGATTTATTGCGTTATTAAATAAATAGAATAAGCACAAGCACAAGCACCCTTAGCACCTTCATTCCCATGGCTCTTATTCCCATTCAAATGCCCCAACTCGGTGAATCGATCGCCGAGGCGGTGATTGTCGAAATCGACATCAAAATCGGTCAGGAAGTGACCGCTGATCAGGAGGTTTTTCAAGTAGAAACCAACAAAGCCATCATGGGCGTCACCACACCAGTGGAAGGAAAGATCAACAAGATCGAAGTGCTCATTGATGAAAGTTATCTAGTGGGAGCCACCTTGGGTTGGTTAGAGATTTCCGAAGAAAACGCCAAACAACTCGGCCTGCTCGACGACTCGAAGGAGCAAAACGAAAGCCCTGCCACCACTCGGCAAACCCCGCCCGTCTCCGACCGCTCCCCAAACCAGCCCGCTTCAACCGCTGACGAAAATCCAGCAGTCACCGAACCCGAGCGCCCACTCACCGTGCAGCCGACGATCGAAGGCCTGCCGGTTCCCGCCACCGCCACCGGAGCCACTTACCTCTCCCCTCGCATGAAAGCACGCATGGAGGAGCTCGGCCTACACGCCGCCGACCTCTCCGGCATCGCCGGCAGCGGTGCCGCCGGACGAGTGACCATTGACGACTTTGAACGCTTCATTTCCGATCTCGATGCAAAACACCGCACCGATGCCTCACCGATGCGCATCGCCGTAGCCGACTCCATGCGCCGCTCCTGGACCCGCCCCCTGGCAACCGTTGGTTCACCCGTGCGTCTGGACACCCTGCTCGAACACCGGAAAACGGTACAACCAAAACCCGGCCCCACTCTTTATATTATCCGTGCCCTCGCTATTGCCCTCGCAGAAAACACCGCCGTTGCCGGACGTCTGGTCGGTAAACAAATCATTCACCCTGATGCCATCGACATCGGTTTTGCAGTGGAAGTGGACGACGGGGTTTTGGTTCCTGTCATTCGTGATGTGGACAAAAAACCCATCAACGAACTTATTGGCGAATACAGTGCCTTGGTCGAACAAGCTCGTCAAAGACGCTTACCCGCTGACAATAACAAACGGGGACCCGGTATCGCCACCGTCACCAATTTTGGTGTATTCGGCATTGTCTGGGCCACCCCGATTCCGCTGCCCGAGCAAAATCTAGTACTCGGTCTTGGACGCGGTATCAAATGGCCGGTATGGGATGAGCAGCAGGAAAAATTTCTGCCAGCCACAGAGGCGGTCATGACGCTCAGTTTCGACCACCGAATCCTCGATGGAGGAGCCGCCGGACGTTTGTTAGGGAGAATCTCCGAATTACTGCAACAACCCGAATCGCTCTAAATCAAGAGCTAACTCAGTCGAGCAGGTTATCAATCCGCCCGGCAAGTTCAAAATCGAGCGAAGTCACCCCGCCTTGATCATCCGTCGACAGACGCAAAGTCACGACGCTGCCCACCACGTTGATTTCGGGGTAGTGCTGCGCCTCTTCGGCGATTTCAGCCACTCCATTCACAAAATCAATCGCATCCATGAACTCGTCATATTCAGCCACCCGGCTGATATTGCCTGGATGGGCTTCCCATTCAGGCACCCTTTTCATCCAAGCATCGATCTCTTCTTCACTAATCAATTCTGACATCGTAACTCCTTTATTTTTTCTAAATTCTTCAGTTTAAAAACTGCCTTCCTTTACGCACAGGTCATGACAAGCGCAAGCCCCATCTTATCCTATGGTGACAATTTCCTGAAAATTCACCTTGCACTGCCCTCGATCAACCTATAAAAGCTAATTTCCTAAAAGTCGTTAGGGCGCGCTGAAATTGAAGCGCCAACCCTGACTCCCCTCAATAAAAACAACAAGTCTGATTATTATCCCGGAACCAATCAAATAGCTATGCGCGGAAAAATTTACAACAACATCGTCGAAACCGTCGGCGACACCCCTTTGGTCAAACTCAATCATGTCAGCGAAGGCCTCGAAGCCACCATCGCCGTCAAATGTGAATACTTTAATCCGCTTGGTTCAGTGAAAGACCGGATCGGCATGGCCATGATCAACGCTGGCGAAGAACAAGGCCTGGTCACCAAAGACACCGTCATCGTCGAGCCCACCAGCGGCAATACCGGTATCGCCCTCGCTTTTGTCTGCGCTGCCCGTGGTTACAAACTGATCCTCACCATGCCCGAGACCATGAGTCTTGAGCGCCGCACCCTGTTGTCCTTGCTCGGCGCAGAATTGGTGCTGACTCCCGGACCCAAAGGAATGAAAGGCTGTATCGAAAAAGCCGAGGAAATCGCCGCTTCCACTCCGAACTCGTGGATCCCTTCCCAGTTCACCAATCCGGCCAACCCAGCTATTCACAGCAGTACCACCGCCGAAGAAATCTGGAACGACACCGATGGTGCCGTTGACATCATTGTATCTGCCGTAGGCACAGGAGGAACCGCTACCGGTTGCGCCGAAGCCTTGAAGCCTCGCAAAGAAAGCCTCCAGGTCGTCGTGGTCGAACCCCAGGATTCTCCAGTTATTTCGCAGACTTTGAGCGGCGAGGAGCTGACCCCCGGACCACATAAAATCCAGGGCACCGGAGCAGGTTTCATCCCAGAAAACCTGCATCTCAACACTGCTGACGGCGATTCGCTGATTTCTGAATGTTTGAAAGTATCCAACGATGACGCCTTCACCATGGCGCGCCGACTGGCCAAAGAAGAAGGTCTGCTGGTAGGCATCAGCTCCGGAGCCAATGTTTGCGCCGCAATTGAGCTCGCCAAACGCCCTGAAAACAAAGGCAAACTGATCGTAACCGTAGCTTGTTCCACTGGTGAACGCTACTTGAGCACCCCGCTCGCCGACGAAGCTCGTGCTGCAGTTGGAGCTTAATCGCGTATCAGAACATTTTTTACAGGGTATCTCGCCAAACGCGAGGTACCCTGTTTGATTTTCAGCCTCACCGATGAATTACACTGGAATGATATTCTCATTCGATTTTTGTATTTATTGGTGTATCTAAGGAACCCATGACGGAAAAAAAAGAACATCCCGAATCCACACCAGTACCCGTGGCAGAAACCACAGAGGAAATATCTGATGTCATTTCCAAACTCGAAACACACAAAGTAACCGTATTGGTTGCTATTATAGGGGCTGCTATAGTTCTCAGTGTGGTGATTGTTTTCCGCGGAGTCACCAGCCAAAAGCACCTCGATGGTGCCGAAGCTTACTCACAAGCCGCCGGTTCACGTAAAGTAGAGGAACTGGACAAGGTGATCGCTGATTTCCCAAACTCTATCGCGGCTGGCAATGCTTTGCTGACCAAAGCCGAACTGCAACTGACTTCTGGAAAATCCGAGGACGCACGAATTGCCCTGCTCTCTTTTGTTGAAAAATTCACAAGCCACCCGCGCCACACCCAGGGGCTCTTTGCCATGGGCAACCTCTACCAGGTAGCTGGCGACAATGAGAACGCCGCCAAATATTACGAAAAAGTTCTCTCCGAGGATCCGAAATCCGATTTGGCGCCTTTTGCCATGATTCGTCAAGGCGACCTGCTGTTGGCATCCGGCAAAACCGACGAAGCCCGCCAGAAATACGAGTCCATCATGCCCGCCTATCGCGGCACCAAGTTTTTCGACCGCATTGAAGAAAAACTCAAATTACTGAAGGTCGAAAAATTAGCTGTGGTAGAAGCACCGAAAAAGCCGGTTATCAAACCAGCGGTTACCCCTAAAATAACTCCTAAGATTACACCAAAACCAGCTGCTAAAGCGACGCCTAAGCCCGCCGCTAAAAAAGCACCTGAACCCAAGGCGAAAGCAGCTGCGAAACCGGCTAAACCGGCACCACAAAAACCTAAAGTGAACGCCGCAGCTAAACCTGCACAGAAGAAAGCAGCTACCAAGCCAGCTAAAGACGCGGCTAAAACAAGCACTGCTCCTGCCAGCAAACCCTCCGCTAAAAAGGCCGATACCCCACCAGCCCCTAAAGCTGATAAAAAAGCTCCTGCTGAGGCTAAGAAAGAAGCGGTAGAAAAAGCAAAAGATGATACCTCTCCCGCAAAGGCTGAGAAAAAACCAGCCCCTGCAACACCTGCGAATTAAGAACGAGCTGAGGCCGCTTATCCCAGTAAAAAAGCTGGCGGCTGCCTCTATTTTGAAGGGTCGAAGAATATCTTCACTTCCGCTTCGGTCGTGCCGAGCAACTCTTGCGCTCGCAGCAGAGCATTGCGAGTAGAAAGGTTTGGGCGGCGCGGCGAGTTCATGAAAATATTACCCCTACCCACCACCTCTACCAACCCTGATCCCCTTAATACACGGTAAACCTCTTTAGTCGCTCCACTGATAATCAAATCACGCCCGCTGGATCGCAAAAAGAAGATCAGTTCCTCCAAAGCCATCACACTGGTGGCATCCAAATGCCTGGCGTTTTTTAAGCGTAATATCACAATCCGCAAATTTGGATCCATGCAGGTTTTTTGAATCTGTGAGCGAAACAGTTCCGCCGCCCCAAAAAACAACTCTCCTTCAACATGCACGATGGAGATCGAAGGATTGGGTCGAGCTTTTTTTCCGCCCGCCTCGGCCAGTTGCCCATCCTCCATAAACTCGTATTCAGTCAAGTGAGGCCGACTGGCTTTTCGCAAATACAATACAATGGAGATACCCACTCCTATGAAAATTGCCACGTTCAACGGCGCTATCAAAGCCGTAACAAAAGTCGCCACCAAAACAATCGCATCCGACCGCGTTGATAACAAAGCCACGCGAATATGACGCCGGTTGATCAACGATCCCGCCACACAAATAACCAGAACCGCCAGTGCTGTTTTGGGCACATGCACCATAAAAGGCCCTAATGCAATCGCTCCCAACGCAACCAATACTCCACTGATGATACTCGACAAACGACTCACCGCACCACTGGTGAAATTCAGTGAAGACCGAGTCAAAGAACCTGATGCAGGCATACCGCCGGTCATTGAACACGCCAGATTGGAAATACCCACACTCAGCATATCCTGATTCATATCAGGCCGGTCACCAACCCGGCTTGCCAGGGTTTTTGACATCAACGAATTTTCCAGGGCCGCCAAAAAAGCTATCGAAAACGCTACCCCCAATAGACGGCTCACATCACTGATCATTCCCGCATCCGAAAACCTCGGGATCGATGGTTTCAAATCAGAAATACTAAAGGCAGCAAAAGTCTTGAAGTCGAATCCTGCATACAGCTTCAATAAAATTGAAAGCACCGTTACCAACAAAAGAGTGATCGCAAAAACCGGCAGGGTTTTAAACAACCGCGTCAAAACATACCAGATAAGCAAAGTCAAAAAACCCAACATAACGGCATCCCAATTCAATCGGGGAATAGCTTCCACCGTCGCTTTTAGAATACTCACAAAAGTCCGCGCCCCTCCTTCACCTGCCACCACCTGTAAGTCCACCCCCATCACGTGCTTCAGTTGATTCACTATAATCAACACCGCCGCGGCCGTGATATAACCTACCACCACACTTCGGCTAATGAATTGAATCAAGTCCGCTACCCGTAAATAAGCCCCAATCACCAACATCGCCCCCACCATAAATACCAACAGCGGCATTAAAGCCAACATGTAAGGATGTGGGTAAACCGCAAAATAACTGAACAGCATAAACGCGGTAGCGTTGGTCGGCCCTAACACCGTATGCCGGGATCCCGAAAACAAAGGCGCCACAATTGCCGCCACCGCACCCGTCACAATACCATAATAAATAGGCAACTCGGCAATCACTGCATAAGCCATGCCTGTCGTAAAGGTTAACAAAGCCACGTTAAACCCCGAGCGTGCGTCCGCTCGAAACCCTGCTAATGAATAATCTCCAAAGTCCTTGCGAATCGGCAAGGGATCCAAATCATTGTCCCTGACAAATGACATCAAGGCATGCAGCGCGTTCCTCGCAATCAGCCTGGTTCTTCTCCACTTCACTATAGGTAACCTTGCCTCGCCTTCCGCCTCTTACAAGAAGAAAGCCTAATCTCTATCTTTTAAGGCTATA
>JASFYY010000048.1:0-80297 GCA_045046875.1 Verrucomicrobiota bacterium | reverse complement strand
CGAATGCGGGATATGTCGGTGAGTGACGGGCAGGAAATCATTAAAGAACTTCGAGCCTTGCCGGATAAAATCAGGCAAGTACTGAAACAGAGTGATCGTATTAAAGAAATCGCACTGAAATATATAGATGCGCCAGGTATGCTTTACCTGGGTAGGCAGTTCAACTATTCGACTGCCCTGGAGGGAGCTCTGAAGATGAAGGAAATCAGTTATATCTTTGCCTCAGGCCATGCCAGTGCCGAACTCAAACATGGGGTGATTGCTCTGGTGAGTGAAGAGTTGCCTTCGGTTTTTGTGGTACCGAAAGATTCGGTGTTCAAAAAGAATCTAAGCAGTATCGAAGAGGTGAAAGCCCGCAAAGGGCCAGTGATCGCTATCACCACCGAGGGCAATGATGAACTGGATCGCCTTGCTGACGATGTGATCTATGTGCCGGAAACCATTGAATGCCTCAACCCGATTCTTTCGGTGATCCCATTGCAGTTGTTGTCTTATCACTTTTCTGTGGCGCGAGGTTGTGATGTGGATAAACCAAGAAATCTTGCCAAAAGTGTGACTGTCGAGTAAAAGAGGGGAGACAGGTATAGAAACAAATGGAAGACGGAGGAATTACAATATCGGGCACTGCCGTTCGGCAGATTGCGGTTTTTTTGGAAAACCAGGTGGGCGCTTTGCTTTCAATTGTAAGGCTGCTCAATGACCATCACGTGGTGGTGCTTGGCTTGAGCATCAAGGAATCGACGGATGCAACCATCGTGCGTTTGCTGGTGAGTGATCCGGATACCGTGCAGGCGCTGTTTATGGAGCGTGGCATCCCTTTCAGTGCGACGGATTTGGTGGTGGTGGAGCTGCGACATGGTGCAGTGGGATTGGCTGATTGTTTACAGGCACTGCAGGAGGCCGAGACCAACATCAATTTTGCCTACCCCTTGCTCAGTCAGCCTAATGACTGTTCGGCTTTGGCTTTGAGTGTAGAAGACGCGGAGTTTGGAACCTCCGTTTTGCTCGATGCCGGCTTCAAAGTGCTCTATCAGGAAGATCTCAGTCGCTGACTGCGATACCGTGCTGGCGCAAGTCATTGATCAGGCGTTGGTGTTGTTCGGGATCGTAGTGAATGCCCAGTAAACCCAAATCGCTGCCTGCGACAACGTTTGCTTCCAAGTCATCAATGTAAATGGTGCTCTCAGCTTTGAGCTCAAATTGCTGGATGGCGCTTTGATAAATTCCGGCATTGGGTTTCATGCAGCCTATTTCATGAGAGTAGGTTGCGCCGGAGAAAAGATCGAACACTGGGTATTCGCGAGTGAAAAAGGGGACATGAATGCCGTTGGTATTTGAAAGCAAATATAAGCGGTGCCCCTTTTGTTTGAGTTGATCAATCAGGGCAATCATTTCCAAATTAGGTGTGAAAATGTTTTCAAAAGCCCGAATAAAGTCCTCAACGGATCCCGAGAATCCCAAGCGCTCACTGACCTCCGCAATGTAAGCGCCGGTGCTGATTCTCCCCGATTCTAAACCCTCTGTAAGATCTGAGATAGTAGGTAAAATTTCGTCTGCGTGCACTTTTGAGCAACGATCCTCAATGCGGCGCACCGCCAAACTGAAATCAAACTTCAAAATAACATTACCGATATCAAATAAAAAGTCGTGGCGCATAATCAAATTAGGGGTCAGGCAACAAAAATCAAAAACTGTGCAGTGTTATCCATTTTTGCACTTCAGGAAGAGGATGTTCGTTTGGACTTTTATTAAATCTGCGCACCTGTTGGCTAACATTGGCAGCGTTACTTATGCCTAGCCTTTTAGCAATCCACTTTTGGGATACGGATGTTTTTTTATATATGGCCCAAGCAACAGCGATTCGTTCTACCGATCCCTTGGCTAACTGCTTGAAGGTTTCTTCTGAAGTGGATTTCAATTTAAAATAATCAACCCCTTCGGAGATGATTTTTTCGGCCATCTGTATGGAGTGGTCGAGGGCTTGGCTTCCTCCAGTGTAATTGCGACTGGTAGGTGTTTTTTGTTCTCGTTGTTCCAGTCGATTCAACAAGCTCTCGCGGAATTCTTCTTTGCCCCAATACCATCCGCGTCGAAGGGTGCTCTGCAAACTTTGACCTTCGATTTCAGGTAAACCACATTTTTCAGCTTCCTCACTCGCTATGCGGTCATCCAAGCGGGAAATAAATTTCCGCCGTCCGGACACTTTGTCGGGAAGATCAAATAGTGCAAGCCCGTCGTCCACAGCCATCCAGTCGGGGCGTTTGCCGGGGCTTAAAGCGTAAGCTTTGGCTGCGCTGCTCCAAGGGTAGTCGAGCAAGCTTTCGTTTTTTTTGCTATTGATTAAGCCTGCTCTTGCCGGGTTGAGGTGCACGTAATCAATGACGGTGGAAAGATAACCAGCGGATCCTCCTGGATTTTGATCTCTATCGTTTTGAATGAGCACAGCTTTGTAGCGATCTCCAAACAGGCGTCCCCATTCCCGATGTCGAACGTTGAATCGACGGGTGTAGGTGTTTTGTAACCAGGACATTCCTTCCACCAGGTTTCCCTGTGGAGTTTCGAGCATGAGATGATAGTGGTTTTTCATCAATATCCATGCCCATACTCTGAAGCCCGAACGCTCACAAGTGTCAGCGAGGGTGTTGATGAAAAGTTTTTCATCGGCTCCATTAGGGGCGGAAAATATGGGGTTTTTGTGATTGCCCCGTGCCATCACATGATAAAAAGCGCCTTTAAATTCGACCCTGATCTGCCTCGCCATGATGGGAGGTTAGGTAGTTCTAGAGGGTTTGTCAAGAATTGTTGCCTGACCCCTAATTTGAGTTATAGGGCTGTTTTCTGCCAGGCGGTGCTTTTTTCGTAGGCGTGGGCGGCTTTGATCAGGTCGCCTTCGGCGAAGGGTTTGCCTAAGAGTTGTAGGCCGACGGGCAGTGGTTTGTTGTCGTCGCTTTGGGTGAAGCCGCAAGGGACGGAGATGCCGCAGATGCCGGCGAGGTTGGCGGAGATGGTGTAGATGTCGGCGAGGTACATCGACATGGGGTCGTTGGATTTTTCGCCGATTTTGAAGGCGGGGGTGGGGGTGACGGGGGAGGCGATGAGATCTACTTTTTCAAAAGCTTCGGTAAAATCTTTGCGGATCAGGGTGCGGACTTTTTGTGCCTGCAAATAGTAGGCATCATAATAGCCAGAACTGAGAACGTAGGTGCCGAGAATGATGCGACGTTTGACTTCTTCTCCGAATCCCTGTTCGCGTGAGCGACGATACTGGTCGATGAGGTTGTCGGCGTCTGGTGCGCGGCGACCATAACGGACGGCGTCGAAGCGGGCGAGATTGGTGGAGGCTTCGGCGGTGGCGATGATGTAATAGGTGGCGACCGCATACTCGGTGTGGGGGAGAGAAATCTCCACCGGTTCGGCTCCGAGTGACTCGAGTTGGGCGATGGCTGCTTCGACGGTGTTTTTCACTTCGGCATCGAGGCCTTCGGCGAAATATTCTTTGGGTAGGCCGATTTTCAGGCCTTTGATGTCTTGTCCGACAAAACTGCTGTAGTCGGGTAAGGCATCTTTCACACAGGTGGAGTCATGGGCGTCATGACCCGCGATGGCTTGCAAGAGCAGTGCGGCGTCTTCGACGGTTTGGGTCATTGGGCCGATTTGATCGAGCGAAGAAGCAAAGGCAACCAGACCATAACGCGATACGCGTCCGTAAGTGGGTTTGAGGCCGACGCAACCGCAGAGGGCGGCGGGCTGGCGGATGGAACCACCGGTATCCGAACCCAGTGCGGCGATGGCTTCGTTAGCCGCGACAACAGCGGCGGAACCGCCGGATGAGCCGCCGGGAATACGGGAGGTGTCCCAGGGATTGCGGGTGGTCTGGATGGCGGAGTTCTCGGTGGAGGAACCCATGGCAAATTCATCCATGTTGGCTCGTCCAAAAGGGATGGCTCCCGCGGCACGAAGTTTTTTGATCACTCCAGCGTCATAGGGCGCGGTGTATTTTTGATCGAGGAAATTTGAGCCACAAGTGCAGGGCTGGCCTTTGACATTGATGACATCTTTGATCGCGATCGGCACTCCTCCGAGCGGGAGTGAAAGGTCGACGTTTTGAGCTTCGGCGAGTGCGGCGTCAGTGTCGTAGGAAATATAACCTTTGATCTCACCATCGGTGTTATCAATGGTCTTGGACAGTGTGCGAATGGCGTCGCCCGGAGTGAGGTCGCCGGATTGATAAGAGGCGCGGAGTTCGGTGATGGTTGGCATCAGAAAAATAAAGCTAGGTGAAAAATAAATGAGAGAGTCAGCGATCGAGGTGGATCAATCCATGACTTTGGGCACTTTGAACTGTTGCAGTGCTTCGCTGGGAGCATTGGAAAGAGCCTCTTCGGCGGTGAAATTTTCATCATGTGCGATGTCTTCAC
The DNA here is from genome assembly GCA_045046875.1 of Verrucomicrobiota bacterium. Taxonomy (GTDB): domain Bacteria; phylum Verrucomicrobiota; class Verrucomicrobiia; order Verrucomicrobiales; family DEV007; genus JAADHD01. Next base: position 75,879 of record JASFYY010000048.1, on the reverse strand, counting down.
GAACGACATCGAAGATGGGGTAGGCGTGGGCGGTTGGTTCGATGCCACTGACGTCGAGTTCTTTTAACTTGGCCGCGTATTCCAATACCTGACTGAGTTGGGCGTCAAAGCGGGAGATTTCGTCATCGGTCAGTTCGATGCGGGCAAGATTGGCGATGTGTGAGATGTCCATGGCGGTGTTTTAAAAGAGTGTCCCATATTAGGTCAGGACTTCCTGCCTGTCTATTAACGAGCGTGGCGTTTCTGGGCAAGGCGTTATTTTTTCAAACTGCCGAGATAGGCGATCAAATCACGCAGTTGGTATTTGCTCATCAACAAACCCACAGGAGGCATGGCGGAGATCGGCGGCTGGCGGTCTTTGATTTCGCTGAGCAGGATTTTTCTTTCGATGCTTTTTGTGCTGTCTTTAGGATCGGGAAATTTTATCACCAGGTGTTGCGGGCTTTCTTCGAGCAAGTTGCCGCCGATGCTGCTGCCATCCTTGAGCGTGACCATGGTCAGTCCGTATCCGGGAACCACATAAGCGCTGGGATTGACCAAGGACTCGAGCAGGTAGTCTGATTTCTGGCGACTGCCGACTTCGCTGAGGTCGGGTCCGGCGATGCCACCATTTCGGTTGATGGTGTGGCATTTGCTGCACTGTCCGGAGGGGTGGTTGGTATAGACGGTCCTGCCTCTGGCGACGTCGCCTCCTTCGAGGCAAATCTGGTAAGCTGAGAGGATGTTTTTGGAATCGAGAGACGCGGTGTAAGTTTTGAGTTTTTTCTCAATCGTGGGGTTTTTGAATTTTGCGGCCGCTTCGATCAAGTCGAGACGGCTACCTGCAGGCTCTTGTTTGTTGAGCAAGTCATTGAGTCGTTGAGTGAACAGGCTGGTTACTTTCGGAGAGTTGATCGCGCTTAACAAAGAGTAGGCATTCTGTCGATCTTGCAGGTTTTTAGACTGGGCGAGTTTGAGAGTTTCATCGGTGCCGCGTGCGGGATCGATTTGCAAGAGAGCGGCATGGGCTTCTTTGCGGATCAGAGGATTTTTGTCGTTCAGTATTTGAGCAAACAAAGGGTTCAATTCGGCAGCCTTGCGTTGCGTCAGTTGTTGCAGGCAGATGATGCGCAGTGCGGTATCGGTTTGCGCGTTGCCCAGTTGCTGGATCAGCAGGGGGGCGGAGATTTCAAATTGATACTGTCCGGCGAGCTTGGTGGCGGCGGCGAGCAGGCTATTTTGGGCGACTTTAAGAATAGCAGGCAAACCTGCTTGCACCGTTTTACTGATGTCGTCGCGAGTTTTGATATCCAGGGGGCGGAAAATGCCGAGTGTGGAGTCGATGACGTTTGGATGAGGCCATTCCGCTATGGCGTTGAGGGCTTCAAGGCGCACAAATTCGGGCAAACGGTCATTGGCGGCGTAGTCGAGCAGGCGTTTGGCGTGTTCATTTTTTCCGAGGCGGAAATTGGCGTTGATCAAGCGGGTTTGTTGAATGAAATCACGATGATCTTTGGGCAGAGAGGTGCCATCCCCCAGTCCGATGTATTTTTCGAGATGTTTGGCGAGAGCGGGCAGGGCGTGTTCCAGGTTTTCATCATTGATCGCACGGATGGCGGCACCGACAATTTTGGGATCGGAGTCGCTCAGGAAATATTTCACCCGGGGATCTTTCAAGCGACGTAGGGTTAGTAGCAGGCCGAGGCGTAGGGCGGGTGACTCATCATCTATCTTTTTGAGCATTTTTTCCTTCTGATTCAGATACCACAAACCCATCACGCAAGCGTGACGAAGGAAGACGTCCTGGTTGTCATTTTCAGTGAGGGTCTCGAAGAGTTTGTCCAGCGCTTGAACGTTGTTGCATTTCCCAACGCCGATGGCGGCCTGAGCCTGAACTTGAGCTGAGGGATCATCGAGGGCGGCGAGCAGGGCGTCTCCCGCTTCGAGGTTGCGAGAATCGGCGAGCACTTTGGCCGCCTGGGTGCGCACCTTCACTTGTTCGTCTTTGAGCAGTAAAATAAGAGTGCTTAATAATTCGCTGTGGTTTCGACTGAGCTGTCCGAGTCCCCAGATACCATGCAAGCGTTTGAGCAGAGGGTTGTTTTTTTTGACTGCGGCGGTTTTGAGTAATTCGGTGGCGGCAGCTTGGTTTTTTTCGACCAAGGCAAATTGTGCTTTTTGGCGCACCCTCATGTCGGGGTGGGAGAGCAGCTGATCGAGGTCGGTATTTGAGCGGTCATCGAAGGGGCTGAGCAGGAGTTTTTTGGTTTCGAGAACCACGGGGCTTTTCAGCAGTTTTTCATTGGCGAGGGTGTAAACATTTCCAACGTTCTGTTTGCTCCAGCCGTTGTTGTTGAAACAGCTCATATACATTTGGCCATCCGGGCCGAATTCGATATCGGTCAGCCCCATGGCTTTCATGAAGATGTGGTGATCGGTGGACTTGAATCCTGCACCATTGCTTTCAATGCCGAAGGTTTCGATGTCCGCACGAGATCCGCCGAAGTTGCAGATAAAAAAGTGATTTTTGTAACGTTCGGGGAAGGCGGTGCCGCCGTAGTTGAAAACAAAACCGGAGGGCCCCCAGGAGATAGTATCGATGGGGGGGAGAATCCAGGCGGGCTGTCCTTGGTGCTGAGGTTCCCACAGCGATTCGGTCAACCATGAGGTCATCGGAATGCGTTTGCGATCGGGGTGAGCGTAGGTTTGAGTGCGCAACTTGAGTTGCTGGTGAAAATTCAGAATGCTCTGGTGGCCGGCGGTCCAACCGGAGTCACCACCTTCGAGGATGTAAACCAAACGACCTTTGTCCCATTGGTCACCGTTATTGTCGCAAGTGAACAGGTTGCCAAATTGGTCAAAGGCTAATTCCTGTGGATTGCGAAGGCCGCGGTAGTATTCTTCGAGATTGGATCCGTCGGGATCGCAACGGAACACCGCACCACGGGCGGGATCATGGTAAGTGCGGCCTTCTTTGGTGGTGAACGAATAACCACGGTCGCCGAGAGAAAAATAGATCCGGCCATCGGGGCCGCGCACGAGTCCATGCAGATCGTGACCGGAATAACTCATGCGGATGCCAAAACCATCTTGCAACGAAGTTCGCTGATCCACTTTGCCGTCCCCATCTTTGTCTTCTAATAACCACAGGTGAGGGATGTTGGTGTAGAGCATCTTGCCTTTGCCCAAATCGAGTAAACCGATACCGGGGCCGTCGAGCGCATCTTTAAAATCATCGGCAAAGATCCAATGTTTATCTGCTCTGCCATCCTGATTCGTGTCTTCGACGATCACGATGCGTTCGCCGACGGTATTGTAGTGGGAAAGTGGCCGGCGGTCGGCGTGGTTTTTATACATCTCCAGGCGATCCGCGCTGCTTTGGATGGCGTTGTCTTCGAACAGCATGTCCTGGTTGTCGCGGATGTCTTCGACACCTTGTTTCCAGCGAGGCAGTTCGGCAATGTAGAGGCGGCCTTTGCTGTCGAAACAAATGGCAGACGAATTCTGGGTCTGGGATTCATCGGCGAACAGTTTGGTGACAAAGCCTTCGGGAGTTTCAAAGTTGGCGATGCGCAGCTTGGCTTCGTTTTCGATCACCGCCTTGCTTTTGGGGGAGGTTTTGCCTTTGGCTTTATCCGGGGCGGTGCCGGAAGGCACGGCCTCGGCAAGCTGTAGGCCGAAGGTCAGAGAGGTAAATAAGGAAAGGCCGGTAAGGAAAAAACGAGATTTCATGGAGCGCCAAAGATGGAGGCGGGGCGGGCTGTCGTCAAATGAAGAGCGGGGCGCTATTGCGTGAGAGAAACAGCTTATTGATCAAACAATTTCCTGCCCAGACGGCGGCAGTTTCCTTTGATCTTCCGGTCTTCCATGGCGAGAGCTTTTTTGAGCTGGTTCAGCTCGGCAGTTTCCATTGCCGCCATGGCGCTTGGGGTGAGGCGTTTGGTGAAAATGGCCAAATCGTTGTGGTCTCCGAGGCGAGTGCCGAGTTGGCGGATACGCAGATCGCGTTTGCCTAGAATGCGTGGATGGATCATTGCCAGGAATTCACGCTGATAACGCAGACGTTTGACGGCTTTGCGCCAGTCGTGCCAGCGGTCAGCCGAGCTGGATTGGCAGGTTTTTTTAGCCAGGGAGCGAGCTTTTTTCAAGCTGTGCCGCCAACGGTGACGCAGGATGGAACGCTCTTTGTCACCGAGTTGGATTTCTTTCCAGGCATCGATTTCGCTGGCAAAAACGTTTTTTGTATCTGCGACAGAAGGAGTGTGTGCAGCTTGTTTGTCCGGCGTGGCAGCTTCGAATAAAGCGGCCAGTGTTTTTTCGGAAATTTGCGGATGTGCTTGGTGGAATTTCTCCGCCAGCGTTAATTGTACGGATTGATCGCGCGAAGCTGCAAGTTGAGCAGAGATTTCAGCCAGGGCCTTGCGGCGTTGTTGGGCAAGATTTTTACCGCATACGGGTTGAGCTAAATGCCAGGCAGCACGCAAGCGTTTGGTCAGCACGCGCAGTTGATGCACCACTTTTTCGTTTTCCAAGGCACGGGCTTGATCGAGCTCATGCAAGCTGTCTTCGATCAGTTGGATGCAGATGTTGGAAAGGGCCGGCACGGGGACAACTTACGCTGGAAAGGGGGCACTGGTAAGCTGAAAAAAACAGAATCGCCGTTCGACTCTACGCAGCCGACTCCGCTTCTTTCCCGGAGTCTGAAGAGTCGTCGCATGGAGACAGGTTGATGAATTCGTTGATGCTGTAGGCTTTTTTGTCAACCAGGCAGCGGGAAATCCATTTTTCGAAGCGGGAAAAGTCGGGGTTATCGTTACGGTGCTCCCGGATTTTCTGCCAATCGAAATTCTTTTTGTCCCGCGGCATGGTGATGCGGCGATAGGTGAACAGCGATTGGATCGCTTCGAATTCGCGGGTGAGGAAATTGTGAATAGTGGCCGGCTCGGGCATATCATCGAGCGCGTCGGCTTCCATGCCGAAGGTGGATACCCCGATGCCATAGGTATTGGCAAAAGAGCGGATGTCTTCGATCATTTGCTCGTCATCGATGGGAGCTGCTACGATCAAATCCGCGGAGTCGGCCCAGTCGGAAGTGCTTAGGCACTGGAACAGGTCTTCACGCAGGGTCGAATAACTGAGTTCGAGTTTCAGTTTCACGCTGGTGACACGGAAAGGGGCGCTGCCGATCATTCGTTGGACTTCTAATTGCTGGTCGTCGAGCACAAAACCCTGTTCATCATCCACGTCGCCAACCATCCATTGCACGATGGCCGCATCCGGGTAACGCCAGCGATTGGCTCCGGCTTCCGAGTCGGAAAAGGAGCGTTCGAAGATGAAGGGGAAATGGGCGCGGGCTTCACAGTGACGTTGAAAAATCGCGCGGAACTTGTTGGCGCGGGACATCGAGATGTCGACGTCGTTATCACTGAGCGCCAGTTTTTCCCCCAGCAAACCCTGGCTGGGAGTGATGAGGTTTCTTGCGCTGTGCAAGGAGTGAATGGTGGTGGTGCGTAAATAATAACCCTGACCCTGCTCAACCTTTGCGATCGGCGACGAGGGGTCGCAGGACATGATGGAGAAGTGATAACGCAAGGTGGCGTCACTGTAGTTCTGGTGAAGCCGGTATTTGACCAACTCGATCAGCTCGGTGCCTTTGATCGAATCAACAGGAGTGGCCGGCAAAATGTCGGGCAGAATGGTTTTGAGTTGGTCGCGCAGATTCATTGGAGAGTGGGAACTGCTGCGAGCATCGGGATCATGGGGGCGGAGGTCAAGCCGTAAGCGGGAAAAATGGGGAGTTTTTTATTTTTCTTTTTCCAACAGGCGTTTAGCCACTTGATAACCCTGGTTATCCGAGTTCTGCGACAGATCGCGGAACAGGCGGTCGATTTTCTGGCGGGTGAGTTGGCAGAAATATTCGACCATGGCTAACAGTTCCTCTTTGTTCTCGGTATCGTCGTGATCGAGCAGTTGCTGGGCGCGGGAACAAGTCGCGGTGATCGCGAACAGTTCCGAGCCGATGTCGACAAAACGTCCGAGTTGGCTTTGTTTTTTCTCCAGCTTGGGACCGTTGATGATCATGGCGTGAAAGAGTTTACGCGCGAGTTTACGACTATTGGCACGCACTTTACGAATCTCACGATTGAGTCCAGGGTGCATTTTCCCCTGACAGCCACAAGTGCCGAACAAGGCGGGCACCCATTGCAAGGGATACCACCAAGCGTAGAATTTGGCCGCGTTCAGTAATGCTTCGAAACGCACTTTGTTCGGCAGGGTGCTGTTGAGCACCGCACCGCCGACGTTGAGATGTGGATCGAGGGCTTCACGGGCGATGAAGAGGCGCATAATCTCGCTCGATCCTTCGAAGATGGTATTGATGCGGCTGTCGCGTAGGAAACGTTCGACCGGAATGCCTTCTTCGCCGCGGGACTTGAGCGACTCGGAAGTTTCGTATCCGCGGCCTCCGCGGATTTGCATGGTTTCCGTGGCGATGTCCCACCCGCGTTCGCTGCCCCACAGTTTTCCGAAAGCGGCTTCGATGCGGATATCGGCCTTTTTGTCACGATCGACCAGGCCGGAGGTGTAGAGCACGATCGATTCCATCGCAAAAGTTTCGGCGGCCATCTTGGCGAGCTTTTGTGCGATGGCGTCGTGTTTGCCAATAGGAGAGCCCCATTGCACCCGTTCCGCAGCCCACTCGGTGGAAATCCTGAGACATTCCTTGGCCAGTCCGACACAAGCGGCGGGTAGGGTGATGCGTCCGGTGTTTAATGTGGTTAGGGCGACTTTCAATCCGCGCCCTTCACCGAGAATGATGTTTTCAGTCGGCACACGCACGTTTTTGAAAGTGACCACCCCATTATAAAGAGCTTTCAGACCCATGAAGCGGCAGCGGTGGGTGATCTCGATGCCGGGGCTGTCCATCTCGACGATGAAAGCGGTGATCGATCGAGCCGAGGGCGGAGCGCCTTCGGGAGGCGGGGTTTTGGCCATCACGACGATCAGCCCGGCTTTATGCAGATTGGTGCACCATAGTTTTTTTCCATTGATGACAAAGTTTTTGCCGTTTTTGCTCGGTGTGGCGGTGGTGCCCATTTTGGCGGGATCTGATCCGACATCGGGTTCGGTGAGAGCAAAAGCAGAAATTTCACCGCCGGCACAGCGCGGCAGGTATTTTTGTTTTTGTTTTTCCGTGCCAAAGAGGATCAGCGGTTGGGGAACTCCGATTGACTGATGGGCGGATACCAGTGCGGTCAGACTGCCGCATTTGGCACCGAGCAACATGGCGGCGCGGGAGTAGGTGGTTTGTGGTAGGCCGAGGCCGCCATATTCCTGGGGGATTTTGATTCCAAAAGCCCCCATTTTCGCCAGGCCATTGATCACGGGCGCAGGGATCTCACCGCTTTTGTCGATGCGGTCGGCATCTACTTTTTCATCGAGGAATTTTTGCAAATCAGCAAGAAATTCTTCCGAGCGTTTTTCTTCTTCCTGTTTGGGAAGAGGGAAGGGGATGATGGCATCCATGTTGGCTTCGCCCATGAACAGCGAAGCAGAAAAACTGCGAGGGCCGGTGACTTTGTCTCTGGCCGCTTCGGTTAATTCCAGTGCCGCTCGTTCCGCAGGGGACATTTTCGAGGTGTCGATCACTTTGGAGCCGCTGTGTTGGTTTTGCGGAGTTTTTTCGTTTGTGATGGGTGGGGTAAGGTCTTCCTCGGAATCGGTCTTAGTTGATTTGGAAGGACTTGGGCTGGTTTTTTCCGGTGTTTGTGCTGGAATTTGTGAAGCTTTGCGCAGTGAATCGGCGGGCAGAAAACGTTCGCCTTCGCTGCCTGTCAGTTGGTCGAGAATAGCACAGGCATTGCCAGGGCCAAAATCGTGCAGCCAGGTCATGGGACCGCCTCGGAACGGAGCAAAACCGGTTCCCATGATCATTGCAAAATCAATATCATCAGCACTTTGTGCGACTTTTTCCTCCAGGCATCGCCAGGACTCGTTAGCCATCAATAACGCCAGGCGATTTTGAATAGCCTGTTGGCTCAGTTCACGTTCGCTGCCGCTGCGACGGCATTCGAGCGCTGCGGGGTTGGCTTCATTGTTGCCGGAGGATGCTCCGTCGTAGCGGTAAAAACCACCCCCGGACTTGCGCCCTAGATTGCCACAATCAACCATGCGTCTGAGGATGCCGGGGATTTCGAAACGTTTGCCGAAAGCGGTTTCCAAAGTGCCCGCCACGTGCAGTCCTACATCGAGGCCAATTTCATCCAACAAGCGGAGCGGTCCCATCGGCATGCCAAAAGCGAGCATTGCCCGGTCGATGTCCCGAGCGTCCACGCCCGAATCATACAGGCGACCGGCTTCGATCAAATAAGGCAGTAGGATGCGATTGACCAAAAACCCAGGGCTGTCTTTCACCACCACCGGCAGTTTACCAATGCCGCGGAGAAATTTCAAACAGACCTCGACGTGATTGCGATCAGTGCTTTCCGGTACCACCACTTCCACCAATTTCATCCGGTGTACGGGGTTGAAAAAGTGCAGCCCGAGGATTCGTTCGGGGTGGGTGATCTTGGGATCGTTGATCAGTTCGGAAATAGGCAGCGCCGAGGTATTGGTGGCGAGGATGGTATGGGGGCCGGTGCGTTGGCAGAGATCCTGGAATATTTTCTTTTTGATCTCAATATTCTCGGTAGCCGCTTCGATCACCAGTTCCACATCGTCGAGAGGAACAGGTGAAGAAGAAGGGTGGATCCGGTCGCGGGCTTGTTTGGCTTCCAGTCCGGTGAGGATTCTGCGTTTCACCGCATCACTGAACAGTTTGGAAATCGAGCGCATGCCTGAGGCGATCTGGGTTTCGCTGATGTCCTGCAGGATGACGGGGTGGGAGCGGGTGCTGAGCCAGTGGGCGATACCCGAACCCATGACTCCCGCACCGATGACGGCCGTTTGATGAATCTGGGTTTTTGGGTCGGCCGCTGATTTGGGCAAATAACGCAATTTGCGTGAGTGTTCCTGAAGTTGGAAGACGCGCATCAAATTTTTGGCTACCGGGCCTTGGGCGAGTTTGAGTACTTCGTCACATTCACGTTCGAGCGAGTGGTCGAGCGGGGCCGGAGCTCCCTGGGTCATCACTCGCAGTGCTGCCAGAGGTGCCGGGTAGTGGCCGCGGGTGGTGGCGAGGATTTTGCGCCGTGCGACCAGTCCGATCAACGGGGCGGACAGGTGGTTGTTGCTCAGGCTGAAATTTTTTCGCTCAGGCAAGCCGCGATGAATCAAACGGGTGGCCATTTCGAGCAGACGTTCGTTGGGCACTAGCTCATCAATGATGCCCTTTTTGTAAGCGGCCACGGCAGACAAGGTTTTGCCGGCAGTGATCAGCGGGATCGCTTTGGGCAGACCAATCAAACGCGGCAGTCGGCTTGATCCGCCCCAGGCGGGCAGGATGCCGAGTTGGGTTTCTGGCAGGCCGATCTTGGTTTTTTTATCAGGACTGGCGACGCGCCAGTCACAAGCGAGTGCGACTTCCAAACCTCCACCCAGGCAGACGCCGTGGATGGCGGCGACGGTGGGGATTTTCAGGTCGGCGAGTTTTTGAAAAACCTGCTGTCCTTTGTTGATCAAAATACGCAGTTCTTCCGGGGATGCGTTTTGCAGGGCGTCGAGATCGGCACCGGCGACAAAAATCGAGTCCTTGGCTGAGTTGAGAATCAACCCGCTTGCGGTGGACTTGTCGCGGACTTCATCGAGGCAGCTGTCGAGTTGATCCAAGGTAGCGGCGTCAAAAATGTTGGCGGACGAGCGCGGGCGGTCAAAGGTCAATATCGCGATGTGGTCATCGCGGTGTTGCAGATGAATGAGCTGGGATGGTTTTTTGACCGGGGATGCAGCTTTTTTACGAGCAGTTTTCTTTTTGGGCATCTTTTTCATATTTCGATCTGGGTTATACTTTTTCCAACCAGGCGGCACCGCCTTGTCCTCCGCCAATGCACAAGGAAATCAGAGCACGTTTTCCTCCATTGTTGTGCAATTGTTTTAAAGCGGTTAAAACCAGGCGGGCTCCACTGGCTCCTACCGGGTGTCCAAGCGCCACCGCTCCTCCCAAGGGGTTCAGGGTTTTGGGAGGGATGGTTAATCTCATGTCGCGCAACAATTTTTCCACCGCCAGCACCTGGGTGGCAAAAGCTTCATTGATCTCGACCACGTCGGCGTCTTTGGGTTTGAGTTTGCAGGTGGCCACCATGCGCTGAATGGCGTAGGCGGGGCCGAGGCCCATACGCTTGGGGTCGCAGCCGGCGTAGGCATGATCGACTAGGCGTCCGATGGGTTTGAGAGCAAGTTTCTGCGCGCGCTCTTCGGTCATCACCAGTAGGGCGACAGCGCCGTCGGTGATCTGCGACGAGTTGCCGGCGGTGACGGTTCCGGTTTTGCGTTCGAAAATGGGCTTGAGCTTTTGCAGTGCTTCGATGGTCTGGCCTTTGCGCACGCCATTGTCACCGAGCACAAAACCTTCTTTGCTGGTTTCGTTATAGACCGGGCACATTTCTTCTTTGAGAACTTCGGCGGCGGCTTCGGCTTTTTGATGGGAGTCGAGCGCGAACTGATCCTGTTGTTCGCGGCTGATGTCGAATTCCCGCGCCAGCAGTTCGGCGGTTTGACCCATGTTCATACCTGCGACGGGGTCGGTCAGTCCCATCATCAGGCCTACAATGGGTTTGAAATCGGCGGGACGAAACGCGGCCATGGAGGAGAGCTTTGCCATGGCACCTTTTGATCGAGCCAGTTGGGCAAACTTGCCTGCGGCCTGGTAGGAATAATAAAGCGGGATGCGGCTCATGCTCTCGGTGCCGCCGACGATGAACACTTCGCCGTGTCCGGCGGCCATGCGGTCGGAGGCGGTGGTCATGGCTTCCAAACCCGAGGCGCAGTTGCGGTGAACCGTCATAGCGGGGGCTTCTTTGGGAATGCCGGCTCGCAGAGCGATCACACGTGCGATGTTGGCGGCTTCGGCCGGTTGGGAAACGCAGCCGAAGATGGTTTCGTCGATGATCTCGGGATCGATTCCTGTTTTGGTGATCAGGTTGGTGATAACCGCTGTGCCGAGATCGACGGCGTCCAATGCGGCGAGCGAGCTGCCCATTTTTGAGAAAGCGGTGCGCACTCCGTCGATGATCACTAATTGTTTTTTATTTTTCATGGGGTGGATCTTTTAAATGTTAAGCGCGATTGATAGCAATGGCACGAATGAATAAGGTAATCAGGATTTTTTATTTTTGGGGCGGTGGTCGACGATTTTGTCTTCTTTGATAGCGACACCCACCCCTTGCATTTTTTTCAAAGTTTCGGTGTCGTGGAAGATTACCTGGTTAGGGCGTAGCTCCGCTTTGGATTGGAATTGTTGACTGATTTCCTCAGAGAGTTGATTTTCATCCTGGTTGTCCTGCGCCTGGGCGTGCACGATGATTTCATCCGTCTGCATCGGGTCGTCATTTTTTTTGCGGATCTCAATCTGCCAGGCTCCGATGCCTTCGATGTCATCGAGGATATGTTCGAGATCATTGAAGTTAACCAGAGTGCCTTTGATTTTTCCGATTTGCAGACGGTGGATGTCGGACACTCGCGAAATGCGACCCAGCAGACGCGGGCAGTTGCGTCCACATTGTGGGCAGGTCTGGTAAGTGATGCCGCCGCTGATGCAGTCCCCGGTTCGGTAGCGCAGAACGACCGTGCCGCGGCTGTCGAGCGGGGTGTAAACGATTTCGCCGGGTTGTCCTTCGGGCATGGTTTCACCAGTCTCGGGATTGACGATTTCGATGATGCCCAGATCGGGGTAGATGTGGTAACCAGAGGACTCGGTTTTTTCGGTGCCGTGGGCGGGGCACTCCGGCCAGGCGGTTTTGGATTCGGTGAAGGCGTAGGTGGCCATCACTTCGACATTGTCGGATCCCAGTTTAGCCGCGAGCGCGCGCAGTTTGCGTCTCATGCCATTGGGAACTTTTTCGCCACCGAGCACAAAACGCTTGAGACTGTCGCAGCGCACGCCTTCGCTGATCGCCTCGGTCAGGACGTGATAGATAAAAGTGGGCATGCCGATCAGCGCATCGGGTTTGATTTTGCCCAACAGCATCACATTGCCCGAGGTGCCCATCACCTTGCCGCCTCCGGTGCTGATGCAGAAGGTATTAAAACCGGTGCCTGCGTAGTGGGCCTGCCAAAAAGCCAGGTGCGGGGCAAAGGGGAACATGTTGATGTGACGGAAGTCCGGCTGCGACTCGCAGATCTCCATCAAGCGGCGACCGGTGAGCTTGAGATTCTCGATGTCGTGATGAGTGTAGAAAAACGGCACAGGTTCGCTGGATCGACCGGTGGTGCTGGTCATCATGATGGGGCGGTATTCTTGTTCGAGGCTGGCTTTTGCGTTCGCTGCACCGCGGGTAAGGGCTCGGAAAATAGTGGCCGGGCGACGTTTGAGCAGAGCTTCATCGGGAACGATGACGAAGTCCTTGTTTCGGTCGGGGTGCTCGGGGGAAGTCAGTAGATCCTTCTTTGAGGTGAAAGGAATCTTGGTGAGATCATTCCAAGATTGCAGGTCATCGGGACTCAGGCCGTGTTGGTGGAAAAGCTCGCGGTAGTGTTTGGAGAAGGGTAAGACGGTTTGTTTGAGGAAATGCCGCAGCTGTTTCAGTTGCAACTCGCGCAGGGTAGCCGAATCCAGTTGATCCCAGTTTTTTCGCAATGGATGTCTGGCTGACAAGGTGCTCATTGGGCGTTTAGCGTTTTAGCCTGATCGCAGGCCGCGATCAGGGCTTTGATTTCCGGTAGTTTGGCTGTGGCGATTTCACGACCGGTTTGAATGTATTCTTCGTAATTGGTGTAGTTGTGCCAACTCGAATCGCAGACGATGGGACGCAGCAATACGTCGGCGCGTTTGGAACATTCTTCGAGTAGGCGAATCTGTGAACCCATGGCCGCTCCGCGCAGGATGTCGAGCAGGTTGCCTTTGGCAAAATAGTTGAGTTTCTGATTGAGCCAGGAGGCGGGGTGCTGCCACCAACGTTTGTTTTTTTGGATCAACTGCGCTTTGAGACGGCAGTTTTTTAAATCTTCAATCGAGGGGATGACATTCACGGCGATAACGGCATCGATACCGTGATCTTTCAACACGTCGACGGGTAAGGGATCGGAGACACCACCGTCGACATATTCCACCCCATCACGCACTGCCGGTTCCAAGATGCCGGGGATCGACAGGCTGGCGCGCACGGCTGAGACCACGTCTCCCTGATGAAAAACCTTACGGGCAAAACCGTCGAGTTCGGTGGCGACCACGTAGAGCGGTTTTTCTAATTGGTCGAAGCTGGCGTCTTTGAGCGAGCGAGCCAGCCAGTCTTCGAGCTTGTCACCGTGAATGAAACCGCGGCGGGGAGGGAAGATCGGGTCGACCAGTTTGAGCATGTCGCGATTGGTGTCCAACTCCGCTGCTAGTTTAGCCATTTGTTGCCCGTTAAAACCAGCCGCCCATAACGATCCTACATAAGCGCCCATGCTGCACCCGGCAATGGCGTCGATGTGGATGTCATTTTCTTCGAGCACTTGTATAACCCCGACGTGAGCAAGACCTTTGGCGCCGCCGGAGGATAAAGCCAAGCCGATGCGTATTTGCTTGGGAGCGGACTCGGCAGTGGGTTTGCGGGAGAATTTGGCAGTACCCCGGCCAGGTCGCAGTAGATTCCACGGAAACCAGCGCCTGGTGCGGCGTTCGGTTTCTCGAGTGAAGGGGGCGTGTTTATTGGCTGTCATTCGCCGTGCTTTATCTAGGCTGCTCTTATTATTTGGATATTATCAAAAAAGGGGAAGCCTTGTCGATGTGTTACTTCTGATATTTGGACGATTTTTGCTCAGGTTTTGTTCGTTGATTTCTACTTTTAAAAGCGTTTTATCCTTGGTTTATTTGTCGATGAATTATAATAGTTTTTAAAACTACACAATCTGCGAGGTTTTGCTGATCTTCTTATTATAACGATGAAACTAATGACTCCCCTTATTTGCCCGACGCTGAAGCGCCGCTTGAACTTTCAAATGGCGGCTTTGCTGGCCGTGACTTTTCTTGCGGCTGGTGATTTGACTGCCGATCCGAGCTCGGTGGTAGGAGAGCCGATTCCGCTTTGGGCGGGTGAGGTGCCGGGTGAGAAGGGTGATGTGGCTGCTGAAAAAACGATTGAACGGGGAGACGGCTTGGTGAGGCTGACCAATGTGACCCAAGCGACCATCACACTTTACCGTCCTGGGAAAGGGATTGAGAACAGTGGTGCGGCGGTTTTGGTCTGTCCCGGAGGTGGTTACAATATTCTGGCGATGTCCCATGAAGGCACTGAGGTTTGTAAGTGGTTGAATCAACTGGGTATCACTGCGGTGTTGTTAAAATACCGGGTGCCGCGGCGAAAGGGTTTGGATAAAAGCCAGGCACCGCTGCAGGACGCACAGCGAGCGATGAGTCTGGTGCGCAAACGAGCTGGAGAGTGGGGGATCGATCCCAAAAAAATTGGCATTCTTGGTTTTTCGGCTGGCGGGCATTTGGCGACAATGGTTTTGTCTCAGTATGATAAGCCACGCACATATCCTCAGGATGCGGAAATCGATTCGGTCAGCAGTCGGCCTGATTTTGCGGTGCTGGTTTATGCGGCCTACATTCAGGATGAAAAAAATCCTGATAAACTGGCGAGCGGTATCGCGGTGAATAAAAACACCCCACCGGTTTTTTTAGTGGCGGCCCATAATGACAAAGCCTGGGGGGAAGGCAGTGCGCATTTGTATATTGCCCTCAAGCGAGCCGGGGTGCCGACCGAATTGCATATTTTTGCCAAGGGCGGGCATGGGTTTGGGATGAAAAAGACCGATGACCGGGTGGCCAAATGGCCGGAGATTTGTGCGCAGTGGTTGGGGGAGCTGGGGATTGGGAATTAAGGGGGCTGCGAAGCAACTGCGCCAAGATTTCGATGGTCAAAATGGACGCGAATGGGGAGAGTAGGGAGGATGCAGATATTTCTTTGGTTCAATTACGCTGAGGCGGTTTTGTGGATGGGGATGGCGGTTTTTTTTGCCTTTTGTATTTTTAAGGGGAAGGCGGATCAGCATGGATTATTTCTGGTTTTCGCGATGGCCTTTTTTGCCTTCGGGATCAGTGATCTGGTCGAAGTGCAAACGGGGGCGTGGTGGCGGCCTTGGTGGTTGTTGCTGTGGAAAGGGACTTGCGTAGCAGTGCTTGCGATTGCTTTTTATCGCCTGTTTAAACGAGATTAAATCTTGAGCAGATCTTTCATCGCTTGCAGGACGACCTTTTGTTTGAAATCGGGTAGCCAGTCGGCTTGAAATTCGTTGGGATTGATCCAGCGGAAATGGGTGAACTCGATGTTGTGAGTGTTGAGGTCGATGTCACTGTTCTGGCCGGTGAAACGACAGAGGTAATAAGTTTGCTCTTGTCCGATGAATCCTTTTTTAAGTGGAGAGCCTGCGGGGAAATCATAACGATAACCATCATGGCTATCGAGCACTTCGTAGTGCGAAATTTGCAAACCGGTTTCTTCTTCAAGCTCACGGTGCAGGGCTTGCAGAGCGATTTCGCCCTCATCGATGCCGCCCTGGGGGAACTGCCAGCAGTCGGGGAAATCGGCGCGCTGGCAGATCAGGATTTTGCCATCGCTTTTCTGTAGGATGGCAGCGACGTTGGGACGGTAAGCTTTGGATGTCATGTTTGTTTGCTAGAAAAATTCGAGCGATTTAAAAAAAGGCTAGGGGAATGGGCAAGCTAGGTGGATATTGGCTTGATCTCAAACTTATATCAACCCCACGACACCTGAATATGATGAAAACTAAACTTCCAACGATTTGCCTGATTTTATTAGCCTTGTTTTTTGTTAGCACGGGGAATCTGGCGGCCCAGGCAAACAATGGTGGAGATGCGGGCATCAAAGGTTTTTGGGAAATTGAATTGCCAGGCGGACGTTTTCTTGCTCGATTGGATACAATCAGCTCGGTCAGTCAGCACCAGTATGTTGTCGATGGCGCGGCTCGGGTGTACGAGGTGACGGTTGATACCACGGGCTCCCAGACGGCGAGGTTTTATTTTATTGAAGCGGTGGGCGAAGGCTCTCCGCTGGCCTTGGGGAAAAATGCGATTGACCGGCTAAAAAGTGTCGCCGAGGGCGTGACCAGCCGAACCGGAACCGATGAAGTCTGGACCCAGGTGATCAAACATTACCCAACCACGACCCATGCCCGCACGGCGGAATTCCGAGTGGAGGCAGTGGAGATCCTTGATCGAATCTATAAACATATTCACCGGGTTTGGGCTGAGGAAAGAGGGCGTGGCCAGAGCAATAAATTGCGGATCAATCCAAAAAAACAGTAACTTGTTTTTATTGGGAATAAAACATGCCGGCGATGCTGGCGGTTAACAGGCTGGCGATGGTGCCACCGATCATGGCTTTGATGCCGAGTGCGACCAGGGTGGGGCGTTGTTCGGGGGCCAGGCCTCCGATGCCGGCGAGTTGGATGCCGACTGAGCCGAAGTTGGCAAATCCGCACAGCGCGAAGGTGGTGACAAAGATGGTTTTTCCGCTGAGACTGCCAGTGCTCATGAGTTCGCCCATCTGTTGGTAGGCGATGAATTCGTTGGTGACGGTTTTGATGCCGAGCAGTTGGCCGACTTGCAAGGTGTCGCCGCCGCTCACGCCGATCGCCCAGGCGAGTGGAGCAAAGAGAAAACCTACAAGGGCTTGCAGCGATAGGTGTTTGAAAGTGCCATCGCTCAATTGTTGAATCCAGGAATCGACCAGGCCGACCTGCGCGTCGCTGCCGATAAAAACCAGATTCCCTACCCAACCGAGAAAATAATTCACCATGGCGATCATGGCGATGAAGACGATCAGCATAGCTGCTACGTTGATGGCGAGTTTGGCACCCTGGGTGGTGCCACTGGCTATGGCGTCGAGCAGATTGCTGCCCAGTTGCTCGCGGGAGATTTCCATCCGCGTATTCACCTTGCCCGTTTCAGGAAGCATGATTTTTGCCACCAACAGGGCGGCGGGCGCATTGATCATCGAAGCGGTGAGCAGCAGTTTGGCAAAACGTTGTTGGGCGACTGGATCATCTCCGCCGAGGATGCCGACATAGAGGGCAAACACACTGCCGGCGATGGTGGCCATGCCACCGGTCATCAGGGCCATGATTTCGGAGCGGGTCATGCCGGCGATGTAAGGTTTGATCAACAGAGGAGCTTCGGTTTGACCGACAAACACATTGGCTGCTGTGGCGAGGCTTTCGGCGCCGGACAGATGCATCAGTCGTTTCATGATCCAGGCAAAAACCATCACCACGCGTTGCAGAATGCCGAGGTAGTAGAGCGCCGAAGTCAGCGCGGATACAAAAATGATGGTGGGCAGTAATTTGAAGGCGATGCCGTAGTGGCGGACGTCCAGCAGATCGCCAAATACGACGCGGGATCCGGCTTCGGTGAATTCGATGAGCACCAGAAAGAGTGACGAAACCCAACCGATGAAGGATTCGAAGCCGGGCACTTTGAGAATCAGGACGGCGAGAGTGAGCTGCAGTAACAAACCGTTAGTGACCAGTCGCCAGTTGATTTGTTTGCGTCCACTGCTTAACAAAAAGCAGAGGGTGATCAGGATCGTGACTCCGATGAATCCTCTGAAAATGTGTTCAAACATCATGACGGGCAGGCTTGGTGGGGGCTACGAATTATTTCAGCAGCGGGATCAATGAGTCGATCAGTTTTTTTCCTGTGTCAATTGCGCCCGAAGGGTTGCTAAGTATTTTTTTGGCGGCATCGGTGGCTTGAGCGGGAGCGTCGTTGACCAGGGTTTCGATCGCGGCACCGGTGAGTCTGGCGGTGAGATCTTCTTTAGGTTGGTCAAGGCTGCCGCTGATCACCAGTGGGGTCCATAAAAATCCGTCTTGAGCCTGGGTGAACACTTTTTGTTCGGCACCGGGGATCCAGCGCAAGGTGCCGGGTGTCACACCTAGACGAAATTTACCATTACTGATTTGGCGGTTTACGAGGGTGAAAGATCCTTCTAAGCGGGTGAGGCCATCGGATTGCAGGATCAGCTTGCTGATCTCGATACGGTCGCCTTTTTTCACAAAATCAGCACTGGCTTGATGCAGCGCGAGGCGTTTGAACCGTTGCATCTTGGTGTAAGTGGCGATCAGTTCGAGCATGGGCAGTCCTTCAATGACTCCGTTTTTCAACTGGAGTTTACCTTTACTGATAAGACTGCTTCTTTTGCCTGGTTCGCCCTTGATGGTGAAATCTCCGTGAAGAGTGCCGGTGATTTTTTTCTTCCAATCGGCGGAGAGCAGGTTTGCTGTGTCGAGATTGCTGAGTTTCAAATCGAGGTTCAACTCAGGGCGGGAGCCAAGCAGAATGTCGCCACTGCCGCTGATTTCAGCGCTGTCATAAAAAACGAGTTCAGCCTGGTTGATGAAAATGTCATTGTGGTTCCAGCGGGTTTCAAACTTGCGGATGGAGAGGGTGGGGAAGTTGGCTAATGAGAGTTGACCATTGCGCGCTTGGATCTCCCAGGAACCGGGACTGCTCATTGGCTTGGATTGAGTTTCCACAGAAGTGAGGGCGAGTTGTTGGGTTCCTTGTTCATCTCGAAAGGTCAGGTTGGTGGCCCCGACGTGAATCACACCGGTTTCGACTCTGTTGGGGACCCAGTTTTTCAACCAGGAGGGAATGGGGGAGGAGCTTGTTTTTGTGTCGCGGCTTGGTGCTTTGACTTCAGTTGAGGGGTCGTTTGCTCGTTTTTGTTTGGAAAACTCCAGGGAAACTTGATTGATGCGGATCTCGGGAATCTGTAAGGCCGCGTCCTCCACCCCGTCGAGAGTGGCACGCATGCCGTCCATTTCTATTTTAGAAAAGGCGGCATTCGCATGGCCTTGCGCGCGCCAAGTATCGGCGTAAACGGTGGAGCCTTCCCAGCGCAGTTGTTGTAGCTCAATATCTGCGTGCAACTTTTCTTCCGTTGCGGTGATTATATAATCACGAAAGGAATCACTTTTGAGAAAGTTGATTGCGAAATTTTTGATCACAAAAACACCGATAAAAACAACGACAGCCAACAAACCACAGGTAACGAGCAGCCATTTTAAGGCTGTGGAGGACTGTTGTTTGCTCTTTTTTCTATTCTTACGTGATTTCGTGCCCATTTTTTCCTAGCTTTAATTCGTCATTGCCGAACATTATTATTAGTCTTGTGTCTAAAACCCCACGTTAAACGAACTTCAACATAACTCACGCTGTGCTCGAACTAAAAGATATTTATTTCTCGATTGAGAAAGATGACGAAGAAGTGCATCTCATTGATGATGCCACTTTAAAGATCCATCCCGGTCATTTCATGGCGATCGTTGGCCCATCGGGCTGCGGTAAAACCACTTTGTTAAAGGTGATCGCGGGCTTGAATGTGGAGAGTAAAGGCAATCTTTATTGGAATGGCAGGGACTTGTCAGAGGAAGGGGATCTTGAACCTTCCGAGATTGGTTACGTTCCCCAGTTCAGTATTGCTTACGAATTGCTGACCGTGGAAGAAAGCATCAGGGGGGCGATCCGCTTGAGGGTTCGAACCCGCGGCCGGGCAGCGTTTCACGACTTGCTCGAAAAAGTGATGGAGGATACGGGGCTGACTGCTATCAGGGGGCGGCCAGTCAGAGTGCTTTCCGGGGGGCAGCGACGACGCTTGTCCCTTGCCTTGGAGTTGGTGACCAATCCTGTGTTACTGCTCTGTGATGAGGTGACCAGTGGTTTGGATCCCAAATCCGAGCAGGAAGTGGTGAAGCTTTTGCATAAATTGTCGCGGGAATCCGGGCGTATAGTGATCAACGTGACGCATAGTTTGGCGAATCTCGATCTTTATGATTCGGTATTGGTGTTGCATGAAGGTAAGGTGGTTTATCATGGGCAACCACGCGCGTTAGAGCATTATTTCAGCGTGACAATAGCCGAGGATGTTTATCCACGACTGGCAAAACGAGAGAGCGACGATTGGGCGCAGTCATGGAAGAAACACCGGGCCAATTATTACGAAGCTTTGGATTCTGCCGCCCAGGTCGCTCCACAGAAAAATGAGGGGGTTCCCGTGGATGGCACGATCACTTTGTCAGCGGCGATGCCTGGTTTTTTTGTCCAGTTTCTGACTCTACTGTTTCGCCGTTGGAAACTTTTCCTTCGTGACGGTGGGCAGCTTTTTCTTCAGATTGCCATTCTGATTGGATTTCCTGTGCTGGTGGTGATTTTTGCCTTGGATGGCATCGAGCCGATCAAAAGTTTGTCGGAGAGCATCGCGGCGAACCCGATAGAGGAAGCGAATCAACAGGCGGATATTTTTAAAAACCACCTGAAAACCGGCGGTTTGATTTCCGGTTTGATCATGTTCCAGGTTATTCTGCTGACCTTGATGGCATCCAATAACTCTGCGCGGGAAATTGCCGGTGAAAGGCAGATTTACGAGAAAGAGCGTTTTGGGGGGCTGAATCCGCTGAGTTACCTTGCCAGCAAAGTGGCATTTCTTGGTGTGTTGGTGGTGGTGCAATCGTTTTGGATGGCTATTTTTGTACAGAATATTTGTCATTTGCCAACGGCCAATTTTAGTATGCATCTAGCTTTGTTGTTGGCGGTCAATGCCGCGATGACGGCGATTTGTCTGGGCATATCGGCGATGAGTAAGTCGGCGGAACAGTCATCCCTGCTGAGTGTTTATCTGGTGGGATTCCAACTGCCTTTGTCAGGTGCGGTGTTGGCTTTGCCGAGTTTTGCCGAGTGGCTGAGTCGTCCGTTTATTTCGGCATACTGGGCTTGGTCGGGCGGGGTTTCTTCGCTGGATAGCAAAACACTGGGTGCGGTGGACAGTGTGATCGACACATCCTTGCAAGCTTCCTGGTTGTGTTTACTGGTATTGACGATCCATTTTGCGGTGGGTATGTTTGCCGCTTATGTGGGGGTGAAGAAAAACCGTTGTTTGTAGCGGGGAATAAAGGAGGCGGAGTCAGGATTTAGAAGTTAAATTAATGACGGGAATGATGAATGGTAGACGGTTGTTGGTGATAGGGGTTTGCTATTGGTTGCGGGTGACGACTCGCACGCGGCAAAGATCAAGGTGGATGGCAAGGGTTATGGGAACCCCGAGCTTTTTTGCAACCTCCTTCGCCATTCTCCTTCGCTAAAGCTACGGCGAACAAGAGGCTTCGGTGGTCAGGAGGTCCGGATTGCGAGCGAGGTGAAAGCAGCGATGCGTTGCGCATGGTGGCGGCTTACATTGATTTGAATCCGATTCGGGCGGGGTTGGCGCAGGAGCCGGAGGGTTATCGTTGGTGGCTCGTTATGCGGCAGCCGTGGCCGGAGTGCGAGGGGCGCGTCAGGGGCTGTGTTATGCGGTGACGGGGCGCAGCCGCGTGGCGTGGGAAAGGGTGGCGCAGGAGTATCGTTGTTTGCTGTATTCCAAAGGTGAAGAGCTGACGGCTGATCAGACAGTGGATGGTTACAACGGGGGAAAGGGAGGATTCAGTCGAACAGAAATCAAGGAGGTGTTGGAGTCGGGAGGGAGGCTGCCGGTGGCGGAGGTTTTGCGATGCCGAGTCAGGTAATTTACCGATGGGTCGGTTTTAGGGAGTCAACGTTATGTGGATGACTTTTTTGAGAGCAAGAGAGATCAGTTTGGAGTGAGGAAAGATGGGGGAAGTAAACTGCGTGGAGCGCAGTGGGGAGATCTGCGCGTATTGCGTGACCTGAAAGTGGATGTGCTAAGGGGCGGATGATGAGTGTTTGCGAGAGCAGGGGAATCTAGAAATTGTTAGAAAAGGGTTAGAAATGCCGGGGTATAGAGGAGCTTTATGCTTCAGCTTAGCGAGCGGAATTGACTTTCCAAGGCAAATTGTGAGCGCACTTCTTCTTCGCCTTCTTTGGCTTTGCGGAAACGGTTGGAAAGGGTTTTGTTGAGGATGCGGGCTTTGACATTGTCGCTCCATTGGAGTTCGAAAAAGTCGATGAGCTGTTTTTTTAACTTGTTATCGAGGATGGGGAAGATGGTTTCGATCCGGCCGTCAAAATTACGTGGGAGAAAGTCGGCGGAAGATAGATAGATCAAGGGGGTGTCACCATTCTGGAAGATAAACATGCGGGAATGTTCGAGGTATTTATCGACGATGCCGATCGCTTCGATACTGGGAGCGGGGCTGTCGGGGCCGGTGATCATCGAGAACATACCGCGCACGATCAAGCGCACTTTGACCCCTGCATTGGCGGCATCATAGAGCAGGTTGATGGTTTCCAGATCCGACAGGTTGTTGACTTTGATCGAGATACCTGCCGGGATCCCTTGTTCGGCGTTTTTGATTTCAGTCTGAATGCGTTTTCTGATGAAGTCACGCAGATGAAAAGGAGCAGCAATCAGTTGTTTGAGCTTGGGTGCTTTGTAAGTGCGTTCAAAAAACTCAAAGATGGCGCTGGCGTCATCACCGATTTCCCGGTTCGCGGTAAGTAATAGATGGTCGGAAAATACCTTGGCGCTCAACTCGTTGAAGTTGCCGGTTCCTAGAGCCGTGTAGCGGCGAAGGGTGCCGTGTTCGCGGCGGCTGATGAGGCAGAGTTTTGAATGAACTTTCAACCCGGGTACGCCGAGGATCACGCGCACGCCATTGCGTTGGTATTCATTAGCCCAGGCGATGTTGGCGCCTTCGTCAAAACGTGCTTGGGGTTCAACCAAAATAGTGACATCCTTGCCGTTATGGGCGGCGGCCATCAGTGCACGGGCCACAAAGGAATTTTTGGCCAGGCGGTATTGGGTGACCTGGATGCTTTGAACCAAGGGATCCATCGAGGCTTCGCGCAGGAAGTCGATAAAGGTGAGGAAACTGTGATAGGGGATGTGTAATAACAGATCCTTTTTTTTCAGTGCGGAAAAAAAACCTTCTTTGACGATGCGTTTGAGTCCCTTTGGCACTGCTTTCGCTTGTGGCGCATAGAGCAGGTCACTGCGGCCCAGTTGGGGGAAGTCGATCAAGTCCTTGCGGTTGTGGTAGCGCGCGCCTGGATAAAGGTTGTCCGATCCGGCGAGGTTGAGCTTTTTAGTCAATAGGCGCAGGAACTGTGGAGGAATGGAGGAGTCATAATTGGCTCGTACTGGGAAGCCTCCCTCGCGGGCTAGCAAACCTTCGGCGACTTTGTCATAAACGGAATCGGTGAAGTCGTCATCAAATTCGAGTTCGGAGTCACGGGTGAACTTGATCGCGTAGGACTCAAAATGATCGTAGGGCAGGTGGAGGAAAATGTCTGACAATCCGTAACGAATGATGTCATCGAGATACATGATGAGGGTGGATTTGCCGGACTTGGGCAAAACGACAAAACGGGGCAAATCACCGGGGATCTCGATAATGGAATGGGAGGGGCGACCGGTACCGTTTTTTTTGTCGAGCCGTACGGCTAGATACATCGGATTATCCTTGAGCTGCGGCAATTTGGCGCTCGTTTTTAGCATGATGGGCATCAGGCGCGGAGCCACATTGTCTTGGAAGTAGGCTTGCAACCATGCCTGGTGTTGGGAGGGCACGCTTCGGTTGTCAATTACCTGGATATGCTGCTCCGCCAGATCTTTCATTACCTGGGTGTAAGCCCGGTTGAAAGACTGGTTCTCCCGGGCGACGATGGTATTGATCTGCTTGAGCGTTTCAATCGGATTGGGGATGTTGAGCTCCTGATAACGATCACCTAAGGTCGCCAGTCGTTTTAAGGTGGCGACACGAACACGGAAAAACTCATCAAGGTTGGATGAGTAGATGCCGAGGAATTTGACTCGTTCGAGCAGCGGGACTTCAAGATTGGCGGCTTCTTGTAGAACACGCTCATTAAAGGAAAGCCAGCTGATCTCTTTACTGCGAAAATGGGTGAGCATGTGAATGGTTCGGGGAACGAGGGGTGTAGAGGACTTTAAGGGAAATAACGCGGGAATCGAGATTTTTGTTGCAGGAAAATTATAAATTTTAGCTTTTAAGCCACAGTTTAAAAAACTAGCCTTGGTTTATGTCTGCAGAATTATCTAACAATCAGCAAGATGCTGAAAAACGTTACATCGAACATGAGGCTCTTACTCAAAATTTGGCAAAGGTAAGCAGGGCGTCGAAACCCGTTCCAGTTGATGACTTTGTGCTGCAACAGAGTGAGGGGACTATCAAGCTCAGCGAGTGTTTTGAGGGCAAGCGTGATTTGATCGTGATCTACAACATGGGGATTGGGTGTCCCTATTGCACGGTATGGGCGGATGGCATCAACGGGGTGCAGGCCCATATGCGTGATCGCGCAGGTTTGGTTTTGATTTCAGCTGATGATATGGAGACCTTGGCAAAAACCTGCCGCGAGCGTGAGTGGAAATTTCCAGTGGCAGCCAACGCCGACTCGGGTTTTTTTGCTGCGATGGGCATGGATCCCAATGGAACAGGGGAGCCGTGGCCGGGGATGTCGACTTTTCATCTGAACGAGAGCGGGGGAATCGAGCACATTTCTACCGAGTCCTTCGGGCCTTTTGATTTGTTTTCACCGCTGTGGCATTTCATTGGCAGGCTGAAAGACGGCGTCGATGGGTGGAAACCGCGAGTGGAATATTGAAGTGTGGGAAATTTAGGCAAAAAAAATCCCGGTGTGCAAACACCGGGATTTTGTGAAGTTTTTGCTTCGCAGCTTAGAAGTTGATTTTAGCTCCGATGCGAATGAACTGGTAGTCTTCGGTGTTGGCTTTTCTGCCACCACCACTAGGGAATGTGTAGATCCAGTCGGAGAAGATGCCGAATGCTGGAGTGAAGCGCATGTCGATTCCTGCACCTGCACGACCCAGAATGGATGTATCATCTTCTATGATCACCCCGATGCCCGCGAGGGCGTAAGGAGCAATGTGTAACGATTCAAAAGGAATGCGGAAAACAACATCGGTCACGTAGTTGTGCCAGATTTCGTCGGTGCCGGGATCCACCCAAGTTCCAGATGCTGCAAGTCCGAGCATAGAAGTGAAGAAGTATTCACCGCCAATACCTCCACCCCAAGTATCTTCTGCTAAGTTGCCGTCGGGTTTCAGGTAGGCTGCGAAGGCGCTAGCACTGAATCCAGGGCTGAACAGCTCGGCCGATGAGGCCGGTGCGTTGTTGTATTGTACCGGAGGCCCTGCGTGGGAGACCCCAGTGAACAGCAGGGCAATGGCCAGACTTGCTAATGTGGTTTTGGTTTTCATAATAGATTAAATAGGTAAACAGGCAGATTATACGCTGATAATGACAATATTACTAGTAATAATCATTAATTTTATAAAAACTGTAAAATATGGCTAGGGGAGTTTGGTATTCATGAGCATAAAAAAAGCCCGGTATGAACCGGGCTTTCCTAGATTTTTAAATCTGCCTAGGCGGGATTTATACGTCGCCGTAGATTGATTTTCCACTTGAGAGCAGATCGTCACAGGCTTGGGCGATACGGGTCGCCATGTTTTCTTCGCCTTTTTTGAGGTAGCTGCGTGGATCGTAAACTTTTTTGTTACCAACTTCGCCGTCGATCATGAAGACGCCTTCGCAGTTCTGCATCATGTGGCTGGCGATGGGGCGGGTGAACCAGTATTGAGTGTCGGTATCGACATTCATTTTGATCACGCCATAACCAAGGGTCTCGCGGATATCCTCCAGAGTAGATCCTGATCCACCGTGGAATACGAGGTCAAAAGCGGCTTCTTCGCCGTATTTGGCGATCACTGCGTCTTGGCCTTTTTTCAGGATGCTTGGATCGAGTTTGACCGAGCCGGGTTTGTAGATGCCGTGAACGTTGCCAAATGTAGCAGCAAAGGTGTAACGGCCGATGGGTGCCAGGGCTTCGTGCACCGCGATCATGTCCTCGGTGGTGGTGTAGAGCTTTTCCGCAGGAGTGTCTTCGGTGCCGGCAGCACCGTCTTCTTCTCCGCCAACCACACCGGCTTCCACTTCAAGGATGATTTCGTTTTCGACACACTTGGCGAGGTATTCTTTCGAGATCGCCATGTTTTCGTCCAGTGGCAGTCCCGAAGCGTCGAGCATGTGGTTTTGGAACAAGTTGTTTTCACCACGGGCGCGACGGGCGGCGGTGGCTTCGATCAGTGGATCGAGGAAGTCAGGTGCGACGTGCGGTTGGCAGTGGTCGGTGTTCAGTGCGACCAATACGTCGTATTGCTCGGCTAGACGGTGGGCGGCTTCGGCCAGCACGATGGTTCCCAGCGTGGCGTTTTTGTGGTTCAAGCCGGAAGCGAACTGACCTGCTCCGGTAGAGAACTGGATGATACCGTCGGACTTTTGATCAACAAAAGCTTTGAATGCGGCGTTGAGTGTAGGAATGCTGGAGCAATTGATGGCAGGGTAGGCGTAGTTGCCCTCCTGCGCAGAGTCCAGCATTGCGGCGAATTGTTTTGGTGTTGCGATTGGCATAACGCCGCTTGTTTAATCGCAATAAGGGCTTTTTGCAAGTGAAGAGAGTGAGAGAACCGCGAATGCACGGTAATGAATGCGAATTAGGAGGGGGGGATTCAGCGATTATGAAAGCAGGTATGGAAATCTGCTTTACGAGGGGATTTTTTAATAAAATCAAGGCTGGGCGAGTTTCCACAGGTGGCCGTCACTGCGCACGTAGATGGCGGAGCCGGACAGGGCGGCGGTGCCGAGGATGGTTTCTTTCAAATCAACTTCGCTGATGACCTTGCCTTCCTTGGCTCCAATTTCAACACATTGGCCAACTCCTTGTTCGTTGAAGATAAATAAGTTGTTGCCAGAACTTACGGGAGACCCTGAAAAAGGTCCTTTGAGTCGTAAGCGCCACAAACGCTCGCCGCTGTTGCGGTCGGCGCAGGTGAGCACACCAGCTCCGTTGATCACGAGGATTTTATCGCCGAGGATCAGAGGTGATGCGGTGCCGGGGCGTTGTTGACTTTCGTTCCAGAGTTTTTTGGGATCTTCGCCGGTGAGCTTGGAGCTTTGGATGGCGGTGATACCGTTGGAGGGGATGTAGAGTTGGTCTCCGGCTGCTGCTGCCGAAGGGATGGTTGATGCGCCTTTGCTGAAGTTCCACACTTCACTGCCAGTGGCGGGCAACACGCCTAACACACCTTTGGAAGATTGTAGGGCGACGACGATTTGTTGCTCGGATTTCAGGGCGACCGGGCTGGTCCAGTTGGCGGCTTTGGGCCGGGCGATCTTCCATTCATTGATCCCGGTTTTGAGGTTGAGACCGGCGGCAAAGGAGTCGCTGTCGTTTTCAATTTGCACGATCAGCCGATCCCCGGCAATGATGGGGGACGAAGCGAGGCCGAGGGAATTGGAGGCGTTGGGGTAGTCGAGGGTGAGGCTGCGCATCCAGACCAAATCGCCGTCGAGACTGAAGCAGTAGAGGTCGTTGGAGGAAAACAGAGCGTAGATGTGTTTGCCGTCACTGGCCGGGCTGGGCGCAGCGACGCAGGTTTTGGACTGGGTCATGGTGCGTCCGGTCGCGCGGAACTGGCGGTGCCAGCGTAGGGCTCCGCTTTTGTTATCGAAGCTGTAAATGTGAAGTTGTTTCTGATTCGGCCCGCTGGCGCAGGTGACGATGACATTGTCACCGACGACGATCGGGCTGGCCAGTCCGCGTCCGGGAAGTTCGGCGCTCCAGGCGATGCTTTTCTGACTCAGTTGGGTCGGTGGCTGGGCTCCTTCGATGTAGCCGTTGCCGTTGGGGCCGCGGAATTGCAGCCAGTCGGCTTGGGCGGACGGGGTGGCGGTGAATAGGGTGGCGCAGAGGGCGGTGAGAGGGAAAAGGCTTTTCATGATCGTGTAGACGGGTGAAGGGCTTGGCGAAGAATGGGTTGGCTGCGGAGGTAGGTTATTTTTTCAGTTGGCGGCGGGTGGCTTTTTTCGCTTGCGGGGTGGGCAGGCGGTCGCTGGCGAGGATGGCGGTTCCGGTCGAATCACAAATGCGGATCTGAGCTTGCCATTCTACTGTCCAGCTTTGGGTTTGCTCATTTTGGCAGAGCTTGAGCAGCAGGGTGTTATTGCCCTTTTTTAATTGAATAGGCAGGCTGTATTGGTCGATCTCCATGCCTCGGTGGTATTCGTCACGGGCAAAAATGAGTTCGCCGTTGAACCAGATTTTCCAGGCGTTTTTACAACCGATGCGGAGTTCTGCAGGGCGGGCGCTGTCGAATTTCATTTCTGTGTAGGCGTAGCCGGTGACTTCTTTCAGTAGGCCAAAAGGCTGGTTGAGGTCGAGCATGCCGTAGTCATCGCTCACTGCGAGATCCTGCCAGCCGACTTGCTTGCCGTCTTTGTCGGGGTATTTTGCATCGAGCTTGACTTCTTTTTCGGGTGGGAACACCGCGGCGAATCCTTCGCGGTCGGTGTTATCAAAAGGGGCAATCACTTTCCAGTGGGTGAGAAAGCCAAAATGACGGGGTAGATCCACTTGTTTGCCCAGGGATTTGAGTTGACTGGCGATTTTTTTGATTTGATCGGCGTCGCGTGCATTGTTGAGCGCCTGTCGGTAGAGCAAGCCGGCGGCGCTGTCTTTTTTTGCTGTTTTGAGTTCGGCGGCTTGAGTGATCAGACCTTCCACCGCGTCGCGTCGCAATTGCGGTGAGGGGTCATTGAGCATGCCGGGGATCAGTTTAGCGGCGGTGTCCGGATCGGATTGGGCAATCAGTTCATAGGCCAGTCGACGACCCTGCGGGCTGTTGCTGTTATTGAGTAAAAAATCTCCGATAGTATTGAGTGGCAAGGTCTTGCCTGATTTCATCTCACGAGTGACGATGGCTTCGAGGGCTGAGCGGAACCAATTACTCGCCATCGGGCTGGCGCCATTCATCGCTTGTAGCAGGGGCAGGATGGCGGAGCTGTCTGCTTGGCTGAGAAGTTTCCAAGCGGGGCCTGCTTGAACGTTGCCTTTGCCTTCGAGGCCGACGGCGTTGATGGCGGTGATTGATTTTTGCAGATCGGCGGGTAGGGCGGCGTCGAGCCTGGGGATGCTGTGGCTCCCAAGTATCAGTAGCGCGATCAAGGGAGTAGTGAAAAATGAGGTGGGGCGAAAGACTTTCATGATGGGTAGTTTAGCCAGTTGTGGACGTGGCTCAAGTGGAGTTTGTGGGTGGGGGAATTGGGAGCCGCTCATGCACCCGAAATTAAGAAGTATTTTTTGAGGAGGATGGGTAACAAAAAGGGCAGTCTAGGAAAGACCGCCCTTTTTTGCCGTGTGTTGTGACGGGCTTTAACTCGAGGACAGGGCCTGGTCGATGTCGGCGAGGATGTCGTCGATATTTTCGATACCAATGCTGAGGCGAATCATTTCGGGATTGATGCCACCAGCGAGCTGTTGCTCTTCGGTGAGCTGTGAGTGAGTGGTCGATGCCGGGTGAATGGCGAGTGATTTGGCATCGCCGACGTTGGCGAGATGTTTGAACAAACCGAGCGATTCGATGAATTTACAGCCTGCTTCAGTGCCTCCTTTGATGCCGAATACCACCATGCCACCGCCTTTGCCTTTGAGGTATTTTTGGTTTTTCTCGAACTCGGGATCATCTTCGAGGCCGGGGTAACGAACCCATTCGACGGAGTCATGGGCTTTGAGGTGTTTGGCGACAGCCAGAGAGTTTTCGCAATGGCGGTCCATGCGTAGCGGCAGGGTTTCGATGCCTTGCAGGAACATCCATGAGTTGTCAGGGCTGATGCAGGCGCCAAGATTACGCAGCGGACCGGTGCGCAGACGCAGGATGAAAGCGAGCGGAGCCAGTGGCGCGGGCAGGTCGTGCGCCCAGCGTAAGCCGTGATAGGAGTTGTCGGGTTCGTCAAACATCGGGTGTTTGCCGCCGGCCCAATTGAATTTTGCCGAATCGATGACGATGCCGCCGATTCCGGTGCCGTGACCGCCGAACCATTTGGTCAGGGAGTGCACCACGATGTCGGCGCCGTGTTCGATTGGGTTGGTCAGCCATGGGGTGGAGAAGGTGCTGTCGACGATCAGTGGCAGACCGTGGTCATGGGCAATTTTAGAGATGGCGTCGAGATCGGCGATTTCGAGCGCCGGGTTGGAGACGGTTTCGCAGAACAGCGCACGGGTATTTTCGTCGATGGCATCGGCGAAGTTTTGCGGGGTGGTAGAATCGACAAATTTGGTTTCGATGCCGAAGCCGGGCAGGATGTCTTTGAACTGGGTGTAGCTGCCACCGTAGAGATTCTGCGCAGAGACGATGTTGTCTCCTTTGCGAGCGAGATTGACAATGGTATTAAAAATGGCGGCGGTGCCGGAAGCGACAGCGAGGCCGGCGGGTTCGGGTGCCCCTTCGAGCAGAGCGACGCGTTTTTCCAGCACGTCGTTGGTAGGGTTCATGATGCGGCTGTAGATG
This sequence comes from Verrucomicrobiota bacterium, assembly GCA_045046875.1. Lineage (GTDB taxonomy): Bacteria > Verrucomicrobiota > Verrucomicrobiia > Verrucomicrobiales > DEV007 > JAADHD01. The sequence goes on along the minus strand of JASFYY010000048.1, from coordinate 45,463 downwards.
TTGCCGAGTTCCCTTAGCGCAAAAAGATCGGCGGCGTGTTCGGTGGAGTCGAAAACAAAAGAAGCGGTGCGATAGACTGGGACAGCGCAGGCGTTAGTGGTGGGGTCGGCTTGTTGGCCGCCGTGTAGACAGAGTGTTTCTTTTTTCATGTGTAGTTGAGAGATTTGGGGAAAGAAGGCTTATCCTAGGTTTACAGTCAATGATGGAGCAGGTAAAAATGAAAAGCCATGATCGAAAAGCGGCTAGAGAGAGGGAAATGAGAGGTCGTAGGGAGGAGGCTCACCCGCCAAGTGCGTTGATGTAGGCGGGTTTGAGGTTCGCGCTACGAAACCGCTACGGAGGTGCCGGAACTTATGAGCTTGCAGCGGTTTCTGCCGTTTCGATAGGAGCTTTTTTTACGGCTGCTTCATCTTCTCTCAGACCTTGTTTCACTTCAAACTCCCGGCACCAGCCTTTGATTTCCAGATCGTTGAAAACTTTGCCGAGAACTCGTCGAAGCAAGCCTTTTAAGTTAGCGTTGTCCACATCCTGAAGGCTGCGGATGGCAGTTTCTTTGTAGGTTTCGAGCAGGAGCAGGGTGCGTTCGTCGGTTTTGGTGTCACGTACGATGTGGCGGATGCGGTCGATCGGTTGTTTGAATCCGTTGATGGGTTCAAAGTGATCGCCTCCTTTTGCCGACCAGACATCTTGCATGAATTTTTTGTCGTCTCCCTTGGCGCGTTCGAGGGTGGTGGAGAGAAGGACGCTGGGGCGGATGCGCTGCAGAGCATTGTCACCGGAATCTTCGTGCAGATCGTCCATGTCATCGCGAATCTGGTAAGCGATGCCGAGGTTTTCGCTGTAGCTGCGGATGACCTCGGCGACTTCGTCCAGTTTGCCTGCGTAGGCGGCTCCCAGTTGCAGGGCAACTTCAAACGCGGGCGAGGTTTTTTGGCGAAAAATCTCAAGCACTTGGGAGGTTTTGAGTGGCTCTGGATTTTGTGCCCAGATCAGCTCGGCTCCCTGGCCAAGGCACAATTCACGCTGGCCGATTGAAGCGGCGGCGATCATTTGGTTTTTTTGTTCGGCGGAGATGGCGCATTCACTGATCAAGCGGTAGCCCTCACCTATCAGCAAGTCGCCAGCATTAAGCGCGACGGCGACGCCGTGTTGGGCATGTAGGGTGGGCTGGTCATAGCGGTGGTGATCTTCGTCTTCGATGTCGTCGTGGATCAGCGATGCTTTGTGAAAACATTCCACCGCCACGGCGATTTTTTTAATGTCCTCGGGGATGGGTTCGCCGCGGTCATCGCGTAGCGCTTGGTAGGTAGCGACCGTGAGGAAGGGGCGCCAGCGGTTGCCTGCCAAAGCGAGCCACTCACGGGCGATTTTTTCCTGTTGATTGGCGGCTTCTCCCATGATCTCGGTGAGCGAATCCTGATCAAACCACTCGCGGATATCTTCGTGCAGAGCATTCAGATTGAGGCGGCGCGTTTGATCGTCACTGGTGAGGTGGATGTATTCCCATACCCAGTCGTTATCAACGGTGGTATTGATGCAGTCGTCTTGTAACAAGGGCACGGCGATCGACGGGATCGCTGCGGCTTCGACGTAGGGGAAAGTTCGCTCTAGCACTGGCAAGCAGGAGATGCCGACAATGGCTTCGATTTTGCCTGTTTGGATCAGTGACATGACCACCGCAGAGCCTTCGGCAACCAGTACGGCGTAACCGAGGCGCTCGGCTTCGTTTTGAAAATCTTCGATGGTGCACAGACCGCATTGTTTGCAGAGCAGGCCGAATTCGTCAAAAGGTGCTGGGCACTTATCTTCTACACGCAGGCACTTAGGCATCAATAACAGGCGGCGTTCGTAGGGGATGCTGGCGAGGGTTTCGCGCCACATTTCGTTGTTGAGCACCACGGCGGTGTAGTGCAGATAGGCTTCGTCCGTATTGGTATCGGCGAGGATTTTCCGCGCATGCACTTCCAGCTCATCCTGTGGCATTGGTGGCACAGGCACTTCCCGTTCGACATAATCCCGGATGCAAGCCAGTAACGCGTCGCGTTCGGGTTTGGTCTGAGGGATGTTTTTCTTCGGCGGACGAAGGCGGGTGGTGGTAAAGGGAATCGTTGTGGGGAGCTTTACCGACTGAATTTTGGATGATGCCATCGTGGAAATTGGGGAAGTTCGAAAGTGGGTGATCGGGATGGTAGGCCTGAGGTATCAGGAAAAATGGGTGGCTGAATGCGGAATCTCAAGAAGCCTCGCAAATTTTGGCAAATGATCAAGAAAAAGAGACGTTTTGACTCACTTGTTATTCATTTGTCAAGAATTGTTGCCTGACCCCTATTTTGGGTTGACTTAGTTGGTAGGCGCTTGGATGATGGCAGTGAAGCCTTGGCTTTGTGTGTAGAAAAATGAAATATCTCCCTAACTATTTGATAACTTGTTTGTTTTTGATGTCTGTCGCCGCTCCGGTTTCGGGGCAGATTATTGATAAAGGCCGTTATTTTGGTATTGGTTCTGCATTTAAGACTTTTACCATTACCACACCTGGATTGCCGGTTAATGCGGGGCAGGGGATTAATGGTTCGGTTAATACGGGGCGAAGGGTCATCACTCCATTTGGGAGGGAGGTGAACAAGGTGATCCGGCTGTATAGTGAAGGGCAAACGGAACGGGCTATTATTGTCGCGGAGGTATTGTTGGAGTCCGCTGAAATCAAAGGGGCAGCAAATCGGACGGAGATAGCGGCAAGTTTGAACCTGCTTGCTCGCTTGCATTATCAGCAAGAGAACAATGAGAAGGCAGAGATGTATTTTAAGCGGGTGGTCAATGTCAATAAAACCGTGCAGGGTGGTAACCCGCTTGAGCAGGCAGATGGCCTTGAACGGTTAGGGGTGTTTTATTGTGGGCGGGCATTTGATGATAAAAAAAATGAAGCGAAGTGGTTGGAATCGGCTAGGTCGCCTTTGCAACAGGCTTTGAAGATCAAGCAGGAAAAAATGGGAGCAAATCATCTTGAGGTGGCGCAGTTGCACATTTTTTTGGGCACCATCTATCAATTTCGAGATAAGCGTTACGATCTGGCGGTGCCGCATTTTAAACAGGCTTGGTTGATTAAAAAAGAGCAGTTGCAGCAGGACGACCTGCAACTGGCTATTGCTGCGGGAGCATTAGCGGATGTTTATAGAATGATGGATAAAGGGAGCGAAGCTGAGCCTTTGTTTAAAAAGGTGTTGCAGATTCGGGAGAAAAAACAAGGTCTTGAAGACCCTGCTTTGGGGGGTGCTCTTTCTGGACTGACGGCACTGTATTTGCAGCAGGACAAGCTGAACGAAGCCGAGCCTTATGCTGTTCGCGCTTTGGCAATCAAAACGAAGCATCTGGATGCTGACAACATTGAGCTGGCTTACCATCAATTTCAGTTGGCTTTGCTTTATCACAAACAGGGGCAATACCAAAAGGCTGAGCCTTTGTATGTCAAAGCGCTTGTGATCAGGGAGAAAAAACAAGGGGACACCCACCCGGATTTGGCTCCGATATTACATAACCTGTCGATTTTGTACCATGCAATGGGCAAGGATGACAAGGCTTTGTCATATAGGAAACGCTCTGACTATATTAAAGCGCAGCTGTAAGAAGGGAACTGAATGAATATCACCACCAGAGGGGTCATTTTTTTTACAGTCATTTTGCTGACGCTGAAGACTCCAAGTCAAGCTGCGAGTGATTCGATTGTTGTTAGTGCTTCGGTTAAGCATAACATTCAGCGGGTAATACAGCTTCAGGATAAGGGGCAGGAACAACTTGCGCTCTCCGCTGCTCGCCAGGCTTTGAAAGAGGTCGAAGCCATGGCAGGCAAACGTCGAGCTGACTTGGTGGTTTGCATGAGCTTATTGGCTTGGCTTGAACAAAACCAAGGGGGGATTGCTGAAGCGGAGGCGCTATATAAACGTGCTTTAGTACTCAATGAAAAGCTTTTGCCTGCCGATCATCTTGCAGTGGCGGAAAGCCTTGCTGCGCTGGGAGGGTTTTATTATAGCCAGGGTTATTCTGAAGCGGGGGTGAATGATCTCGATTTGGTCATCAAAGCGGAACCTTTTCTTAAGCGAGCTCTGGAAATTAAAGAAAAGAAGTTGGGGGTAGACCATATTGATCTGGTGGCAGTGCTGCATACGCTAGGTTGTATAGGTAAGTTTCGGGATCAATATGAAAAAACGGTTATTTATTATGGGAGGGAATTGAAGATTAAGGAGCAAGCCTTGGGGAGCGGTCATCTGGAGGTAGCTATGATTGCAAGTCACTTAGGTGAAGCTCATGCGGTTTTGGAGCAATATGAGCAAGCCAGACCATTGTTTCTAAGATCATTGAAGGTAAAGGAAGAGAAGTTGGGCAGAGAGCACGCTGACTTGAGTTATGATTTTTCTTATCTGATTTTAATCTATTTTAAAAAAGGGGAGTTGGCTATCGCTGAAAAAATGGGCATGCGAATGCTGACGATTAACGCAGAGCCTGGAGATGATATTGGGGAGTTATGCTTTAATCTGGGTAACGTGGGAAAGTTATATCAAGCTCAAGGAGAATACCAAAAAGCAGAAGTATTTTTTATTCGCTCGGTGATACTTCAGGAAAAAGTCTTGGGGAAAAAACATCCGGATTTGCTTGATGCCATGGGTGAATTGCTGACGCTTTACCATATGCAAGGCAAGCATGCACTAGCTGAACCTTATTTGGCAAAGGTGCTTGCGATTCAAGAGAAAGAGCTAGGTGGCGATGCGGTTGAAGTAGGGTTGTCGTTGAATAATTTAGCTTGGGTTTATGCAGCACAGCAGAAATATGAGCAAGCTGAGCCTCTCTACAAGCGGTCACTAGCGATCAGGGAAAAAGCTTTGGGTTTTAATACATTGGAAGTGGCTCAAACTCTGATGAACATGGCGGAGCTGTATTATGCCCTCGGCAGGAAAAAAGAAGCGTTACATTATAAACAACGTTCGGAGATTATTCAGGCGATCTTGCAATGAGTTGATCAGATGGTCGCTTTTTTTGCCTGTTCAGCCAATGCGGCGGCTTCTTCCGCCTTGCGTTTGATTTCCTCGGGAGAAGGAAGTGAGGCGAGGTCGATGTCGGCAAGCACTTCGGCGGGGATCAGGCCGTCGGTCTGGAGTTTTTTCAGGCACTTGGTGCGTTCGGCGAGGGCTTTGTCGGGGCTGCGCTCTTTGGAAAAACGTGATTTGGCTGCTTCGCTGCGATTGCGCAGGGAGCTGTAGATATCGCCACCGAGCAGGGATGAAATGTCGACTTTCATTTTCTCGCGGTTGAGGTCGCTCTCGCTGACCTGGTCTCCGTTGATCGGGCCACCGCTGTACTTTGGAAACATGATGGCGACTTCGGGGCAGACCCGTGAGCAGGCAGGGCAGTTGGTTTTGCAGTTGTCCTGACTGCGGACTTCGATTTGTTGATCGTCATCCACACTGTAAACGTCGAAGAGGCAAAAGCTGAGACACTGCATGCAGTTGGTGCAGCGATCGAAGTCGATGACAGGGAACCAGGGTTTCCAGGTTTTTGCAGTGTTGGCGCTGGTGTTTTCCAGTGAAGCGGGAGGTTGGTTCATTGGGCGCTCAAAGCTTGCCCGGCTTTTTTCCACCTGTTCCAGAATGGCAAAAGAGTCCAATCCGCTGATATTAAGTATCTCCACTGGATGAGTGGTTTCAGGCATTTTTGTTGGAGGGGAGGCAAACTCTCCGAGGATGAGCAATAAACGGTCATTTGATAAAGAAACTTCTTCCAACTCAGCAGTGCGGGTCACGGTGTAGCCCCGATCAAGCAAAGTGCTGATGATGGAGAAACTATGAGAGGGGGGTAGCGTGGAGGCTTCTTTTCCTTCGTAGAGGGAGATGTGAATCGGGGCTGCGTCGTTTTTCATAGCTTGGGCAAGAGGACTTATTGTGTTCGAGTTTACCCGAATATGCAAGTGGCTTCGAGCTGGGCAAAGGATGAAAGAGGTTTTATCCGAGGGAGAATTTTTGGCCTTAGTGCAGGATTTCCCTGATTCTTTTGAGCGTATCCTGCCAAGCAGTGACCCTCTTTTGCGGTGATTCTAAAATTGGCCTAGAAAAAAATTTGACGTAAGCCAAAGATCGCATAATTTGTTATTGCAATTGAGACTCAGTATCAATAAGGAATGAAGATGATTCAACTTAGCAAGAAAATTTTACCTGGCCATGGGGCTGGGTGGCTAAAGCTAAATGGTTTGGCGGTGGTGGTCGGTTTGGCGACTTTGTGGTCGAGCCCGAGTGTTCGTGCGGAAGATCAAGTTCAGCAAGTGCAAGCTGATTCGGGAGAAGACGAAGCTGGAGAGTTGGAGGCGACCGTGGTATCGACGACTCCGGCGCGCAAGCCCGAGCCGCGGCAAACCGTTCGTCAGGCGACAGCGACCCGTCCGGTTGAGGTGGAAATTTACGACACTTTGACTCCCGAGGTGATCACTGGCGGGGCGAGTCATACTTTTGATTTGCCGGGATCGGGATTTTTTATTACGGCGCAGGATATTCGTGATCAGAACTACACCAATGTGAACCGGGTGTTTGCCAAAGTGCCCGGGGTGTATGTGCGCGAAGAGGATGGAGCGGGTTTGTTTCCCAATATTTCTATTCGCGGGGTGGATGGCACTCGTGGTGAGAAGGTCACCATTATGGAGGACGGCATTCTCCAGGCTCCGGCTCCCTATGCTGCACCGAGTGCATATTATTCGCCGAATGTGGGTCGCATGGCGGGAGTGGAGATTTTAAAAGGTTCGAGTCAGATCAAATACGGTCCCAATACCACAGGTGGGGTGATCAATTACCTTTCCACTCCGATTCCAGAACAGGAGCAGTTTTACTTGCGCACCACTTACGGCAGTTACAACGAAACTCAGATTTTTTCCCATTACGGTAATACTTTGGAGACTTCGATCGGGAAGGTAGGGTTTCTTGCGGAAGTGTATTATAAACGTTCGGATGGGTTTCGCACCATTCAGGGAGCCCCGCAGTATGGCATAGAAGAATCTGATCAAACTGGTTATAAAATATTCGAGCCGATGGTTAAGTTTTTCTGGGAGCCGGATACCGTGCTTGAGCAGCGTTTTGAGTTCAAATATGGTTACACCAAGCTCGATGCAGACGAAACTTATGTCGGGCAGACCGACACTGACCTTTCCGCTAATCCATATCGCCGTTATGCAGGGACGTTTCTTGATAACATGGATACCCGTCAGCACCGATCTTATGTGAAATATGACCTTTCCTTGAATGATGATTTTGATATCCAGGTTGCGGGTTATTACAACCGCTTCAAACGCGACTGGTTTAAAATCCGTAAAGTCAACGGCTCGGCGATTCATCGGACTTTGGGGCCGACGGGAGATCCGGCGGATCTAGCCACCTTGAAGGGGCGCACGGCGGGGACTTTGGGTTACCGGCACAATGCGCGTGAATACGAAGCCTATGGAGTTCAGGCTTCGGGTGATTGGCGAGTGAGCACCGGGGCTCTGGATCACGACTTTAATTTCGGGGTGCGTGAGCATAGGGATGAGGTTCGCCGTTTTCAGGAGGATACGAATGTGATCCTTGGAGGCTCGTCGCCGCTGATTAAAAATCTTGGCCCCGGCACGGGTGGCAATCGATTGCAGAAATCCGAGGCGACCGCGGTGTGGTTGCAGGATTCAGTTGAGATGGGGAATCTGACTTTGACTCCTGGGGTTCGTCGCGAGAGTGTCAAACTGCATAACACGGATTACCTTAGTGATGCGAGCAATACACCTACAGACATTCGCGATGGTAATGTGGACTGGTGGGTTTTTGGTATCGGCGGCAATTACGATGTGAACGATCAGAATGCAGTGTTCGCGGGGATCTATGAAGGGGCGTCGATGCCCTCACCGCGGGCGATTCTCAAGGACGGGGTGGATCTGGAGCGCAGCACCAACTACGAACTCGGCTTTCGCCATCGCAGTGGTAACCTTAATGGTGAGCTGGTTGGTTTTTTCTCTGATTTTGATAATATTATCAGCACCTCCGCCGGTTTGGGGCAATCAGCGAGTCAAAATGCGGGGACTGGAACCGTCAAGGGGATCGAAGCTTTGGTCAGTTATGATCCTTGGCAGGATAAAGCGGTGCGTCTGCCGATGTATTTCAGTGGAACCTGGACGGACGCGACACTCGATAATGCTTTGGCTGGCGGCGGCGGCGAAGATATCTATGGAGATGGCAATGGCGGGCCGGGTATCGCTGGTGCCAACATGCCCTACATTCCGGAGTGGAAGCTGGCTGCTGGCATTGGCCTCGAAACGGAGACCTGGGGCATGGATATCGCGGCTACTTATGTGAGTGATACTTTTGGCACGGCCTTGAATTCGTCCCGGCCGGTGGACTCCTCTAGGCAAGGCAGAGTTGACGGAGGCATCATTGTGGATCTAGCGGTTTATTATCACATGAATGATCGGGTCAAATTCATCGGTGGAGTGCAGAATGTGTTTGAGGAGGTGATGATCACCAGCCGGGTTCCCGAGGGGCCGCGGGTGAATGCGCCGAGGATGTTTTATGTCGGGGTGGAAATATTGTGGGAGCCTCGCTCCGTTTTGTCAGGCAAGTCAGTGTTATCTAAATAAGTTTTTTGTATGCAAAATGTAACTGTCAGTTCAGCCGCTTTTTTTGTGCTGTTGTTATGTCCGCTTTTGTTGCTCGGGCAGGAAGCTGATCTGTCTAAGCTTGCGAAAGATCTTCCGCAGGCGAGCGAAGTGAGGACGGGGTTAAAACAATGGGTGCTGACCAAACAAATGATCAGTCGGGAGCAAGCCGGATGGGAAGAACAGCAGCAGACGCTTACGGATCTTAATGGCGTGCGTCAGCGGGAGATCAAGCAGTTGGGCGAGTTCACTAAGACTGCGGGAGTGAGAATTGCGGAGATTGAAAAAAAACGCAAACAGTTCAGTGAAGAGGAAACGGAGCTTAAAAAATGGCGCAGGGATTTGAAGGCGCAAATAACAAAACTGGAAAACGAACTGCGGCCTTTGTTAGTAATTTTTCCTACTCCCTTGCGCAGCAAGATGGCTGAGGTGATTGGCCGGTTCGAAACAGCGGATGCCCAGGAGCCTTTGCAGCACCGCACGCGGGATGTGTTGCTGCTGATGCAGGCTTATCTGAATTTTCAAAATAGCATCACTCTTGATACGGAAATTCGCAGCATCGATGGGGAGGATCGGGAAGTGGATGTGCTCTACATGGGCCTGACCCAGGCTTGGTATGTGGATCAAACCGGAGAATACAGTGGTTATGGAACTCCTGGGTTGAAAGGGTGGACTTGGACGGAGGAGCCTGCTTTGGCTACATCGATTCGCCAGGCGATTGCCATTCAGAGTCGTCAGGCCACTCCGGCTTTTGTCCGTTTGCCTTTTTCCAATGCTTCCGCATCAGCTCGTAGTAAATGATGAAAGTAATTTTATATATTTTGCCCTTTGTGCTGCTCGCCTCTTTGCTTGAAGCGCAGGAGAAGGCAGTGAGTCCGGTGGTAGAAAAAGCACCGGCCGCAGTGCGTTACACTGAAGCGGCGGCTTCGGTGGAAAAAGACTTGCGAGAGGCTCTTGATGAACTGGCAAAAGTTCAGTTGGAAATAGCCAAACAAAAACCTGTTCTGGCGAAGCAGTCCAATCGCATCGCCGCTGACTTGCGCGAAGCGCGTCGCCAAGCTGATCTTGCTCGAAGCCGCCGTGATGCGGTGGATACGGAGTTTGCCAAAACGGACGGTGAGCTCAAATCCTGGCGTGAGGAGCGGCAGTATATTGAAGGTTTGTTGCTCGATTTTTCCAAGACTTATCAAAGCAGTCAGAGTCTCGCTCGAATTGAAGCGCAAGGGGACTTGTTGAAGGGAAGTAATTTGAAGTCCCGCTTGGCTTTGGTCGAGCAGGCTGTTGGACAAATAAAAGGTGCGGGGCAGGTTGGTGTGATTGCCGGGCAGGCGCTCAATGCAGAAGGGGTGATGGTGCAAGGACGTTTTGCTGAGGCAGGGCCGCTCACTTGGTTTCTTTCACAGGACGGCAAGGCCTCGGGCTTGATTTCGGCGGACAATAACCTGAATCCGCGCTTGGTGCCAGGCACGGAAGACGGTGAAAATATCGGACTTTTGTTGAGTGGTCAAAACGCGAAGCCGAGTTTTGACCCCACGCTTGGAACAGCGGTGGCTTTGACCAGTTCCAGCACGTCAATTATTGGACATATCCAGCAAGGGGGTTTTTGGATTTTTCCAATTTTGATACTCGCCGCCATCGCGCTGTTTGCGGCGATTAGAAAATGGCTGCAACTGTTGAAGATCCGTGATCTGCGCCCGACGGTGGTGCAAGCGGTGATCGATGCGGTTGGGAAAGGGGATTTTGAGACAGCTCGTTCGACGGTCGATGGGATTCGCCACCCGGCTAGGGAAATTTTGCAGCGTGGGGTTGAGATATTGAGCAAGGTACCGGATACCAGTCGTGATGATCTTGAAGAATCGTTGTATGAAAAGTTTTTAGCAGCGGTGCCGCCATTGAATAAAGGATTGCCGCTGGTGGCGATTGCTTCGGCGACGGCCCCTTTGCTGGGACTGTTGGGAACGGTGACGGGGATGATTGAGACTTTTCGTTTGATCAATATCTTTGGCACCGGGGATGCGAAGTCGCTGGCATCGGGGATTTCGGAGGCTTTGGTGACGACGGAGTTTGGACTGATCGTGGCGATTCCGGCTTTGATATTGCACGCGCTGCTGTCGCGGAAGGTGCAGGGGATTAAGTCGGCGATGGAAATGACGAGTTTGGCTTTTTTGAATGGGATTCCGGAGGGAGGAGATGAGGGGAGAACCACGAATGGACACTAATAGACACGAATAAGAGATGAGAATTGAACCACGAGTGGACACTGGTAGACACGAATAAGAGGTAGGGAATTGAACCGCGGATGGCGCGGATAAGAAATAGAAAATAGGGAATAAGAATTTAACCACGGATGACACGGATAGGATAGGAGGATTTGGGATGGAATATTTTTTACAGATTGTTGAGGAGGTTCGGCTGCTTGCGGGGGCGGGGGGATGGGTGTTTGTGGCGCTGCTTTCGCTGGCTTGTGGCATTGCTTTTTCTTTGTTATCGCTGTGGCATTCGATGCGTTTGCCGGATGCTCCGTTGTTGGCATCGGATGAATGGTTGACTTTGTTGAAGGGGAGCAGTGGGGCTGATGAAATCCGTGAGCGTTTGCGTAGTCAGTTAAACAAAACGGGGGATCTGCCCCGGCGACTGCAGGAGGTGGCACAGCGCCTTTTCGCCAAATCAGAGCGTCGTTTTCCTTTTGCTTTTATTATGATTGGCGCGGCGCCTTTGTTGGGTTTGTTGGGAACGGTTTCGGGAATGTTCACCACTTTTTTTGGCATGTCGACGGCTTCGGCCACAGCACCTATTGATATTATTTCCGGTGGTATTTCGGAAGCACTGATCACGACGCAGACCGGCCTCATTATTGGCGTGCCAACTTACATCGTCTGCGCCTGGCTGCGCAGCCGTCACCGCGATCTCACCACAAAATTCCGCCAACTCGAATCACAATTGTTACAGAATCCAGAATTCTGATTTCCACCTCCTAACTCCTTTGTTCTAAATTCTATCTCCTTATCATCCATGTCCCGACGATTCCAGCGCTTTGGCGAACCAAGCAGTGAAGAGAGCAGCGAGATCAATATCTCGTCGCTTATTGACGTGGTATTCATTTTGCTGATTTTTTTCATTGTCACCACGGTTTTTGTCGAAGAGAGCGGGGTGGAGATCAACAAACCGCGTGCGGCTAGTCAGCAGGATCTTGAAAAAAATAGCATTCTTATCGGTATCACTCCGGCGGGGCAGGTGTTTTATGGCGGACGTGAGATCGGGGTGGCGGGGGTGCGATCGACGGTCAGTCGTTTGATTCGACAGGAGGAGATGCCGGTTATTATCCAGGCGGATCGCAGCACCCCTACGGAGGCCACGGTGCAGGTGCTGGATGAGGCTAAGTTGGCCGGTGCCAAACGGGTTTTTGTTTCTACCACTAATGACAAATGACTGAGTCCCGATCCATATCTTTCAGTTTGATTGCACGGGTGGCTTTGGCGGTCGTCCTGACTTTTGGTCTGCTGGTTTTCCTGGCGGCGGCACGCCTCAGTCGTGCGTCTCAGGTGCCAACGCTGACCATTCGTTCGCTTGAGACGACTTCGCCTGTTAGTTTGCCAGCGCCACCGCCGCCGAAAGCCGAGCAGGCGCCGCCGCCGGTCCAGAGTCCGGATCTGCCCAAGCTGGATATCCGCTTTGATCCCGTGGCTCCAGCGATTCAAGCCGCGCGAAATCCTGAATTGAAATTGCAGCTCGATGTGACTGACTTTGCCCCGCAAGTGGAGCAGGCGCGTGAGTTTATGACGTTTTCGTCAAAGAGTCTCGACCGTCAGCCACGACTGGTCAACCGTCCCACGGTGCCTTTCCCCAAGAGCCAGCAAGCCCGGGGGGTCAAGGAAGGGCGGGTCACTCTGGAGGTGCTCATCCGACCCAGTGGCAAAGTGACTGTTCGTAAAGTGGTTAAAAGCAGTCACCCGGAATTCACTGAAATGGCGAGGCTGTTTGCGACAGGTTCGCGTTTCACTCCACCACAAAAAGACGGTCGAGCCGTCACCGCGCTTTTTAAATGGCCACTCATTTTACGTCCATGATTCGATTCACTGTAATTTTGTTATTTTTGACCACTTGGGTTCACGCCGGGCCGGTCTCGCCTGCGGCGCCCTTACCGATCGACTCGCTTTGGCAGAGCGATTTGTTTCGCCAGACAGTGACGGGGAGTTTTGGTATCGATTCGAGGATTGAGCCACGAATCACCGTTGACGAGGAGTTCTATCTCGATGAAGCGGCTAAAAAAATGGCGGACAAGGATCGTAAGGGAGCGATCAAGCTTCTTGCTGAATGCAGCTTGCTTGCGGAGAGTCCGGCTTTGTTGTTTTCATTGGCGACCTTCGAGTTCGAAGCGGCTGACTTGGATTCGGCAGTGATTCATTTTGACAAAGCTCTGCAAAAGTTTCCCAATTTCCGTGATGCCCACCGCAACCTGGCTATTGTTCTTGTGCAGCAGGAAAAATACCAGGATGCAGTTGAGCATCTTGCACGTGCGATGGAATTGGGTTCGCGTGAGTCTCTCACTATGGGTTTGCTGGGTTACTGCCATGCGGTGCAGAATCATCATCAGGCAGCACTCGATGCCTACCGCCTGGCGGCTTTGACTCAGCCGACGCAGCGGCAGTGGAAAATGGGTGAAGCCCAGGCATTGCAGGCCTTGAAACGTCCGCGACAGGCGGCGTCGATTTTCCAACAGCTCATCGATGAGCAGCCCGATGACTTGGTTCTTTGGTTGAGGCAGGCTGATAGTTTGATTGTTTTGCAACAGCCGCAGGATGCGATGGTGAATCTGGAGCTGGCCCATCGTGCGGGTGGACTTACCGCTGAGGCCACTTTGTCTTTGGGGCACCTTTACCTTCAGAATGGCCTGCCGGAATTAGCTCTGCAACGTTACCTCTTGGCGTTGAATCAGCCTGAACCGGCGACCTTGAGCCGGATGGTCGAGGTTGTGGAATTGATGAGCAATGTCGGCCAGTGGGAAAATGCTTCCATATTTTCCAAGCGTTTGGCAAAACATGATTTTTTTCAAAAGCAGCTCGCTGCAGAGCAAACGGACAATAAAGTGCGCTCGCGTTTTTTCCGCCAACAAGCGTTGATCGAATTGAGAACCGGAGACATCAAAGTGGGTGAAAAACTGATCAGTGACTGGTTGATCAAAGAGCCTATGGATGGCCAGGCTTTGATTCTGTTGGCACGATTCAAGGAGGATGGTGGCGCGCGCGAGGAAGCTGAGATGTTGCTGGAGAGAGCGCAAGGTTTGCCTGAATCGGCGGCGGCGCATCGTGCGCATGGAAAATTATTGGTGAATGTAGCTGAATATGAAAAGGCCGTTGAGCATTTGGAAAAATCTCAAGCGCTTAAGCCCAGTGAAACGCTGGCCGATTATCTGCAGGCGGTGAAGGAGTTGGTGGATTGATTTTTTGTAAGAAGTTGTTTGCTTCGGCGTCGGTAAAGCCGATATGAAAACATTAGACTTAAATACAGAATTCCCTCGAAGCCCACGTGAGTTGTTAGCAGGGTATGTGATCGCCGGGCGGGCTTTGGATAAATGCCGGGCGGTTATCGCAGGAACGCAAGGTGAGTATAATTTTGCTTGCCCGTTGGACAATGTTTTCTTCGATTTTTCAGGCATCAACGCAGACCAGTTCAAAGACTTGGTAGCCAGTGGCGCGGATGATGAGGCTGTGGCGGAATGGATTTTGGAAAACTCCAAGGTGAAAGAGCTGCGGGAAGTGATTCGTTGGAATAATGATTTGCGGGATAAACGCATCAGCGAGATGCCGATTGAGTTGCAAGAGTTTCTAGAGACCTATATCCCACAATTCATTCCAGCTGGAAAAATGGTTTACCGTTGGTTTGATGTTTATGACATCGAGGAGGGGCGGATCTAGGGTCGCTTGAGCTTAAAATTTCCGACACAACAGGATGCACTTCGTATGTCCGGCCGGACATGTGAAGTGCATTTTTGCTTTGGTGGCTTTTTGGTGATCAGGGCTGCTGGGCCTCAAAATAATCTTTGGTGCCTTGGGCGGTGAGGGCGGCTCCGATGCGTTTCAGGGCGAGCACGTAAGCGGCGGTGCGCATGTCGATGTCGTGGGTTTGGCTGAGATCGTAAACGTTGTGAAATTCGGTGCGCATTTTTTCGAGTAAGCGCTGGTTGACCTCGTCTTCCGTCCAGTAGAAACCGGCTTTGTTTTGCACCCACTCAAAATAACTGACGGTGACCCCGCCGGCGTTGGCTAGGATGTCAGGAATCACGTAAACGTCATTTTTTCTGAGTATGGGAGAAGCATCCGTGCTGACCGGGCCGTTGGCGACTTCGACCAGAGTGCGGGCTTTGATTTTTTCGGCGTTGGCAGAGGTGATCACATTTTCAAGCGCTGCGGGGATGAGGATGTCGACATCGAGTTCGAGCAGATCTTCGTTGCTGATGCTTTGTGCTTCCATCAGGGTGCACAAACCATTCTGACAGTAAACGGCCTGTAGGCGATGGCTGTCATTTTTTGCTTGGATCAGACTGGGGATGTGGAAACCTTCTCTGCGGTGGATACCTCCTTTGGAATCGCTGACCGCGACGATTTGATAGCCATCGGCATGCAGCAATTGCGCCACGGCTTGACCGGCGTTGCCAAAACCCTGGATGGCGACGGTGGTGGTTTTGGGATCCCAACCACGGTGCAATTCGTGTTCCTTGATGCAAAAATAAGCGCCACGGCCAGTGGCTTCGTTGCGTCCCAGGCTACCACCGAGGGGGATGGGTTTGCCGGTGATGACGGCGGGGGTGTGGTGGCGGGTGATTTTGGAATACTCGTCCATCATCCATCCCATGATCATCGGATTGGTATAAACGTCGGGGGCGGGGACATCAACATCGGGGCCGATGAAGTCGGCGATGCGTTGGATGAAACGGCGAGAGAGGCGTTCGAGTTCGAGTTTGGACAGTTCCTTGGGATCCACTTTGATGCCGCCTTTGGCGCCACCGAAGGGCAGGCTCATCACCGCGCATTTGCAGGTCATCCAGAAAGCGAGGGCTTTGACTTCGGCGATGTCAACTCTGGGGTGAAAGCGGATGCCGCCCTTGCCGGGTCCGCGGGTATCGTCGTGACGAACCCGGTAGCCGGTGAAAACCCGGATCTCACCGGAGTCCATGCGCACCGGGATGGAGACTTCGATCGAGGTGCGCGGATGGCGCAGTCGTTCGAGCGCTTCAGGGTGGATCTCGGCATAAGCGAATGCGTCGTCGAGGTTTTTTAGTGCGTCTTGGAAAAGATCGTTAGGGGTATCAGTTGCAGCAGTGGTCATTTTCGAACAAGGTAGTGAGGGTGAGGTATAGGTGATTATACAAATTGCAGCGACAATGGACAGTCAAAAATATAGTGCTAACAACGGGGAGGGTTCAAGTGGTAGGGAGTCAAGAAAGCGCAGGCTCGTTTTTCACCAGACGAATTTGGAGAGCTGCCCTTACCTGCCGATGGTGGATGAGCCCTTGTCGGCGGCGGTGATGCGTGAGGTGAAGGACGATGTTTATGGCGAACGTTTTTACCTGCAGGCTTTGAAATGTGGTCAGTCTTTGTGGCGGCAAGGTTTGCCGGCGCAGGCTTTGTTGATGTTCAATCGGGCTTTGGGCGCGGATTTGCAGGCAGGGGTGGCGGTTTTTGAGCAATGGCCTTTGCCTTATGCTGCGGTGGGCTGGGTGATGCGGCATCGTGAGCAGGATCAGTTTATTGGTAATCCACGGCGGCATTTTCAACATCTGGCAACACGGATGGTGGAGCCGCGTAAAGCCCGACGGACGGCGCGGGCGTGGGCTTGTTGGTATATGGCTTGCCGGGTGTTCCCTGATTATCCGGCGGATGACAAACAAATCAGCGAAGAGGGGGTGGTGGAACCGGGTTGGGAGGAAATCGGGGAGATGCTGGAGCGGGAGGGAATTGCGGGGGAGTTGAAAATATGGCAGCAAGCGCTTAGCGGGTTGGATGAAGGGATGGAAAAATGAAGAGTGATGAGGACGAGCCGGTTGAAGTTCCGATAAGGCACGAACTGGATTTGCACGCCTTTCGACCGAAGGAGATCGGCTCTCTGTTACCGGAATATTTCCGCGAGTGCCGGATGCGGGGTTGGCGTGAGGTGAGAGTGATCCATGGCAAGGGCAGCGGAGCCTTGCGCGAGGGGGTGCATCGTTTGTTGGAGAGATTGCCCGAGGTGGAGGGATTCAAATTGGGGGATGCGACCAGCGGCAGCTGGGGTGCGACCCGGGTTTGGTTGAAAGAGTGGAGCGGAGAGGATGAGGTGGAAAAAAATGATCCGCGTCAGTAGCGCAGGTGCTCCCACCCGTCGGGAGCACCGCATGCGATTAAGCGTGAGAGCATGCGTAATCTTCCCCAGTAACCACCAGACTATTTCCCTTCTTCGATTTCACCTTCTTCGGGTAATAAGCCTAGCCCTTTAGCTCTTTGTTTCCATTTTTTGCGGGCGAGGGCTTGCAGGTCGGGGGCTTGATCGGTCTCGTCGACGATCTCGATGCCGAGTAGGGTTTCCATGACATCCTCAAGCGTGACCAGTCCCAGCAGGCTGCCAAATTCATCGGTGACGAGACTGAGGTGGATTTTTTTCTCCAGTAGCTTTTCGAACAGGTTGGGAAGCAGGGTCTGATCGCTAACGGTCATGGTGTCCCTTTTTAAATCTTTGAGCAGAGTGTCATCCTTGTCATCGGCGAGGGCTTGCAGGATGTCGTCTTTGAGTGCGATGCCAGTGACGTGGTCACGGGTTTCATTGTAAACGGGTATCCGGGAGAAAGGGGAACCCTGCTGGGTTTTGTGGTATTCTTCAACAGTGGCATTTTGATCCATCATGAAAACGACGGTGCGCGGAGTCATGATGTCCTTGGCTCGTAGGGTTTTCATTTTGAGCAGGTTGGCGATGATACGCGATTCACCGGAATTGATGGCTCCGCTTTCTTCACCGATTTCAGCATAGGCGGCGAGATCCGAACGGCTCAGAACACTTAGGTTTTTGTCGCTTTTGAGGTGCTTGGTGACCCATTGGCTTAACCAGACCAAAGGGGCGAGCAAGGTCATCAGCAGGCTGACCGAGCGGATGGTGAAAGGGGTGAGTTTTTTCCAGTAGTTGGCGCCGATGGTTTTGGGGATGATTTCGGATAAAATCAAAATGGCCATGGTCATGATGGCGGCGATGATAGCCTCGGCGCTGAGCGTGATCGGTCCGAGGGACAGGGCGTGGCTGCCAAAGACTTTACCGGCCTGGGCACCAACCCCGATCGCACCGACGGTGTGGGCGATGGTATTAAGACTGAGGATGGCCGAGAGCGGTCGGTCGATTTCCTCTTTCAGTTGGTGGATTTTTTTACCAAGCTTGGGATTGCTGCTTTCGAGGCTTTTGATGTGGGAGGGCGAGATACTCAGTAATACGGCCTCCCAGATGGAACAGAGGAAGGAGAAGCTGATGGATAAGAGGAAAAAGAGAATGAGCAGTGACATCTTGGCGGTTTTTGGATGAAAAATGAGGCTAGGGAGAGGGATTGGTCGTGGAAATTATGAAAAGATGAGCCAGATTGGCAGAATGAAAATTGGTTTTATTATTTTAGTGGCAGCAGTGCTGGGTGCAAGTGGTTTGAATGCCGGGGATTGGAAACAGTGGCGTGGCCCTGATGCTAATGGAATCTCCAAGGAGTCGGTGCAAGGTATCACGGATTTAAAGGTGACGTGGAAAGCGGAAATGGGTTTGGGCTTTTCTGGTTTTGCGGTGGCTGACGGGCGGGTGTTCACCATGGGGCACGATGGCAAGGAAACGGATACGGTTTGGTGTCTGGACGCGGATTCCGGTAAGGTGTTGTGGAAACATTCTTATCCCCAGCCTTTGGGGGATTTGTATTTCCCTGGTGGTTCGACCGGCACACCGTCAGTGGATGGTGAGGTGGTTTATTCGTTGGCGCGGGCGGGCGAGTTGTTTTGTTTTGAGGCGGCTACCGGCAAAGTGAAGTGGCAAAAAAATCTGATGAAGGATTTTGGCTATGACATGCCGGCCTGGGGTTTTACCGGCAGTCCGAGGGTGCACGGAGCTTTGTTGTTATTGAATGCGGGGGACGCGGGATTGGCTTTGCGCAAGGAGGATGGATCGCAGGTGTGGAAATCCAAAAACGGGGAAGCTTCTTATTCGACGCCTTATTTGGTGCAACGGGGTGGAACGGATGTGGTTATTTTTTCCAATAAACGGGGTTATGTTTGTGTGGAAGCGAAAAACGGTCAGGAGTGGTGGCGGGTGAAATGGTTGACCCGCTACGGGGTGAATGCGGCGGATCCGGTTGTGCAGGGGGACAAGTTGTTTATCTCTTCCGGTTATGACAAAGGATCAACTTTGCTGAATTGGGAAGGGCAAGGAAAGCCAAAAACCTTGTGGAAGAATCGTGAAATGAAAAGCCAGATGAATGCTTGTGTATTGATCGAAGGTTTTTTGTATGGGGTGAGTGGCAATGAGGGTAAGGATGGCACTGGACTGAAGTGCATGGACTTTGCCAGTGGCGAGAGCCAATGGACGGATGCCAGTGTGGGACAGGGAGCGGTGACGGCGACTGAAGATGGGGATTTACTGGTATTGAGCGAAGGCGGAGAACTGATGATCGGCAAGGCTTCGTCGGAGGGTTTTAAAAGCCGGGTGAAAAAGAAAGTGATGGCAGGCAAGTGCTGGACCGCGCCGATTCTAGCCAATGGGAAAGTTTATTGCCGCAATGGCAATGGTCAGGTGGTGTGTGTGAAATTGGTGCCTTGAAGGGAGGAAGGTGACCGTGGATAACGCGGATGGGAAGAGAGAGTTTATTGAGAGGGAGGGGGCTCTGCGGTTTTCATTGCAGGCACGGGGGCTTTGGTTTTTTTGCGCCAGTCTTTCAGCAGTTGATGCAGTTGTTTGGTTTTGACGGGTTTCTTTTGGGCGAGGTTGTGGCTTTCGCCAATGTCGTCTTTGAGATTGTAGAGTTCGAGGCCGCCGTCTTCGAAGTATTCGTGTAACTTCCAGTTGCCAAGGCGGACGATGGAACAGGGGCGACTTCGGAACAGGGGGTCGCGTTGTTCAAGATTGTTTTGCTCGCCGCCATAACTTTGCAGGTAGGCGGGGAAGTGCCAGAAGATCGGACGGTTTTGCCAGGTGGGAGAAACCTTGCCTTGTAAGATCGGAACCAGGCTGACTCCATCGAGGTTTTGTTGTTCAGGCAGCTTGGCGTCAGCGATTTCGCACAGAGTGGGGTAAATATCGACTCCGGTTACGGGGATGGAGCTGCGCGATCCGGCTTTCACCACGCCCGGCCATTTGATCATCAGGGGAACGCGGATACCGCCTTCGTAATAGGTGCCCTTGTAACCTTTGAGCGGAGCCATGTCGGTGGCGGGGCCATAACCACCATTATCGGAGTAAAAAATGATCAGGGTTTGCTTTTCGATTTTCAACTCCTTGAGGGTTTGTATCAATCGGCCTACGCCGTCGTCCACGGCTTGGATCATGGTGGCCATGATGGCATTCTGGTGAAGCTTGCCCTTTTTCTTTTGCTGGTATTTTTCGAGCAGTTCTTTTTTTGGTTGCAGCGGAGTGTGAACGGCAAAGTGAGTGAGGTAGATCATCCATGGTTGTTCACTGTTTTTTTTGATGAACCGGATGGCTTCGGTATTGAGGCGGTCGGTCAGGTATTCGCCGGGTGGGGAGTTTTTCAGTCCCGGCACATTACCATGAGGTGGGTAATAACCCTTGGGAGGGGAGCCGGAATGGGTGCCTGCGATGTTGTGGTGAAATCCGTAGGGGACAGGGTCTTTGCTGAGGTGCCACTTGCCGATGCTCGCCGTTTGGTAACCTGCTTTTTGCAGTTGTTGAGCCCAGGTGGTGATGTCGGGGCGCAGTGTGGCGACGCCGGGAATGTGGATTAATTTGCGGTCTTCGGCCTGGCCGCGCGGGCGGGTGCCGACGTTGTAAATCTCGTGACGGGGAGAGTATTGGCCGGATAACAAAGCGGCGCGGGCCGGGGCGCAGTTGGCGGCAGCTGAGTAGGCGTCGGTGAAGACCATGCCCTGGCTGGCCAGTTGATCGAGGTGTGGGGTTTCATAGAAATCCGAGCCCATGAAGGAGGTGTCACGCCAGCCGAGATCATCGGCGTAGATGAAGAGGATGTTGGGCTGGGGGGCTGCTTGCAGTTGGGTGAGGCAGAGCAGGGTGAAGATGAGGGTTTTTTGGAGCATTGTTGGGGGTGAATTGGATGAAGGAATGTAGAGAACCGCTAATGGACACTAATCAACACGAATAATATAAGAGGGAGGGGTAGCCTAGTAGAAGGGGAGGCTGCGGCTCTTACTTTAATCGAGTTACGTAGGCGTAGTAGGCGCCTAGTTTTTTGCCTTTGGCATCGGTGAACAGGCCGGAGAGCCGGGTATCGCCGGCTTTGAGGTCGAGTTCGAAGCTGACGTGGTTTTCCTTGCCAGCATCAGCAATGTTTTTTTGTAGCTGCTGTTCGCCGATGGTGAGGGAGGCGTTGATTGCGGCAAAACCTTTTCCGGGGGTGGTGCGGTAGGCGGGCACGCCGGGTACGTCGGCACCGGGCGGCAGGTCGGCTGCGATGGTCGCACCGGATTCTTTGGGCCAGCGGCGCAGTTCGATCCGGTAAGTCCCGGCTTGATCCACCTTGATGTTCCAGAATCCGCTTTGTGCCCCTTTTTGGGCGCGGATGCCGGAGTGGTTCCAAGGGGCGTATTCTTGGTGAAGGAACCAGTCGTGGGCGGTGAGGGTGGCGGGGTTTTCGTGATCATTACCGACGACGATTTCGACATCATCTTTGAAGCTCTCCACCATGCTGTCCCACCATTTTTCGTAGGCTTGACGGAATTGCGCTACTTTTTCAGGATGAGCTGAGGCCAGGTTTTCTTTCTGCCCGGGATCGGTTTTGATGTCGTAGAGTTCTTTGCCGTTGATCAAGCGCCAGCCGGAAGCCATCACGGCGGATTTGCGCCATTTCTCGGGATCGCGGATACGCTGGCTGTCGGTGACTAGAATACGGTCGGGCCAGTTTTTGTCATCACCGCGCAACAAGGGGACGAGACTGCGGCCATCGAAGGAAACGTCAGCGGGTTTTTTCAGATTGAGCAATTCGATGAAAGTGGGTAGGATATCGACGTGGGCGGTGAGCTGGGGCAGATCTTGCCCTCCTCCGAGCTTGCCCGCTGGCCAGCGAACAAAAAACGGGACCCGGTGGCCACCTTCGTATTCTGATCCTTTTTGCGAGCGCATGCCGGCGTTCCAGATTTTTTTACCACCGGCGGTGCCGTTGTCGGTGGTGAAGATCAGGATGGTGTTTTCGCTCAGTGCTTCGTCATCGAGGAAGCTCATCAGCTTGCCCATGTTGTTATCGATGTTGCTGATCATGCCAAGAAAGTTGGCGGTTTTGGTGCCGAGGTCGGCGTAGGGTTCGGAAAACTGGCTGGGCGAATGGTTGGGGCCGTGCGGGGCATTGGTGGCGATGTAGGTGAAAAAAGGCTGGTTTTTTTCCTTGCTGCTTTTCATCCATTGCATCGCCTGGGAAAAATACACATCAGTGCAGAATCCGGGCACAGCTTCTTTTTTGTGGTTGTGGGTGTAAGTGCAATCGAAGTAGGCGTTGTCCCAGTGATCAGGGGTTTGGCCGATGCCGCCGCCGCCATGACGGAAGACCTCCTGGAATCCGCGATCTTCTGGTCGTGAGGGGTAGTTGTCCCCGAGATGCCATTTGCCATACATCGCCGTTTGGTATCCGGAATCGCTGAACACCTGCGGCATCAGGACTTCGTTGGAGCGGATGATCGAGCGACCGTTGATGGTGTGCCAGACGCCGGTGCGGTTGGCAAAATGGCCGGACATCAGGGCCGAGCGGGTAGGGGCGCAGGTGGGACTGACGTGGTAATCGGTGAATCGCAAGCTTTGTTGGAAGAGCTTGTCTAGATTGGGTGTTTTTAAGCGTGGGTTGCCGTGGCAGGATAGATCGCCGTAACCCTGGTCATCGGTCATGACGATGATGACGTTGGGGCGGGTGTCTGCGGCTTGAATGGTGCAAAGTGGTAGCAAAAAAAGTAGCAATAACAAGGACCGCAGCTTGCCGTTTGGTTGTTTTTGAGGACACGTGTTTTTTGAGCGCGGATGTGACATGAGGATGTGAGGTGTTGGGTTTACTACTGGGAATTAATCAGAAATAGGTCTCGGTCGCAATTAACTTCGCCTTACGGGCATACGCCGCTTGACTTCAGCTTTCAAAAAATGCTAATTTGATGGTGAGTGACGTTAAAAATGATAAAAATGACGGTATTAGATAAGAATTTAGGAGGGAATGAGCGAAATTTGCGCAGTCTCAGTCGGGATAGTGCGTTTACGTTGATCGAGTTATTGATTGTGATTTCTATCATTGTGTTATTAGCGAGTATGGTGATTCCGGCGGCGACAGGGGTGATTTCTTCAGCTCGGGCAACCGTCGCTGCGGGAGCCTTGCGGGACATAACTAATGCAACAATCAACTGGTCGGTAGATAATAGTAATCGTATCCCTAGCCCCATCTATCCAGGAGGCGAAAGCGAGCCTTTTCCTGACAATGCGATCACAACCGGCACGGGCTTGTGGTGTGATGGGGTGATTTTCAAACTTTTATACCCAGAGACTGATCCAACTTCCCCACCGCCATCCCGTGCAACGGAAGGAGGGCATTTAGTCGATACTCAGTTTGAAAGTAAAGCGAGTATAAAATCCGATTCAGAAAACACAAATTGGTATAATCACAGCTATGCGATGAACAAGAATCTGGTTTACGATGAACTCAGTGCGAGTTCTTCGGATCCCTGGCTGACTGAAAAATCGATAACTAACATTAAATTTCTGCCAAGTGCGATGATATACATGGATGCCTCAGTGAATGTGATCGATGCCTCTATGATAAATGGTGATGGCGAGGGTAGTCTTTTAGGAGAGGCGGCGGCGCGTTACCGCAATAAGTTTTTGTTGGTGGCTTTTCTTGATGGTCATGTGCAACGCATGAGCACGAAGGAAATACTAGGGATGACAGGACGGGATAAAACGCGTTTCTGGCAGGGCGTTGATCCTGATCGGGCGAAGTGAGTTGGAAACACTGCTACAGATGAAAACGTCTCTCTAAAAAGGGGGGGATTTGTTTGAGGATCGTGTTGTTAAGCTCTAAACGCTGCAGATGGGTGGCAACGCTATTTCTCAATGAAGCTTTTCTGTCAGTCTGTATTTTTATTGCTGCTGCTTTCATCTTCGGGATTTGCATTTGAAGAGGAGCTTAGGCCTTTTCTAGAGGATCATTGTTATGATTGTCACGCCGATGGCATGGACAAAGGGGGGCTGGATTTTGACAAGTTGGGATCAAATCTTTCCGATCCGGCGACCTTTGCCAAGTGGGAGATGGTATTTGACCGGGTGAGGAAAGGGGAGATGCCGCCGGAGAAGGTTAAAACCCGGCCAAGCAGTGAAGGGAAAGCCGAGCTTGGCAAAGTTCTGGGGGAATCACTGAACAGATCACATCTGGCCAGCAAGGGGGCAGTTTTGAGACGATTGAATCGCCGGGAATATCAAAACACACTGAATGATTTGTTTGGAACGAGCCTCGATCTGGAAGGTTTATTGCCTGAGGACGGACGCTCCCACGAATTTGATAATGTCGGGGAAGCGTTGGGGATTTCGATGACTCACCTTGAGCGTTATTTGGAAGGTGCACGTTTGGTCTTTGATGCGTCGGTGGCAAAGTGGACCCAGCCACCAGCGGCTAAACTTATTCCGGGAAATTTCCGTGATTCGGAGATTGAAAAGGCATTGGGTAAAACGTTTAAGAAGCTGGATGATGGTGCGATTGTGCGTTTTCAGGGGGGAGGTTATCCCTCTGGTTTGTTGCGCAATTCCGGAGCTCCTGAATCCGGATGGTATCAGGTGAAGGTCAGGGGATACGCCTACCAGTCCGACAAAGCCATCGTGTGTTCCATTGGTGGAGAGAGTTATGCGCACGGCAGTAAAAAGCCGATTTATAAGTATGTGTCTTTCTCCCCGGGAAAAGCTACGACGGTGGAGTTTAAAATCTATATTGAGAAACACAGCATGCTGGTGGTGGAGCCGCAGGGCATTGCCTTGCCGCAGCCGCGCCCGAAAATCCTTAATGAGTATGAAGGTCCTGGATTTGCCTTTGTATCAGCATCGATAGAAGGTCCTTTGTATGGGGACTACCCGTCACGCGGTCACAAGCTGGTTTTTGATGGCTTGAAGCGCCAGGAAATCGAACCAAGGGATCCGGAAACTAAAAAGAAAGAGTGGTATAAACCCAAGTTTGAAATTATCACCACAGACGAGCGTGCCGATGTCCTTCTGTCGATCAAGCGGGTAGCGGCTTTTGCCTGGCGGCGCCCAGTGAGTGATGCGGATCTGGAAAGTTACCTCAAGCTGTTTGAAAATGAGCGGGCTCAAGACGCATCTTTCGAAGAGGCCTTGCGCACTGCGGTGACGGCTTTGTTTGTTTCGCCGAACTTTCTTTACCTACGTGAAACCCCGGGACGTTTGGATGATTTAGCGGTGGTCAATCGGTTGGCGTATTTTCTGACTCGAACGGCACCGGATAAACAACTGCTGAGTCTGGCCACGCAGAAAAAAATGATAAAAGATGACAAGGTGATGATCGCGCAAGCGGAGCGTCTCATGAAGGGGCCGCACTTCGATCGTTTCATCACCGACTTCACCGAGGCTTGGCTCAACTTGCGCGAAATAGATTTTACGGCACCAGACAAAACCTTGTTTCCGGAATTTGATCCTTACCTGCGTTATTCTTTGCCGTTGGAAACGGAAGCTTTTTTACGGGAACTGATTATTTCCAATCTGCCGGTTACCAATGTGGTGAAATCGGAGTTTGCCATGCTCAACAGCAGGCTGGCAGAGCACTATGGATTGCCTCAGCTAACGGGTTCACAAATCAGAAGAGTTAAATTGCCGACCGGTAGCATTCGCGGAGGTTTTCTGACCCAGGCCAGTGTGCTGAAAGTTTCTGCCAACGGTACCAATACTTCTCCGGTTTTGCGTGGCGTATGGGTGATGGAGAGAATCCTGGGAGACCCGCCGTCGCCTCCGCCTCCGGGCATTTCCGGCGTCGAACCTGACATCAGGGGGGCTGAAACTCTTCGCCAAATTCTCGACCAACACCGGGATTCCACCAGCTGTGCCGCTTGCCATAAAAAAATCGATCCGCCGGGTTTTGCGCTGGAGTCATTCAATCCAATCGGGGGTTTTCGTGAGCGTTTCCGGTCATTGGGCAATGGGGATAAAGTGGATACGATCATCAAAGGGCGTCGGGTAGGTTATCGTCTGGGTCCGGATGTTGATTGCTCTGGCAATCTGGCCGATGGACGAAAGTTTTCCAGCTTGGAGCAGTTTCGGGATTATTTGGCGGAGGATGAAGCCGTTCTCGCCCGATCCTTTGCGACTAAATTACTGACTTTTGCCACGGGTCGTGAAATGGGTTTCTCTGATCGTCCGGAAATCACCCGGATCGTCAAACAAGCGGGCAGTAAGGGGTATCGTGTGCGTGACCTGTTTCATCTGGTTGTCACTTCTGAAATCTTCCTCACCAAATAAACCAGCACCACCTGATCCTATGAAAGCCCCCTATATTTCGATTCAAGCGGCGCTGAACAGACGTCACTTTCTTAAAGGTCTGGGATCTTGCGTGGCGCTGCCGTTACTCGATGCCATGTGCCCCGCTTTCCGAGCTCAAGCCGCTCCAGCCGCCGTGCCCCGTTTCATGGCGATGAATGCGGCCTTGGGTTTCCATGCACAACATCTGTTTCCCGAAGCCGTTGGCACCGATTACAAGCTCACGCCTTATTTGGAAAAGCTGAAAGATCACCGTAATGACTTCACGGTGTTTTCCGGGCTTTCCCACGCGAATCAGAATGGTAATAATGGTCATGCCTCGGAGATGACCTGGTTGACTTCGGCTCAACGTCCCGGGCTTGCTGGTTTCAAGAACACCATTTCCCTCGATCAATTGATTGCACGTCATCTCAGGGGGAAGACCCGGGTGCCTTATCTGGCACTGACGACACGCGGGTCCTCTCTTTCCTGGACTGCCAACGGGGTTCAGATTCCGTCCCAGTCTTCGCCTGCGAAGTTGTTTAAAACTCTTTTCATTGATGGCACCGAATCAGAGGTCGGGCAAACGATGCGTGAGCTCAAACAGGGGCGCAGTATTCTCGATACAGTGTTGGGGGATGCCAAACAGCTTCAGAGATCTTTGGGGCACCGGGATCAGGAAAAGCTGGATGAATATTTCACTTCGGTGAGGGATCTGGAAGTCAGTATTCAGCAGTCAGAGGAATGGGAGACCAAAGCCAAGCCCGAAGTGGATGCGGAACAGCCCAAGGATATCGATGACAAAACGGATGTCATGGCCAGGCAGCGTTTGATGTATGAAATGATTGCCCTGGCTCTGCAGACGGATTCTACCCGCACGGTCACTTTTGATCTGGGTGCAATGAACGCGGTGCCGAGCAATTTGAAGGGTGTGCAGACAGATTGGCACAATCTTTCCCATCATGGTAAGGATGAGAATAAAATCGAGGAGTTGCGGCTTATTGAGCAGGCGGAATTTGTGGCTTTTAATGAGTTCCTGACCCGCTTGAAAGGGATTGAGGATGGCGGGGGGAATCTGCTCGACCACACTTCGGTTCTTTTTGGATCGAATCTAGGTAATGCCTCATCCCATAGCTGGAAAAATTTGCCGATTATTCTCGCGGGAGGTGGCTACAAACATGGAGCCTACGTGGCGCATGACAAAAAGGATAATACGCCACTGGCGAATTTGTTTGTGCCGCTTGCACAGCGAATGGGAGTGGCGGTCAAGTCTTTTGGGCACAGCACAAAATCGACAGTTGAGGGACTGGAGATGGCCTAGCGGGTTGAGGTGGTCGCGTGGTATCAAAAAGATACCAGATTCAATGATCGTTGAAATAGTATAAGTTGTTCAGCTGCCCACAGACGAAGATTTTCGATCTTGTAGAAGGTTTGTCGGATCATTCAGGCTACACTGAAGCGGTAAATGGTGGTTTGACGGTATTTTTTTCCCGGGCGCAGGATGGGTGAAGGAAAAGTCGGCTGGTTCGGGGAATCGGGGAAGGTTTGGGCTTCGAGGCAAAGAGCGGAGCGTCGGGGGTAATTCTCTCCATTTTTGCCTTTGATGTTTTTGAGGAAATTACCGCTATAGAGTTGGATGCCAGGTTCGGTGGTATCCACTTCCATCAGTCGGCCTGACATCGAGTCGTAAACCCGGGCCGCCCGTATCAGCTTATGGTCTTTTTGGTTTTTCAGCACGAAGTTGTGGTCGTAACCTTTGCCGTTTTTTAGCTGAGGATCTTTGCTGTTGATACGTGCACCGATGGCAGTGGAGTGGCGGAAGTCAAAAGGCGTGCCTGCTACCGTAGCAAGGTTTCCCAAAGGAATCGATGCGGCGTCGATGGGGGTATAACGATCAGCGTAGAGGGTCAATTCGTGATTGAGAATGGTAGCGGCATCCACTTCAACCGCTTCGTTATCGAGGCCGGCGAGATTGAAATAACTGTGATTGGTGAGATTGACGATGGTGGCTTTGTCCGTGGTCGCCAGATAGTCGATGCGCAGTTCGTTGTCGTTGGTGAGTGTGTAGGTGACTTCTGTAATCAGTGTGCCGGGGTAGTTTTCCTCTCCATCGGGGCTGGTGTAGCTGAGATGCAGGCGTCCGCCGCGAGTAGAGGCGCCCCATACTTTTTTATCAAAACCCCGTTTACCCCCATGCAGGTGGTTGGCGCCATTGTTAGCTGCGAGTTGGTATTTTTGTCCGTCGAGGGAAAAGCTGGCATTGGCGATACGATTGGCGTAGCGACCAGTGATGCAGCCAAAAAAAGGGCTGTGATCGACATATTCTTCGAGGGTGTCGAAACCGAGCACCACATCAGAGAAATGACCATTGCGATCCGCTGCCATCAGAGAAACCACGGTGCCGCCGTAGTTGGTGATTTTGGCGGTCATGCCATTTTTGTTTTGCAGGGTGTAGAGTTGGACCGTTTGCCCATTGAGCTGGCCAAAGGGTTTTTGAGTGATCGTGGACATGGATGCGGAGGGGGACAAGGACTGGCAGCCAACCAAAGAGGACCCGGCGGCAGTTGTGGTGAGGGTTTTGATGAAATGTCTGCGTTTCATTGTATTAGCATTGAGGTGACAGGGAAGGAAACAGCTTTTTGCTCGGTGCGCGAGGAGAAAAGAAAAAAATGCGAACCGCCTTCGCCGAGGCTATGGCGCTCAGGACCGCCTGTTTTACTGCGGTTATGATGGTCAAGAGCGCTTGTTTTGCTGAAATTATGGAGGTCAGGACCGTCCATTTACCAGAGTTAGTTTTTTGCCTGGCTAGGGCTGGGTGGCCATTTTTTGGCTTTGCCGTTTTCGTCTACGGTCAGGGACTTTGTTCCGGGTGGCAGAATTTGCAGGGATTTTAAAAACTCGATCAGTGAATCTTTTTCTATTTTGCTCATTGTTTCAAAAGCCTTGCGAGATGCCAGAGCTTCGCCCGAGTGGGCCAGCACCGCTTGGCGTAGGGTGGTGAACTTGCCGTGGTGAAAATAAGGGGGCTCATTGGCCGCCCCCCAGAGCTTTTTGGTTAGAAATCGGCGATTTTGTTGAACA
The DNA here is from genome assembly GCA_045046875.1 of Verrucomicrobiota bacterium. GTDB lineage: Bacteria > Verrucomicrobiota > Verrucomicrobiia > Verrucomicrobiales > DEV007 > JAADHD01. The sequence goes on along the minus strand of JASFYY010000048.1, from coordinate 16,074 downwards.
AAGGTATCGTTCATATCCAGTGGTTCGGCATTGGGATCATCGGGGCCGGTAGTTATGTCGTGCAATTTCAGGTCGGTGTAGGCAGGGACCTGGACGATGCCGTTAGATTCTTTTAATCGTGGGGAGGGCAGAGTTGGGTCATTGAGATTGATGGAGATTTCCTCTGCTTCGCCGGGTCGCAGGTTGCCGTAGAAGTTGTAGGGATTAGGTTCACTGAAAATCCAGCCTTTGTTGTCCAGAGGTAGAGTGGGCAGGTGGCAGGCGGTGCAGCCAATTTCAGTGAATTTTTTGTTTCCCAATTGGATGGCGGCTTCGATTTCCGGGTGGTTGGGGATGACTTGGCCGGGAACTGCCATCACTGCTTGATAGACCGATACGGCGGTGATGTCTCCACGGGTCAGTTCATTGGCAAAGCCGTCCTGGTCTTCATCGACATTTTTGCCAAAGCGTTCACTCGACTGGATGCCGTGGTGGTGGTTAAAGGCGTTGTTGGTGAACTCCCGCAGGGAAATAACTGATCCGCTTTGGTGGAATGGGCGGATGACCAAATCCGGAGGGTCATCCGGATCAGATGACGCCAAGGCGGCAGGAGGGATGCCTTCCGTTCGCGAAGTATCCCAGAAGCCGTCTTTGTATCTGCCGAGGATACCAAAGGAAACGCCTTTTGATTTCAGACGCCGTGCTTGGCCGGGTTTGATCATATCTCGGATTTTTTGTAAATCGGCAGTCATTTGGCGGGCCAGCATTTCAATGTAACCTGATCCATACATACCCAGAGTGCTGCGAAAGTTTCCTAGAGATTGGAAAGTGATCTCCACTCCTTCTTCATTGACGCTGCCACTGGTGGGTTTTTTGTCATTGCGGTCAAAGGTGATGAAATCGAAGCGCTGACCTAGCACCAAGGCATTGGTGACAATATCTCCACCTCCGCCTGATACCCCAAAGGGGGAGTTGTGGCAGCCCGCACAACTGTTCGAGTCGGGGCCGGAGATGCGGTTGAAATTCCGAGGGAAAACCAAAGGCCGCTCGGGATCACTGAGTGGTAGGCCGGTGCCTTTGCTTTGTGGGCGACCTGCGCCTTCTTGCACCGTCCACATTGCAGTGAACAGATCGTGTCCTTGTTTGAGTAATTCCGGTAGAGCGAGACGCGGCGCCTCTCCGTCCTTTAAATGGCGTTTAGCAGAGATTTCCTGACCAATCTGCACGGTGTCGGATGCCGTGCAAATTGAGATCGATGCATAAATCACCGCGGCAGTGATAATTCGGGTGGACGCAAAAGCAGTGCGCCTGTGCGGGAGGAGCGGTCGTGTTTCAATTGAGTTTAGTTTCATATAACTACGAAATTTAGGAACTAGGATATCTTATCCTGGACGGTCACTTTGGATTGTGATTAAAATCTATTATGATATAAGGATGTTTGTCAATCATTACAGCGTGCGGTTGATTGTCATTGACAAAAAAGATTGCTCAGAAGATGATTTAGGTGATTAACATTATTCAATCAAAGATTGTTACAGATGAAAAAAAACATAGGGAGATACTTTACTATATTATACATAGTAACATTTGGTTGGGCCGCTTTGATGAATGTTTTGGCAGATGATAATAAAAGTAAGAGCAAGTCTACCGCAAAAAAAATTGAGGCGGTTGAAATCCCTGTAAAAATAAATGCCGACGCAGATAAGGGGACGAAGCCTGAAATAAAAGCAGGAAAAAAAGGCAAGAAGCGCCCTTTAAAGACCAGCACGGTGATGAAAAGTGTGATCCGGCCGCATTGTGGAGCCTTGAGAAAGGTGCTCAAAGGCAACCTTAAAACGGAGGAAGAGTGGGCTGAAGTGATTTCCCAGGCGGAAATATTGAGCGAGGCGAGTTTTATTCTGATGTCGGACGGCCGTTGTCCGGATGAAGTGTGGTCAGGCGCCGCTACGCAAACTTTGAGATATTGCGCGCAAGTGATCATTTCCGCTGCAGAGGAGAAAAACCAAGTGGTGGCGAGAACAGCATTTGGCAAATTGACCCAATCCTGTTCGACTTGCCATGACGCTCACCGTGAGAAGTCTCCGTTGATGGATCTGGTGGAATAGCTTTGCAGATCATTAAGGTGGGGAGAAGGGATGCAGCCTTTATATATCAAGGCTGTAGGCGTGGATCCTGCTCGGATTCGCTACAGGCAGGCGTTTTTTTGCGGTGATGCAGGGATTTGAGGGTTTGTGAAGCCTTGGTCTAAAGATGTGGGGGGGCATGGGATTATGAGGTGCCCGGGTGGGTGCAGGTGGGATTGGTTATTTTATAAGGCTAGATAAGGCGTGGCCTATTTATGAAACATTGATGGATAAATAGGGGGGGAGTGAGCGGGCTAATAATGAAATGTCGTTTAATAAAACAAGATTGATTTAAAATGCAAAATAGGTGCAAAAAATCTTGTGAAAAAAAAGCGCTCTAGCTAAAAAAGTAATGAGTAAGAGGTGGTGGGTTATCTGCTAACTCATGAAAGAGTCCTAATAATTGAAATAATAAATTTAGATCTCATGTGTGGGAGTGATGAGTTGAGTTGATTGTGAAATTGGGTTTGAAGAATTTAAATGAAGCGGAGAGATAAGTGATAACCAAAAAAATAAAAACGATGAATATAAGACAAAAACTGATGATAGGTCTGGGGGTATTGGCGGTGTCTGTTGGAACAAGTCGGGCAGAGCTGCAATTGCTTGGTCCTGGAGTTTCGACGACCATGCCAAGTAGCGCGCTTCCAGATGCAAATAAAAATACTACAGATAGATATACTAAGACAGTTAATCTTGGTGGAGTTTATCGATTCAGCTTAATTGGCGTAGAAGCTTTGGCTGACGCTGATGGGGTTCCTGGTTGGTATACATGGGGCGGGCACATGCAGACTTTTTCAGAAGCTTATGCAAGTGAAAGAGGATTTGGAGTGTTTCAGTGTTCGGAAGTTGGAAAGTGGAACTTTAAAGGTAAGGCCAATGACGGAAGCGGATGGGTGAATGGCGGATCTATATATTTTGCTACTTCAGCGGTAGGTTATCAAGGGGCTGTGCAAACTTCGCTGAGGGGAACTCCTAAAGTGTTTGAAAACAAAAACGTTAAGCTGAAATGGATCATAGACTCTAACTCTAGGGATATAGATGGTTATATGAAGATCCTTGGTACATTGATCAAAGATAAACCAGAGCCAACAGGGGAGTTGCTTACTGGGCAAATCGTTTACCAGGAAGGTGCTCAGCCTGTTATAAGCTGGGTGATTGATCGTGGCGAACAATAAGATGTTACATAACTAAATTGGTTGTTATGAAAAACTTCTGCACCTTCGGGAAACTGATCAATATGATGCGATCAGACTCTGTTAATAAATCGGAAAAGGCGATGAAATATCTATTTTGTGGATTGGTTTTGATCGTTATATCCTACGGAGGTGCAGGAGATCTTTTTGCTCAAGATGCAGGGGTTGGAGGCGAGGGGCTATTTAAGAAGCTTTTGATCCGAAAGTTCGATTCCAGTTTGGATGGATCGCTTACGGGCTTGGAAAAAGGCAAAGCGGTTGATTTTCTGAATCGACAGGATCGGAATAAAGACGGACAGATTTCTTTGGAAGAGCGCAATTTGGCAATTGCCGAGTTAAACAAAATGGCCGATTTGGACACTCGGGTAGCTACTGAGAAAATGACTCCTGAGAATCGTAATGAGCTACAGCGGGATGCAAAGTGGGGAGAATTTATCAAGAAGCTTCCCCATAGCAATGAGGGGCGAACATTTACAAAAATGCCGGGTGATGCTGGCTTTAGCATGAAGGGCGATGCGTTTGTTGATCCCACGCGAATAAAGGGAGTGGCTCCAGGTGGAGATCGAATCACTGCGGCAGAGTTGACAGAGCGTTTGTCCAAAGAGGCATCTTCACACAAGCTGAAAAAACAACGGTCGGGGGTGAATCCTTTGAAGAAAGATCTCAAATCGAAAGGGATTGCTAAAAAGAGAGATTATTATGATGGTACGACCATTCTAGTGGCAGGGGACGAGCACACGGTTGTGCCGGAGGGAGCGGTTATCAATTTACCGACAAAATTGGCGGCAATGGTGGTGAAAAAGCCCAAGGGGGCGTTGTTGATCTGGCCTGAGTTTATAAAAAAATATGCACGATTTGTGACAACCAGAGAGGTGAGTTGGCAGACGGCCAAAGGGGAGGACCCTATTTCAGATAAGGAAAAAAAAGCATTCATGATTGGCGGCAAAGTGGTAGTAGCCGTTTTCAATAAAAATCCAATTTCGGTAATTGAAGCAAAGCTGGAGGAGGAGGACGGCGTGGTAGCTGGATCGGTGGCATCCGATGGTTCGCGAGCGCGAAAGGGGAACGGAAAATAGGGGTTTAATCCTTATGACAAGACATTTTAAAAGAGGCGGTTGGTTGATAACTACAAAACTAAAATATAATAAGATGAAAATAAGAAAAATGGGCATAGCCGGAATATTAGCAACTTTTGTGACAGCAGTTAGCATGTCAGCACATGCTGAGGTGGCAAATGAGATTCGCCAGATTCCTTTGGATCCGGGTTTGCCGGTGCAGTTTATGTATAATCTTGGCGATACCGGTTCACAACAGGTGGCTGCTCCGATTGAGGGGACAGGGGCTTTGTTCGAATTGTGGGCAGATGGAGAGGGCGATGATGCGGGCACCAAAACCCTTGTCGATAGTAAGGTGATTGGGCTTTATATGCCCAAGGGGGTTTTTAATGTTGATGTCAAAGACAAGGATTGGATTGGTTCTGTGACGGATCAAGTGAGCGGAAAAACCGTGCAACGTCCGGTTTATCGCACTCGGGCAGATCAGCCTTTTACCGTAACGGGCACCGTGTCAAATTTGCTAACCGATCTGACTGCTCCGCGAGCAGCCCGTGAGGTGAATTTTTTACATTTGGCAACACCGGCCACTACAGGAGGCTATTTGGTGGAACAGGAAAACCAGCAGACTCTGCAGTCATTGGTGTTCACTGGAAGTGACACATTTAGTTATACCGGACCCAGCTTGCCTGGTTTCGCCAGTGATATCACCTTGAGGAACGGTGAAGAAAAGTTTGAGATGCGTTCTTATGCCGATGAAACGGTTTCAGCTCGGTGGAACGTAGGATCAGCTATTGTGAAAATATTTCCAGTAGGAACAGGATTGTTCAGGCAGCAAGCTGATGATGGCGGTCAGGAACCCTTTGCCGAGGGGCAGGTGTTTAATGATAGAGTGCGCGACATTTTTGTCCATTACACTTCGGTTTATCCAAATTCCAAAACCTACGTGCAAATTTATAAGGGAGAGCCTTCATTGGGCACCGTAGGCGGGGTGGTGCCTGTCACCATGTTGAATGCGGAAGGTGCTGTGGAACCACAGGATACTAAAACGATTTATTCTGCTGATGGCATTACCATTAAAGAGTCGTATTTGCAGCCATTTTTTGAGCAGGGAGGGAGTGGCGTATACACGCTTGAAATCATTGCTTCAGACATGCCTGCAGATTTCACCAATGGGGGCAGTGAAAGACTGGCTGTTATCAAATTCACTCTGAATCGTTCTTTAAGCGTTAAAGGGCAAATTGGAGCTAAATAAAAAACCTGACCAGAGATCTATTCCAAATAGGAATTAAGTAGAGTTTTAGGTAAACGTTCATGAAGGTTGATAGCGCACATCGCCAAGTCCAAATCCGGGCCTCTGTATTGATAGAGGTGGCAGCCGGTTTTGGGGCGATGTTGGTCGTTAGTCTACTGTTGTTGAAGTCAGCTCTGACCGTAACCAGTGTGCAACGCTGGACGGTGATACAAGGAGTCTCCGATGCGTATATGAGCAGGGAGGTGGCGTTAGGTAAACGCTTGCCTTTTGAGGGTGGAGATGGATTTTTGGCAGCAGGATCGTTATTTCCAGCTTATCCAGCAGTGAGTGTATCAGGTGTTACGATAGGCTCTTTGCCAGGAGGGCGGGCAATCACCGGATCACTGCGGCGCACACGGATCCCCGCTTCGAACAACCTTCCAGCTAACGGGGGGACGGGGACGTTGGCATCAAATCCCACAAGTTCGCAGGCGTATCAATTACAGTCTTACCTGACTTATAAAATTTCAGGCAGGGATTATATCAAATCCAGAACTATTCTGAGAGCACGATGAGACTGCTGGAACACAGTCGTAGAAAGGCAAGGCGACTAAGGCCATTAGCCGGTCGGCAAGGTGATAGCGGTGTGACTGTTAGGAAGGAACGTATGGGCGCATTCACCTTGGTGGAAATATCAATGGTGATGGCTATGTTGATGCTGCTGGCGGCTGCTTTGATCATGATGTTGCAGTCTCACGTGACCTTCATGAGAATATTGCAATCGTATACTTTTTTACGTGATGATGCCCCCCAGGTTAATAATATGCTGACCGGCATCTTTGGTAAGGCAAATTCTTACCGGATCTATTCTTCCGTGGGTAACGCAAAAGCGAATACCGGAAGTATTAATGTCGACGGCAAAGCTGTGCGTCTGAGTTTTCGCAGCCCTGATGGGAGTTATGATGAGGGGATTGTGGCGTTTGAAGTTGTGGCAGGTGAAGCCAAGTTGAATTTTTATAGTTTTGATGGGGCTTGGAACGTGACACCGAATTGGACGATCACTCAACAGGCGAGCACTGTGACTTTTGCTGACGACACCGGAATACTACTGGTAACCTTGACCGGGCCGAATGGTGAACAGGTTACCTATGGAGGAACAGGAGAATGAAGTTAAAAGTCAGGGGATCATTTTTTAGAGGGCATTCACGGGGTTACGCGGCCATGGCCATGGTGGCTGTGATTGGAGTTACAGCATTGCTCAGTTTGATGTTTGTGTTTCGAACGGGGATGCGTTCCCATGAAATGCAAGTGATGAACCAGGTGAAGATTGATTACCGGCAGAAAGAGGACGCGCTGCTGAGGGCCTTGGTTTACGTTGTCCCAAATAAAGCGATTGGCGCGATGATGCCAAATTCGGCAGGCAATGCTTCCAATTATTCCTGGGATCAAATTTTCACTGATGCGATCACTTTGTCCAATGCCGGAGGGGCTTTAAATTCAGCTGTAGTCGACGGTTTTGGTATATCGGGTATTATTAACGCAAATACAGGGGATATGAATTTGTCTTCTACGAATCAAATTGTGGGAGTTGTTGCGGGAGATGGTTCGTTGATGGGGCCTGGTAATGTTTCGAATACCGGTTTGCTGGCCGACGGGTTGACAGGAGGAAAGCTTCCCCCCCCTTTAGCTTACTCTGGCAGCTATTCTAATGAGCTGGAATATCCGATCATTTCTCTAAATAAAAAGTACCCTTCTTCAACGCCAGGGTTAGGGGCTTCGGCAGATGCGACGACGGGTTATCCTGTGTATAACATCATTGATTATCCAGATATTCGTTTTGGCCTTTCGAACCAGAGTGGCAAGTTTGTAGCTAAACGTAATTGGTGGGCCTTTTCATTAACTTTTGGAGGCGGGGGCACAGGGCCGGATGCGATGCCTACGATGAAAAAAAACTACATACTCTCGATTTATGAGGTGCCTGAGCAAATGGCTTTGTCTGCCGCGGGAAAATTGCAAGTGGGAACTTTTGCAGATGGAACTAATTGGCAGAATACTACTATTCGAGGGGGAGTGTTTGCTGGAGAAGTGGAAGCAAAAAACCTTAGTTTGTTAGGGGCTTCTTCAAGGGTTTCCGCCAGGCGTTCAGTCAAATTGAATGGCACAAATTCGGTGGGGGGGGGGATGTCGATTACTGCGGGCTTTGATAGATTGGGGACGCGTGAAACGCGGTGGGCTTCAAGTGGTTCGGATTTTTACGGAGCATCGGTGGCGAGTGATTCAGGCAGGGTAGCGGTTCTGCCGCTCAGTCAGGGAGATCAGTTTATTCGCACCAGCGGAGCGGTAGCTCAAACGAACACTCTTTCCGACACTGGTTGGTATGAATACGCGATGGGTGCCTTGCAGTGCAAGATGAAACTGGAAGTCACTAAGCAGCAGACATCGCGGCCAATTGAGATTCGTTTCACTTGTCAACAAGGAGCAGGAACGCTGGTTAAAAATTATAAGTCTACAGATGGAACCTGGGTCAATTTTGCAAATGATGTTCCTGCTAATGGTCCGCAATCATTGCCGTTTTACTGGGAAAATCTTGGAGCGACCGGGCATCCGGCTTTGGCTGTAAACTTGGATGAAATACCTGATTATTTAGCAGGTATGGGTTTAAGCCCTGGAGACGTTACCCGGAATAATTCGCTCTCTATTTCAGCTGACACCTCGGCTGATCCATCGGTTGTTTTGCCCAGTCTCATTGACGACAGTGCGGAGATGTCTGTGGTCTTTAGACAGGCGGAGGACTTAACGATCTTTACCAAAGGCCTGTCGATTGTCACTGATTATAAAGTTTATTTTGCCGAGAACTTCAATCAAAAACCAGTATTGGCATCGGATGTGCCGAATAATGCGGGTTTGCCAAGCGGAGACTACTATCCGCCGGTGTCCGTGTTTGCGTCGCACAAACATTTTGGGACAGTAGATGGAGCTATTGATGCTATTTCGATGTCGGGACAAATTACCAGTTTAAATGCGGACGATGGCACGGTGGTTAATCCTTTAGATCTCAAGGGGGGAGCTAATTTAACCGTAGCGGGGCAAGCTATTTCTGCTAACAAGATAAGCGCGGATTTGTCTCAGATCGTTAGTCCTGCTGAGTTGCCTCCCATCAATCGCATGACTTGGTTGGTAACGATTGAGGAAATCCAGGGAACAGCGGTTACTATCGCTGCTAACGGTGGTGGTGGTGGTGGTGGTTTAGGGGATGGCGATGATGAAGATGATTCTGACGATGACGATGATTGATTTTTCATTTACAGCATAAAAAGATTGATCAGGGCATGTTGCTTCCGGGGGAGGCGGTTTTTCATACGGTGGTTTTTCATACTTGAGCGTATGGCTGGGGGTATGGCTTGTCGTCTTGAAGGTTGGATGATCTGGATTCCGTATTCAATGTGGTTGACGAATGAATAGAGTTTGGTTATGACTGATTCTGGGGACACTTGAAACTCCGGGCTCATGAAAATTTACGAAATCGTTTACGACGAAGATGAATATGAAGATGAAAATGACGACGATGCAGTGATCCGTCCGGATAAGGGGCCTTATACTTTTGAAGAAATAGAGGGCTTGGTCGGAACGGGTGAGATTACCCAGGAGCAGGACATTCGCAAGCTTGGCACGGAAGGAACATTTTCGGCAGATTATGTCTTGATCTTTGATCGTGTGGAAGAGCAGAATGAGATCGAGGTGAAAAAAGCGACTACGAACAAACTCAAGGCGGTTATCGGAATTGGAATGATTGTGATGGCGCTGGTATTCCTGGCGATGATCATTCACGGAGCAAAAACCGGACAACGGGTGCGAGGCCGTCAAATCATCATCATTGGTGTGCTGGGTTTGGCCGGGGCCAAGGTATTCATGGACAATACCGGCAGCAAAAAAAGCAAAAAATAGCGATCCGCTGGAGTAGGTAGAAAATCTGAGATGCTTGGGCAGGGTGCGTCGTTTTTAATCAGCGGGGTTTTTGAGTAGCAAAAACTAAAACCCTGAATAAATGGCGAGGGTGAGAGTCACAAAGCCTAAAATGAAAGCGATGATCGTATTGTTGCGCAGTCCAGAAGATTTGAAGGCGAGGTAAACTCCTGAAAGGTAGGATACGAGCAGCAAAAGAGCGAAGGCCGTGCCCAGCACGTCGAGAAATTTTCCACCTTTGCCCTTGTGAAAGTTCAGCACCCTGCCGTAGAGGGTGGCTTTGAGGTAGGTGAGATAGGCTTTGCCTTGGGTGGAGCGAGAAGCTTTGTATTTGACCTGATGGGTTTTGGTCGAGCCCCATTTGAACTCCTTGCCATCTTTTCTGATTTCCCCGGAGGGAAGAGGCCATTGGTTTTTTTCGCACTGCTCCCGGATGAGCTCTTCGACCTTCTCAAGAGTCGCGGGGGATTTGGGTTCCAGATCGTAGAGGGTCAGATTGGTTTTGTCGAGGGTGGGCAAATCCCCCCAGATATAGAGTGCGCCGGTGAGGGTGTAGGCAATGGCAAAGGGGAAAAAGAAAACGGAGAGGTAGGCGTGAAATTGAATCCAACGCTTGCGGGAAGAGTTTTTTTTAACTGGAGGGTTTTGTGCCATGATTGGATTGCGATTTGAGGGGGATGGACGCAGTTTGTTTTTCCGGGCTCAGCAGAACCGTGTCGTTTTCGAAAGACTATTGGCTGGCCAGCCTAATTTTTCAACGGCAAATCAATCCCTGTGAGCTTCAGGTATTCTTCGATGCTTTCCAGCAGGTGATGGAAATCCTGCGACTGCAGATCGCCAATGGTTCCTATACGGAAACTGTCGATGCGGCTCACCTTGCCTGGATAAATGATCAAGTCGCGCTCGGCCAGCCATTGATAAAAAGGCGTAAATTTAAAACGAGAGTCTTTGGGGTGGTGAAAGGTGGCGATGACAGGGCTTTGCAAACGGTCTTCGATGACAGGTCTGAACCCGAGACGGGTCATGCCTGACATTAATATTCGGCGATTGTTGTGATAACGTTCAGAGCGAGCTTCGATGCCGCCTTCGTGAGTCAAAACTTCGAGTGCTTTTTCCAAAGCCAGAATGACATGGGTGGGTGGGGTGAATCTGAATTGGCCGTTGTTTTCCAGGCCCTGCCATTGGGCGTGGAGATCAAAGCTCAGGCTTCTGGCTTGTCCTTGCGCTGATTGCAAAAGTGTTTTTTTTGCGATGACAAATCCCAAGCCCGGCACACTTTCCAGGCATTTGTTGGCGGAGGAGACCAGGCAATCAATCCGGCATTTGCTGAAATCGATTTTGATACCGCCAAAACTGCTCATGGCATCGACCATGAAGAGGGCACTCGCAGCGGCGGTCACTTCGCCTAGTTTTTCGAGAGGGTTCATTATGCCGGTGGTGGTTTCACAATGAACGGTCGCGACCAAGCTGATGTCGGGATGGAGCTTTAGATGAGCAGCTACTTTTAGCGGGCAAATGGCCTCGGTTTCTTCAAATTCGAGGCTTTGCACGTCGATGCCCAAGTGCTCGGCGATGCTCACCATGCGTCTGCCGTAAGCCCCGTTCACCAGGATCAGGAGTTTTGCATTTTTTGCGGTGAATGTGCCGATGGCGGCTTCGATGGAAAAAGTTCCGCTGCCTTGCATCGGGACGACAGTGTAAAGTCCGTCTGGATCGAGATCCGTTATTTTCAGAATGTTTTGGCGGACGTTTTTTACACTTTGGATAAAGGCCGGTTCTCGCGAGCCCTTATCCAGTAACATCGCCTGGCGCACGGCATCACTGGTGTTGAGTGGCCCCGGGGTGAACAAACATTTACGCTCTGGCTTTGGCATATCAGCGAGGGGTGGACATGGACGCTAAAAAATCCATAAAACGCTCTTTCACCTGGGGAGGTTTGATTGTCGGCCGGCCGAGTTTTTCGGGCGAGCCGGGGCGTATTTTGAGGTGCAGTAAACTGGGACCCTGGCGTTGTTTTTCGTCAGCCAGACAGTCATTCAGTTGCTGTTGGTTCTGTGCGGTGTAGACATTTTTATAATTTGCAGCGGCGGCAATCGCGGCAAACTGAGTGGTGGGCGAAACGGTTGCCTGTCCCCCGGTGGAGTCATGGACTTCGTTGTCGAGGATGATGTGGAGCAGGTTTTCGGGCTGCCGGTTCCCAATGGTGGCCAGTGCACCCAGTTTCATCAAGGCGGCACCATCGCCATCGAGAACGATCACTCGCTGCTCGGGCAGTACCAGATTGATCCCCAGTCCGATCGCTGCAGCGGTACCCATGCCGCCCACGACGTAAAGGTTGCTGTCGCGATCATCGACGGTGAACAGCTCGCGTCCGGTTTTCCCTGTGGTGGCAATGATCGCATCAGTCAGCGAGCCCTGTTGCAGAATTTGTTCAATCGCCTGGGTGCGGGTCAGTTGGTTTTGAGACGGGGAAAAGGCCTGGATGTGTTGGTGGCAGTCCACTGGAGGGCAGCTTTTTTGTGGGTCCAGCGGGCAGCTTTCGACCACTCCTTTACTTAAAACCAGGGCAAATGGCAGTTGTTGCTCATTCATGTAGGCATCGGCTTCTTCGATGACCTCCGGGATTTTTTCTTTTGTATCAGGGAAAGGGAGCCAGGGGATTTGCAGGGTGTCGAGCAGTTGGTGGGTGATTTGTCCCATCAATTCGTGCTGGGGTTCATCTTGCAGCCCCGGTTCGCCGCGCCAAGTGGTGATCAGTAGGGTGGGGATTTTGAAAGGAGAATTAAGAGAACTCAGTGGGTTCACCGTGTTTCCCAAGCCTGAATTCTGGCACATGGTCACCGTTTTTTCCCCAGCCAGATAGCCTCCCAATGTGATGCCTACGGCTTCACCTTCACTGGCCGCTCCGACATAGGTCAAGCTTTCCGAATTGATGACCGAGTTGATGAAGGGCTTCAGAAATGAACAGGGAACACCTGAATAAAATGAATACCCGAGGGCAGACATGGGCTCGAGGAACGACGAGGATTGGATCATGGCCCGGGAAGCTAGAGGTTTTGGTTTTTATTCAGCGCCGGATCCTGAGAGGTAATGTTTCTCGGCAGCGGCCAGTTCCTCCATATCGGTCAAACGAAAGACTTCCTTCACCGATGCGATGTTTTCCGATGCCTTGAGAGTAGATTGCGCTTCGTATATTTGGCGGCAGGTGTCCTGCATCGCGGTGATCGAAGTTCGCAAGTTGTGGTTGGCCCAGATCGCCAGACTCACCCCGGCCTTCGCAAATACTTCAGTCGGAGTGCTATTATAAGTGGTTGGTACCACCACCAGCGGCGTGGGGCGATCCCAGATGTCAGTGAAAGCCAGGATTTGTTCCGCATCGGTTCTTTTGCTGTGTACCAGAATGGCGTCCGCCCCGGCATCAGCATACATGTGGGCGCGTTCCATGACTTGTTCAAATGGCAAGCCAACGATAAAACCCTCCAAACGGGCGACCACACAGAAGTCATTATCTTTCTGAGTGTCTTTGGCGGCTTTGATTTTTCCGGTGAAGGCATCTGCGTCACAAACCGTTTGATCGCATTCTATAAAGGAGTTTCTTTTGGGGTAGAGTTTGTCTTCTATACAGACCCCGTTTATTCCTCGCTGCTCCAATTTGAGGATCAAGCGCCGCACAATATTAAAATCACCGAATCCGGAGTCCCCGTCGAGCAAGATAGGCAGGGTCGAGGCATCCCGCATGAATTCGACGGCATCCAGAACCTGCGTCCAACTGGCTTCGTTGCAGTCGCGCACTCCCAATGTCGCCGATATGGCCAGTCCGCTGGCCCAGATGCCTTTGAAACCAGCCTCTTCTACGATTTTTGCACTGAGACCACTGTGAGCCTCCATTAAAAACTCTAATTCCGGAGAGAGTAGAAGTTTTTTTAACCCGCCGGGGGAGGATGAGGAGGAAGTAGTTGATTGGCTCACGTGTATGGTTGGAAGTGGGGTTGGTTTTCTTTTAGCAGATTGCTGGGTGTGACGCTACACTTTTTGTTTGAGCTTGTCGAGACTCATAAATTTGCTGCTTCATTGATGACCCATTGATAGCGATCCCTGTTTTTGAGATCGGGTAAAGGTTTGTTATTGATGCGTGCTTCGCGGATCTCGAACATGATCCGTGCAGCTTCTCCCAACATAGGAGGAATGATGTTCTTTTTGATCGGATCGCTGAAGCTCAGCCCTGGTCCTTTTTGGATTTCGCTGATGTTGGGGTTCAGCTGGTCATCGAGGATCACATCGGCACCATAGACTCCGAAACATTCTCCTTGTTCGGGGTATTTTTTATTAAATCCCTTGCGCCCGGCTTTTGCGACAAAAGCCAGGTATTTTTTCAATTTGGGCATCAAGATGTTCTTGGTGAAATGCTCATCCGTTACTTTTTTTTGCGCAAGAAGGTAACGGTCAAGCTCGGCAAAAGACCATTTCAGAACCACGCTGGGGTCGAAGTCAGGGTGTTTGTATTGTTGGTAGACATTGGTGACGTGGATCAGTTGATTGTCGAACTGATCGAGCTGGTAGGGCAGGGAGTTCAGTCGCACGGTTCCTTCATCAAAGAGTAATACCCTGAGAGGGTTCAGGCTGGCCAGTAACCAATACACCCGGATCTCCGATTTCCGCTCGTTCAGCAGCATCGGGTTTTTTATGTAGCGCTGGATAATACCCTGTTCGTCCTTGCTGGAAATAAATTGGTCTTTCAGATTGCCATATTTTTTTCTTAGCTTTCCGGTGCGCCACATGATTTCGATACCTCTGCCACGGGAGTTGTTGCCTGGTTTGTATATCCAGATATTATCCCGGCTGTCGACTTTTGGCAGTTGATCAAAAAAGCGTTTGCGATCTTCCGGCTCGTAGAGGCAATAACTCTCAGGGTAGAGGTCGTCGATGCTGACCTCCTTGTCTTCGCCGAGTTCCTGATAGGCTTTCAGGGTCTGGGTGAGATAACCCTTGTTGATAACAGCTCCCTCATTGGGGAAGTGGTTGATCAGTTGGTTGGGGGCAAGCAGCGGCATCAGCGCGCGGTAACCTTTTCTGATCCATAGCATCTCAGCTTTGTTGGCATCGTGATTCAAGGGCAGTTCTTGTAGTTTGAAAGCCTTGGCGGCACATTCAGCCTTACGATCACAGTAAATTTTTGGTTTTGATTTGAAGAGGTTTTTGAGAAATTTCATAGAGAGATGGAGCAGCTGCTTTTGCGTGTGTTGAGGATAGACTGTTGGGAAAGTCGTTTGGAATACAAGCAAAAAACGAATCCTGTGACTTTAATCGCTTGAGGCGGGGGCTGGGCAGCAAGCCGAATGGATCATCGGGAACCGGATTTTCAGGGTAATCCATCTCAATAACAATAGTCCTGAGGGGGATATAGCAAAAAAAACATAAAAAAATGCAAAAAAGGCTTGTATTTAATTTCAGGCCTTAATAATCTGTCTTTTAGTGATTGAAAAAGCCCCCATGAATCAAACTCCTTTCCAAGTGTTCAAATTGGGAACTTTCTTCTTTAATGGGGATTTAAAGCCAAACGGTCTTAAAAAAGGGGTGAAATTGGAAACTTTCTTAAAAAAAGTGCAAAAAAAGCTTGTCTTGAAAAACTCAATCGATATTCTCGATCAAATAGAAGGGCAGGCGGCTATACAGGCTCTTTAGGCCAGAATTTATATCTTTATTGAAAAATTTGTTAAAAACGATGAACCCCGACCTTGTGAAACATCAAAATTATTCCCTGGAAAGCTTTTGTTCGAAACGAACAAAGCTTCTTTTGGATGATTGAGGGGAGCGCAGAGAGAATTTGACCGAGACGGAAAGAAAAAGAAGACAACCAAGAAAGACAAAAATAACAACAATGAAAATAACGACAAAGTTAATGGTAGGAATGGCGATATTCGCTATTTCTATTTTGCCAAGTCAGGCCGTGTCCAGGGTGATTGAGCCCGGACAAGACGTGACCGATTTATATGCATCCAAATCTGTATTCAATAGTGGATATCAGGTGGGCGGTGATTCTTTCGTTGATACACACAACCTCGGAAGAACTATTGGACAATCTGGATCCCTGCCACCTAGCAGACCTGCTAAAAAAGAAGAAGTAGGCGTAAAGCTGATGGCGGCTAAGCAAGGTTACGAAGGCGCTTTTGCTGCAGATAACGACGACGATAACGACGACGATAACGACGACGATAACGACGACGATAACGACGACGACGGCGATGATGATAACGACGACGACGACGACGACGACGACGGCGACGATGACGACGACGGTGACGACGACAGCGACACCGAAGGTGATTCAGGAATCACTGGTGAGCTGGTAACCGATCAAATCGTTTATCGTGAAGGCGTGCAGCCAAACATTGGCTGGATCATTGATCGTGGCGCGACTTATGTTGCTGACGACGATGACGACAACGATGACGACAACGATGACGACAACGATGACGACAACGATGACGACAACGATGACGACAACGATGACGACAACGATGACGACAACG
>JASFYY010000047.1:0-34249 GCA_045046875.1 Verrucomicrobiota bacterium | reverse complement strand
GGCAAGGCTTGGGCAAAAAGTTCGTTACTATCCACCCTTGAAATAAGCCCATCTCAATAACCTTTCCAAGCTAATTTCCACACAAAATCACAAAGCCCCAAGATTTTGCATTAATCGCTTGGAAATATTTCAGATTTTTCTACGAGTGGCAACATCCGGGAGTCTTCTAATGCAGCTTCCTTATGACCTGAAATCAATCTATATTGAGGGTCGTCTTCCAATGACATCAAAAAAGAGAGGGAATGTTGTTTGAACAGCATTGCCCAATCCCACTTTTCATTTGGCGGACCAATTAAAAAACCGTCCCCTTCACCTGAAAATAGCATGCTTCCGCTCCTATTTAATAGTGGTAACACTTGCTCCATATACTTTTGAAATGCCTCACGCCCTGTAATTTCAGTTCCGTCATCTAGCTTGGGATGGCGTGAATAATCTGCAATTTTTTTAAATCTGACTAGGCTTAAGATAACTACTTCGCCATCAATTTGTCTGGCGGACAGCTGTTCGCTCGTTTCATGAGTTCTGGTGATGTGTTTTTCATTCATTTAATTAATTTGTAGTCATTCAGTTGGGACGGCTGTTTTTTGATGCGAATGGCGGGGAGGGGTATACTGAACAGGCTTGATGAAAAGGTTCCAGTAAATCTAAAAATGCCTGAGCCTACGTAAGTGCGCAAGTGTATTCTTGATCATTTTGGCGAGCACCTTTAAAGTGGAGCTCAATCCCGCAGCGGCGACGCTTTTTTTGAAACTTCCTTCTTGGTAGAAGTCGGACTTGGTGGTGTTGCGTTGGGGTTGAAGATACGCAGTCGAGGGATAGCAGAGATGGCGTTCTAGGCTCCCTAGCTGAGCAGGTCATTCAATACTCGTCCGTGAACATCGGTCAGGCGTTCGTCTCTTCCTCCGTGGCGAAAGGTCAGGGTTTCATGGTCAACGCCGAGTTGATGTAAGATCGTGGCATGGATGTCGTGGATGTCGACTTGGTTTTCGACGACAGAATTACCAAATTCATCGGTATGGCCGTAAGCTGTTCCTCCTTTGAAACCACCCCCGGCCATAAAGATTGAATAGCCGTTGACGTGGTGATCCCGTCCGCAGGTTTCGCTGATTTTTGGAGTGTGGGGAGTGCGTCCCATTTCACCTGCCCACAGAACAATGGTTTCATCCAGCAGGCCGCGCTGTTCGAGATCGATGATCAGGGCGGCGACAGATTGATCTGTTATGCGTGAGTTTTTTTCGTGATCCCTTTTGATGTTGCCGTGTTGATCCCATGGGGAATTGTTGCCGTCAAAACTAGGGCAAGTGATTTCGACAAAACGCACGCCTTGCTCAACCAGGCGGCGTGCCCGCAAAGCCTGAGTGGCATAGAAGCGTTGATGTTCGTCGCTGGAATCTAAGCCGTAGAGTTGACGGATGTGTTCAGGTTCGTTCGAAATGTTGGCAATCGCAGGAACCGTGCTTTGCATGCGGAAAGCGGTTTCATAGTTGGCTATGGCACCTTCGACCGCTTTGGGGTTTGAAACTTTAGCGGCAAATTCATGGTCTTGTTGTGCCAGTAAGGCAAGTTTGCGTTTTTGCAGATCAACAGGATCCGAAGCCGTGATGTTGTCCACGGGTATCCCCCTGGCACGCAGCATGGTGGCTTGGTGGGAAGCGGGCAGGTAGGAGCAGCCGAAGTTTTCCAAGCCACCGTTGGGCACCCAGTCGTTATTGAGCACAACGTAACCTGGTAGGTTCTGGTTTTCGCTGCCGAGTCCGTAAGAAACCCAAGCCCCCAGGCTCGGAGCTTGACCGAGTATCCGCCCAGTGTGGAGCAGGAGGTTTTGTTGGCCGTGCAGAGGCAGCTCACCGACCATGGAGCGCACCACGCATAGATGATCGGCTACGCTTGCAATGTGGGGAAAGAGTTCGCTTACTTCGAGACCGCTTTCGCCATGTTGTTTGAAGCCCCACGGGCTGCCTAACCAGACCCGGTTGGCATTGCTTTGTGAACGGTTGGATACTGCGTCAGCGCCGATCTTTTTACCCTCGAATTTTTTTAGCATGGGCTTCGGGTCAAAGCTGTCCACATGACTGGGGCCACCGTCCATGAAGCAGAAAATCACGTTTTTGGCGCGTGGGGCGAATGTTTGTCTGGCTATGGATGATTGACCGGCGAAAGTTTTGTCCGCATTCAGGGCACCAAGAGCGAGCCAGCCAAATCCTGATGCTGAGTTTTGTAAAAAACCACGTCTCGACAGGGAGTTATGGATACTCCCCGGGCAGGTGCCAGTTGGTGTGCTTGATGGATTTTCCATGTGATCGGGTTGTTTAACGGTGATAAATAAATTCCTTGGTATTAAACAGAGCATGAGCGATTTCAGTCCAGGCTTTTTGATCGTTCATGGTATCTTTGTTTTGAGAGAAATCTTCAAGGGCGCGGAGCCATCGTTGGGATTCTTCGGGGCTTGCCTGGCGTGCGAATGCTTTTACAAACATCGAATTGATGCGATCGGCCGGACGAGTGTGCTTGTCTGAGATCAATTGTTTGGCCCAGTGTTCGGCCATTTGATTAGCCAGCTGACCGTTGAGCAGTATGAGCGCCTGGGGTGGAACATTGGTCACATCACGGCGTCCGGTGGGCAGTTTGAGGTCAGGGAGATTAAAACCTACTAGGAATCGTGGTGGATCCATGATGGACATTTTCAGATAGATTGATCGTCTGCCATGGCTATCAACCGGACCGGAAAAAAGTCGCTTTTTTGCATCCTCGGCAGGGCGTGGGGGATTGATAGGTGGACCATAGAGCTTGTGGTCAATTCTGCCAGAAACCGCCAGCAGGCTGTCGCGGATTTCTTCTGCTTGCAGTCTGCGGGTGGGGTAATGGTGCCGCAGATGATTGTCAGGATCTTGTTCGGTAGCTGCCTGACTGGTGGTATTTGATTGTCGAAAAGTCTGGCTCAATACCAATTGACGAATGAGTTTTTTTGTCGACCAATTTTCTTCCATGAAATTGACAGCCAGCCAATCGAGTAGCTCAGGATGGGACGGGCGGCCTCCTAATTTACCAAAATCGTTGGGAGTAGAGACAAGGCCGCTGCCGAAGACCCATTGCCAGATACGGTTGACATAGACTCGCGCTGTTTGAGGGTTTTTGTTGTTACTGAGGTATTGGGCTAACTCGAGCCGACCGCTGCCTTTGCTTTTCCCAACCTGGTGTTGACCGGCAAATACGGAGAGGAAATCACGATGAATGGCGGGACCGTCTTCATTGACATTGCCCCGCACATTGAGCCGGTAATTGATTGGCTCGATGCCGCGCTCCTCCATGCTATTGACACTTCTGGGGAAATCGATTTGATTTTCTATTTCCCGGTATTGTTTGATCAGGGCGGCGATCTCGGGGGATTTTTCTAGATCGTTGAATAACAGCTTGTTCTCCAGTAACCAGTTGATAATCTTGATGTCCGCTACAGTCGATTTATTTAACAGCCAACGATTGAGAGCGTCTGAATGCCACTTGGATATACGTTGCCAGGCGTCTTCCTTGCTGGTGGGTGGCGTCTGGGTGAAAAGGGTGGCGAATTCATTGAGAGCATCGGCAGGGCTGCCTCCGGTATCATGAGCTAATATTTTAGTCAGGCTAAACCAGCTGCGTTTGTTCAAGCCTGTATCTTGCGGTGGCAAGGTTGTTTTGCCCGCCCGGCTTTTTCCGGTGCGAGGAGGGAAATCCGGATTGAGTGAGCTGGTGGTGACTTCGGTGAGAACCCGTGATACTCCGTTTTTTAATTCCCGGTCGGCATTTGTCAGCCATTTATTCTTTTTGTTGGGAGATAGAAAGTTGACGGCTTCACTTTGAAAGGCGTTCTGCGGGGTTTCCAAATGGCCAGCCCATTCACCACCAGTCAATTCAAAGCTAAGGAATTTCCCTGGGATTTTATCTTGTGCAGGCAAGCGGATGGCAGCGGGGAGTTTGGATGAAAGGGCATGGCTGTGGTAGCCGCGAGGCAAGAGGTGGTTGATAATTTGATTGCCTTCCAGACTGATCAATGGAGTCCCGTTGTGGACATACCCGTGTGTGAGACCGTCACCTTCGGTGATCCAATTTTCAGCAAAGCCTGGTTTTTTAAAGTCAGTCAGCAGAGTGAATTTTCCAGCGTTTGTCTTGAGCGCTGTTTCATGAGTGATTTGCCAATGGTCTGACATGCTGATCCAATCAGATGCGAGTTGTTGTTCGCTAGAGTTCGCGGTTTTTATAAGAGGATAAACAAGGTCTTCGGGTTTCGCGTTTTTCAGAGTGGACAGGTTCTGGTGGAGCCAATTTTTCAACCTTTGCCCATCGGGTAAGCCGTTCTGCTTGGCCCAGATTTTTTGCAATTCGCGCCAGATCTCTTGTTGCAGTTTTTTTAATTTCTCAATATGCCGCTTATTTTTCCCAGGGGCGTCGATCACCCGCGTTGTCCAGCGGGGTGACATGAATACTCCTGCCAGCGCGTAGTAGTCATGTTGGGAAATAGCGTCCAGTTTGTGATCGTGACAGCGGGCACAGCCTATAGTCATCGCTAGAAAGGCTTTTGAGAAGGCGTCGATTTTATTATTCACCATTTCCTGGTGAATGCCGTTGAACTCCAGACTGGTTCCGTGCCGGTGTTCGCCCATGTGATAGAACATCGGGCCGATGAGGCTCTCATTAAGTTCTTCTTTTTTGTTGATACGTGGTTCAGGCAGCAGGTCGCCGGCGATTTGTTCTCGAATAAGTTGATCAAAACTGATGTCGTCGTTGAAGCTGCGAATCAGGTAGTCACGGTATTCCCACGAACCTTTTGCCGGATTGTCCCACTCGTAACCATATGTGTCGGTGTAACGAACCACATCCATCCAGTGACGCGCGAAGTGCTCTCCGAAATGGGGGGAGGCAAGAAGTTCGTCAACCAGGGTTCTCAAGGCGGAATCAGGGTTGGTAACAAAAGCAGATTCAAATTTTTTGAGTTGCTTTTTCCGAACCGGTAATCCGGTGAGTACGAAAGACAGTCGACGTATTAAGGTTTGTGCGTTGGCCGTTCTGGAAGGGGACAGGGTTGCTTTTTCCAGAGCTGATAGAATGAAGTGATCCACTTCGCCTTTCGGCCAGGCAGTGTTTTTTATTTGGGGGAGAGAGCTTTTCCGGGGATTTTGCAGGCTCCACCAGTGGGATCTTTCCGCCAGTTTTATTTTCCAGGCGGCAGCGGCGGCGTCAGCTGTTGAAGGAGGTTGATCCCGGGGATCAATGGCTCCCCGGGCGATCCATTGCTCAAATGCTCGGATGGTTTTATCTGGTAGTTTGGCAGAATCTCGGGGCATCTTTAGATCGGAACCCTGATGCCGAATGGCTTTTAATAATAAACTGCTATTGGTATTGCCCGCTATAATGGCAGGCCCCGATTCTCCGCCAGTTTGCCAGCCAGCTCGATAGTCGAGCCGTAAACCGGCTTTTGCTTGTGAACCCGAATGGCATTCGTAACAATGCTCCACTAATGCGGGTCGAATCTGCTTTTCGAAAATAGTAAGCTTGTCATCCGCGGTGGCAGAAAATCCGCACGCCAGAATGGCTGTGTAGCAGAAAAGCTTTAGATTTAATGAGGAGGGGGTCATCGTGTTCACCATGAAACTACCTTAGAGATCGGGTCTTTTCTATGTTATTAATGGCAAAAAATGGTATAATCCTGCCATGGAGCCCCTTCGTAATGATTTTTTTGAGTCGATCGATAACATTAGCCAGATCCTTGATGCCTTGGAAATGATCCCCGGTGCGATGTTCATGATCAAGGATCTTGACTCGTGTTATGTCTATATGAGTCGCGCTCTTCGTGAAGCGATCCATATCCAAGAAGGGCAGCAGGTGGTGGGGAAAACTGATTTTGATTTGTTTCCAAAAATTGTCGCGCAGAATTTCCGTGAGAACGATCTTCAGGTATTTGAGAAAGGGCGTCCCTTGGTCAATGAGATTCATGCCGCGATGTTTTTTCGTCATGCACCGATCTGGTCAATTTCGAGTAAATACCCTTTGCGCGATCGCGAGGGGGAAATTGTAGGTTTGATCACAGTCAATGAATCCTACGACAAGTTGATTGGTGGTGATGATGAATTGAACCGTTTGTTGCCGGCTATCGAATACATGTCAAAAAACTATGCAGAGAGCGTGGCTATAAATATGCTGGCGCGTCTTTGCAGTTATTCTGAGCGACATTTCATGCGGATTTTCAAACGACGGATGAAGATGAGTGCACGCAATTTTTTGGAACAAGTGAGGATGTTCCATGCCATCGATGCGATTAGGCATAGCAATCAGTCTATTGCTGAGATCGCCATAAACTGTGGATTTTATGATCACAGTTCGTTTGTTAAGGCTTTCAAACGTTTTGCCGGTAGCACTCCGCTTCGTTATCGTCGGGAATATCAGGGGCAACTGAAGGACGAGAGAGGGATGGCCTTGCCGGAGATGAGATAGTTTATTTTGTCAATTGGGGTCATTTTTTTTAGTGAGTGTTTGGGTTTGAATAATGATGAAACAGTAAGTAAAATATTTATCAATATTAAAGGCGGCGGGAAAAAGGCTGACAGATTTCGAAAATGAAAATTAAAATGATACTTGGATTATGGGGGTGGGGTTTAGGCTGTTTTTTATGCTTGGGACAGACGGTGAAAGCGAATGAATCCTATGATTTGGTAATCGCTGAAGGGCGAGTGATGGATCCTGAATCAGGTTTGGATGCGATTCGTTGGATAGGCATCGCCGACGGGCAAGTGAAGGAGATCAGCAAAAAAGAGCTTGTGGGAAAAACGTCCATTTCAGCAAAAGGGCTGGTGGTGGCTCCGGGATTTATTGATCTACACCAGCATGCGCAAGACGAAGAATCGTATTGGCGGAAAGTGCAAGACGGGGTGACCTCGGCATTGGAGCTTGAAGTGGGAACAGCGGAGGTAGATCGCTGGTATGCCGATAGAAAGGGCCGGTTGCCAATTCATCACGGGGTGAGTGTCGGGCATATACAGGTGCGGATGAAGGTGATGGGAGATGTTCCGGGTTTTTTGCCCAAGGAGAATGCAGGTGCGCAGAGTCAGGTGGCAACGCCTGAGCAATTACTTGCAATGAAACGGGAGATCAAAGCCGGATTGGATCAGGGGGCGGTGGCGGTGGGTTTTGGTATTGGTTACACTCCGGCGGCGACACGCTGGGAAATTGTGGAAATGTTTCATGTGGCCAATGAGGCGGGCGCTTGTTGTCATGTGCATTTACGCGGACGCCGGGAACGGGAACCGGGTAGCAGCATTGAGGGATTGGGAGAGGTGATCGCAGCTTCGGTGGTTTCAGGTGCGGCATTGCATGTGGTGCATATTCAGAGCACTGGCGGGCCAGCTACCCCTAAACTGTTACAGATGGTAAGTGCTGCTCAGTCGCGTGGGTTAGATGTGACTGCTGAATGTTATCCTTACACCGCAGGTATGACGGATATCAGTTCGGCGATTTTTGCGCCCGGATGGCGGGAGAAATTCAATTTGGATTATGATTCGATGCAATGGGGGGCGACTGGAGAGCGTTTGACAGCTGAGTCTTTTGAAAAATACCGTAAAAGCGGTGGATTGGTGGTTTTGCATTCGAATAGCGAAGAGGTGGTTTCCGATGCACTTAAACATCCATTGACGATGATCGCTAGTGACGGTTTGAAAGGGCACCCGAGAAACGCTGGCACTTTTGCCCGAGTTCTGGGTTATTATGTTAGGGAGAAAAAAGATCTAGGCTTGATGGAGGCGTTGAAAAAGATCACCCTGATGCCGGCTCAACGATTGGAAAAACGGGTTCCTTCGATGGTGAATAAGGGCAGGATCCGGGTTGGCGCTGATGCGGATCTGGTCGTATTTGATGCCGACAGGATCATTGACAAGGCGACCTATACCGAAGCGATGTTGCCTTCAGCGGGAATTGAGTATGTATTGGTGAGTGGGGTGCCGGTAGTTAAGCGGGGAGTGTTGGATAAGGGGAAGTTAATGGGAGAGGCGATTCGAGCGGAGGAAGCTGGGAGTGAGGCGGCGGCGCGATGATGATGTTGCTCATGAAGCGGTTGCTGTAAGCCAATTTTGGTGAGGAAGGTTTCCCGTCAGTTGACGGTAAAATACATATTCTATGCATTTGGGGATTTGTTATGATCCCCGACCTTTAGGCCAATCGCGCGGCCAACCTCATCGCTGCGCAGAGGCTGGTGGCGTCGGCTTTGCCTTGCCAGGCGCATAGCTTAAAGCTTAACTTTTTTGATCACTGGTTTCGCTTACGGATCCACCTCTGGGAGAGTGAATCGCAAAATTAAACTGAATAGAAAGGATGGCGTAAAGGTTAAATGATGTGGAGAAGTGGACGCTTAAAATAATCGAATGCAATGGTATTGACCTAATCCAGATGAAGGGTTAGTTGTTAGGGGCGGTTAACTTATTTTTAATTTTCTCCTGCATAAATGAAAAAAATCATCATTTTCAATCTGCTTTTTGTGATCGTCGTATGGACCTCCGATCCCCCCGTTTTGGCAGCAGAGGGGGAGGCTGCTAGCAAACCCGCCGCGGCAGAAATACATTTAGCGGTTTTAGTGGATTTAAAACCGCGCTTGGATGCTTATTTGAAATTGAGGAATGAACAACTGGGCGCGTTGGCAGCGAAATATGGACGGGTGCTCGATAGCCAGCTTAATAAAGCGGCGGACGCGGGGGATTTAAAAACGGTGGAGGCCTTTCGTGGAGAAAAAGATCGGTTGCAGATGTTGGGAGAAACCTTGCAAGCAGTGCCCAAAGATTCGGTAGGGGCGGTGAGTACAGGAGCGGATTTGCCTGACTTGGCTGCGGGTAGTCCAGCAGCGTTGTCCAATCTGCGCAAAATCTGGATCTCTGAGCAGGTGAAGGTGATGCAGAAGGTGGATGTTTTATTGCAGAAGTCTTTGAAATCGCTTGAGGCGAATTTGACCAAAAAACGTGATTTTGACAATGCGAAGGTGATTCTGACCTATCGGGAATCTTTGGCGTCAGCCAATCCTACTCCAGTATTTGCGGCGGTGAAAAAAGCGGGTGTGGTGGAAACGGTGAAAGCGGGCTCTTTGAGCGATGGAGCGATCAAGGTGGCGACTAAGGAAAAGCCTTTTGTGAATAGTTTGAAGATGCGTTTTGTGCCGGTGAAGATCACTGGTGGACCGGCTCGGGGGCGAACGGTGTTGTTCAGTGTGTGGGAAACGAGGAAAGAAGATTACGAAGCTTTTATCCGAAAAAACCGTGATCGTGTTTGGCCGGAGTTACCCTTTGAGCAAGATCGTTATGCGCCGGCGGTAAATGTCTCTTGGGATGATGCGCAGGCTTTTTGCAAATGGTTGACCAAAAAAGAAAGGGAGTCGGGAAAAATTGGCAAAAAAGAAATGTATCGATTGCCCTACGATCATGAGTGGAGTGATGCCGTCGGTATTGGAAAGATGGAAGATGGAGATGCCACTCCTTTTAGTAAGGATAGGCGTATCGGTGATGAGTTTCCCTGGGGCAAAGGTTTTCCTCCAAAATCCGATGCGGGTAATTATAAAGGGCAGGAATCAGAAGCAGCTGGAGCTAAGTTGCCTCATGATGATGGCTACGCACGCACTTCGCCAGCGGGGAGTTTCAAAGTGAATAAGTTGGGTTTGTATGATCTGGGAGGGAATGTCTCGGAATTGTGCCAGGATTTGCTCAAGCCCGAGGTGGCGAATGAATATGTGATGCGTGGATCAAATTATGGATGGGGGCTTGCAGACGCGTTGTCATCATCCCGGCGCGGCGGGTTTCGCCAAGATCGTGTTGGACAAGTAATTGGCTTTCGGGTGGTGATTGTGCGGGAAAAGGGGATGAAGTAGGTCGTTTTTTTAACAGCCTGCCAAACGCGCGGCCAATCGCACGGCTTCGCAAAGGCTGGTAACATCGGCTTTGCCTTGCCAGGCGATGTCGAGGGCGGTGCCATGATCTACGGAGGTGCGGATGATGGGTAGGCCGAGGGTGATGTTGACGCCTTCTTCGAAAGCCAGGGCTTTGAAGGGGATGTGGCCTTGGTCGTGGTACATGCAGATGAAGGCGTCGGTTTTTTCCCGCCGCCATTTGAGGAAAACGGTGTCGGGTGGAAAAGGGCCTTCGATGTCGATGCCGAGTTCGCGGGCGGCTTGGGTGGCGGGGATGATGGCCTTTTCTTCCTCCTGGTTGCCAAACAAACCTTGTTCACCGGCGTGGGGGTTGAGTCCGCAGATGACTAGTTTGGGGGCTCGTCCGCGCAGCCGTTGCATGGTGTGGTGAGTGAGTTTGATATTGTCGAGGATGCGCTGTTGGGTGAGCAGGGCCGGCACTTCGGCGTAACCGACGTGGGCGGTGACAAAACTGCAGGTCAGGTTATCGGAGGTCAGCATCATGCAGTAGTCGTCGATGCCACAGCGATCGGCGAGGATTTCGGTGTGGCCGGGGAACTGGATGCCAGCTTGGTTCAATGCCAGTTTGTTGAGTGGGGCGGTGGCGATAGCAGCGACTTGTCCGCTGAGGGCTGCGTCGATGGCGGCGTTGAGGTAGGTGTAGGCGGCGCGGCCGGTGTGGCAGCTGATTTGGGTGGGTTCGAAGTCTTCGTTGTTGATCGCTTTGAGATCATAAATGCCAGCGCTTTGCATGGTCTTGAGATCGGTGTGGATGTTGTCGCAGAAAGGTAGTTGGCAATGGTCGGCGGCACGTTTGAGAATTTGGGCATCGCCAAAGACGATGGGCAGACATTGTTTGCTGATGTTTTTGTCCTTTAAAAGGCGCAGGCATATTTCGGGACCGACCCCGGCGGGGTCTCCCATGGTGATCGCGATGCGTGGTAAATTGGATTCAGACATGTGGCGATGATAAAGCGGGTTTTTGTGAAGTCACAGGAAAAGCTTTGGGAATTTGGCTAGGGGGGGGGAGGGAATAATGAATAGCCGAATAATGAATAATGAATGGAAACAGCTTGAAAAGCTGTTTCACATTGAATAGTTATAAGGGGAGGCGGGAGGAAACTGTTGTTCTTTGGCTGACGTATCCTTTATTGAGACTATGGCGCAACAAGAAGGAAATCAGCAAGGTGAGGCCGGAACGGCGACGACGGGGTGGAAGGCGTGGTTGGGCTTGGTGCCGGAAGAACCCTTTCGTTTGTTGTTTCCTTTGGGAATATTGGTGAGTGTGGCAGGGGTTTTACTGTGGCCTTTGCTCTACGGCGGGTGGTTGACTTTTTATCCTGGCGTGGCTCATGCTCGTTTGATGATGGGTGGGTTTGTGGGGGCTTTTTCGTTGGGGTTTCTGGGCACGGCACTGCCACGTATGATCAGTGCTCCTCATCTGCGCGGCTGGGAGTGGTGTGCGATATTGGTCTTTTATTTGACCGCGGTGGGGGGGTATATGGCGAGTTTTATTCAGCTGGGGGACGGGGGGATGTTGGCGGCTTTATTGTTCTTTTTTCTGGTGATGATGAAACGCTTAGTGAAAGACCGTCAGGATGTGCCGCCGCCGGGTTTTGTGATGGTGGCTTTGGGTTGGCTGGCTGCTTTGCTCGGCTTGTTTTTGTTTTTGTTGGAAGGCGAAAACGAAGCAGGAATGGTGATGACTGGCGCGAGGCATCAGATGGCGGGATTGTT
This sequence comes from Verrucomicrobiota bacterium, assembly GCA_045046875.1. Lineage (GTDB taxonomy): Bacteria > Verrucomicrobiota > Verrucomicrobiia > Verrucomicrobiales > DEV007 > JAADHD01. The sequence goes on along the minus strand of JASFYY010000047.1, from coordinate 22,602 downwards.
GTTTTACCAGGGCTTCATTTTGCTGCCAATTCTGGGTATCGGTGGTTTTTTGTTTCCTCGGTTTGTGGGATTGAAAACTTTGCAGATGTTTGATGAATCGCGTACACCGCCCGAGGGTTGGGGCAAAAAAGCGGTGGGGGCCTTAGTGGTGGGCCTGCTGGTGTTGGTGAGTTTTTGGATGGAGGTCATGACCTGGGTGTTGGCGGCGGGACTGTTGCGTTGTGCTGCGGTGGCTTGGTATGTGTGGGGAGATGTATTGATTTTTCGCAAAGCAAAAAGTAAGGAGGCCTTGGCTTTTGGTTTGCGGGCGGGTTTGCTTTTGTTGCTGGCAGCTTTTCCTTTGGCAGCTTTTTTGCCAGCGTATCGGGTGGGCGTGGATCACATGATTTTCATCAGTGGTTTTGGTTTGATCGCTTTGATGGTTGCTACTCGGGTGACTTTGGGACACAGCGGGAACTCTGATTTGTTCACGGAAAAAATGTTAGTGATGAGGGTGGTGATTGGGTCGGTGCTGTTAGCGATGGCGACTCGGGTGACGGCTGAGTTCGTGCCGGTCATCCGGGTATCGCATCTGAATTATGCGGCCCTTTGTTGGTCGGTGGCAGCTTTATTGTGGCTGGGCTGGATAGGGCGCAGGTTTTTTGAATGGGAGGATTGAGGGGGGCGATAAAGTATAGATCGCTGGAGTTACTATTCACAACATTTTTTGAAATTGAAGAATCAAATCACTGATTAGCACTGATAGGAAAGTAGGAGTTAGGTGTAAGTTATTGTATTTGTTTGACGTCTTTGATAGGAATCAGACAGAGGCGAAGATTTAGCTATTTACATCATGATGAGAGTATTGTTTTTCTGGACAAGTGTGGTGGTGTTTTTTTCGGGTTGCAAGATGTTGAATCCGCAGCGGGCGAACATTGCTGTGCTTTACAATCAATCGGCTCAGGATCACGGTCCGGATCGCAATCCGATCATCGTGATTCCAGGTATTTTGGGTTCAAAATTGGTGGACGATGCTACGGGTAAAATGGTGTGGGGGGCGTTTTCGCGTGAAGCGGCACATCCCAAAAAACCTGAAGATGCGCGTAGTCTGGCCTTGCCAATGCGCTTGGGCGTGGCGCTGGTGGACCTCAAAGACAGCACTCTCTCAGACGGTGCACTGGATCGTTTGAAGGTGTCCTTGTGGTTGGCTTCGGTGCAGCCTAAAGCTTATGCTCAGCTGCTGGCGACCTTGGGAGCTGGAGGTTATCGGGATTCAGCTTTGGGGGAAAGCGGGGAGATTGATTATGGTAACGATCATTACACCTGCTTTCAGTTTGATTATGACTGGCGGCGTAGCTGTGCGGAAAATGCGCGCTTGTTAAGTGAGTTCATCGAAGAGAAACGGAGTTATGTGACACGGGAACGTGAGAAGCGTTTTGGTCCATCCTCCAAGCCGGTGCGGTTTGATGTGGTGGCGCATTCGATGGGAGGTTTGGTGGCGAGGTATTATTTGCGATATGGCGGGCAGGCTCTTCCAGCGGATGGGAGTTTGCCGAACTTGAATTGGGCGGGGGCTAAAGAAATCGAAAAATTAGTTCTGGTGGCGACACCAAATGCGGGTTCGGCGGAGTCTTTGTTGAATTTGAATGAGGGCATGACTTGGCCTTTGCTGGCGGACTACGATGCGGCGTTGCTGGGTACTATGCCGGCGATTTATGAATTGCTCCCACGGGCGAGGCACGGTGTGGTGAGCGATGCTAGCACTCGTAAGGCGGTGGATTTGATGAGTCTTGAGACTTGGGAAAAGTATCAATGGGGGATGTTGGCAGATGGGCAAGCAGCTAATCTTGAGCGTTTGTTACCAGCGATCAAAAGTGAACAGCAGCGGCGAGAGGTGGCGATGGATCATATTGCTAAGTCGCTGGTGAATGCAAAGAGGTTTCACGCTGCCCTGGATCGACCAGCAGAGTTGCCGGACGGAACTCACTTAACTTTATTTGCGGGAGATTCGGTGGCGACGGATAGTGAGTTGTTGGTGGATTCTTCCGGACTCAAGATTTCCAAAAAAGAAGCGGGTGACGGAACGGTGGCTCGATACAGCGCCTTAATGGATGAGAGGAAAGGGCATGAATTTACTCGCAATTTGATCACGCCGATTGATTGGGACAACGTGACGTTTTTGTTTGAGAGCCATCTGGGTTTGACCAAAAATCCTGAGTTTGCAGACAATTTGTTATATTTACTGTTGGAAGAACCTCGTTAAAGTTTGGGCACAAAAAAGCCTCGTCGCGGGTGGCGACGAGGCTTGATATTTTTTGCTTGGAAATGCAGATTACTTGAGCTCTTTGATTTTGATGTCTTTCCAGCTTACTTCAAAAGGGCCGGTGCCTTTTTTGATGCCGTGAACCTGCAAACCGATGAAACCGCTGGGGTGGGTTTTGTAAACTTCGTCGTGGGTCAAGTCAGCGACCTTGTTGCCGTTGACCCAGGTTTGGATGTTGTTGCCTTTGGCAATGATGCGGATGTGGTTCCATTCGCCGTTTTTCATGAAGGAGTGAGCGTTCACTTTAGCATCTTTGGACTTCGGGGATTCCGAGAGCCAGCCGAGACCGGTCGCTTCGCCATAGATCCAAGCGGATTGTCCGGGACTGGATTCAATTTCAACCTGTGGTCCATAAACCCGTCCTTTGTTTTTTTCGCTCTGGTCTTTGACCTTCGAACGGATCTGACATCCTGAGTTGAGTTTGTCGGCCACTTTGACGTCGAACTCCAGTTCGAAATCGCCGTAGTTTTTGTCGGAGCAAAGGAAGGAGTTGGAGCTGCCTTCTGCTGTTTTGCCAACGATAGCGCCATCTTCAACCCGGTAGGTGGCAAAGCCGCTGCTTTTTTGTGTCCAGCCTTTGAGGGTCTTGCCATCGAAGATACTGGTCCAGCCGTCTTCGGCCAATGAGACAGAAGGAGCAGCGAACGCGGAAGCGATGCTGATGCCCGCGATCAGAAAGAGTTTGTTCAAGTTTGAGGTTTTAATCATGATTTTTCAGTGAGGTTTAGATTGAGTCATTACATTATCCAGAAATAGACAGCTGTCGAATAGCACGTTTCCGTATTTTACGGAAGCTTGACAAGAGCGGGGAGATTAGGGACGGTGGGACTTCTGTTTTATAAAAATATAATAAACCCTCCACTTATATGAAATTGCCTTTGGGATTACTTTTATCATTGGGTCTGATGTTATCAGGCGGACTGTTGGCTCAGACTTCGGACGCGGCAAAAAAAACAGAGAAAAAGCAGGCGGCGGCGATTCCTACGCTGAAATTAGAGGACGGGGATAGCTTTGTTTTTCTTGGTGATTCGATCACTCATCAGTGTCTTTATACACAGTATATCGAGGATTTTTTCTACACCCGCTACCCTGATCGAAGGATACATTTTCACAATGCGGGAGTGAGTGGCGACCGGGCTACTCATGCCTTGGCTCGTTTTGAAGATGATGTGGCGGCGTTCAAGCCCAGATATGTTAGTATTTTGTTGGGCATGAATGACGGGGAGTATGTGGATTTCAGTCAGGATATTTTTGCGGTGTATAAAAAAGACATGACGGAGGTGTTGGCAAAGGTAGCGGGATTAAAAGCCGCACCGATGTTGTTGGCGCCGACGATGTTTGATCACCATCAACTGACCTTGCGCAAGGATGATCCGACCTTTCCTTTTGGTAAGAGGGAGTTTTCACCGCAGTATAATTCGACCATGGCTTTTTACGGAGGCTGGCTGCGTGAGCAGGCAACGCAAAACCGCTATGCTTTTGCCGACTTCTGGGCTCCTTTAAACGATCTGACTTTATTGGGCAGGCGTAAAGATGCGGACTTCACTTTGGTGAGTGATACCATCCATCCCGATGCGGGTGGGCAGGTGGTGATGGCGTATTCGTTTTTGGCGCAGTTGAATCCGGATCGCAGAAGTGTGAGTGCGATTTCGATTAATCAACCAGGAGGGGCGTGGAAAGGGCGCGGGGTTGGTGGTAAGCTTGAGGGGATGCAAGCCTTGAGTGAGGGTGAAGGAGTTGAGTTCACTTTCAAAGCCCGTTCTTTGCCGTGGGTTTTGCCCGAGGATGCTTTTGGTGTGGAGATGAAAAAGTGGAAGACTCCTGGTCCTGCGGTGGGTTACAAAATGACCAAAGCCGGGCATCGGATCAGTAATGAGCGGCTGAAGGTATCGGGGTTGAAGCCGGGGAATTATGAGGTTTTTATCGACGGAAAATCGATTGGTAAACCTGTCAGTCATGTGATGCTGGCAGCGAAGATTGAGCTGCAGGGGAACAAAAAGACTCCTCAGTATCAGCAGGCTTTGCAGGTGGCTTTATTGAATCGTGAGAAAAATGACCAGGTGATCCGGCCGCTGCGTAATCTGTGGAGCCGGATCAAAGGTTTGCGTAATCGCCATGTAGATGATCCCGCGGCCTTTCAGATGGAGTATGAAAAGTTGAAGCCGAGGATTGATGAGTTTTTGAAATCATCCTTGGATTATGAAAAACGGATCTATGAGGCGGCGCAGCCGAAGCCGCGGAAGTATGTGATTATGCGGGTGGAGAAAAAAGGGTAGGTAAAGCGGTTTTTTACTGCTCTCGTTTCACTTCAAACTGGTGGTGTTTGGCTTGGCCTTTGGCTACGCTGAAACCCGGGCGTTGGGCGAAATTTTTGGCTTGTCGATGAGCTCGGTCGGTATCGACGGGGCCGGCGTGGGTGTGTAGCAGGTAACGCAGTTTGAGGGGCGCTGTTTTTTTGATGGCGAGAGCTTCGTGCATGCAGAGGGAGGCTCCCATCCAGCCGTCTTCGCGCACATGCCAGTGACTGGGGAAACGTGGATTGTCCGGGTGGTCAAAAAAGGTGATGCCTTCAGTGACGGCGGTTCGTTTGCCTTTTTGCACGACAGGCACTGGACCGGAGTAGTCCATCCATTCGGCGGCTTGACCGAAGATGGCGGGTTCGCCGCTTTGCCCTTCGCTGTTAGTGATTTGTCCGCCACCAAAATATGAAGAAATACTTTTGGCCACTCGCACGGCGAGGAAACCAAAGTTGGTTTTGCCGAGTTTGAGGATTTCTTTATTTGGTTTGAACGTGGATTGCAGTTCGAATAACAGTTCGCCTTTGTTGCCAGGGATGAGCGAGGCGACCAGTTCTTGTTCCATCAGCAAGTCACCTTTGGCGTCTTGCCATTCGAGCAGGGTGGCCATGATGCATTCGTCAGGGCCGTCGTTGTAGGCCAGCCACATTTTTTCGACGATCCGGGTGCCGCGATTGTCGGACCAGAAGTCATGGCCGCCAACGTCATGGTGAGCAAACCAGACCGAGCGGTGGTGCTCATGGTTGGATGCACCTGGGTGTCCGATGCGAGTGAGTGACGAGCCGGAGGGGCCGGGCAGGGGGTAGAAAAAAGGACGTGGGTAGCTGTGGTCGTGGTGCCAGCGGATTTTTTCCTGCCCGTCGATTTGAAAAGTCGTCTGGTGGTTGGCCTGGGGAATGATTTCACAGCGTTGGAATTGGTAAGGCATGGGGGATGTTAATGAAGAATGAATTTGGAATTGTGGGGTCTTAACTCTAGAGTGTTGGTGATGATAGCTAAAGTTTTTTTTCTGACGGGGGTGTTTGCTTTGATGATGCCTGGTATTTTGCGGGCGGATGGGTTGGCGGATAATAAAGCGGAGAATGTGAGACGGATTCCGGGAATGGGAATTGAGGTGCCTGAGGATAAGGAGCAGGAATTGCGCAAGGGCCTGGCGGATCTGGGGCAGAAGATCGAGGGCTTGAAGAAGGCTTTGGCTAAGGAGCCCGAGTGGTTGGATTTGTTGCCGGATGTGGAGATATATCATAAAGCGGTTCGTTATGTGTTGGATTACCAGGAGTTTCACCGCAAGGCGGAGTTTGCGGTGGCTAAGGAGCAGTTGCAGACGGGGGCGAAGCGGGCGGATGAGTTGAATAAACGTCAGGCATCCTGGTTGAAACAGAAGGGTTTGGTGGTGCGTGGTTATCGTTCGAAGATCGATGGCTCGGTCCAGCCTTATGGATTGGAAATTCCTGAATCGTATTCTTTTGAAGGTAGCAAAAAAACGCGCTTGGATTTTTGGTTTCATGGGCGAGGGGAAACTTTGAGTGAGCTTTCATTCATCAATCAACGCACTCGCTCGAAGGGCAGGATTTCGCCACCTGACGGTATTGTTTTGCATCCTTACGGGCGTTATTCCAACGCTAATAAATTTGCTGGCGAGGTGGATTTGTTTGAAGCCTTGGATCATGCGCGTAAGTATTACCGCATAGATGATGACAGGATCGTGGTCAGGGGGTTTTCGATGGGCGGCGCGGCGTGTTGGCAGTTTGCGGTGCATTATGCCGACCAGTGGGCGGCGGCCCAACCTGGAGCGGGTTTTTCCGAGACTCCGGATTTTCTGAAAACTTTTCAAAAAGAAACCCTCACCCCGACGCCTTGGGAGAAGACTTTGTGGCATTGGTATGATTGCACCGATTGGGCGATCAATTTAGCCAACTGCCCGACGATTGCTTATAGTGGTGAAATTGATAAACAAAAACAAGCGGCGGATATGATGGAGAAGGCAATGGATCAGGTGGGCTTGGATTTGGTGCACCTCATTGGGCCGGGCATGGCCCATAAGTTTCATCCGGATACTTTGGCGGAAATCGAAACGCGTTTGACGAGCATCGTGGACAAGGGACGGGTGAGGGTGCCGCGCACGGTGCGCTTGACGACTTGGACGCTCAAGTACAACCGCATGAACTGGGTGACGATTGATGCGATGGACGAACACTGGAAACGAGCGCAGGTGGATGCTGAATGGGAATGGCCAAACGGTATTTTTGTGAAGGTGAAGGGGACACAGGCGTTCACTTTAAACTTTGCCCCGGGTGAATGTCCGCTTGATCAAGTGAAGGTTCCGGTGGTTGAGATCAATGGTCAAGGCTTGCAGGTGCCGCCGGTACGCTCGGATCGCTCCTGGAGGGTGCATTTTGTGAAAAGTTCTAAAGGCAAGTGGCAGGTAGTAGAGAAAAAAGAGGATGCGGTTTTGAAAAAACGTCATGACCTGCAGGGACCGATTGATGATGCTTTTATGGATTCGTTTGTGATGGTCAAACCTAGTGGCACGGCGATGAATGCCAAGGTGGGCGAGTGGGTGAAGGGGGAGATGGATCATGCGGTGACTCATTGGCGGCAGCAGTTTCGTGGCGACGCGCGAGTGGTGGATGACGGGGAGGTGGATGAGGCGATGATCGCTGATAACAATCTGATCTTGTGGGGGGACCCTGCCAGCAATGCGGTGTTGAAAAAGATCATCGACAAACTGCCGATTGGTTGGGAGAAGGATAGTATTAAAGTTGGAAAAAATAGCTTTAACGCGAAAGATCATGCGATGGTGATGATTTTTCCCAATCCACTTAATCCTAAAAGGTATGTGGTGCTCAATAGTGGGTTCACTTATCGTGAATACGACTATTTGAACAATGCCCGGCAGGTAGCGAAGTTACCGGACTGGGCGGTGATCGATGTGAAGACGCCGGCGGACTCACGCTATCCGGGCAAGGTGGTGAAAGCGGGTTTTTTTGGGGAGAAGTGGGAGTTGAAGTGAACCACTAATAAACACGAACGGGGAGCGAGTGGAGTAGGGAATATCGAATGTTGAGCAAGGAGGGAGGTGGTTCGGGTAGGGAAATCCGCGCTCCTTTACTCGGGTTGATAACCTTCGTCGGGGGGGCTGTTTTTTTGCGAGGCGGCGGCGACGGCTAGTTCGTCGCAGCGTTCGTTTTCCGGGTGGCCGGCGTGGCCTTTTACCCACAGCCAGGTCATCTCATGATCCTCGCTGGCTTTGAGCAGGCGTTGCCAGAGGTCGGGATTTTTGAGTGGTTTGTTTTTGCCACGACTCCAGCCCTTTTTTTTCCAACTTTGGATCCAGCCTTTGTCCATCGCGTCGATGACGTATTTGGAATCCGAGGTCAGGCTGACCTGGCAAGGTTCCTTCAAGGATTCCAGTCCGGCGATCGCTGCCATCAGCTCCATTCGGTTGTTGGTGGTGCAGGAGTATCCCTGGCTCAGCTCTTTGCTGCTGCCATTGTATTTCAGGATGGTGCCGTAACCGCCGGGGCCGGGGTTGCCGAGCGATGAGCCGTCGGTGTAGATGGTGATTTGTTTCACTAAGAAAGGCTGGGGCTGTAGGGGGCTTTAGACTGTAGGCGAGGAAGCTATAGGTCGATGGTGCGGCCTTCTTTAAAGGATTGCTCGGCGGCCAGCACGATACGCAGGCTGTTGACGCCGTCGTTCATGTGGTCGGTGAGATCGATGTCTTCGTCGATGGCTTTGAGAAAATAGGCCTGTTCACGCTCGCACAAGGCGTCGTGATCGGGCTCATCTTCCAAATTGATGACTTCGTCCGGCTTGGTGAATTCGTTGTTCTCGTCGAGTCCGGCGTGGTGCACACGCAGCGCTTCGGTTTTGGTGTGGGAGTCTACGTTGGAGGATTCGGATTCACCGCTGGCTTTGTCGGCGACGATGGAGACGCAGCCATTGGGGCCAACCACGTCTTTGACAAAAAAGGCCACTTCGCTCATCATGGGACCCCAGCCGGCTTCGTACCAGCCGACCGATCCGTTTTCGAAGGTTACTTGCAGTTGACCGTAGTTATACATGCCATCGTTGAGTTCGTTGGACAGTCGTGCTCCGATGGCGCTGACGCGGACGGGTTTGGACTGGGTCATTTGGCACATTACATCGACGTAGTGAACGCCGCAGTCGACGATGGGGGACATCGAGTTCATCAGGTTACGGTGGGTGTTCCACATGTCACCGTGGCTCTGTTGGTTCAGGTTCATGCGCATCACCAGTGGGTTGCCGAGGGTGCGGGCGATTTCGATGAATTTGATCCACGAGGGGTGATGACGCAGGATGTAACCGATGCACAGCTTTTTGTTCAGCCGAGTGGCCACATCGACGACCTTTTGCGCTTCATCGACGGTGGGTGCGAGTGGTTTTTCGAGGAAAACGTGTGCTCCGGCTTCCATCGCTTTGATCGCATATTCGGCGTGGGTTTCGGGATAGGTGTTGATGGAGACGCAGTCAGGTTTGACCGCAGCTAAGGCTTCGTCATAATCTCCAAATAGAGCGATGTTGCCACCGAGGGATTCGGCGAGTTTTTCCCGGCTGGCAGCGCTGCGGGTGACGATGCCGCCGATTTCAAAACCGTCGAGGTTGTGGTAAGCTTTGGCGTGGGAAGCTCCCATATTGCCGGCTCCGAGGACGAGTACTTTTTTGCTCATAGATAGGTGCGTTTAAAAATTCAGAATTCAGAATTCAGAATTTTGAATTCAGAAGGAAAAAAGGCGCTTAGTCTTGCTTGGATTTGCGCAGCTCTTGTTCGACACGTTCGCTCAACCACTGTTTCATCATGCTCTGATAATTCAGGTAACGGGAGCGGGCGATGCGTTTGATCCGGGATAACATTTGCGGATCAAACCGCAGAGTGATGGTGGTGGATTCACGCACAGTGGGTTTGTGGATCGAGGCATTCATCAGATGCGGTTCGATCATGTGATTGGCCCAGAATTCGGCTTCTTGTTTTTCGTCTTCGAAATCGGGCAGGTCTTTCCAGTCTTGTAAAATTTTCACAGCGGTAAATGGGTAAAGGAGTGGGTTGAAGGGAGGTTGAAAATTCGGTTTAGATAACACTGTTCGACATTTTTTAATCGATGAAGGCAACCACTGATGGGCACTGAGTTGTATTATTTCTTAAAGCTTTAAGGCTTCTTCTTATCAGTATTCATCAGTGAAATCAGTGGTTATTTATTATTATATAGTGTGGGGCTAGATGTACTCGGCGTTTTTGCGGTCGTAAAAACCGAGTTCTTTGTCGGTCATGTCACGGACAAAAATAACCCGGCAGTTTTTGCCATCGGTCCAGAATATCGAAAAAAGCGAGCGGCCGCCGACCGTTTTAGCCAGGCAGATGTAGCGCACATCGGCATCCGGTGCCTCCTGCTCTGGAATCAAGCGGATGGCAAACGGATCCTCGAAAGATTCCTCGATCTCTCTAGGGCTTACTTTTTTGAGGTCAAAATGTACGTCGAGCCAGTCGAACTCCATGCGTTTGGGTGATGGTTGAGATTGGGAAAGGAAATAGGTCAGGTTACTTGCCCGCCGGTTAAAGTGCTCACAGGTCGAACATGTCCACTATCCGATGGATTCAGAGGAAAACCAAGCTATTTCTTGGGCTAGCGGGGTGATCAGGTGGAGGGGGGGAGGTGTGGGCTCTTGTGGTGAAAGAAATTTAACTGCGGAATAGAAGGGGGGCAAGCGGGGCGCTCGCCCTACAATGGGGAGCCGTTTGCTGTGGGTAGGGTTTACTTCTGTTTGCTGGCGGGGGCGATGTTGCTTTTGCCTGCGAAGAAGTTGCCGGATAGGGTGATGTTTTTGCTGGAGCCGGTGATGGTGATGTCGGTACCGCCTTCGAGGGTGCTGGAAACGCGGCAGTTGGTGATCGAGCTGTCGCTGGTTTTGTCCAGGTTGATGCCGCTGGCGTTTCCGGTCAGGTTGATGGCGTTGACCAGCATGTTGGAACACTGGTTTAGCTGTAGGGCTCCTGCCGGGTTTTTGGCGGCGTGGATGGTTGAGCTGCTGATCACGCAATCTTTGGAATTGGTGAAAATCAAAGCCGCCGGGCGTTCGAACTGGCGTGGGTTGAAAGAGTTGCCACTGACTACGATGCGTTGGCTATTTTTGACTAACAGGTGGTTTGAGCTGGGAGCAAAAAGGGAGTTTGAAGCGATGGTTACATCGTAGGCGTAATCGATGTCGATGTTGTTTTCGGTATCACTGATCACGTTGCCGGTGATGGTGACCGAATTGATTGGCCAGCTTTCTTTGCCGAGGATACGGATGTTGGCACCGCCGATGGCAGAGTATTTACCTTTGATATCCGAGTAGTTGGCGCTGTGTTGGATGGTGCAGCTGGTGATGGTGATTTCGGCGATCGAGTGTTTTTTGTCACCGGCAGTGCCGGAGACGTCGAGCAGGATGTTGGCGGCTTTGGTGGGAATGTGTTCACCAGGCATGTTGCCCTCGATGTCACATCCGGTGATCTGCAGATTGCGCACGTTGCCATCCCTGACCACGATGCCGCCCTGGCGGTTGTAGCTGATGTGGCAGTTGGATACATTGATTTGGTGAAGATTGACGTCATCCAGGTAGATGCCGACGCCGGAGTTTTCGTAAAGATGGCAGTCGGATATGGTGACGTTACGGTTACGGGTGGCCAGACGGATGCCGTGCAGGCACCAACGGATGGATACCCGGGAGATGATGGGCTCCATGGTTTGGAACAGCTCGATGCCGACGGCTTCAGGATGGTTGCCAATGATTTCGATGCCACTGACGATGGGCATGCGTTCGTCCCATGTTTTGGTTTCGAAAGATTTTGGTGAGGCGGTGCCCTGATGACTGCCGACAAACTTGAGCGCGGGGCCGGGGCCGTCCATGATGAGGGTGACGCCCGCCGATCCAGTGACTTTGGCCGCTCCGTGTTTGGTGAGGTCGAATACCAGGGGTTCGGTGATGCGGTAGATACCGCTTTTGACAAAAGCCAGATTGCCGCCGCTCTGGTCGATGGTCTGTTGCAACTGTTTGGTGAAGTCGGGCAGGGAGGGCAGATCCTTGATCTGGTTTGCCGCTGTGGGCAGGGCTTTGGTTTCCTCTTTTTCCTTGGCATCCTGAGCTTGAACAGATGGATGGCCGGCAGAAATGATCAGGCTGGCAGTGAGGGCGGTGAAAAGGTGGCTTTTGATCATGATAAGTCGGTGAGTGGTTATTTGATTAGTTTATAAACACTTACTTGAGAGCTGAGTCAAGAAGGGAGGGGCGGAGGTGTATTTAAATTGGTAAGGCAGAGGCTTGCAGCACGGCTTTTTGCACGGCCAGGTCATGTTGGGGGGAGAAGTCCGATTCTTTTTCGCCGCGGATGATTTTGGCGAAATCCTCGGCATCACCGACGTAGCGTTGATAGGGAGGGTCGAACTCGATGGTTTGATAGCCTTTTTTATACTTGCCGCGTGTTTTTGAAAAAGTGACTTTCATCGTCGGGCGATCGAGGGGTTGGATGTGGCAGGTTCCGGCGGTGCCGGCGACGGCAAAATGACGGCGGGCAAAACCATCCACTTCGAGTGCGGTCGAGCGAACCGTGGCGGTGGCACGTGGGTATTCAAAAACAGCCAACATGTTATCGATCAGATTGTCGGGAGCTGCTTTCAGGCTCTGGCGTGGGAAGGCATTTATTTTGTCAGGTGCTCCGAGCACGCCGACTACCAGATCGATGACGTGGCAGGCGAGCTCGAACATGATACCGCCCGGATAGACGGCGATTTTTTTGCGGGATTCTGCGCTGAGCACTTTGGACATGGTGGTCTGCACATCAAAGGGGTCGCCGAGCCAACCTTTTTCCAGGAAATCACGCATCAATACGACTGCGGGATTGTAGCGATACATATAGCCCATCTGGATGGTTAGCTTTTTCTGTTCAGCTTGTTTTACGATGCGTTGGTAGTGGGGAAAATTCGAGCCAGCGGGTTTGTCGAGGTGAATGGGGAAACCGGCATCGATGGCTTTTTGGGCGTAGTCGAGCAAGTCCTTGACTTCGGTTTCGATGGCCAGTGCTTTGAGTTGGGGAGTATTGAGCGCTTGTTCGAGGCTGATGAAGGGCAGGTCTTTGTAAACCGGGCTATTTTCTGCAGCAGCACGCAGTTGGGCGTTGTCTTCCACCACGCCGACCACCTCGAAGTCCGGTGCGTTGCGGTAAACATTCATCTTGCCGCCGGCGTGGGGATGGCCAGTGCCGACCTGGATGATCTTGAGTTTGGGACGGGAGCTCTGTGAGAGTCCGGTGATCGCGGGAAAAGCGATAGCGGCGGCCGCCGCTTTTAAAGTGTTTCGACGGGTGGACATGGGGGGGATTTGAGATATGAGATTTGAGCCGGAGTCTAGTGTAGATCACCGGAGGATACTACCTGAAGGCAAATTAAAAATTTAGGAGGCGATCATTTTGTCGAATAATTGGCGGTTTTTGGTCATCGCTTTGATACGATCCGCGGGTTTGGTGCTGGTCTCAAAAAGACACCAGCCGTTGTAGCCGGTGCTGGCGAAGTTTTTGAACAGCTTGTCGTAGGGGTATTCTTTGTAAGTGCCATCGAGTTCGTGAATGTGACAAGTAGCGCCAAAAGCCTTGCGTAGCAGTTTGAGGTTGTGATCAAAACCGTCACCTTCCATGTCCTGCGGATTGCAGTTCCAGCAGATTTTGGCATTCGGGTGGTCGGCGATTTGCACAATTTGCGCCATGATGGCAGGGGCCGCGCATTGGCCGTGGACTTCCATGCGTACTTCTTGGCCGATGTCAGCGCCATATTGAGCGACTTCGCGAAAAGTTTTACCTATTTGCTCGAGGGTCTTTTCCTTGTCGACGTCTTTGTGAAAGCTGTTGGGTTTCACTTTGACCCCGCTGGCTCCGATGTCGCGACTGAGATCGAGAAAGGCCTTGGTCTGCGCCACGGCTTTTTCCAGAGTGGCGGGATCCGGGTTGTCAAAACGCTCGTCGGAGCCCAGGCCCACACAAGTGACCGGGCTGTCAGCAAAGCGTTTTTTGACTTCGGCGCGTTGGGTTTTGTTCAAGGGAATTTCAATTGCGTGGGAATGGGTGGTGCGGGGTTCGACTCCGAGCAGGCCGGCGGTTTCACAGTTTTTGATCAGAGTTGGCAGATCCCAGTCCTTGCCCCATTGGTAGGTGACTAATCCAACCTTGGTTTGGCCTTTTGCGGCAGCGTGCAGAGCTGGCGCGATAGCTGACAGGCCGAGAGCGGTCAGCGCGGAAGACTTGATGAAAGAGCGACGGGAGGACTGAGGGTAGGAATTCATGTCGAAAACCTTAATGAAAAGAAATGCTTTGTCGAGTGTTGTGAGTCAAAATTATTTTTTAGGATAAAAAAAAGATAAAACGCTACTGTTTGAGAAGAAAAAGCGGAGCACGGGAAAGCATAGAAACCCTGTGAAAAAAATCAGTGCAATTTCTGCCCAAAGAAAATTGGATTCTGGAATATCAATGAAGTGGGCAATTTGTAAGGGGGCGTCAGCTATGGAATTTAAGCCGATCATGATGGTGATTACCCAAAACCCTACAGCGGCATTGGTGCGACCAAATTTGTGCAGGGTCAAACCTATTAAAAATAAGGGCAGGACCAAACCCCATTTAGTTGCGATTAACCATTCCATGCTGATATTTTAATTAGCACTATCCTCACTTGTGGCGGGTTCGGCGACGACAAAGGGGGTGTAACCCCGGCGTTCGAGCGAGAGGATCAGTTCGGCGAAGGTTTCTTCGACACTTAGGTTGTTTGAATTGGCGTCATCGGTTCGGCTGCGTTGCAGGCTGGCTTTCATTTTGCTGAAACCGGCAAAACCTTTGTCGCCTTCTTTGACATCGAAAGGCAGTTCGCTTTCATCATCAGCGGAGGAGGTGACGCCTTCCAGTTGGTTGGCAACTTCGACCTTGATGTTTTGTTTTCTGACGGTTTGCGAGGGCGTGCCTATGGCGAGGAAGGTGGTTTGTGGGGTGCCGTTTGATGCGGATGCGGAAAGCACGGCTTTGACGCTATTACCTTTGTTGGCGTAAAACAAACTGCCGAAATCAGTGATGGTGATGTAGCGACGCAGAGGGCCTTCGAAAAAAGTCAGGATCCAGGAGGCGGGACCACCGGTGGCATCGGCGACGACCCAGCCGTCTTCGTAAAAGTTGTAATTGATCGAGGAGCCTTCTTGTTCGAAGTCGATTTTATAGACCACTACCTGGGCTGATCCGGATTGGACAGAGATCAAGCTTGTCCCGGTCAGGATGAAAAAGAATATAAAGATGCGTAGCATATCAGGAGATGATTAAAGCGGGTAATAGGAGATTCGGGAAGTTTTTTTTGTGGGAATGATGTTGGATGTAACTCCGGGGCTTGGCAAGGTACTCGGTGGAACTTGGAGTTGGAGCCGGCGTTCTGGGGATAGGGGCTCCCCGATTGGGGCTGGTCAATGGGGTTTTGGAATCCCAGGGCGTTGCCCTGGGCTGACATAGGGATGACCCTTCGGGTCTGTGGAGGGGGGAGGTTAAGTCGGGCCTTCCGCTCATGCGTCGTAGATCCTTTGAGCTTGTGGAGAAAAAATCAGAGGATGTTTTCAACAAACGACTGGGGGGAGAAGGCTTTGAAGTCGTTTTCGCTCTCACCGGCGCCGATGAAGCGGGTGGGGATGTTGAGCTCGTTTTTGATCACCACGGCGCTGCCGCCTTTGCCCGAGCCGTCGAGTTTGGTGACGATGAGGCCGGTGAGGTCGAGGGCTTTTTGGAATTCTTTTGCTTGAGACAGGGCATTGGAGCCGGTGGTGGCGTCCACCACCAGCAGGCGTTCGTGTGGGGCGCTCTCGTCTTGTTTTTTCAGGGTGCGTTGGATCTTTTTCAGCTCTTCCATCAGGTTGTCACGGGTGTGCAGACGACCGGCGGTGTCGCAGATGAGAAAGTCCACGTTATTCTGGATGGCCGAGCGGTGAGCGTCAAAACAGACCGCCGAGGGGTCGGCCTGGTATTGGGTTTTGATGATGGGAATGTCGAGGCGCTGAGACCAGACTTCGAGCTGCTCGATGGCGGCGGCACGGAAAGTATCGGCGGCGGCGAGCAATACGCTGTTGCCTTGTTTTTTCAGCAAGTAAGCGAGTTTGGCGGTCGAGGTGGTTTTACCGGTGCCGTTGACTCCGGCGACCAGAATGACGGTCGGCATGCCCTGGCGTTTTTGCGGCAGTGGGGGAGTCTCGTCCCCAAGGATGGCGGTGATTTCTTTGTGACAAGCTTCGACGATGTCAGCTCCGCTGATTTTTCGTCCCTGGGCACGTAAATTGTCGACGATTTTTGTTGTCAGTCGAATGCCCAGATCACCGCCGATCAGAGTGGCTTCCAAGTCATCCCAGTCAATCTCGGTGCGGGAGGTGAAGCGGCTGATGATCGATTTGAACAAGCTCATGGGAAAGGCGGGTATCGCTAGAGGTGGGAGAGGTTTTTCAGGAAGTGTTATGGGTGATTGCTGCGGGGTTCCTTTTCGATGCGGTCAATCACGCCGTTGACAAATCCAGCGGACTCGGTGGAGCCGAAGCGTTTGGCGATTTCGATCGCTTCGTTGATGGTTACCGCTGCGGGGATGTCGTCGCGGAAAAGGATCTCGTAGGTGGCCAGACGCAGCAGGCAGCGATCCACGGCGGTCAGTTGTGTGAGGCTGTAGTTTTCGCTGGCATCCTCGATGGTTTGATCGATTTGCTCTTTGTGCTCAAAAATGCCAGCGATGAGCTGTTTGGCAAAGTCGCGTACTTTGGGGCGGGCGGTGCGCAGTTCCCAGAAATGATCACATTGATCAGGCAGCGTATCATCGTTCAGGTCGTGACTGAACAGAAATTGGATCGTCGCTTCCCGCGCTTCTCTGCGGGTGCCTGGTTTTTTCACTTTATCGCTCAATGGCCGTGGTGCTAGGTGTCGGCCAACCGATAAACGCATTTTCAGCAAGTGCCAGTGATTAGTGTGGCGAAATTGCCGGAGCAGGGGGAGGTCAGGGCTATTTGGCCTCGTGCAGTATTCTCAGGTATTTGCCTGGGTTTTCCTCAAAGGCGGCCAATTGTTCGAAATCGGCGAGGCGAACGAGTTGATTGGCGATCACGTGATCGATGGCCCCGTCGGTTAAAGTTTTGCCGGAGACCAGACAGGTTTTGAGCGGGTAGTTTTTTGATTGTTTGGCGATCACCGCAGCGTCCAGTATATCAAAATATTTGGTGGGCTGCTGTTTGATTTTGTCTTTGGCAGCTTCGGATGAGATTCGAAACAACCGGTTGCGGAAGATGAAGTCAATCGGGTTTTGCTCCAGCGCTTTACCTGTGACGATGCATTTCTCAAGGGGGTAAACGGGCATCTGCTCTGTGATCAGCAAGGCGTTGAGTTCATCAACTCTGATATAGCTTTCTGCGGTGAACTTGCTTTTGCAGTCACTGCAACAGACCCGAATCTCTTGCCCCTGGTGTTCAATGAGTTCGTAATCTTCTTCCAGTGTTTCTCCTGATAAAATACATATTTCAAGAGGATAGGGATCACCAATTTCGGGTTCGATGAGTTCTTCCGCTGTGAGCGGTTGTGATCCAGCCAACGTGAAAAACAGCAAAAGAGCGGACAGCTGAAATGGAAAGCATTTTGTGAACATCTGGCAGTGTTTGGTTTTATAAAGAGACCGAGCGACATCCTTGGGAAGCTATTTGCCAAGGATGTCACGGAGACTCTATGGTTTAAGCAATGCAATCGATGTGGGGGTATTTCCCCCCCAGTGCGGTTTCGCTTTTGCCGCCAATCCATTTATCGATCACCGATGCGTAAACGCTGCGGAAATCGACCGTGTGTTTGAGGCTGCCACCACCACCGCCTTGCAGGTCGGTTAAGCTGGGGTGTTTGCCATGAATTCCGGGTTTTACTCCGGCACCGAATAGAAAGAGGGCGGAGGCGGCTCCGTGATCGGTGCCGCGACTGCCATTTTCTTTTACCCGTCGCCCGAACTCACTCATCGTCATGGTGAGCACACGTTGATCTTGTTTTTGCGCTTTCAGGTCTTGGTAAAAAGCGGTGATGGCTTCATCCAACTGCAACATCAATCGGTCGTGATTGAGCCGCTGACCCGAGTGGGTGTCAAATCCTCCCAGTTGGGTGTGATAGATGCGAGTGCTCAAGCCACTTGCGATCAGCGCGGCGATGGTTTTGAGATTTCTGCCTAGCGGGGTGTTGGGGTATTCAACTTTGGCTTTGTATTCCTTGGCCATTTTCCGTATCTGGTCACTGCTTGCGTTAGCGTTGCCAGCGGTCATTTTGATGAAGTCCGCATTACTGGAAAAACCTCCTTTGCCAGCCATGTTCAACTTCCGAAAAACCTTGTTGCGGGCTTCTTGCCCACGATCACCGGTGTAGCGGTAAGAGTCGGGATTACTGAAGCTGAGGCCGGGGTGCTCTTTGCCAACCAGCGCGCGTGGAGTTTTGCCTGCCCCCACAGCAATCGCCAATTTAGGATCGCGATTGCCTTTGAAGGCGGAGTCACAGGTTTTACCCACCCAACCGAACATGGCTCGGGTGGGGTTGTGTTCGGCGGTTTCCCAGATGTCAGTCGCGGTGAAGTGACTGAAATTGGTTTCAGGATAACCTACTCCGGGAATGGCGGCAAAACGGCCTTCGTCGTGCATGGCTTTGATGCCTTTCATATTGGGGTGCAGCCCTGCATAATCATCGAGTTTGTGTACCTCTTTTTCATTGATCCGCGTTTCAATGCGCAGTTTGTTGTATTCTGGATCTCCATAGGGAACCAGAGCACTGAGTGCGTCATGGCCTCCTGCTAGTTGTAGGATGACGGTGACACGTTGGCCTGGTTCCGCTTTGGCTCCTGCCATAGCCGTGTTAATGAGTCCGTAGGGCAATGCAGCTCCTACGCCGATGAGGCCGAGGCCTTGAGTTAAAAACTCTCTGCGAGTATTGATGGTGAGTTTTGACATTTTGATTTGAGGTTTGGGGGTTAATCTTGAGGTTTGAGTTAAAGCAGTTGGTTAACCGAGTTGTGAATCCGGGCTGCTCATGAGTAGAACCAAGACGGCTCTGAGTTTGGCATTGATTTCATTTTTCTTGGCTTCCCATTCGGATTGAGGGGGGAGTTTGCCAAGGAATTCTGCAAGCGCCTTGCACTTGTCCGGATCAGGTTTGACAACGAGACAAGCTTTGACCAACTGGGAGACCACTTTATCCGAACTGTCGACTTTTTCGTTTTTGAGTAAGTCCACCAGATCGACGTTGTTCTGTTCCAGAATTTTAGCCATTTGGTTGTAGCGAATCAAAATGCGTTCGGCATTGATCCAGGTGCGCCCTTCATTCCAACCGGCGACATTGGGTGGCTCAAATAACATTTGACCCATTTGATTAACCGCGGCGTCGATGCTGGCGTAGTTCACTTCTTTGATTCCCAGATCGCGAATGGCTCCAATGGCCAGCTCCACGGGGCCTTTGATATGCGATCCCATCGATTTGTCGTTGTAGAACTCTTCCGAGAGGAAAAGGTTTTTTAATACCGGACGCAGATCGTAGCTGTTGTAACGCATCACCTCGGCCATTTTTTCCATCGTTTCATCATAGGGAGCGTCATGGGCGAGAAATTTGAAGAGTTTCCCTGAGATGTATTTGGCTGTGGCCGGTTGACGTAGGATGATGTCAACCAGGTCATCGCCACTCCAGTTGCCAGTAGAGCCGAGAATTTTTTTGCTTTCGTTATCATGACGAGAGGCCATGAAACGGAACTGGCCGGTCCACGAGTCATAGTTGTACCCGGTGAGTGAGCGGGAAGCTTCTCGCAGATCATCCTCGCTGTAACCCCCGCCTTCACCCATCGAAAAGAGTTCAAGGATTTCACGGCCGAGGTTTTCGTTGCCATTGCCTTTGTAATTGACGTTGTTGTCGAGGTAGGAAATGGTCGCAGGGTCATGCACGACGCCGCGCAACATGGCTCCGTAGTTATCAACTCCATAAGTGCGGAAGAGTTGGTTCTGTTTGAACAGCATGTAGGTGCGGTAGCGTTTTTGATACTGCACTGCGAAATGGTCGTGCCAGAAGAGGGTGAGTTTCTCTTGCAGAGGGCGAGGGGATTCGGCCATGCGTTGCAACCACCAGCGTCTCATTTCAGCCTGCTGGCGTCTTTCGGGGTTGCGGTGTTTGACAGTTATATACTGACGTTCGTCCCAGGGGAGGCGTGCGGCCCACCGTTCGCTGCGTCTCAGCCGGGCTGGATCAAATTCGATGCCGGCTACGGGCTGCTGATAGATTTCGACAAAATGGTCAACTGCCTTGTGCAGCCCCATCTCGTAAAGAGCCTGAACTTCAGCAGGGGTTCCGCCGAAGCCGGCACGCACCATCAGGTGGCGGGCTTTGGCATAGTTCCACGCGCTGCTTGCCATCGGTTTCAATCCGCCTTCCACTTTGACCAACTCATTGGCCAGTTGATCTTGTAAGGTGGTGATGAGTTTGCCTTTTTGTGCGATGGCGTCCTGAGCGGCTTTATTTGCGGCGACGGTTTTGTCCCAAGCGCTTTTAGTTGCTGTGGCTTTGGCGACGGCTTTAGCTTTGGCTTTTTCGTCACTAGTTTTGTCAGCTACTTTTTTTGCGGCGGTATAAATTTTTCCGGCTTTGGCTTCTGCACGACTGGTTTTATCAGCGGCTTTTTGGGCACTGGTTTTATCTTTCACCGCATCATCAACGGCTCTAACCGCGATATAAAGATGAGAACCTTTAACCGTGTCTTCGGCAATTTTTGCCGCCGAGGTTTTTGTTGAAAAGTTTTTCGCTGCCGCGCTAGCTTGATCCTTGGCTTTTTTGGCAGCGGCATTTGCTGCAAGCAGATCTTTCTCCGCCTTTTTGACCGCGTTGTTTTTTTCTGCGATCACTTTTTTTGCAGCGGCGAGTTTGGCCTCGGCCTCTTTTGCACTTTTATCGGCAGCTACTTTGGCGGCGTCCTTTTTCCCCGTTGTGGCTTTTTTGCTAAGAGCGGCTTTGGCGGCGCAATCTTTACAGGATTTATCCGCGGCAATTTTATTAGCTTTGGCAGTTTTCAGTGCGGCTTGCGCTGCGCTGGCTTTTTTGGCGGCATTTTTTGCATGGTTTTTGCTGTCGGCAAGTTGTTTCTCAGCAAGCGCTTTTTCTGCGACGGCTTTTGCCGCTACGACAGGGTAAGAAGCCCGGCGAATTCCGGTGTATTGTTCACGAGCAGCTTTTAAGTTATTATCAATGTCAGTTTTGTTTTTTTTGATCGCGACGATTTTTGTTTCGATGTCCTTGATCTTTTTCTCAGCGGCAGGTTTGGCATTGGCTTCAGATTTCGCCAGGATTTTTTTTGCCGCAGCCAGCTCGCGTGAAGTGTCAGAGTAGGAACGGGCGGCATTAGCCTGAGTGACAATCAGTTCGCGGACTTTTTTGTTGGCGGCTTCTGTTTTGTCAGTTGCGACCTTGGCTGCTGCGATCTTTGTTTTGGCACTTTCCTCCAGTGGCTGTGCGGCCATGCCGAGGCTGGCGCATGTGGCCAAGGTAAGAGCCAGAGTCCAGAGACCTGATCGTTGGGTTTTAATGTGGAATATTTTTTTCATGGGTTTGTTTGGGGGTGAATGTTCAGAGAAGGGTTGTTATGGGGTGAATAGTTTGGGCATGTTAAAATAACCTGCCAACGATAGACAACTTACCCGTGCTTGACGTGGTGGCCGTGCAGATGTTGCAAAAAGTCGACCAAATCTAGTGCGCATTTATTGCGGCCAACCTAGCAAATATTAATTTGAGGATTAGTGGTTTTGGTAGAGGCTTTTAATATGATGATGAATATTTTTGAGAATTTGCCAGAGGCCCATGCTGGGGAAGTGATTGAAAAAATCGCACAATTTAGCCAGGGCGCAGTGAGGATCGAACGCATTTTGTCGGCAGGGCATGCATCTGCTGCTGATTATTGGTATGAACAGAATGAGGATGAATGGGTGTTGTTGTTGCGTGGGCAGGCAAGTTTGTTGATCGCGGGCAGGGGGGATGGGCTGGAAATGAAGGCGGGGGATTGTCTTGAATTGCCAGCCAAATTGCGTCACCGGGTTGATAAGGTGTCGCAGGACGCCCTGTGGTTGGCGATTCATGTGAGGGCGGGGGGTCGGTCCTGATAGTGGTGAATCTCCTTGATCACGCCGCGATATTATTTCGCCCTTTCAGGGCTAGTATTTAAAACGGTTCAATCCCAGAGTTTCACTCTGGGCTATCTCATTTTGTCCTTACAGGACAGAATACTTTCCCATATTTGCACCAGAGCCGCGCAATGAAGAAGGCCGGTGGGTAGCTTGGCTAACACCCTTATCCTTGAAAGGGGGCACATAGCGACAGGAGGGGGCTTTTTGCTTTAGTGCTCTCTGGTTCATCAAGGCACTCAGGGGCTTGATTTATTCCAGAAAGCCTTTATGGTAAAAACGTGCTAGGGAATTGTATGATTCCTGCTGGCTCCGGGCGACCGGGGGTGTCTTGGTTTCGACTGATAGTTTGAAACACGGGTTGCATGTCGAGGTTAATCGGTTGGCCTCGTAAAAAGCCGATTAAAACAAATAAAAGCAAACGAAGAACCTGAACTTGCATTGGCAGCTTAATTAAGCGGCCCACCAAATACCCGACGTCTGCTGAGGTAAATGGTGCAAAAGTAGCAGACTGGTTAGAAGGCCGGGTGTCCGGGCCAACTAACGAGAGGTTACAGGGCAATCGGAGGGTTCGCATTCTGTCGGCCGAAGTCGGCTCTCCTAGATTAAAAGACCGAATATTCATGTAGACGCTCGTGCAGACGGTTATTAGGACAGGGGTTCGACTCCCCTCACCTCCAGCCTTCGCCAAGGCTACGGCTGGCAAGCCGTGGCACTTGGTGAAGGCTGTCCGCCGAAGCCTTGGCGAAGGAGGACTTTACGCGAACGAACGACAAAATCCATGCAATA
>JASFYY010000046.1:0-12393 GCA_045046875.1 Verrucomicrobiota bacterium | reverse complement strand
GATCGTGATGATCGTGATGATCACTGCTGCTCTCTGATTGCTCGTGAGTCGTGGTTGACGCGCTCATAATTTTTCTATTCTGCAAAGCCTAGGCTTAAATATTCCTCGTCACGTGATCTTTTATCCCGTGACAAATGATTTTCTTGTTATTCTCCAGCAACGGGTTGCCCGGTATTCAAATCCACTTCTACGCCTGGCAATTCCGCATCCCCAGGGATCGCCAACAAATCGGCCTCCGTCCAAGGGGAGGTGCGTTTGACGTGTTTTTCACGCGCAGCTTTCATCATCTCCTTGGTCACCACTCCACTCTGTCCTTCTGGCAATTCTCCAAATTCACGCCGAATGTAAGTCAGCACCTGAGCGAGTTTTTCATCATTCAAAGCTCCCCATGCCGGCATCGGCTGATTGTAGGTCGAACCAGAAACATTCAAAGGTCCCAAAATACCGCTCAATACGATCATGCCCAAACGCTCGGTTCCCCCATCCACCCATTCCGACCCTTTAAGTGGTGGGAATAATCCAGGTGTTCCCGTTCCAGCCGCCTGATGACAAGCGATACAGTTAGTGTAAACTTTTTTGCCATCCTTCATCCAGACCTCGATCCAAGGTTTCTGCTCAGCATCTGCATCTACCCCCTCAACGACAGGTCGCGCCGCAGCCACATAACCAGGATAAATGTATGAATCACTGCTATCAAAAGAATTGCTGTAACCATTGAAATAACCACCAGCCATCATCAAAACGATGCCCGCTCCGGCCACCCAGGAAATCAATACCTTGTTACTGCCTCCGGCAACCGGTTCCGGTTTTTCCCGACGCACAGAGTCATGCCCATCGCGAACGGCAGCACGCCCCCCTTGATAATCCAAATTTGATTCTGTAGAATTTTTATCGTCCATGATCACTTAGCGGCCACTTCTTCATCTGTCCCTGCCCCAGGAATCGGAGCATCCATTTTGCGCGATAACAGGTAGTCCACCAAAGCTTCTGCTTTTTCGGTGGGCACCACCTCATAACCTTCTTCCACCGCAAAACGCCCTTTCAGCTTGATCGCATTTTCCGAAGGTTGGGCAATCTGTTGTTTGCGATAGAGATTTTTATAGGAAGGCATGCTCGAATCCACATTCTGGGTGCGGGCATTGTAGAGCTTCTGATGATACCAGGCGCGATCCCTGTTACGGGTTCCCACATTAGCCAGATCCTGACCGATGCGCATGTAACCGAGCATCGCACGACGATCATTGGTATAATCCGCCGCACGGGTTTCACGGGCCAAACCCTCTTCTTCATTACCTCCCCAGCCCTTGCGCCACATATCAGCACCGGCGTAAGTCGGACGCACCATTTGAGTGTGGCAATAAGCACAACCCTGGGAAGCATAAACTTCCTCACCCTCCTTATTCGCCCCTGTCCACACAGCCGGGTAAGCCCAGGCCGCCACGACATCATCTTCTTCGGAGTAATTCTCCGGTTTGGCGTCACTCAACTGCAGGTAAGGCACCACGATCAAGAAGATCAAAGGCACGATAAATGCCGCAGCCAAACCAAGGATAAAAACTGGAAACTCTTTCTTCATGCTTTTGCAGTATCTTCTGGTGCAAAACCGGCTGCCGCTTCAGCACTCGCCGCTTCACCGGGATTTTTGTGAATCAAAGTGGGACCTTCTGACTTCCGGCCTTTGCCACATGCCATCATCAACAACTGGTAATAAAAGGCCAGATTAGCCACGGAAATTAATGCCCAGGCAACCGCCAAGGCCACAATATAACCTTTGCCACGACGAACCGAGTCCATGAAGTCTCCGCTCCAATCGTCGATCGCTCCACCCTGCGCCAGTCCGGCAAATACCATGAAGGCCACGATGGTGATGATGCCGTAAGAGCTATACCAAAAGTGGAAACGGATCAGTTTGGCCGAAGGCCACTCACATCCGGTGATGCGCGGCACGATGAAATAGATCGCTCCGAAAACCACCATCGAGAAAAAACCGTAAACCACCATGATGTCATACCCCAGCGTCGCGTAAGAAAACTGCAACAAACGGCTGATGTCAAAGTAGGATGAAAAGGCAACCAGCAACCCATACAGATTAAACATGATGCCACCAAAAACGGTGAAGCGCAGTGAAGGACTGAAGTGCATCAAACTTCCACGACCGGAAATGGTTCCCAGGAGGTTCACCGCCACTGCACCGATCGGCAATAACATCAAGATGATCGCGGCTCCACTGATCGCGGGCATCCACGAAGGGAACGGCCCGCCGAGGAAACGGTTAAACCCGGTCCATCCTGCCAATACGGCCAGTGCCCAAAAAGCAATCTGCGCCAACTGGTAACTGTAGATCGGACGACCGACAATCTTGGGGATGATATAATAAGCTGAAGCCAGACCCACGGGAACAAACCAGAAATAAATCAGGTTGTTCATGAACCAGGCATTAACCCCTGCATTCATCAATGCCGATCCACCGGTGTGATTCAAAATCAAGTTAGCCACGGCAAAGATCCAAGGGAACCACAAAGCCGCACCAAAGATATACTTCTGCGAGATATAAGCCTCCCCTTCCCGACGACGACGGAACATCATCAGCAGTGAACCAGCGATCACCGCGTAAGAAAGGAACATCGCCGGCCACAAATAAGCGGGGAAGTCAAGCCAGGGCATTGAGTTGCCGTAACCACTCCAAACCGCAACCACACCAAACAGAATCGTCAGATTCCAGACAAAACCCGCAGCCACCAAAGTAACCCCGTTTTTGATCTCCACCCGGCACAGGCGAGCCATCAACCAAATCATCACTCCAAAACCCGCCTGCATGCCCCATCCGTAAATCAACGAATCCATGTGGGCAGGGAAAAGCTGTCCGTAGGCCAACCAAGGGCAGGCATCCCACAACTCGGGCGCGGCCAGTTTCACCGAACTGGCAAAACCCAACAAGGTCGCCAGAAACAACCAACCGGCTGCCGATGTGAAGAAAAACAACACAGGGAGTCGAGCGGATTTATCAATCGCCGCCCTTTCCTGTATGTCTTGTACGCTTGCCTCTTGCATGGTTTCACTCATTCCCTGTTATCCAAAAAATCTTTATTTCTTATCCGCCGCCGCTTTGACCGGGGCGGCTTTATCCGCCGCCGCCTCGTTTTTCGCAGGAGCTTTCTTCTCTGCTACTGCTGCCGCAGCTTTGGCCTGCGCCTGGGCTTGTTTCAAACTGGTAGGAGATCCTGGCACCACCACTTTACTAACAGCGGCTTTTTGTTTTCTCAAATCCGGCAGGATCAGTTTCATTCCAGCCGTCACCGGAATGCGAACCAAATTATTCTCTTTATCGACCACTGCGACTTGAGTGATCAGGGCCTGCTGCGCTGCGTTCACTTCGGTTAACTTTTTCAGGCGTTGTCCCGCCCTCTCATTTTCTCCCGCATTGGCTGCGGCATCTTCATTCGAAGAGTTGAAACACAGGATGAATGAAATGACCACCACAAAAACCAGCAGTGAAATCACAATCATCCAAAACGCGGTGAAGCGGCTCTGGGCATTGTCTTGTGGATGTTCCTTATTCATTATTAAGTATCAGTTCACCACGTTCAAAGATTCTTCCAGGCGAGGATCCTGGCTGGGATACAAACTCGATTTGCCCAGACTGCGCAGCAAGAGGAATCCGAAAATACCACCCACCGTAATAAAGGCCAATACATCAAACCAGATCGCACCTGGGATGACCAATTGCGCCCCACCCGTCAGGGATACCCCACGCTCGGGGATAATGATCCAATAGATGTCAGCGATCTGCATCAATAAAATCCAAACCGAGATGGCCACCATCAGTGCCGGGGTCTTTTTGACCTGACGCACCAACAATGCGGCAAAAGGAATGAAGAAGTGACCGATCACTAACAAGCTGATGGTGTAGGTATTAAAAAAGTCTGTGTTACGCAACAGGAAGAACTTGGTTTCTTCAGTGATGTTGGCATACCAGATCAGGAAAAACTGACTGAACGCAATGTAAGCCCAGAAGATCACAAAGGAATGCAGCAACTTACCCATCAAGTGGTAGTGCTCCATGGTCACGGTGTCTTTGAAATGCCCCTGGCTGCGCAAGTAAGTCAGCAAAGCAATCAGCAACGCCATCGAGCTCAAAGCGGCTCCGGCAAAAAGGTAAACGCCCCACATGGTCGAAAACCAGGTGTAATCCAAGACCATCAACCAGTCGACCACCAGGAAAGTCCAGCAAATACCAAACACCGCAATAAAGGCACAACTGAAACGACGCATCAAAAGGGTATACTTAGGATCACCCGTTTTATCCTGGGCAATCGACCATTTCCTCAAAGTGTAAATCACCCCACCCAGACCAAGCACATAAAAGATGTAACGCATCACCCATGAACCTATGTTCAAATACCCACTTTTGTGGAACAACAAAGGATTACCGTGACCGCCTTCACCGTCACCGTGTTTCATGAAGTGAACCTGCAGCTCTTTGCTCAGGGCTTTGTCATCCAACTGCCCCTCTTCCAATTCCGCCAACTTACTTTTGGCATGCACCAGACGCTCATTGAGAAAGCTCGCTTCCCCCTTGTTCTCGCCCGCTTTGGTCAAAGCCGCAGCTGTTTCAGTTTCCAGCTTTTTGAAGTCAGCCTTGGATACTTCCAAATCCTTCGCACGTTTGGTTTTTTCAGCTTCCAAATGAGCTTTTGCGTATTTTTCACCGCCTTCGATCAACGCCGCCTGCTCTGGAATCCACTCCCACAGTGCGTTTTTGAAACCACTACAGAATACCAAAGGCAAACCCAATAACAAAATCCACGGGGTGAGACTGCCGAGGTTTTCCATCAAGCGCCTGACCATCACTCCCCAACCCGAGTTGGTGGCATTATGAACCAGCGTCCAGAAGATCCCCCCCACGGCGAGAGTCAAAAAGAACATCACCGCAAACAACCAGGAATAAGCCATCATCGACTGGCGTGAAACTTCTCCGTCTTCTCCGCCTCCTGTCATCGCTAGGATGGCGAACAACACCAAACCGACAACGCCGACTGCCAGAAACACCATTTTCAGCATTCCTGTTTTCGACTTGTTCAGAGCTTCCCCGTCTTTTGGGAAATCATCTGCTGACTTAAGTGCGCTCATAAAAATCTAGTCTTCTTGCTTTTTAAAAATTACTTTCGGGCTTGTTCAAAAGCCTTTTTCACTTCTCCCTCGTTTTTCGCCGAAGAAGAAAACTGCAAAGCTCTGACATAAGCGATAATCGCCCATCGGTCCTGCACCGTGATAATGCCCTTATACGATCCCATCAGGCCTTTGCCGTTGGTCATCGCAGAAAAAATCTGTCCATCCGGTGCGTCCTTGATCAGCTGGGCCATCAAGTCGGCACTTGGCGGAAATCCCAACCAGTAATTCGATACCGTGCCTTTGCCGTTGCCGGATGCGCCGTGACACATTGTGCACTTGATCTCGTATTGCTGCTTGCCGCGTTTGAGCAGCGCCGCATCCACTTTCACTTCAGACGGAATGCCGTCGCCGTAATAATCACCAAAACGTCCGCTGTTATAATAGTCATCCGAATGACTGAATCCAAAAGCCGCGATTGCTTTGCCATTGGCAGCACGATTGTCCCCTTTGGGCAGTTCAAAACCAATCGGCACGGTGCCAAGCACCGGTAGGCGGTTACCGCTACCGTCAGCAAACTTGTCGCTGGGTTTTTGATACTTCACCTTATACTGACGATCCATGTCAGGAAACAGCTCCATCGGCGGCTGCGTGAAACGCGTACCACGAACTCCGATCGCCGAAACCACGGCCACCGTTACAATAAATAATATGAGAAAAAACCAGCGCATTATGAGTTTCCTAATTCAATCACACTTCATCTTCGACCAACTCCACATTGGTTGCCCCCAAGGACTCCAACATTTCTTTGGTCCGTTCCCGGGAAAATTTCGGATCCCGTGCTTCAATTGACATAATAAATCCGTCGTCGGAAAATTTCAAAAAGGTCTTCGAGGCGAGCAGCGGATGATTCAAACGCGGCAACATCAGGATCACCAACAAACCACCCAGTACCGCAAACGCAGAAAGCAAAATCGTCAGTTCGAAAATCACCGGGAAAAAAGCCGGCAAGGTCGAGAAGTCTGTCGGTTTGCCCTGCACCACGGTGGGATACAAATTCACCTGGGTAAAAAACTGCAAACACAACGCAGTCAAACCACCGGTCGCTCCCCCCGCCAGCACCAAAGCCGACAGCCAGGATTTTTTCAATCCCATCGCAGCATCCATGCCGTGGATAGGATAAGGGGAATGCACATCCCAGCGTTTGAAGCCAGCGTCGCGCACTTTCTCCGCAGCGTGATAAATCGCCGTAGCGTTTTCAAACTCTGCGACATAACCGTAGGCCGGTTTGCTGTTAGTTGTTGCCTTCACCTTTAATTCAAATTCAATCTTAATTTATTCTAGCTCTGCACCGCCCTTAGGCATCTGCTCCAGCACGTCCCTTTTTCATTTTTTGCCAATCAGGATAATGAGCGTCCGACTCCGGCAACACCCCTTTCACCTCGCTGATCGCGATCACTGGCAAGAAGCGGATGAACAACAGGAACAACATCATGAACAAGCCAAAAGTTCCGGCAAACATCAACCACTCCACCCAGGTCGGGCTGTAGTAACCCCACTGCCCAGGCAGGAAGTCACGTGCCAGAGTAGTCGTGATGATCACAAAACGCTCGAACCACATACCCGCATTCACAAACATCACTACGATGAAGACCACCACCAGGTTGCGTCGAATTTTATCGAACCAGAAAATCTGCGGAGCAATCACGTTGCAAAAGAACATGCAAGCATAAGCCCACGTATAAGGGCCGTTAACGATCCGCATGTAAAAAGCATCACCCTCAAACTTGTTGCCTGAGAAATACGCCATGAACAGCTCCATGATGTAGGCGTAACCCACAATCGTGCCGGTCAGCAAAATGATCTTCGCCATGTTGTCGATATGTTTCAAAGTAAACATATCCTGCAAGCCGTAGAGACTGCGTATGGGTATCATCAAAGTCAGCACCATGGCGAATCCACCAAACACCGCCCCTGCCACAAAATAAGGTGGGAAAATCGTTGTATGCCAACCGGGCACCACTGAAGTCGCAAAGTCGAAGGAGACCACCGAGTGCACCGAGAGCACCAGTGGAGTAGAAAGCGCTGCCAACAGCAGGTAGCCCATTTCATAGTGTTTCCAAGCCCGGTTGCCACCGCGCCAACCGAGAGCGAACATGCCGTAGAGAAACTTGCGCACTTTGGTCGTCGCGCGATCACGCAGCGTCGCCAGATCGGGAATCAAGCCGATATACCAGAAGATCACCGATACCGTGAAATAAGTCGAAACCGCGAACACATCCCACAACAGCGGGCTCTTGAAGTTCTGCCAAATCTCGTTGGAGTTTGGAACCGGTGCCAAAAACCACACCATCCAGAATCGTCCCACGTGGAAACCGGGGTAAATACCCGCACAAACCACCGCAAACAAAGTCATCGCTTCCGCCGCCCGGTTGACCGAGGTCCGCCACTTCTGACGGGTCAAAAACAAAATCGCCGAGATCAAGGTTCCCGCATGGCCGATACCAATCCAGAACACGAAGTTCACAATCGCCCAACCCCAGGCCACCGGTTGGTTATTTCCCCAAACCCCGACACCGGTCGAAACCAAATACACCAAGGTGTAACCAAGACATGAGGCCAATAGCACTGAAGGCACAAACAAAATCCACCAGACAAACGGTTGGCGGTTTTCCACGATACCGCAGACGCGATCCGTGATCCAGCTCATCGAGCGGTTGTTCAGAACCAACGACTCACGCTTCACCCCTGGAGCTTCGCTCGGGTGCACCGTCTGATTCGAATCTGTTGTTCCCTTAGCCATTCAAATAATTCCTTTAAATCTTTTAGTCAATTCTGTGATCACTCGCGTTGATTCCAATTTATTGCATCTTCGCGGTTGCCTGCCCCACTTTCGTTGCACCCGGCATGCTTGGATTCGGATTCCGAACCCTGCCTAGATAAGTCGTGCGAGCACGAATCCCAAGGTACTTCAGTATCTCGTAGTTACGGGGAGAAGCTTTGGAATTTTTCTGATTCACATCATCTTTCGGGTTTTTCAAGTTCCCAAAAATAATCGCATCCGACGGGCAAGCCACCTGACAGGCAGTCTCCACTTTATTGGTCGGCACTTGCACATCCGCAGACTCACGGGCTTTGGCTTTCGCCGCCACTTTAGCCGTGGTGATCCGTTGCACACAGTAGGTGCATTTTTCGATCACCCCACGCATACGAACGGTGACGTTTGGATTTTTCTGCAACTGCTCGGTCGTTGTCGCATTGCCTTCAGCGGGAGCCAAAGGTCCCAGACGCAATTGGTCGAGCGGACGTTTATTGAAGTCGAAAAAGTTGAAACGACGTGCTTTGTAGGGACAGTTATTAGCACAATAACGTGTGCCAATGCAGCGATTATAAGTCATCGCGTTCAGTCCGTCACCGGTATGAGTCGTCGCGTTGACCGGACAAACCGTTTCACACGGAGCCGCTTCACACTGCGCGCAGTTAACCAACTGCGGAATCATTTCGATATTGTCATCGTCCACGCTGCGACGACCGGGGCGATCCCCGTCTCCATCGCGGAACTGGCTGGCAAGATCTTCCTGTTTCAAGGTAGTGAAATAACGATCCATACGGATCCAGTGCATTTCACGACCATTGAGCACCTCGGCTTTACCGACGATGGGAATATTGTTCTCTGCCTGACAAGCCACGGTGCAAGCATTGCAACCGAGACAAGAATGCAAGTCCACTGTCATCGCCCACTGATGGTCGGGATCGACACGGAAAGGGAAATTCCACGGATTGCTACGCTCGGTATCGTTCACCGGGTTTTCCGCGTTCATGAAATCCGGCCCTTTATACAAAGAGATGTTTTCCGGAATGTGAGCATCCATGCCGTGCTTCTGCACCGCATCAGGATCATCATCAAAATTGTCCAGGGTCACTTCGCGAGCCAAAGCACGACCTTCCATGCTGTAGTGTTCTGCAGTGAGAGCCAGAATGTGTTTTTTGCCCGTGCCAGTCACTTTCGCGCCAGACACCACGTAAGAAGCTGCGGTCGTTTTCAGCGGATAAGCATTAAAACCAACACCTGTTCCCACCCGACCGATTTCCACTTCCTGCCCCTTGGCATCGTGGCCGTAATAACCCAATGCCAGTGTAATCGTGAAATCGGCCTGGCCCGGACTGCGCAAAGCAGGAACCTTGACAACCGTTTCACCCACAGTGACTTCCAAAAGTTCTCCATCCTCTTTGAGACCCAACTTATCGAAGGTCGCCTGACTCAACAGAGCCGCGTTGTCCCAAGTGAGTTTGGTGATCGGATCAGGCACTTCCTGCATCCAACCGTTGTTGGCAAATCGTCCGTCGTAAATTGCCGCGCTGGTGGTCAGAACCACTTCGATCGACTCGGCATACGGCATGTCGACCAATTCGGCACCTTCGATAGCTCCCTCCACCTTGCTCACGTCCACTTTGGCTCCAGCAGCTACTGCAAATTTGGATTTGTCGAGGTAACCGTCACGCAAAGTCGCGTTCCAAGCTTTTTTCACGTCGCCTTTTGCCAAAGTAGCAAAAGTCTTTTTCACTTCGGCCAAACCAGGCAAAGGCACGTCTTCAATCGCCACCGCTGCTCCGGCAGCTGCTTCCTCACCTTCAGCAGGTGCTTTTTCAGGCTCAGCCAAAAGGCGGATAAAAAATTCAATCTCCGAAAGGCCTCCATACAAAGGCAATAACATCGGCTGCATCGCGGAATACACTCCGGTCACCGATTGCAAATCCCCCCAGCTTTCGAGGTAGTGTGCGCCCGGCACATGCCAAGTCGCTGCTTTGGCGGTGAGATTTTTTCTCACGCCCAAGTGAACCGATACCGGTACTTTGGCCATCAGCTCAGCAAAATTCAAATCAGCCGGAGCATCAAACACCGGATCCGTTTCGCCGACCACCACCAGGGTGCGCACCAAATCAGACTTCATCTTTTTCGCCAAGGCATCGATGCCTGGCAAACGGGCTTCTTTTTGACCCGTATTCACCACTTGCAAGGAAGCTTTGCTACCCGAGTAAGCACCCAGTGCGGTATTGATCGCTGCCACCAGCAAATGCACTTCTTTGTCGTGACGAGAACCCGCCACCACCAGTGCCCGGCCTTTGGAT
Organism: Verrucomicrobiota bacterium; assembly: GCA_045046875.1. GTDB lineage: Bacteria > Verrucomicrobiota > Verrucomicrobiia > Verrucomicrobiales > DEV007 > JAADHD01. The sequence goes on along the minus strand of JASFYY010000046.1, from coordinate 2,154 downwards.
GCGGCCAAATCCTTGGCGGCTTCCACGATCCATTTGCGGTTGAAAATCGCGCCGTTCACGCGTCCCGCCGTAGCAGCCACAGCTTTTTTCAAAGCCGCATCGCCGGTTGCTTTGGCGATTTCACGGGCAAACAAGACCGCAATTTTGAAAGTCTGACTTGCGGGCAAACGCAAACGGTGATCCCCCATGCCGCCGGTCAGCGTGAACGCTGGTTCCACGACATAAAGTCGATTCATCTTTTTAGACAGCTTGCCCTTGGCATCCTCAACCCGGCGTCCCAAAGTGAATTGCTTCACTGGATCCTCACCGATTCGGTCGAGACCAAGAAAGTCACAGTCGAGTGACAAAATTTTCTCCGCCCGGTCAAAACGGGTCACCTGACGACCACCTTTGCCAAACAAAATCTCCTGCGCTTGCGCACAACCGTCATGCGAAATCGCTTCGTGACGATAAAACTCAGCCGACGGGTAACGTTCTTTCAGCTCAGAGAGCAAACGATTGCGAGTCGGTGAAGAAGAGTCCCCTACCAAGAAAGCCGTACCGTCACCCACCCCTTTTTGGAATTCGGTGAGAAATTCACCGGTGAAATCCGCTTCACTGGAAGTTTTCCCTTTGGCCAAATACAAATTCGAACGATCCGGATCGTAAAGATCCAGCACCGAAGCCTGCATGAAAGCATCCGATCCACCGGAAACGGTCGGGTGCAGACGATTGCCATCCACCTTGGTCGGACGCCCTTCGTGAGTCGTCACCACCAGCGGATCTCCACCGAGTCCGCCGATACGCGGTTTCACCGTGGAGTAAAACAAAGGATTCCCTGGCACGTTCCATTCAACATGCTCGTTGAAAGGAACCAAAAAGCGTCGTGGGCGACGGCAAGCAGTCATGCCAAAACCCGCCAGTGCGGTAGCCGCACCCATCAGGCGGACAAAATTGCGTCGTGAAACTCCCCCGTCCGTTTCCGGCCCGGCCAGTTCTGCCGCTCCCTGTGGGAATTCACGTTCCAGCCATGAAGTGAATTCAGGGCTTTCATCAAGCTCGCCCAGACTGCGCCAGTACTGACGACCGGTGTCGGGAGTTTCAGGATGTTGCCACTTGCGTTTCATTCTAATATAACTGGAAAATCTACTTATTTCTCGGTTTCACTGTCAACATTAACGGTGACATGCCGTGCAACTCTCTGGAGGATTCACGTTCCAAGCCTCTTTCAGCCCTTTACCGATATCTTCACGGGTCAAAGGCTTCTCTTTCCCTTTCACTTTATGCTCTTCAGCAAAGTCCTTGGCCGATTTGCCCGTCTTCTCCGCCAGATACTTGAAAAACTCGTGACGATCAACATCTTCGGCTTTCCAATTCAAATTAGTGATCTCATCCATCGGACGCAGATGTTTTTCCGGATTGCGGTGACAATCCAAACAAAAACCCATTGAAAGCGACTTCTCCTGACGAACCACCTTCATCTCGTTGACCTTGCCGTGACACTCCATACAACTCACCCCGCGATTGACGTGAACCGAGTGATCAAAATAAGCGTAATCCGGAGTTTCGTGGATCTGCACCCACTTCACCCGCTCACCGGTGTAACCCTCGTAGTTTTTATCCACCGCTTCACGCAGCTTCAACAACTTGTCGCTCTCGGTGCGGATCGCCTTGTGGCAATTCCAACACTGCTCGGCCACTGGTATATTCGAGTGTTTTGAATTCTCGACAAAACTGTGACAATAACGGCAATCCATGCCCAACTGCCCCGCGTGGATACTGTGATCAAAAGGAATCGGCTGTTGTGGTTCGTAACCCACCCGGGTGTATTTAGCCGTGGCGGTGTACCAAAAGGCCGGAACCACCAGCATTCCTACCACTGAAAGGCCAAAAATGACTTTCAGTGGAATCCAATTTACCCAGCGTGGAAAAAAGTTACCCATTTGTGATGATTTATCGGGCGTATTAAAGACTTTGTGAAACTTTTCACAAGCGTTTTTCCTGTTTTTTTGAAAGTTTTTTTTCCACCCCTTGTTAAATCGACGATCAGCGCCCAAACAAAGTTTTCAATACACCTTGATAATAAAGCTCTCACGCAACCTTTGTTGCATGAAAGCGGTAACAAAGCTGAAAAATCATTTAATTCTTCCTAGAACTCGAAAATCGAATCTAAGA
>JASFYY010000045.1:0-6566 GCA_045046875.1 Verrucomicrobiota bacterium | reverse complement strand
TCCTGAAATTTTTATTTTTATTTTCATCAGACGATCATTCTCGACGCAAATTGAAAATCCCTCAAGCTCCAAATCCCAACGTGAACAGGCCGCTTGACAGTTCCCGTTTGACACCCCGCCCATTCAGAGTTTACTTTTCGTGCATTCTATTCGCTTTTAGCGAAGCAGATGATGACTAGCACTATTATTCAACGCCAATCCTGGTTGACACTCATTCTGAGTGTTCTGTTTGTTGTTAGTTATATGCACGAGATTTCGGCACAATACCAGGAACACCACCATTGCGGTGGCGATGAGGCAACCCTCGCGGATACTAACGGCACCCTCAACGCCCAGACCCCAGCCACTGGTCACTCCCATTTCCAAATTCCCGATTCCGACGACAAGACCCAACAGACTCCCTCCCCCAGTGACTGTTCCTGCACCCACTGCTCCCCAGGAGTTGCTACACTGCTCGCCCCTTTCGTACGACCAGGCTCGACCGTCACCTGTTCTGAACTATTTCCCGGCCAGCTGCTCAAAGCGGCCAAGTTCTCCGACGGGATCGATCATCCTCCCAACCTAGTTTAAGCGGCTAGCTCAACGCGACTGATTCTTTTCAGCTACGCTTTTTCCCGAGCTGTTCCCGCCACCGGTTTAAAAGGGCTTGCACCTTGCGGGCACCTACTGCGCTCAGGCGTAAGTCTGCCTACAAGCCTCACGCCCTCTCTCTTGCCTATATTCTATTCAAAATATTTTAAAAAAATAACACCAATCAAAACTTATCTACAATCACATGAAACCAGATCATTCTAAACACATCTCCTTGAACCGTTCGATCGCCGTCATCGCACTCTTCACCAGCTTATCCGCTGCTCACGCTGCTGACAAAAAAGCTCCACGTCTATCGCTCAACGCCCTCACCCGGGAAGTTCAGAGTAGCAACCCTGAACTCAGGTTCTACCAAGCGGAAATCAAAGCCGCCAAAGGAGGACACAAACAGGCCGGCATTTGGCAAAACCCCACGCTCTCTACCAATATGGCTGCTGACCGCACTCGAAGTGGAGGCATCACCTCTGACGGAATTGTCTGGGGAGTATCACTGGTGCAAACTTTCCCTTATCCTGGACGAATCGCCCTGCGCAGAGCCATCGCCAATCAGGATATCAAAATGGCCGAGCTGGGTTTAAAACAATTCACCGCAGCATTGGATGCTCGAGCACAAATTCTAGGATATACCCTAATCATTAACCACCAAAAAGCAGATGCTGCCAGTGAAGTATCCACACGCTTGCAAGAACTCCGTGACGCTTTGGTGCAGCGCAACCCAGCCGGAATCGCTCCGCTACTAGCACTGCGCATCGTCGAAGCCAGTTTGGTGACCTTTAGAAAACAATCAATTGAAGCCAACAGAGAATTACAAAAATCTTTATTTGATATTAACCTGCTGCGAGGCAAGCCCTTCGACTCGCCGCTAGAATTATCGCACAGCGAATTAAAATTCCAGGAAATACCATCTCTTGAACCATTAATGGCTGGAGCGCGAATGGGGAATTTTCAGATTCTAATGCGCAAAGCCGAACTCGAACAGCAAGGATTTAAGCTTAGCTTAAAAGAAAACCAACGTTGGCCCGCCGTATCGGTAGGCCCCTTTTTTGATCAAGATCAATCCGCAGGTCTTGAGTCCATCGCGGGCATCGGTGTCTCGCTGCCATTACCGCTGTGGAACCGTAACGCAGGTAATATCGAAATTGCCAAGGCTCGCAGCAAACAAGCAGAGGTGTCGCTCTACCTAGTTCAGCTAAAAGTTGAACAGCAATTAATGCAAACTTACCTCTCCTTTAAACTCTACAACAACGAAATGAAGCTATGGCAAAAGGACTCGATTGAGAAATTTCGCGAAGCAGCCGATCTCGGAGATCGCCATTACCGCCTAGGGGCTCTGCCTATCGCCACCTATATCGAACTTCAACGCGAGTACCTCGCTGCACTCGACTCCATCCTCAACATACAGTCCGGTGCCCTGGACAGCCTATTGCAGTTGCGCATCCTCACGCAAATGGAACTGGGACGCAGCAAACCTGAAGCCAAATCTGAATAATGAAAACGCTGCAACACATCAAAAACAAAGGATGGTTATGGCTGTTATCAGCTCTACTCGTTCTTAGCTTGGGGGTTTATGGTCGAATGATTGCTGCGCCGGATGGGCATGATCATGACAAAGAGACCGCTACCAAAAAGGAACCCGGTGACCATGATGAACATGGGCATGAGGAAAAAGGCGCATCAAAAGACTCACACCAAGGTCATGGCGATCACGATGATCACAAAGCAAGCGGCAAAGATGAACACGGCCATGCCGAGGGCGGCAAGGACGACCACGGTCACGGCGATGCCGACGAGCATGAAGGTCATGACGAACATGGACACGATGAAGGCGGCGAAGGTGGGGGTCACGGCGGTCACGAAGGACACGCTGAGGAAAAAACCGGAGCTGAATATTCTGCCACCAAAGGCATCCTTGTTCACGAAGAAGCTGCAGAAGTCATTCAGCTGAAAACCTCGGAAGCCTACACCGAAGACCTCGCGCTGGAGTTCACCACTACAGCTCGAGTCTATCAAGTGGATCACAAACACCCGGTTGGTGAAGCTGAGGGAGAGATGCTAAAAAGCCACGCACTCGCCACCGCCATCATCACCACCGCTCAGGCCGACATGCTCGAAGAGGGACATGCGGTCACCGTGCAACACGTGGGCATGAAAGATAAAACCGACAAAGGTATCCTCGTGAGACTGGATCGAACCACCGCGGAAGCGATTGGTCAGATCGAAGCGCTCATTGCGATTCCCTCCTCGGATCATAAAGAAGAGTTCGGCAGCTTTCTGCAAGTCACCTTTTCCGGCAAAGCGGTCAAAACCACCGCTATTCCAAAAAGTGCCCTACTCAACGCGGCGACGGGCAATTTTGTCTACGTCGAACACGATGGTCGCTACCTGAAAACTCCGGTTGAAGTCGGCACCGTCGGTTCCGAACACATCGGCATCCTCAAAGGGGTCGAACCCGGCGATGTAGTGGTCAGTAGCGGCACGGTCGGCTTATGGCTGATCGAGCTTCGTTTCACTAAAGGTGGCGGTCACAGCCACTGAACTTAATTTCTATTTCCAAATCACATGATTGATAAAATTTTCGAATTCTCACTGAGACAGCGCGTATTTGTTGTGCTCGCCGCCTTCGGCATTGTTGCTGTCGGCATCCATTCCGCATTGAAACTCCCCATCGACGCGGTTCCAGACATCACTAACGTTCAAGTTCAGATCAATACTTCCGTGCCATCTTTGGCTCCGGAAGAGATTGAAAAACTAGTGACCTACCCGATCGAAATTGGAATGGGCGGCATTCAAAGCCTTACCGAAGTTCGTTCCATTTCAAAGTTCGGACTGTCACAAGTCACACTGATCTTTGAAGAAGGCACCGATGTTTATCTGATGCGTCAACTAGTAGGCGAACGACTGCAAAACGTGATCACCTCGCTACCGGCAGGCACCGAACCACCCGAGATGTCTCCCATCTCCACCGGTTTGGGCGAAGTTTATTTCTACGCCCTGAAGTACAAGGATGACGCTCCCAACCGACCCGCTACCGCAAAAGAACGCTTGATGGAGTTGATGTTGCTACAGGAATTTGTCGTGGCTCCCAAAATGGTCAGCGTGCCTGGCATCACCGAGATCAACACCTCGGGTGGATACCGCAAACAAATGGTAGTCTTTCCGGATCCACAAAAACTGATGAGTATCGGACTGTCCTACGGCGAACTCGCCCAGGCGATCCGTGAGAACACCGAGAACGCCGGGGGATCGGTGGTCGAACAAGCCGGAGAGAATGTCACCATTCGCTCACTCGGCCGGGTTTATACCGCTGAGGAAATCGCCAGCTTGCCCGTCAAACTGGGAGCAGGCCAAGCCTCCATCCGGGTGCGTGATGTTGCTGAAGTAGGTATCGGTTCAAGTGTGAGAACCGGAACCGCTACTCACAATGGCGAAGAAGCTCTGCTCGGAGTGGCAATGATGTTACTCGGTGAAAACAGCCGCCTGGTCTCCCAGCTGGCGCATGAAAAAATCGCCGAGATTCAAAAACGCCTGCCCGAAGGCGTGATCATCGAGACGGTATATAACCGCACCGATCTGGTGGACAAAACGATCCACACCGTTGAGAAAAACCTGCTCGAAGGAGCGATCCTGGTGGTTTTTGTATTGCTGCTTTTGCTTGGCAATGTGCGTGCTGCCCTGGTGGTCGCCACTGCGATTCCGCTGGCAATGTTATTTGCCATCACCGGCATGGTGCAAGGCGGGGTATCAGGCAACCTGATGAGCCTCGGTGCGATCGACTTCGGACTCATCGTTGATGGAGCCGTGGTGCTTGCGGAAAATATCGTCCGTAACCTCGGACTGAAACAACACGAAATCGGACGCCTGCTGACCCGCCGGGAAAGACTGCGCACTATTCTCAACGCCTGCAAACAAGTGGGACGCCCAATGGTGTTCGGGGTGATGATCATCACCATCGTGTATTTCCCCATCCTCACCCTCACCGGAGTGGAAGGTAAAATGTTCAAACCCATGGCTCAAACGGTCATCCTGGCTCTGATCGGCGCACTGATCCTCTCGATGACTCTGGTACCGGTTCTATGTTCCTTTTTCATGACCAAAAAAGTCAGCGAAGAAGACAACTGGATCATCCGCTTAGCGAAGTTTTTCTACACTCCAATGCTTAACTTTGCGTTGCGGTTTCGTTTTGTTGTCGTCATCGGATCGATTGCCTTGTTTGCGCTCTCATTACAAACCTTTAGCAAACTAGGAGCAGAATTTGTGCCTCAACTCGATGAGGGTTCCTACGCCATCCAGATGATCCGCACCACCAGTATCGGCTTGGATGCCTCGCTGAAAATGCAGGAGCAATCTGAAAAATTGCTGTTGGATAAATTCCCGGAAATCGAGCACATGCTCTCCCGGATCGGCACCCCCGAGGTGGCTACCGACCCCATGGGAGTGAACGTCGCCGACTCCTACGCTATTCTGAAAGACCCTTCCGAATGGCGCAAGGTGGATGGTGAAATCATCTCAAAGGAAGACTTGGGAGCCATGATGAGCAAAGAACTCAACATGCACTTCCCGGCTCAAGCTTACTTGTTCACTCAACCGATCCAGCTTCGATTCAACGAACTGCTGTCGGGAGTTCGGGCGGACATCGCCATCAAAGTCTTCGGTGAAGACTTTGATGTCTTGGAAAAAGTCGCTTCAGAAATTCGCGAAATCGTCGAAAAAGTCGAAGGGGCTGCTGAAGTTGAGTTCGATGCGGTCGGCAAAGCTCCGATGTTCGAAGTCTCGGTTGATCGCGACGCCATGGTTCGTTACAACGTGCGCGCTGCAGAGATCAACGAAGTGATCGAAACCGCCTTCGCAGGACAGGAAGCAGGCATGATCATTGACGGCATCTACCGCTACCCAGTGGTGGTGCGCCTCAAGGACGAAGCTCGCCAGAACCTCGACCAAGTCTCGCGTATGCCGGTTCGCACCGAAGACGGTGGCCTGATCAGTCTGGATCAAGTCGCCACGATGAAAGTGGTCGAACGAGTCAATACCATCAATCGTGAAGCTTACCAACGTAGGATGACCCTGATGGTCAACCTACGCGGACGTGATACCGAAAGTTTCGTGCTCGATGCGCAACAACAGATCGCTGACAAGGTCGATGTTCCCGAAGGTTATTATGTCGAATTCGGCGGAAACTTCAAAAACCTGCAAGTCGCTCGCGCCCGCCTGATGGTGGTGGTGCCGGTGACCCTGGCTCTGATCTTCCTGCTGATCTTCATGGCCTTCCGCAGTCTGCGTCAGGCGATCCTTATCTACACCGGAATCCCGCTCGCCGCGACTGGCGGCGTGTTTGCCCTGTGGATGCGCGACATGCCCTTTTCGATCTCAGCCGGCATCGGTTTCATCGCCCTCAGTGGGGTGGCGGTGCTCAATGGGGTGGTGCTGATCACCTTCTTCAACCAACTTCGGGAAGAAGGACGCTCAGTCATCGATGCGGTGCGTGAAGGCGCGCTCACTCGATTGCGGCCCGTGCTGATGACCGCTCTGGTTGCCAGTCTGGGATTCATCCCGATGGCCATCGCCACCAGTTCCGGCGCAGAAGTGCAGCGCCCCTTGGCAACGGTGGTGATCGGCGGTATCATCAGCTCGACCTTCCTGACTCTGGTGCTCTTGCCTACGCTCTACGCTTGGTTTGAAAAAAATACCAAAGTCAAAAGTGCCGATGATGATGAAAATGATTTCTAATCATCCCTGAACATGCACGACCACCCGCACCCACACGATGAAGAGGCTCCAGACGAGCCGGAGGAATCCTGCGACAGCGCAGATTCCTCCTGTTCATCGTGCAGCTTCGATCCCACCGACTTGCGCCCTCAAGTCGAGCAAGCCAAAGTCATCATCGACGCGCCAGTGGTCACCCGACTGGCGGTCGAAGGGGTGGATTGCCCCGATGAAGCCAAATTAATCCAGCAGGCGCTCGAACCAGTTTCAGGAGT
>JASFYY010000044.1:0-19286 GCA_045046875.1 Verrucomicrobiota bacterium | reverse complement strand
TATCAGTGTATATCAGTGAAATCAGTGGTTCTGATTTTTTGCCTATAGTGTGTAAAACGGTACAACTATTATTAATAAGTTAGGGGAGTTATGTTGAAGCATTTGCGAACGGTTCTGGTGTTGGGGCGGATGTCTAATCTGCCGACGGTGTGGACTAATGTGCTGGCAGGGTGGTTCCTGGCCGGAGGGGCTTGGAGTGGGGAGTTGTGGTGGTTGATGGCGGGGGTGAGTTTGCTTTATGTCGGGGGCATGACTTTGAATGATGCTTTTGATGTCGAGTGGGACAAAAAACACGCACCGCAACGTCCGGTGCCGGCTGGGATGATTTCGGCGAGGACGGTGTGGTTGCTGGGTTGGGGACAGATGTTGGCTGGGGTAGGTGTTTTGTTTGGAGGCACGGGTGTTAGTTGGTATTTTTTGTTGGCTTTGGTGTTGGCGATCGTGCTTTATGATTGGTCGCATAAAAAATGGAAGGGGGCGGTGCTGGTGATGGGGGCGTGTCGTTTTTTGGTGTATGTGGTGGCGGCTTCGGCGGTGGGTCAGGTTTCTTTTGCGGTGGGTATTTTTGCGACAGGTCTGTTTTTCTATGTGTGGGGAATCACTCTTGCTGCCCGCGGGGAAAGTTGCGGTGGCAAGGTGAGCTGGATGGGGAAAGGCTTGCTGATAGCGCCTTTGTTGGTGGTTTCAGGGGTGATGGTGATGACAGGAGGGCAGCTGCTGTGGGGTGGTGCCGCTGTGTTGGTATTTATTTTGTGGTTGTTTTATGCGTTGCGTCAATTGCGCTCCACCCGTCCGGATCGCATCGGTAAGTTTGTCAGTGTTTTGTTGGCGGGCATTATTCTGGTGGATCTCATGGCCTTGGCTCAGTTCGGCGACATTTTCTGGCTGATTTGTGGGTCTTTGTTGTTGCTGACCCGCTTGTTGCAGCGGTGGATTCCGGCGACTTGAAATGGATGCGCCCCTTGACGCTGGGCTGATATCGGGCGAAGTTTCCCTTTTCCCCCATAAGCAAATTGATGATTGAGCGTACTATCCAGATGGACTACCGGCACCGCGTGGTTTTTACCCACGGTTTGTTTGCGGCCAACAATCCGCTGTTGGCAGATGAATTGACGGATGGTGCGGACGATTGCAGTCGAATGCTGGTTTTTATCGACGAGGGTTTGCTGAGGGAAAATGAAGATTTGCTGGAAGCGGTCGAGGCTTATGCTGAAGCTCAAGGGGGGCGGTTGAAATTGGTCGCAAGACCAGTGATTTTACCGGGTGGTGAAGCGTGCAAAAATGAGTGGCGTCTGGTGGAGTCGGTGTGGGACGAGATCAATCGATACGGCTTGTGCCGCCATTCTTATGTGGTGGCGATCGGCGGCGGAGCTTTTTTGGACATGGTGGGTTTTGGCGCCGCGACGGCTCACCGGGGTGTGCGTTTGGTACGCGTGCCGACCACGACCCTGAGTCAGGGTGATGGAGGCGTGGGGGTGAAAAACGGGGTCAATCATTTTGGCAAAAAGAACTGGGTGGGGACTTTTTCAGTGCCGCATGTGGTGATCAATGATTTTGATTTTTTAGAGTCTTTGTCGGAGAGAGATCGACGGGACGGTATTATTGAAGCGATCAAGGTTGCCTTGATTCGTGATGCCGAGTTTTACCAGCGTTTGGAGAATAACAGTGCTGCGCTCGCAGCTCTGGAACCAGCTGCTTTGGAGATGGCGATCCGGCGGAGCGCGGAGTTGCATGTGGAGCACATTGCCACCGGTGGAGATCCTTTTGAATACGGTTCGGCGCGGCCTTTGGATTTTGGTCACTGGGTGGCGCACAAGCTGGAGCAGTTATCTGCATTTGCCGTCAGCCACGGTGAGGCGGTGGCGATTGGCATGGCGGTGGATCTGTTGTATTCGGTGCGGGCGGGGATTTTGGATGAAAGCACCGCGGGACGTATTTTGGATTTGATTGAAGAGGTGGGTTTTGATCTGTGGTCGACTTACCTGGAGCCGGCGTCAGACGGAGGGCGTGGTGTATTGAATGGGATCGAAGAGTTCCGTGAACACTTGGGAGGGCAGCTGACGATCACCCTGGTGCCTGTCATTGGCGAAAAGCTGGAAGTGCATACGATGGATGAGCGGATGGTTGAGCTTGCGTTGGCAGACTTAAAGCAGCGTGTGTTGAGTCGCTCGTCCTCGATGACGGATGGGCAAAAAAATTCCCCCGCCACCACCGAGCTGGTGTGACGAGGGAATGAAGTTTTTTTAGGCGAGGGTTAAGGAATTCTCAATTTTTGTCCCAGACGGATCAGGTCGGAACTGAGACCGTTGGCGCTTTTGATGGAGTTGACCGAGGTGCCGTAACGGCGGGACAAACCATAGAGGGTATCGCCTTTGCCCACGGTATGCGATTTTGAACCGCCGCCACCGCCACTGCTGTGATTGCTATGGCTGCTAGCGGGGGCTTGATACGGGGTTGGGGGAGCCGAATAATTGGTTTCAGCCGGTGCCGGAGCGACGTAGCCGCTGGTATCAGCTGCAGGTGCTGGTTGCACTCCTGCTGTATTATCACCGTAGGCGCCTTGCGGGCCGTAATAGGGATTGCTGTTTGAATAAGGATCCGAGCTCTGCTTTTTGGTGATACAGGATACGGAGAGTAGTGCCAGCGCGGAGAATAGCAGGTTACGGATGATGCGGGAATGATTCATGTGAGTCGAAGTGTGTTGAGTGATTGCGGGAAAATTTAAGATATCCGTAATAATATTGCAAGTCTTTGTATCACAATGATTAAAATTCAAAGACTTGCCAAAAGTGCTAGCTGTGGTGAAAATAGCAGGTGAGTAGGTCTGGCGAAGAGGCGGCTTGTTTATTGGAGAAAAAATATCACATTCAGTTATGACAAAAATTGCAGGAGATCCCTTGGTTTGGCATAAAATTCGTAAATCAAAGGTTCATGGTGACGGAGTTTTTGCACTCAGCGATGTACTGGAGGGGACGCGCATTCTGGAGTATCTTGGTGAAAAGATCACCAAGAAGGAATCGGATCGCCGGGGCTGGGCTCAGTTTGAGAAGGCTAAAAAGACGGGAGATGCGGCCGTTTATTTATTTATTTTGAACAAGCGTTATGACATTGACGGTGATGTGCCGTGGAACGATGCACGTTTGATCAATCATACCTGCGAACCCAACTGTGAAGCGCAGGTGATTCGTGGCAAAATTTGGATTGTGGCTTTGCGGGATATTGCCAAGGGGGAAGAACTCGGCTTTAACTACGGCTTTGATTTGGAAAACTACGACGACCACCCGTGCCGTTGTGGCACTGACAGTTGTGTGGGGTTTATCGCGGGGGAGGAGTATTGGCCCGACTTAACCAAAAAGCTGAAAAAGCGCTTGGCGAAGTTGAAAAAACGCGAAGCGAAGGCGTTGAAGCTTCAGGAGAAAAAAAAGCAGAAGGGCAAAAAATGAGGTGGGGGAGTTATGGATTAAGGGATGCGCAGGGTTTGTCCGGGGCGGATGAGATCGGTGCTTAAGCCGTTAGCTGATTTGATGGCGGCGATTCCCACCTTGTAGCGTCGACTGATGCCCCACAGGGTGTCGCCCTTGGCAATGGTGTGATAGCGTGCCTCTGCTTTTTTGGGTGCGGGTTTGGGTTTTGGTGGTGCCGGGGCTGGCGGGGGTGTGTATTTGGGTTCTGGTGCCGCTTTGCTTTTTGGTGGGTAGCTGGTGTTTGATGCCACCGACATGGCTTTACTCGATTTGCTGGATCTGATCTTACTGGATGAAGTGGAACTTTTGCTTTTTTGAGAGCTGCTCTTAGGCGGGCTTTGAGCGATGGTGCTTTGAGTCTGGGGCTGTGGTTTGGCGGCGGCGGCTGTATTAAAGGAAGATTTGGAGCGTTTTTTGGTGGAGCCCCCTTTTACCCAGTCGGTGCGGTAGCGGCCCTTGGAGTCAAATGGGTAATCCCGTTGGGAGAGTGTGGTGGGCGGGGTGGACAGTTTGCCCTTGGAATAAGAAATCGATTTGTATCCGCCGATGCCGCCGCACTGAGTCAGCATGGGAAGGGTGATGGCGAGGATCAATAGCGCAAGTTGGCGGTGATAGCGTTTGGAATGGGTGTTCATTGGTGGAAGGGCGAAGGGGGGAGAGGGCAATACTAAAAATGGAGGAGGCTTGGTTTATTTGGATGCTTTTACTTTCAATTTCTCTTGTAGGGTCGCGGCCTGTTTGCCTTGGGATGAATCAGGGGCGGTATTGATGATCGCTTGCAGGGTTTTCCCCATCAAGTCTGTGTTGTTCTGTTTTTCGTAAATGCCAAAGATGTTGAACAGCACGCTTTGTCGTGAAGCTGCGTTTAAGTAACCTACTTTGAGGTAGTGTTTGCTGAGCGCCAACATTTTTTTGTCATTGCCTTCAAGGGCGAGTTTTTGCATTTGATCGGCGTATTGCACGTCGGCAATGAGGCTTTTGTAATATTCAATTCGTCCGGATTTGTTGGCAGGATCGAGTTTGATGGCCTCGTTCATGATGTTGCGGTAAAAACGGGCGGCGATGTTGCCTGGCAGGTCGGGCAGGGCCTGGGCGAGAAGTTGGGCGCGCTCGACTCCCTCGACCTGTTTTGCTTCGGCGATCAGGCGGTCTCGTTTTTCGCGGGTTTGACGCAAGAGATTGAATTCCTCCAACCAGGCAGTCAAACCGCCATCGTGGTAACCTGTGATCGCGTAAGGGCGGCCGAGGTCATCGGTGAGCACCATGGTGGGCAGGCCCCTTACCCGGTAGGCCTGCATCAGCAGTTGGTTTTGGGTGGCGGTTTGTTGCTTGATCCGGGCCTTGTCTTTCGGAAAGTCGAGTTTGACTAGAATGTAGCGACTGCTTGCCTGGTCGAGGAATTCTTTCTGGGAGAGGATTTTTTCGTCAAAAGTTTTTGCCAGATCCAGCCAGTCACTGGCGGTGAAAAGCAGCGCGATGTCTTTCTTTTCTTTAGCGGCGGCCTTTTTAGCTACCTGGAAATCGGTGAGCCAGGGGGTGGTGGGATTTGATTGAGCGTGCAGGGAGGGGCTTAGGAATAAAAGCAGAACTCCTAGCTGGCTTAGAGTAGAAGTGAAAAGGCGGAAAGTTTTTTTCATGATAAGGGCAGGATATTTCACCATGCTTAATAAATCCGCAAGCGGGGCATTCGTCAATGGAATCCATGAAGCTTGAGGATGAATTTTATCCAGTGAACAAGGGCATGAAAGCGGGCACAAAAAAAGGAGCCGGAATACGGCTCCTTTTTGAAATCGGCTGTGAAGCGCAGATTAACGTTTGGAAAACTGGAAGCGTTTGCGTGCTCCGGGTTGACCTGGTTTTTTGCGCTCTTTCATGCGGCTGTCCCGCATCAGCAGGCCTTTGCTTTTCAGCGGTGGGCGATGCTCGGCATCGATGTCGATCAGCGCACGGGAAATTCCCAATGTGATGGCTCCGACCTGACCGGTGACGCCACCTCCGTGGGCTTTCACGTCGATGTCGTATTGATTGTTCACCTGAGCGACTTGCAGCGGCTCGATCAGTTTGTTTTGTAGAACCAAAGTCGGGAAGTATTCTTCTACCGGGCGGTCGTTGACGGTGATTTTGCCTGAACCGGCTTTGATTTGGACTCTGGCGACAGCGTTTTTACGGCGGCCGGTGGCGGTGGCAAGAGTTGCGGTGCTCATAATTAAGATTGAATCAATGTATGCGGAAAATTAGTAGGGAAAATAAATAAATCAAGCGATGCTGTAGGCTTCGGGATTTTGCGCTGCGTGCGGATGTTCGTTGCCGGCATAAACGTTCAGCTTTTTCAGGATGGCACGTCCCAGTCGGTTGTGTGGCACCATTCCAGTGACCGCTCTTTCGACCAGCAGTTCGGGGTGTCTTTCGCGAACAGCTCGTGGAGTTTCGATTTTTTGTCCACCGACATATCCTGAGTAGCTGGTGTAGGTTTTCTTTTCTTCCTTTTTGCCGGAAAGAGTGACTTTTTCAGCATTGATAACCACTACGAAGTCACCGCAATCGCAATGAGGAGTGAAAAGGGGTTTCCCTTTGCCGCGGAGCAAGTTGGCCGCTTTAACGGCAACGTCTCCGAGAATCTGTCCTTCGGCGTCGATCACATACCATTTGCGGTCGATTTCTTCGGCTTTGGCTGAAAATGTTTTTGTAGCTTTCATTTGCGTGGTAAAGTTGCGTCGTAGAGTTCCTGAAAAAGATTCTCCATGAGACGCTGGATCTCCTCAAAACCTTTCCCTATAAAGGCTCGATGTTGAGGAGCGCAACTTTAAAGGGCTAGCGCGTGTTGTCAACCAACTCTGAGGCATTTTGCGCACTATTTGTTTATATTTGTGAATCTTTGTTATTTGAGGTGACTTTGGTCTTGCACCGATGGGGTTCCGTGGTAATTCTGGCCATCGCCATTTTATTGGCGGGAAACATTTCTAAAAACGATGAGCATAAAGCGTGCATTGATTTCTGTGTCGGATAAATCTGGTCTGGAGCCTTTGGTTCGGAGGCTGCATGAAAAGGGGGTTGAGATTCTTTCTACCGGAGGGACAGCGGGTTTTATCCGTAAGCTGGACGTTCCGGTGAAGGATGTGTCGGAGTTCACCGGCTTTCCCGAGCTGTTCGAGGGACGCATCAAAACGCTGCATCCCAAGGTTCATGGAGGTTTGCTCTATCGACGTGATGACGAAGGGCATGTGGCCCAGGCTAATGAGAACGGGATTGAACCGATCGATTTGGTGGTGGTCAATTTGTATCCTTTTGAAGAAACCATCGCCAAGGAGGATGTGACGCTGGATGTGGCGATCGAACAGATCGACATCGGTGGTCCGTCGATGTTGCGTTCAGCCGCTAAAAATTACAAATCAGTGACGGTGGTGGTCGATCCGGCGGATTATGAGGGGATTTTGACGGAATTGGATGACAATGAAGGCGAAACCAAGCTGAAAACCCGCGAGCGGCTGGCGATCAAAGTTTTTCAACGTACGGCGACTTACGACCGGGTGATCGCTGCTTACTTGAACGAAAGTCAGGAGACGGAGAGTTCGTTTTCGGTCTCCCTGCCTTTGGATACGGTGTTGCGCTATGGTGAGAATCCTCACCAGGAAGCTTCGCTTTACGGGGATTTTAGTGAGCATTTCAAGCAGTTGCAGGGCAAGGGGCTCTCTTATACCAATGTATTGGACATTGGTGCCGCGGCTGAGTTGATCCATGAGTTCCGACGTCCGGCGGTGGGGATTTTGAAACACACCAATCCTTGTGGTCTCGGGGCGGATGATGAAGACTTGCGGGCAGCTTGGGAGAAGGCTTTTGAAACGGACAAACAAGCGCCTTTTGGTGGAGTGATCGTCTGCAACCGCCCGCTGACGGTGAGTATGGCACGGGTGATTTCGGAGATTTTCACCGATGTGATCATTGCGCCTGAATTCGAAAGCGATGCGCGTGCGGTTTTACAGAAAAAGAAAAATCTGCGTTTGATCCAGGTGAACGAGAGTTTTGCGAGCACGCTGAAAGACCCGACTTTAAGATCGGTGCCTGGCGGTTTGATGGTGATGGATGCAGATCCGGTGGCCCTGGGCTTGGACAAGATCGAAGAGAAGGTGGTCACCAACCGACCACCGACGGCAGAGGAGATCGAAGCGATGCGTTTCGCTTGGAGAGTGGTCAAACACGTCAAATCCAATGCGATTGTATTTTCAACCAATGACCGGACGCTGGGAATCGGAGCTGGGCAGATGTCACGAGTGGATGCCGGACGTCTGGCGGTGTGGAAGGCTGAGCAAGCGGGCTTGAGCCTGAAAGGTAGCGTAGTGGCCAGTGATGCGATGTTCCCATTTGCGGATGGATTGATTGCGGCGGCGGACGCGGGTGCAACTGCGGTGATCCAGCCCGGTGGTTCGATACGTGATGAAGAAGTGATCGCGGCGGCGAACGAGCGGGATATTGCCATGGTGTTCACCGGGCATCGTCATTTCCTTCATTGAGCAACATTTAGCGGGTTGTCCTGCCTTTTAGATTCTGAGCAGTAGCAGTGGGCGGAATAAAATATTTCTAACAAATTGTTTTGCTTGAAATCGTTTTATCGCCCAGACTTGAGTAGCAGCCGATTTATCCATGTTTTCACCTGATCCCAACCGCCTGGTTTACTGGGCGAATATAGAATTTAGCTATCAGCAGGGTTCGAAGCACCATGGCGAATTCGCCGGTGGCTGGGTGTATTGTTTTGTCCAGGGGGTGGATGCCCGCGATGCGATGGAGCAGTTCCAGTTGGAGTTTGCCGGGCGGAAACTCGGAATCGAGTTCGTTGAGTTTGTCAGTCTCTATAATGAGGTGCCTTGGCAGACCGAAGAAGATCAAGATCATTATGATACGATTGCCCTTCAGGCCTCGTCTTCGGAGGAGGTGGTTTTTGATAGTTTTGAGGTTTACGAACGCCGCTGAGTGGGGTTCATACCGATTGAGGCTTGAAAGTTGGCAAGAAGCAGTTCAAGAGCGGGGTTGATTTGCCAAGAATTTGAGTATAAAGTTCTCGTTTTATCGTGACTAAGGTCGCTATTTATACATAATCCCCCAACTCATATATATAATATCATGTCAAAAAACGTTTTAAACCGGATGAATTGGCCTAATACGACCTTTTTGGTTTCCACTTTGATTTGCGCAGTGCTGGTGGTGCCATGGTATCTGTGGACTCACGGAATCGATCTTTTTCAGATTTTATTGTTCATCTTTTTCTACTTTGCCACAGGAATGAGTATCACGCTGGGTTACCATCGTTTGTTTTCACATCTGGCGTTTAAAGCCAAATCTCCGGTGAAGTGGTTCACGCTGCTTTTTGGTGCGGGGGCTTTTGAGGGATCGGTTCTGGAGTGGTCGGCTGACCATCGCAGGCATCACAAACACGTGGATACCAATGAAGATCCCTATGATATCAACAAGGGCTTTTTTCATGCTCATATCGGGTGGTTGCTTTTTGCTCCTAGCGAGCCGACGCCGATTGACAATGTCGAGGATTTGAAAAAATCGCCAATGTTGATGTTTCAGCATAAACATTATTTGCCGCTGGCTTTTGGCATAGGTTTTGGCTTGCCTGCTTTGATGGGTGGGATCTGGGGTTATTACACTGGCATCGGTGCTGGGAGTGCGGCTTTGGCTAGCTTTTTGATTTCCGGATTGCTGCGTGCGGTGGTGGTGCAGCACTTCACTTTTTTCATCAATTCTTTCTGCCACATGATCGGCACCCGTCCTTATTCTACGGATAACACGGCTCGTGACAGTGCGATCATGGCTTTGTTTACCTACGGGGAGGGTTACCACAACTACCATCACCAGTTTCAACACGATTACCGCAATGCGATCAAACCCTGGGGTTATGATCCTACCAAATGGGCGATCTGGGCTTTGGACAAAGTGGGTATGGCATCCGGGCTGCGCCGGGTATCTGATGAAAAGATCCTGCAAGCCGAAATCCGTGAGCAGCAGAAACGCTTTGATGAGCACTTGGAAGCCAAGGGATACTCATTGCCGGCACCGATTCTTGAGTCGCTGCACGCTAGTCAGGACCGGTTGAGTCAGGCGATGAAGGAATGGACGGTTAAAAAAGAGCAGTATCAACTGGCGATGGGCAAACAAATCGAAGCTTCACGCCACCAGATTGCGGAGCTGAAAAAAGAAGCTCAAGAAGCCTCCCACCACGTGCAGGAGATGTTCGAAGAGTGGAAGAATGCGCATTTTTACGCTCAAGCCCAGATGGCTTGAGCGATTGAAAAAGTTAGCCATTGCTTATTGAAAGCTACCTTATCACGCATCAACATCATTGCGCCCTTTTAGGGCTGGCAATAAAACCGATTTAACCCCAGCGCTTCGCACTGCGCTATCACATTTTGTCCTGCACCCTGAGCGATTTGTTCGCTTTTATTATTGTTGCAAACGGTCGCTGACTTCTTGCAGGAGGTTTTTGTAATGCGCTCTTCTTAAGCCACGAACCTTTTTTTCGTGAGCTCCGAAACTGGAGTCGCGGTGGGTCATGGTGAATGCGTTGACTTTGACAATGTGGGAGCTCGATGAGATCTGTTCGATGCGGACTTTGACTCTCATGCGGGCAGCTCCGCCCATGTAAGAGGCGTATTCAATTTGTCTGAGGATATTGCCTTTTTTGATGAAAGTGAGTCCGTAAGTGCTTTCGCGCTGGTAACCGTTGACGAGAAAAGTCTCGATGACGGCATAGCGGATGTCGGTTTCATTGGAGTTTCGGATTTCGACGGCAGCCAGGGAGTCATCGGTTTTGATCAGGTCCGGCCTTTTACTGGCGCATGAATTCAGGGAAAATACCAATAGGCTTAGGGTAGTCAGGGCAAGAAGGGAATGTGCTTTCATAGATGTTGGTTTGGGTAAATAGAGAGTGTGTTAGTTTGATTTACCGGTTTTTTGCCGATGAGCAATAAAGAAAATCAAAAGGCTATCAAATATAGCTAGACAGTTATGCTGTTTGGGCTCAATTTGCAGGGAGGGAAAGGTAGTTTTAAGCCTGATACCAAGAAATGCAGAAAAGCCTGCAAGGAATGCGGTGCAGAATATTAGAATGGCTTGAAGCTCAGATGTCTGATCTGCAAAAGAGCGGGAATATGGAAGTACTGATATTTACCTTGTTTATTAGCTTGTTGTTGGCGATTCTTTTCATCGTGCTGTTTTTGCGGGATAGGCAAGGACGTCAGAGCAGCAGTTTGGATCAGGAGGCGTTGTTGCCTTTGGAAGACGATGACGCCAAGTGATTTTCAATTAAAGGAAAAAATAAAAATACAATTTCTAGTATTTAATGCGTCTGAATTTGAGGCATTGACGTAATAAGCGTAAACTCGTATAGCTATACAAGAATGACAGACGGAATGAGCAAACAACAAGCAGGTTTGAAGCAGACGATTGAGTTCGACGATAAGTCGGTGAGATGGTTTATGGGAGCTTCCATTGTGTGGGCCTTGGTGGCGATGCTGGTGGGGGTGATTATTGCCTTTCAGCTGAACTTCTGGCAGGTGAATGGAAAGTTTTTGGAGTGGATCACTTTTGGTGCCTTCAAAACAGAGGGTTTGCAGTATATCACTTTCGGGCGTTTGCGGCCGCTGCACACCAATGCGGCGATTTTTGCCTTTGTCGGTAACATGATGTTCGCGGGTATTTATTATTCGACCCAGCGCTTGTGCAAATGCCGCACGGCGTCTGATTTGCTGTCGCGAATTCATTTCTGGGGCTGGCAATTGATCATTGTGTCAGCAGCGGTGACTTTGCCGATCGGGCTGACCCGGGGGAAAGAATACGCCGAACTGATCTGGCCGATCAACATCGCGGTGGCGGTGATTTGGTTGGTTTTTGGGTTTAACTTTTTGTGGACACTGAAAAAACGCAATGAGCCCTCTTTGTATGTGGCTTTGTGGTTTTACATCGCGACGATTATCACGGTCACGGTTTTGTATGTGGTTAATCATTTGCAGATTCCGACCAGTCTGACGCATGCTTATCCGATATTCTCGGGGGTGCAAGATGCTCTGGTCCAGTGGTGGTATGGGCACAATGCGGTGGCCTTTTTCCTCACTACTCCGATGCTGGGCATCATGTATTATTTTCTGCCCAAAGCGGCGGATCGTCCGGTGTATTCCTACCGTCTGTCGATCATTCACTTTTGGTCTTTGGTTTTCATTTATATCTGGGCAGGGCCGCATCATTTGTTGAACACCGCTCTACCCAAGTGGCTGCAGATGTTGGCGATGTTTTTCAGCCTGATGCTGTGGGCGCCTTCCTGGGGAGGCATGTTGAACGGCTTGCTGACTTTGCGTGGAGCCTGGGACAAATTGCGCACCGATCCGGTGATTAAGTTTTTTGTCGCAGCGGTGACTTTTTACGGCATGTGTACTTTTGAGGGGCCGCTGTTGGCGATTCGTTCGGTGAATGCGTTGTCTCATTATACGGACTGGACGATTGGTCACGTGCACAGTGGCACGCTCGGCTGGAATGGTTTTCTGGCTGCCGGTATGTTTTATTGGTTGGCTCCACGTTTGTGGAAAACGAAATTGTGGTCGGAGTCTTTGGCCAACATGCATTTTTGGGTCGGCTTGATTGGCATCCTGCTCTATGTGGGCTCGATGTGGGTGGCAGGCATCATGCAAGGGCTGTTGCTCAACCAGACTGACGAGACCGGAACCCGTTTGATCTACGAATTCGCGGAAACCGTGGATAAAATCAATTTGCTGCTCTTTGCGCGGGCTGTGGGGGGAACTCTGTTCCTGGTTGGATTCATTCTGTTGGCAGTGAATATCCTGATGACGGCTCGTTCGGGGCAGCCGGTCAATGGCAAGGTTGAGGTTTACGTTGAAGAAGAGAAAAAACAGGATCGCATGACCTGGACGCAGGTATTTCGTAATGATCCGATCGGTTATACCTTCTGGATCATCGTCTTCATGCTGTTGTGGTTCTTTTTGCCACCTTTTGCCAACTGGATTGCCTTGGCGATTATGTTGATCTTGACTTGGATGGCGGTGCGGGCTTTCAAAAAGTCGACCAAAACCTGGTCGGAATGGCATGAGACCTTGTTGGAGAATTACATGCCGTTCACGGTGTTGGTATTCATCGCGATGTTCATCGGCGGAGCGATCCAGATCATTCCGACGGTTACCGTTAACCGGGCGAAAAATATCGAGGATCGTTTGCAGGTTCCTTATACACCGTTGGAGTTGGCGGGTCGGGATATCTATGTCAGTGAGGGTTGTTACAACTGTCACTCACAGATGATCCGAACCTTGGTACCTGAGGTGATGCGTTATGGTGATTATTCCAGAATGGGAGAATCAATTTACGACTTTCCGTTCCAGTGGGGGTCAAAACGCACCGGTCCCGACCTGGCGCGCGAGGCAGGGAAACGCGGTGATGATTGGCATTTCACCCACATGATGAATCCCCGCAGTCTGAACAGTCAGTCGCGTATGCCTAATTATATTTGGCTGGCGCATAAAGATACGGATATCAAAGCCTTGCCTTCGAAGATCGCGGTGCAGCGTCGTCTGGGGGTTCCTTATGAAGCGATGACTAAGAATGTGATCCTGGATAAAGCGAAAAAACAGGCGCAGGAAATCGCTTCGCGTTTGATCGATGCCCAGGTATCAATTCCTGAAAAACCAGGGGTAAAAATCACTTCCAGTGAAGAGGCTAAAGAGTATTTGCAGAGCAAGCAAATTGTGGCTCTGATCGCTTACTTGCAGAAAGTGGGAACTTACGAAGAGGTGGCGCCTAAAGAGGAAAGCGAACACAAACCTTCAACCATCCTTCCAGGCTTGCCTGATACCTACCGACCTGCTCATAATGAGGAGAAAAAGGTAACTGAAGACAAAACTGAAGGTGGAAAAGCTGCCGCCGAGCCAGCAAAACAATAAACCTAAGCACCTGCGATCATGTTTAAACGATTGATACTAGAAGAGTGGCAGATGGTCATCCCGGTGGTGGCTTTTGCCCTGACCTTCGCCGTGTTTTTGGTATTGAGTGCCAAAGCTATCCTGTTGGGAAAAAAACAATCCGAGCACATGGCGAGTTTGCCTTTGGCAAATGACGATGGATCGCAGCAAAAAGATAAACATTCTGACTTGAATTGAAATGGCTGAAAATAAAGACAATACAGCGGAGGAAAAAACCAAGGTGGAGCAGGAGCAACTGCCCGAAGGCGTGGTTTTACGGGATCACGTTTATGATGGGATTCAAGAGTATGACCAACGCTTACCGAACTGGTGGTTGTTCACTCTCTATATCATGATCGTATTTTTTGTCGGTTATTGGGTGGCTTATTATCAGTTTGGCTGGATCAAAAGTGATGTTGAGCGGCTGAATGATGCGATGGCCGTGGTTAAAGCTGCGCAGAAAAAAGAGTTGGATAAGGTGGCCGCCAATCTGGATGATGACGCTCTGTGGAAGATGTCCCAGGATCCGGCAGTGGTTTCTGCAGGAGAAAAAACGTTTCAGACGATTTGTTTTGCCTGTCATGGAAAGGATCTATCGGCAACCATGGGGGGAGCCAAATTGCCGGGTGAACCGCTGGACGATGCTATTTGGAAATACGGTGAAGGCAAACCTATGGGGGTTTTTGATACGGTGATGAAAGGGTCTCCGGACAAAACCAAGGGGATGGTCGCTTTTGAGGGGCAACTTGGAGCCAAAGGAGTGGTGGAAGTGGTGGCTTATATTCTCAATCATCATGAAGCAAAAGCCGATGGTTCGGCCCAGCCGAAAGGAAAATAAAAAACGCAGTTGTGAATCGAAAGATGCGGCTGCCTGTTGAAGATCATCATGGCACGTCTGAAAAAGCCGAATCTGGATTCTGTTACTACGATTAACGTAGACGGCTCCCATTTCAGTCCGCAACCGGCGGATGTGAAGGGGCCGTTCACTTCATTGCGGCGTTGGTTTGGGTTGATTCTGTTGGTGGTCTATGTGGCACTGCCTTGGATCCAGATCAATGGTTATCCGGCTTTGTTTTTTGATTTGGCCCACCGGCGCTTTCATTTGTTCGGGCTGACCTTTTTAGCCCAGGATTTGTGGTTGGCTTTTTTTGTGATAGCAGGGCTCGGTCTGGGGCTTTTTTATGTGACATCCTTGTTTGGCCGGTTGTGGTGTGGTTGGGCGTGTCCTTACACGGTTTTTTTAGAGCACATCTATCGCCGTATCGAACGGTGGATCGATGGTGATGCCGCTGCTCGGAGGCAGTTGCAGAAAGCACCTTGGACGAAGAGCAAGGTGGTGAAACGGGTGGTCAAACACAGTCTGTTTATACTGGTGGCACTGATCATTGCCAATGTGTTTTTGTCTTACTTCGTTTCCTTGTCGAGTCTTTACGAATATGTGAAACGTCCACCGCTGGAGAACGCCAAGGCATTTGGAGTGGTGATGTTTTTAACCCTGTGTTTGTATTTTTGCTTTGCTTGGTTTCGTGAGCAATTTTGTATTATCATGTGCCCTTATGGTCGCATTCAGTCAGCACTGACGGATGAAAACACTATGGTGATTGGTTATGACGGTCGCCGTGGTGAGCCGCGGGGTAAGGATCGCAAGGGGGATAACTCTGAAGGAGGTGATTGTGTGAGTTGTCAGCGTTGTGTGCAGGTGTGTCCAACCGGTATCGATATTCGTAATGGATTGCAGATGGAGTGTATTGGTTGTGCGGCTTGTGTTGATGCTTGCGACGCGATCATGCATCGTTTGAAGCGTCCCAAAGGCTTGATTCGTTATGATTCACTGGTGGGCCTGAATGGGGGCAAAACCCGTTACCTACGTCCTCGGGTGATGGTTTATACGGTGGCTTTAGTGGTGGGTTTTTTGGCAATGATTTATCTTTTGTCCGGATTGCATTCGGTGTTTGCCGATGTGAATCGGATGAACGGGCAGCCTTATTATGTGACAGATGAAGGGGTGCGTAATCAGTATCAAATTCGCTTGATGACTAAGCTGAACCAAGCAACGACCTTTACCATCGAGGTGGTGGATGCCCCTGATGGACTGGTTCTGAGTGGCTTTGATCAATCAATCACCTTGGAGGCGCAGAGTGAAGCGGTGCGTCCGTTTTTGGCGATGATTTCCAAGGATCAATATACCGGGCAGTTTGAATTGAAATTGTCGATCAGATCGACACCCGGTGATGATGAGTTGATTAAGACGGTAAGGTTTTTAGGGCCGAGTGCCTACTTGTTGCGCGAGAAGGGAGTAAAAGAGGAGGGAGGAAAACAAACAAAATGATAAAGTGGATTCGAGATAGGCCTTGGATTTGGATCGTGCTGGTTTTTGTGCTTTTGATCGCAGCTTGGACCGTATTGATCAAGGTAGCGTTGAATAATCAACCCGAGATGATTCAAGTGATCCAACCGGGGGAGGGAGAGCAGGAGGATGATGGGGATTGAATCCATCAATGGAACCACGGGGGCATTTGTCGCCGGTTTGGTGACCAGCGTGCACTGTGCGGGTATGTGTGGTCTGTTGACTTGTGGTTTGGGCATTGCCAGTGGCAATGACCGCATCGGAGGAATC
Organism: Verrucomicrobiota bacterium; assembly: GCA_045046875.1. Lineage (GTDB taxonomy): Bacteria > Verrucomicrobiota > Verrucomicrobiia > Verrucomicrobiales > DEV007 > JAADHD01. Next base: position 3,246 of record JASFYY010000044.1, on the reverse strand, counting down.
AGTGCTTATCATGCAAGCCGTTTGACCGCCTATATGCTTTTAGGTGTGGTGACGGGAGCGATTGGCTATTACCCAGTGAGCAAATTGATGGGCAGTGGCGCGAATCTGGTGCCGTGGGTGTTGATTGTGTTTCTCGTTTTAGTGGGTTTGGGGGCGGAGCGTTATTTACCGACGGTGCCGTGGTTCGATCGTTTGATCGAGCGTTTTCGGCGACGTTTGACCAGTGGTTCACGGGCACGTAGAGGATTGATGATGGGATTGGCCACGCCGCTGCTGCCTTGTGGGCCTTTATACGCGATGTTGGGTATTGGTTTATTGAGCGGTTCGCCGGTTAAAGGCGCAGAATTAATGTTAGCTTTTGGGATGGGTACGGTTCCACTGTTGTGGTTGATGCAGAGTGGGGCGGGATTTTGGCAGAAAAAAATATCACCGCCACGTATGCAACAACTGCAGAGAGGTCTGGCTTTGGTGGCGGCGTTGGCTTTGACCTGGCGGTTCAGGGGGACTTTGTGGTTTGTCGACCAGGTGTCGGCTTGTGGTTGCGATTTGCCTCATTCGTAGCTTAGTTAGATTTTATAAAATGGCAGTTGCTGTGACAGGTGGAAAGCCGGGGGGATCCGGAGATGCGGGTGAAGGTTCACACGCTGAATGTTTGCATTGCAGCACTCGCTTTCGTATACGCTCGGGAACGGACCATGAGTTTTGCTGTGCGGGCTGTCGATTTGTCCATCAACTGATCGATGAAGAGGGGCTGGATCGTTTTTATCATCTCAAGGGCAGCGATGTCATGACGCCGGTGAAATCGCTCGCGTTTCAGCAGCGGGATTGGGATTGGTTGACGGCTCAGGTAGAGCAGGCTGAAGCGGATTTGCAGCGGGGGGAGGCTGCGCGGCGAGTGTTTGAGATGCAGGGTCTGTCCTGTGTGGCTTGTGTGTGGTTGATAGAAAAAGTGTTTCAGCGGCAGCAGGGAGCTTTGCGTATTGTGGTGGATACCCAGCGAGGGCGGGTGACTTTATGGTGGCAGGCAGGAAACTTTGTTGCGTCGAATTTTGCCCGCGAGATGCTGAAATTCGGCTACGCAATGGGCGCGATAGGCGAGACTGAGCGGGAGGATCGGCCTCAATCCAGGGAGTTGGCAACACGGGCAGGAGTGACGGGGGCTTTGGCATTGAATGCGATGGTATTCACTTTGCCTAGTTACTTGGGGATGGGGTCTGACTTTATGTTGGCGGGCATATTTGATTTGATCACTCTGGCCTCGGCTACGATAGCGCTTTTTGTGGGAGGAGGGTTTTTCTTCGGACGAGCCTGGCGCGCCATGGCGGTGGGATCTTTGCATATGGATTCACCTATTTCGATTGGTTTGATAGCCGCGTATCTGGGGTCGTTGATCGGCTGGTTGAACGGTATTGAGTCCCTGAAGTATTTTGATTTTGTGGCGATATTTGCATTTCTGATGTTAGCCGGGCGTTGGCTGCAGCAGACGGCTTTGGAGAAAAACAGGGAGCGGGTATTGAGTGGAGATCTTTCCTTACACGAGGTTTTGGTTGAAGGTGATGAGGGCGTGACTCGATTGGTAGCGGTGGATGAGTTGAAGGTAGGCGATCAGTTTTTATTAAAACCAGGGGAACCCAGTCCGGTCAGTGCCCGTTTACATGAGAGTGATGGGGAATTCAGTTTTGAATGGATCAATGGAGAACCTGCGGCTCGTACTTTGAGGCGTGGAGCTGAGATTCCAGGAGGGGCAATGAATGTGGGTAGGGAGGTTTTGCCTTTGTCTGCGATTGATGTGTTTGACGGTTCTCGCTTGGAGAAATTAATCAGTGGCGGGGACAGTGTGGCGGAATCGAGTAGGGATCTTGGCCGGGTGTTGCAGTGGTATTTGATTGTGGTATTGGCGGTAGCCGTGATGGGGGCGGCAGCTTGGTTATGGGCAGGGCATGATGGGGCACGGGCCTTTCAGGTATTTATTTCGGTATTGGTGGTTTCATGTCCCTGTGCTTTGGGTTTGGCTTTGCCTTTTCTAGATGAATTGATTGTATCGCGCCTGCGGCGCTCGGGGATCTTTATTCAGCAAAATTCGATGTGGTCGAGATTGAAACGAGTGAGTTGGGTGGTGTTTGATAAGACTGGAACATTGACTTTGGATGCACCCAAGTTGGTGAACCCCGCAGTATTGGATGACCTGAATGATGAGCAAAAAAATGCACTGGTGATTTTATTGGAAGGAAGTCACCATCCCATCGCGCGCGCGGTGAGGGAGGAAATGGCAAACCGTGGTTGGTGGCAGGTTGATGAAAGCGGAGGAAGGTTGGAGGTAGAGGAAACGGTGGGCTGCGGGGTGGAGTGGGTGGATAGCGAGGGGAAAGTGTGGGCTCTAGGCAAACCTGGGTGGAAAGCTGATCCACCGATTGAGAACGAGGTGGCGAGTGTTTTCACTTGTGCTAGCAACACCGTCGCAGCTTTTGAGTTTAAGGAGGCCTTGCGGGAAGACGCTTGCGAAGAAGTGCAGGCTTTGCTGTCGATGGGGTATCAACTGGCAATACTGAGCGGTGATCAAAAACAACGGGTGCAGGATATAGCGGACACATTGGGTATCGCCGAAAAAAATGTTCAAGCAGGTCTGGATCCAGAAGAAAAAGCAGCATGGATTCAAGCGCATGCTGCTTCATCGGTTCTTTACATAGGAGACGGGGCAAATGACAGCCTGGCATTTGACGCTGCTGCCTGCCGGGGCACCCCTGCAGTAGGAACTGGAATATTGGAAAGCCGTGCCGATTTTTATTTTCTAGGCCGTGGTTTGCATGCAATAAGAGAATTGCTGGAGTTAGTGCATCGCCGAAGACGAACGATCACTTTGATTTTAACCGTAGCCATTGCCTACAATGTATTAGCCGTAGTCGTTTGCCTCGCAGGCTGGATGAGCCCATTACTCGCAGCCATTCTGATGCCACTCAGCTCCTTAGTCGCATTATTTTTGGCAAGCACGATCAAATGAAATGAATGCGCATAAACTAGCGATTAGTATTCCGGTAGTATTTCGGGACAGTCCCCAAATAATTTTGTGCTTGAGAGGTGGGGTGGGGGTGGTAGGGTGTTTTTATGAGGAAGATCAGAGCGTTTTTGTTGGGGCCGGTGGGGGAGATGAATTATTATCATGTGGTGAGCCGGGTGGTGGGCAGGCAGCGCTTGCTGACGGATGAGGATAAGGAGCGCTTTCGGGGGATTTTGGTGAGACAGTTGGAG
>JASFYY010000043.1:0-45927 GCA_045046875.1 Verrucomicrobiota bacterium | reverse complement strand
GCCCGAAGCGACGGATGCCCAGCCATCCTCGTTGCGCACCGTGGTCAGTCTCTACCTCGGCATGATCAAGGGTTCACGCCCTCTGTTCATCTGCTCGATGGCTTTGCTGGCGGTGAGCTTATTGATGTATCTCGGTGCCGCCATTGCTGTCGGCAAACTGGTCGACGGCACCATCGGCGAACATTTGGGCATCGAAAAAGGCAACTCCTGGGTAGCCGAATGGGGAATCAACCAATGGGCTTTGTTTTTGATTGGTCTGGCTTTGGTCAATATGGTTTCCAGCTTTTTCGAAGGCTCCTGGTTCCAAATCATCGGCGAGCGAGCCGCGGCCAAACTACGCATGCAACTGTTCGACCGGCTGATGCACCTGCCGATGACTTTTTTTTCCAACAACCGCAGCGGCGATCTCTCCAGCCGTCTACTCAGCGATGTCGCCCTGCTACAGGAAGGCTGGATCAATGACGTGCGCAACGCACTCTCTTATACCGTGCTGGCCTTCAGCTCGGTTGCCATGCTGTTTGTGATCTCCCCCTCCCTCGCCGTTTTTGTTTTTTTAGTCACCCTTCCGGTAGTTGCCATCGCTGTTTGGTTCGGTCGTAAGATCGGCGCTTATGCCCGACTGGTCCAGGATCAACTCGGCCACACCACCGCCATCACCGAAGAAGCCATTCATGGCATTCACCGCGTCAAGACCTTCACTAACGAAAAATATGAGAATGATAAATTCACCCGCTCCATGACCAGCTACATGGGCACCGCCGAGCGAGTGGCACGCCATCGTGCCGCCCTATTCAGTGGCATATCAGTAATCCTGATGGCCGCATCGGTGTTTCTGATGTGGTACGGATCCCGCCAGATCCAACAAGGCAAACTGAGCCCCGGAGATTTCACCAGCTTTATGTTTTTTCTCGGTTTCCTCGGCAACGCAGGGGGGCTACTGGCCCAACTGCTGGGACGTACCCACCGCATGGCCGGAGCCGCGGAACGCGTCAGGGATCTACTCCAACAAGCCCCCGAAAGCCACACCGCCTCCAAACAGGACGCCCCCTCCATGCGCGGCGATATAGAATTCCGGAACGTCTCCTTTGCCTACCCAGAACGCAAAGATATTCCTATATTAAACGACATCAGCCTCCACCTCGAACCGGGAAAATGTGTCGCTATTGTAGGGCCCAGCGGCGCAGGCAAGTCTACCCTAACATCCATTCTGTTTCGTTTATTCGAACCCGACACGGGCGGACTGCTGATCGACGGACGTCCGGCTCATGACTATTCGCTGGACTGGGTACGTGGCCAAATGGCGATGGTCTCGCAAGAGCTCATGTTATTCGGTGGAAGCATCGAAGAAAATATCGCCTACGGCCGTCCCGGAGCCAGCCGGGAGGAAGTCATCGAAGCTGCCCGCAAAGCCAACGCACTGGAATTCATCGAGCCCCTGCCCGACGGTTTCGACACCCCCTGCGGAGATCGCGGCGTGCAATTTTCCGGAGGCCAACGCCAGCGCATCGCCATCGCCCGCGCCATTCTGCGCAATCCCGCCGTGCTGGTTTTGGACGAAGCCACCAGCTCCCTCGACTCCAAAAACGAGCAACTGGTTCAAGAAGCCCTCGAAAGCCTGATCCAACAACGCACCACCTTAATCATCGCCCACCGCCTCAGCACCGTGCGCCAAGCCGACAAGATCATCGTCATGAAAGAAGGCCGAATCATCGAACAAGGTAGCCACCAGGAACTCTACGCTGCCGCCGGGTTTTACCGCCAACTCTGCGACGAACAACCGTGACGGGTGTGGCCTCATAGCTTCCAACTTGCGAAAGCCTCAGATCAGGGGGAAATTGCAACGAACATGCCCAGCCCGATCGAACCATCCAACACCCACCTGGTGTTAATACCCAGCTACAATACTGGAGCGAAAGTTCTGGAGACGGTCAAGGAAGCTCTCGCTGTCTGGAATCCTGTCTGGGTAGTAGTTGATGGCAGTGATGATGGCAGCGGAGAAAAGCTCGAAGCACTGGCAAAAACAGAAAACCGCCTGCGGGTTTTTCGGCTGGCGAGAAACCAGGGCAAAGGGGCCGCCCTGCTGCACGGTTTTGATGAAGCGGAGGCCCACGGCTTCACCCACATCCTTTGCATGGACGCCGACGGTCAGCACCCGGCAGAGATGATCCCCGGCTACATGTCGTTGTCCATGGCCATGCCCGGCCGCATGATCCTCGGCAAACCCATTTTTGATGATACCGCTCCTCGGATCCGGGTAAATGGCCGAAAACTATCCAACTTCTGGGTCAATGTCGAAACTCTATGGGACGGAATCGCAGATTCCCTTTTTGGAATGAGAGTTTACCCGGTCACCGATCTCATCAAGGTCATGAAAAATATCCGCTGGGCGCGGCGCTACGACTTTGACGCCGAGATCGCTGTACGCCTCTCTTGGCGCGGGGTTCGACCAGTGAATATCCCGACACCGGTCAAATACCTCACGGCTGATGAAGGCGGAGTTTCACATTTCAAATACGGCCGCGACAACGTCTTGATCACTTGGATGCACATCCGCCTGTTCGTATTCCAATGGTGGTTTCGAGCTCCCGGACTGGCGATTCGCCGCCGCAAGGTAAACAAACTAGAACAATTGGAAAATCCCGACTCAACGGAATCCCTAAAAGCGGTGAGAAATCGCGTCGCCAAACACTATCCAAGCAAAACACAACGCCATTACGTCAGCAACAAATTACGTTCTGACCCTGTTTACGAAGCTGTTTTTAAATTGCTGGAAAAACACTGCCAACTCCCCTTGCTCGATGTTGGATGCGGCATAGGCCTGCTCGAATTTTATCTGCGGGAACGCGAAATACATACTCCCATCCTTGCTATTGATCATGATATCAAAAAAATAAAAACCTCCAACTTGATCGCAGACTCCCATTATCAAGATCTGCGCTTCATTGCGGGTTATATCGACAGCGAACTGCCAGCTCAGCCCGGCAACGTTACCTTGTTGGATATTTTGCAATACAATAATGAGCGTGACCAAGAAGACATCCTGCGCAAAGCCTCCGAAGCCGTGGCACCAGGAGGCCTCTTGATCATTCGCAGCGGATTGAATGATTCGAGCAAACGCTCCAAAATTTCCAAAATCGCCGACCGCTTTGGCACTTTCATCTCCTGGATCAAATCTTCAGTTCATGAGTTCCCTACCGAATCTTTTGTCTCCGACATCCTCCAATCCGAAGGTTTGCAAGGCGAATCCAAGCCTCTCTGGGGCAACACCCCTTTCAACAATTATCTGCTGACCTACCGGCGACCACACACAAACGAATCGGCTGCAGGCAAAACACAGCGATAACCTTGGCTGGAAAAACCCTCCAAAAGGTCGACCAGAGTATCAGGCAGCGTTCCTCGCCCCTCGTGCAGCAGAACAATGGCCCCCGGTTTGATGTTCTTGCGAATACGCTCAACAATGCCACCACTATCGGTCAAGACCCCGTCGAAGCCTCTCGCCGTCCAAGCGATCAAAGGCAGCTCTGCTTTTGCCAACACCGCATGCAAGGACCTGGGTTTATGACCAACCGGCGCCCGAAACAAAAGTGGCCGCTGCCCCGTTATCCCGGCAATGATCGCAGAGGCATCATTGATTTCCGCTTCCAGCCTCCGTTTCGATAAACACCAAAAACGAGACTCCGGATGGTTCATCGTATGATTAGCCACTTGATGTCCTTTTTGTATGATTTGCTCGATCGAGGCAGGGTTCTCGCTCGCCTTTTTCGCAATCACAAAAAAAGTAGCTTTGGCTTGGTAGCGATCCAACAGCTCAAGCACCCGCTCCGTCTCTTGCTGATCCGGGCCGTCATCGATGGTCAGCCAGATTTCTTTTTCATCCGTTCGAAAACCCGTAACCACTGGGCCGAGCCACTGCACCGTAGGATTGAGCTGCGCATAGAGCCACGCCATGTGGGTCAAAAAAAAGAGCCCCAATCCAATCACCAGCTCTCCCGCAACCACAGCCAATACCGCCAGCAGGCTCGACAAAGCCAGGATAGAGATAAAAACCCTTCGCTGCTGACTTTTACCACAGGCAGGATTCATCCCTGCTCCCCCTTGATTTGAGCTAGAAACTTTTCAGCAAACAAAATCACCGCACAAACAAAATTCAGCGCAAGCGCGAGCAACCATGGACTGGCAGCAAACATCAAAAAAACTTTTCCTGACAAAACCATGGCAACAGCCATCCCTGTGAAAAACAACAAATACACTGCCACCGGCAATTGTTTAGACGCACTAGCTGGAATCAAATGGATCGACTTCAGGACATCATAAACATAAGCAAAAGAGAGAAACAACAAATGCAGAACCACAAAAGTTAACATCAACGCCAGCGGAACCGCAGCCACAAAAGACCAAATTTGCCCCCCTAGCAAACCTGCCACAGTATCTATGAAACAACTTGTCAGTAAAACAAAGGTAAGCCCTGCGAGTGTGTAACACTCCGCCACATTTTGTCCCGCACGATTCACCGGATAAACGATCCCTCCTCCATCACCTGCTCGCAAACTCGCAAGCAAATTACCGAGCACGCGAAACAAGGCCGTATAGCTACGGGCTGTAGGATCTAAATACAAATCTGGGTCACGCACACTCATCCCTCACTTTTTTCATTAACAAAAAATGCATTTTCAAACACGTACCACTGAAACCAATATTTACGAATCACCGGCAGCAATATCCCAACCCATTGAGTCGCCGCCTCATTGATCGCCTTTTCATGATCACGGCTGGTGCGCTCACAGACAAACGAAGGCAATACCACGATCCGGTAGCGCCGACGCCCCAACCTAACTGCAAACAAAGGCAAAACCTGCGCCTTTGAAGTCAATGCCAATACAAAGGGTCCTTTGGGAATATTCATGTGCCAGCCGGGGATCTGCCCCAATGACACCTGCAAGGCTGACACATCAAAAAGCACCCGGTCCCCTTGAATAGCCACGTATTCACCCTGCATCAAGGCCCTTGCCAAATCGATGCCCAAAAATTTGTCGTCAGCATTATAACGCACCTCGTAATCATCCGTCGCTTCATCGCTGAATTTTTTTTGCATGTATTCCTGCCGCTGGGCATCACGCTCCGGAGCCCTGACCGCATGCAGTTTTTTGCCGAACTTGTTAGCAAACATGGGCGCGGCGACATCGTAGTTGCCCATGTGAGCCGTCAATACAATAGCCCCGCCCTCTTGATCGGTAAACTGTTGAAAAAACTCATCGCCCTCTACCTCCCAATCGATAATATTCTCGCCTTCCCGGCAATAAGCAGCATCCGTGATACTGCTGGAGAAACTCCAGAACACCCGCAGCGCACGGAAAGCATTTATCCACCGAGGCGACTCAGGGAATAATACCGACAAATTATCAATCACGGGCTTGCGGGTTCCCGGGCAGAGGGCAAAGAAAAACAAGGTGTAATAGACAAGCAGGATGGGTTCGAAAAAAAACGGGCACTGCCGTACCGCGGCAGCCTGAACCTGAGTCCAAAAGTCTCCATACACCGAAAACTTCTTCACTGCAGACGACGAATCTTGCGAAGAATCTTCGCGCACCCTTTCCCCTGCCTTTTCATCAAGTTCACTCATTGTTATTATAAATCATCCCCTCACTTGTCTGCGCGAACGCAGCCACCAATATGGAAGCAGGCCAACGGTTGTCAGCATAATAATCAAAACCCCCAAGCCACAAATACGCCCGATGCTCGCCAAACCAAGATTTGACGCCAAGGACAGCGACCCAAAACCAATCGCCGTGGAAAGGCCACAAAACAGAATCGCCCGCGAGATCCCCAATCGCACCGCCCTCAAATCACCCTCACTGCGACGCAAAGCAAATATCATGTGAATCGTGTAATCCAAACCCACCCCAAAAAGAATCGGCACACTGCTGAGACTGAAAGCATTCCATTCTATTTTTAAAACAGAACTGATCGCCAACAACACAACGATACTGAAAATCAAAGTGCCCAGGCTCAACAACACATCCCGCCAATTGCGGAAAATAAAATACAACATCGCGAACAAAGCCAGGGCCACCGGCAAAAACACCCTCAACGAATCGCGCTCAATCAATCTCTGAATCGCAGGGTCAAGAGTGTGCCAACCCGTAATGTAAATGTTTGCCTGCAATAAAGCCGCCGAATCTTTTTCGCCAACGACCTGCCCTTCTTTAGAATTCACCGCCCCCAGCACGTAACACTTGCCCTGCTCATCCCGCGAAAACAAACGCTCCATCACCCAACGGCTATTCGCATTGCCAGGAAAAACACCACCTCCATTCTCCGCATCCGCCCCATCCAGCCATGACTGCCACACGGCAAAAACTTTACCCGCAAACAACCAAGCTTCATCGTTAAATCCCGCTGCTTCCAAACCAGCTCGCAAGCGCTTTTCATCCGCCAGTAACGCGGCTAACAGCTTCCGGTTTTTTTTCTGATACCCCACATTGGGCACCAATCCTTGCGGCAAAATAAAATTCGCAATCCCACCTCTCTCCACCGCAACTTTCAACAACTGCTCTGCTTGCTGCATTTGTCCGGGCAACGCCGCCAAACTCTCAGCAGCAATCACTACCGGTTGCTGCTGCCCTCCATCCTGTGACAATCGTGCCTGCATCTGCTCAGTGGCATTCATCGACGGGCTATCGCGCAATTGCATCGGCTTGAAATCCTGCTGGAAACGCGGCCAGCCAAAGGTCAGTAAAATGACAATACAAACCACCGGCAACAAGCCAGTCAGTATCGACGACCAAACAGGAGCAGCTTGCCCCACTATATCTCCACCCCTTTGCCGTTCCTCAAAATCACCCTCTACCGGCGCACCCGCTGAAATTTGCCGCGAAGCATAACGCGCCGCTACCGGGGAATAAAAAAGCAACATCACCACCGAGCCCACCAGCACCCCGATAGCAACCAAAACCCCCAACTGTGCGACCCCCGGAAAACTACTGAACTGCAGTGCAAAAAATACCGCCGCCGTGGTAGTCGCTGCCCATATGATACTCGGACCCACCAGACGCTTCAAAGCCACTGGATCCCCCGGCGTGAGCCTTGCCTCCTTATAAAGAATCACTCCGTAATCTATCGTCAGGCCAATCAAAATAGCTGCAAAGCCCACCGACATAATGCTCAACTGACCAATCACCAGCGAAGCAATCGACAAGGTCAGGCCGAAGGTCACTATCAACATGAAGACCAACCACAATAAAGGCACCAGCCGTCGATGCATGATCCAAAACAGCAAACAAATCAACATAATCGTCGAGCTGATCGACGCGTGCATATCCTCCTCCATGCCCTTGCCAATTTCTGCCACAAATGCCGGCTCCCCCGTATAGCCCAATTCGACCGCAGCCCAATCAGGATGCTCTTTTGCCACTTGCTCTTTCCATTGCTGCACAAACGCCCGTATTTCACCCAACCAATGGTCAGCTTGTTTATAATCCATCTCCTCCCCCTCCGGTGTTTTCACATAAAGCACCCTGAACCGCTGATCTTTAGAAGCAAAAGCCGCATCCGCCGCCGCAGGATCCAAACCGGCACTCTCCAAGCCACTCGGCAAAGCCCCCACCAAACCCAGCGGATCATAAGCGCGAAGAAATGTTTGCTGATCCGGCAAGCCAGTGGATAAGCCTTCGATCACCTCAGCCAGGCGCTGCTCAAGTTTGCCCTCACCTAAATCATCAATGAGTTTTTGCGTATGAGATGGCTGCACATTGAACCACATATAGGCCAACAAATCGGCGCCCGCCTCCGCATCATCCTGCAAAGGCAAATGCCACACCACCGAACTCACCAGTTCCTGGCGCTCACCCAGGGCCTGCGCCAGTGACTGCGCCGCACCCTCAGCCCCCTCCCCCTCCAGAGTGACAATCAATTCATTCGGTCGACTGAACTGCTCATAAAAGTGCCGCACCCCCTTCACCTCGGGCAAATCCCCGGGCAGAAGAGCCAAAACATCCACGCTCAAAGTAATCCGCGACAAAGCGAAGCCCGTCAGAGCAAGGAAAATGAGAATAAGAATGGAAGCTCGCAGTCGAGACATGATAACAAGCCGACATAGTGCTTGGAACCAAGGGCAATGTCAAAACTCGATCACTGCGGAATCATCCGGTTTTTTTGATGGAAATATCTCCCGTTATAGCAACCCTCCGCTCTTGCTGATGCCGCAGAGCCCGCGCCTGAGGCAAATCGGAAACGCGTTTGCCATGGAACCAAAGCCTCAAACTGCCCGGCCACGACAAAATCCACAGCAAATAAAATAGCCAGGTGAACAAAAGAACCAAAATCAAATATTTACTCCAGTTCTCACCTAATACTCGGCAATCATGCCTCACATGCCTCACATGCCTCAATATGAGAATGCTCGCGACAATATGATAACTGAAATACCAATCGCTCATGGGTCACTCTTACCAAAAATCCCCACCCCTCTATTTGGTCACCAACCACAATGCGTGAATCATGCCGGGAAAAAAAAGCACCAGACACAACACAATATTGATGATCAAATCCTTACCCACCCCGTTTTTCAACAAAACGGCTACCGGCGGGAGAAATATAGCGAGCACGATGAGTAATACTTTATTCATTTTTTCTATTTTGCGTTAATGACAAGTTCGCAGCGATCCTAACAATGCCCGGCCACATGAGTCAATCTTTCCTTTCAAACTGAGCGGCTTCTGAGTCAGAATAAAAAGGTTAGCCATCGGCTATTGAAATCCACCTGGTCACCCATCAACATCATTTCGCCCGTTGCCTCCGATGATCTCCGCTTCGTTTCGGTGCCGCTACGCAGCGGCTCAAAGCTGGTAATAAAACCGATTTAACCCCAACGCTCAGCACTGCGCCATCACATTTTGTCCTTACAGGACAGTTTGCTTTCATCTCTTTTGCACCAACGGTGCTCAATGAGATAGCCCAGTGCGAAGCGCTGGGTGAAAAACCCAATTCTTCCAGCCCTGCAAAGGGCGTAACGCATTGCTGCCAACCATTCAACTATTTCGCCTTACACCTGTGATTGTCAAAACGCACTCCCCATAATTTAAGCAAACCATACAAATCAGTGTTCATCAGTGCCATCAGTGGTTATATCCCTCAGTTAAAAAATTGCCGTATCGTGTGACTATTACCGTTTCTATTTTTTTACCGCCGGCAGAGAACTGAATCTCTCCTTAGCCGCTTGATTCTCTGCACGGTTCCTCTCAACCGCCACCGCACCTTTTTTTGCCACGCTCTGATATGAGCTGTGCTCCACCTCACTGTTAGGGTTGCCAATCAAGATCAATGACGCTTTCTCAACAGCTTCCCCTCGCTTATGCCGAGGAGCCGTTTCCGCTTGTTCGTCCATAACAAACCAGCCACCAGCACAAGCTACCACCACTAACAAGGCGTAAATCGAGGCATAGGCTCTCGGGTTTTTTAATGCCGCTTTCCAAGTGGCCGCCGTCAAGGCGGCCACGAGGACTAGGCAGAACAGTATGATAAACTGGCTCATTCTATCTCACCTTTCAGTTGCTGTCCGATGAAGCCGAAGTATCCAGCGATACCCGACCCGCATTAAACATGTTGTTATAAACCCCCATCAACATTTCCGGCTTTTGGAAGGCCTCCATTGGCAAAACAAAAGTCTTGCTAGGATTGTCCGCCATCTTATCCAGAATCTTCAAGGCTCGCTGGGTCACAAAAGCCTCACTGACAGCTTCACTCATCTTGTTTTCCACCAAGACCTGGGTCTCTGCTTCGATCAAGTCGATCTCCTGTTGTTTTTTGGCCACTTCCAAGGCGGCTTCAGCTTCCTTGAGTGATACCATCTTCTGCGCTTCAGCTGTGGCGATCGCCACTTCCCTTTCTTTAGCTAACTCCTGTGCTTTGACGATCACTTCTGGGTATTGGATATCAGCCAAACCGAATTGAATCACACCCAAAGGGTATTTTTTCGCTTTGAACAAATCTGAGATTTCTTTGGCCAATTGGTCATTGATTTCGCTACGTTTGTTCATCACGTCCTCGATTGTATATTCACTCATGATGCTGCGCACCTTCGAACGAACCAACTGTTTACCGTAGATTTCATACACATCATTGGCAGCGATCAACGAAACGCGGCTATTGTTCCCTACCCTTCTTGCGGTTAGCTTTTCAAAAATTTCCGCTGACTGGTCAGGACTGATAAACAGCGTACCACGAACGTCAAAACTCAAATTGAGTTTATCCTGCGGCATGAATAACTTGATATCTTCATTGATAGCAAAGTGACTCGTTTCGACAAGAATCAGTTCGTTGCGTACCGTCAAGGCCGGTGGCAGACGGAAAGTTGATGGGTATTTCAGTTCCTCTTGAATACCACTTGCCAATTTGATCTTACCAACGTGAGCAGGTGGAACATCAACTAATTTTCCGCAGGACACAAATGAGGCCGCAGCCACCACCGTCATTCCTAGTTTTAATGATTTTTTCATGTTTTTTATGGGTTGACTCCCTATTGGCAGTTTTTCCGGGAGCTTGTTTGTTATCAGTTCTGCCATGTATATTTATCCCAGAACATCTCCCCTGCGGCCATTATAACTCACAGCCTAATTTGTAATCACTTTGACCCATCCACAGTTAGACTTTGCACGCTGGCAAATCCTGCTTATCAAAACCCCACTCTGGCCCTGAATAGAACCAAGCTCTCTTTGCCCACCCGACTAATGCGGCAGCGGCATATTGCGAATGTAAGCATCCCGCATTTCACGCAACTTGGCCAGTCGCTCATCTTCCTGGGGTTTCAACTTCCCTTCCAGGTGAGTGAAGTCATTATTTTGGCCATACTTGCGCCACGGTCCCTGCGGCACCTCGTTCACATCAACAAAACGCCAGTCGCAACGCTCACCACTGCGCAACATCAGAAAATCCCTCACTGCAGGCGACACATCCAAACCCGCCCCCCCATTGCCTGTCGCTTTTGGCCGCGAATTACCAAACACATAAGAATAATCATTGGTCACAAAAGGGCCTACATCCTCCCATTGCGCAAAACAAACCCTCCCTCCTTTTTGAATGGCTAACCAACGACCTTTCAACACAGTGTGCCCCGCTTGCTGGTATTTTTTTTTGAACCACGGAATCACATGCGGCGCTTCCACTTTGGTTCCAGTCGCCCCTGAGCGAATATCGGTATAAGGCAACGCAATGTAAAAAGGGTTCAAACCCGGCACAAAAGCTTTTGGACGAAAGTCCCAGGCTCTCGCCCCCGGATTGGGATCATCAAATCCACCGAAGTTTTTCGCCCAATTTCGATCCCAGGCGCTCATGTGGTTGGGCGTCGGATTTTTTGCCGTCGGCTCCTCGCCAATCCAGAACACTGTGGTCACAATCTGACGTTTCCATGGGTAACGAGTGTAAGTCGTACGCGGCCGGGTGGGAGCAAAAACCCGTGGCAAAGTCGAAACCGCGTATGCATTAGTCGGATGAGGCAAGGTGCCCGGCAATCCCTGCCGCAGTCTGGCCGAACGATTGGCTGGCAATACAGCGGAAGCGCCACCTTTAATCGACGTTGAGCGGGGAACGCTGTATTTGGACGAGCTGACCGGTCGCACCCCTGAAGATATATTCTGGCAAAGCCCCTGCCCAATTAGCGCAACCAGGCCCAATGACAGCATCGTCAATACGGCAGCTCGCAGACATTCAGACATTGTATTCCGGACGGTCATTCTCCTAATTAGCAGTAAAATTTCCTCTGAAATTTCGCAAACGAACCTCGAATATAGATCCAAATTGATTCAAACGCGACTGAAAACGGTATCCCTGCGCCAGTTTTTGTCATCCCTTTCCGGATAGTCCAGCGTGTAGTGCAAACCCCGGCTTTCCGTGCGTTGTGCGGCATTATCCACAATCAAAGTCGCCACTTGCACCAAATTACGCAACTCCAACAATTCAGAGGTCACTTTAAAATTCCAGTAAAACTCCTGAACTTCCCGGCTCAAATTCTGCAGGCGCGTCGCCGCCCGCTGCAAACGCTTGCCGGTACGCACGATGCTGACATAATCCCACATCAAACGCCTGATTTCGTCCCAGTTGTGATAAATCACCACCAACTCGTCCACGTCCGTCACATTGCCCAGCGTCCACTCGGGCAGGTCAAACGTCTCAGTTTGACCCACCGAAAGTTTTTCCAATACATTGCCCACTGCTCGTTGCGCCACCACCGCTCCCTCTAACAAAGAATTACTGGCCAGACGATTGGCGCCGTGCAGCCCAGTGCAGGCTACTTCACCCACCGCCCACAACCCGGACAGACTTGAGGCTCCGTTCACGTCCACTTGCACCCCTCCACATTGATAATGAGCCGCCGGCACCACTGGAATCGGATCCGTTTCGGCATCAATACCCAGCGCCAGACAAGTGTTGTAAATGTGTGGAAAACGATCTTTCACAAAACCCTTTTTTTTATGCGTGATATCCAAAAATACACAAGCCGCTCCGGTCACCTTGATCTCGCGGTCAATCGCCCGCGCCACGATATCCCGTGGAGCTAGTGACTTACGTTCATCGTAACGATGCATGAACTCTTTGCCATCCTGACCCACTAACACCCCGCCCTCACCGCGCACTGCTTCGGAGATCAGAAAAGACTTCACCTCAGGGTGATACAAACAAGTCGGATGAAACTGGATAAATTCCATGTTAGCGATTTTTGCCCCGGCCCGCCAAGCCATCGCCACTCCATCGCCGGTCGCCACTTTGGGATTAGTGGTGTAAAGATAAACACGTCCACAGCCGCCCGTGCACATCACAATGCGATCTGAGCGCAGTGTCACCACGGTGTTTTTTTCCTCATCCAAAACATACAACCCCAAACAGCGCGGAGGCGAGGCAAAACCCAAGCGCCGGGTCGTGATCAGGTCGATAGCAAAATGATGTTCCAGAACTTCGATATTTTCGTTAGCCGCAACCGCTTCAAGCAATTGGGTTTCGATTTCCAAACCCGTGGTATCTTTGGAATGCAGAATACGGCGCTGTGAATGCCCGCCCTCCATACCCAGTGAAAAATCCCCGCTAGCCTCGTCACGATCAAAACAAACCCCCAGGTCCACCAGATCGGCAATCGCCTGCGGCGCTTCACTGACGATGGTTCGCACCACCTCTTCGTTACACAAACCAGCTCCCGCGATCAGTGTATCCTTCACATGCAAGTCAAAAGAATCCTCAGCACTCTCAACACAAGCAATGCCCCCCTGGGCTTTTGCGGTATTGCTGTCCCCGCGATCCTTCTTCGTCACAATCGCAACCCGGCCTTTCTGCGCAGCGCGCAGGGCAAAACTCAAGCCGGCAATGCCACTTCCCACGACAATAAAATCATAAGTTTTCATCCCTTTTTTCCTCTGCGCTGTTCTTTCAAAACCATCACCCCTCTTCCCTCCAGTGAAGATTGTCAATCAAACGCGTATTATCAAAATACACCGCTAAAGCGATCAACAGCCTTTCGCCAGCTTGGTCCAAAGCCTGCAGGGTTCCCGGATCGACCATTTCCAGGTAATCCAATCGCGCTAGAGGAAAACCAGAAATAACGTCCTCCATCAATGCTCGGATCTCGCTCAAACAACGCCCGCCCTCATCCAAATACCCCTTGGCAGCAAACAAAGCCTTATTCAAAACCACCGCCTGTTGGCGGGCAGACGGACTTAGGTTTTTATTGCGCGTGCTCATCGCTACCCCGTCAGCCTCCCTGACAATAGCACCACCCATGATGTCTACCGGGTAATTCAAATCACGCACCAGACGACGAATAATCGCCAGTTGTTGAAAATCTTTTTCTCCAAAAACCGCTGCATGTGGTTGGAACAAATTAAACAACTTAGTAACAATCGTGCAAACCCCACCAAAGTGAACCGGACGACTTTGACCGCACAACCCCGCAGACAAAATCTCTTCCGCCACCTTCACCGAGGCATCCTCCGCATACATCTCATTCACTGCCGGAGCGAACAACAAATCCACCCCACGCTCTTTGCACAGCTCCCGATCCCGCTGCATCGTTTTTGGGTAGGCCTGCAAATCCTCATCAGGGCCAAACTGAGTCGGGTTCACAAACAAACTGACCACCACCCTCCCGCTCTCCCCCGCCCGCTGCCGGGCTATATCAATGAGACTCAAATGCCCCTCATGCAGTCCCCCCATCGTTGGCACCAGCACCCTCTCAATCCCAGCCCTTATTTCTTGCTGAATCCAGTCCTGCACTTGTTCAATTTTTTGTAACTCTATCACGACTTGATATCTCTTCTTTCGAAACTCATCCACCCGAGAACAAAACCCGTCAAGCCGATGCCAACCAACCACGCCCAATTCTCGACCACCTTTGGCCAGGGGATATCCTGATACTGGGAATACACCCACATCTGCATACGTGGGGTCACAAACCAATCGCGGTATTCTTTGAACAGAGGAAACAAAGGGAAATTTGCCAAAACAAAATCCGCCATCACCACCGCCAAGGTGGTGATCGTCGCCGCCGCTGGTTTGATCCGCATACAGGACAACATAAAAGCAAAACTAGTCAACGGCAGATAAGAAACAACCAAAAACAAGGGCATCAAATAAAACCTCCCCAAACCCTCACCCCATTCAAAAATCGAAGCGTGCGGCATTTCCGGAGTCATCACCACATAGCCCCCTCCCCAGCCGCGCTCAATGATGCCCACCAGCAAAGCACTGCTCGATATAAAAAGGAACAAACTCAAGGCATAAATCTGGCAGGCCACATACTTGACCATCAGCAAACGCAAACGAGATACCGGCCGCGCCAGTAACAAGCGCAAATTACCGTCCTCACTTTCTTTGGCCACAATATCGCCCGATACCAACGACAAAAAAGGAGCGCCCAAAAGAAACACCGTTCCCCCCACTAAAATGAAAGCCAGAGTCAGGCCCGAGAAAAAATGGTCAAAGCCTCCTGCGACATTTTCAATCCAATTTTGCAAGCCCCTCTGAATGCTCGGCCGCGATAACAAAAACAATACCAAACCTTCCACTAGGAGGAACACCGCAAAACCAATGTAAGTCCGAGGACGGGCATACATACGGAAAAGTTCCCACTTTAATAAACGAAAGAATTCCATCATCCTGATTCCTCCCCCTGCTTTTGCCTCACCTTCATATAAAGGTCCTCCAGGGAAGGCTGCAAATAAGTCACCTGCCGCACCTTCACCCCCTCCTCAACCAAGGCACTCACCAAGAGCGCGATATCCTTTCCGCGCGGCCACTGCAGCAAACCTTCGACGGCTTGAAGCTGGCCTCCTAACTGCCCCGCCACTCGCTGCAATGCTTGCCATTGATCCACTTCGATCCGATAATTCAAGGTCTCCTGCTCCAATCCCTGGCAGCTGCCCTCGTAAACTTTACACCCCTTGCGCAGGATCACAATGCGGTCGCAGGTTTTCTCCACCTCCGAAAGCAAATGAGAGTTTAATAAAATAGTTACCCCGAAATCATCTCGCAAAGAGAACAACTGTTTGCGAAACTCCACAATGCCGTCGGGATCCAAGCCGTCCGTTGGTTCATCGAGCAATAACATCTCCGGCCGAGGCAGCAGCGCCTGGGCCAAAGCAAGCCGCTGCCTCATGCCATGACTGTAAGTGCGCACTTTATCCTGAATCCGTTCTTTCAGCCCCACCCACTCGACCATTTCTTCCATTTCTTTTTTAGTCACTCCCCCGGAAAAAGCAGTCAGCACTTGCAAGTTCCTCCACCCACTGAGGTAATCGTAAAAGTTCGGCGACTCGAATATCGCCCCCGTTTTACTCATCGCCAGCTCACGCCGACTCTGGACCGATACCCCACCTATACTAACCTCACCCGAATCCGGATACACCATGCCCAGCATGATTCCCAAAGCAGTGCTCTTGCCCGCTCCATTGTGACCGAGCAAGCCGAAGATCTCACCTTTCTCCACAGTGAAACTCAGATCACTCAAAGCCGCAGGTTGATCCCTGCGTCCAAAACGTTTATTCAGATGTGATACCTTCAGCATTTATCCTGATAAAAGATAAACTCAGGGAAGCACCGAGAATTGCAACTCCGACACCACATGGCCATCGGCATAAAGAATATTCACTTCATGGCCAATGTGTTTGTGAAAATTCTCCTTGTCGGAAATCATAGGAATGCCCGCCTGGTTTTTTGTCAGTCCCATGAAATTCATATTGCCCATCGCTTGTCCATTCACCAAACTATTCCAAAAATAGCTGGAGCCGCTTTTTTCCCAAAGCTCCTCACGATCACTGGGACAACGAAAGGACTCATCCGAATCCACGTATTTCAATAATTCCGTATCAATCGTCGGCAAACTGTTGTCATTTTTATCATCTCGTGCCGGAGCCAAAGTGGGCATCATCAAATTGTGCTCGCTCAAATACAAATTCAAGCCCATACCCAAATGACGTAAATTGGCTGTACACAAATGAGCCCGCGCTTGACGTTTGACCCGCAAATACCCCGGAATACCCAAACCGGCTAATATCGTGATAATGGCAAGCGCCGTTAACATTTCCAACAAGGTGAATCCCATTACCGATCTGGATTTTTTTATGTTCCCCGAATCTCTTGCTGCCCTCATCATCATTTTCCGTTTTTATACCGCAAAGCTTGCAAATTACGCTGCATTTGCTCCATCAAAGGAGCCAGATCCAATTTGGTTTCCGCCGAAGCGTTCTGGTAATAGGCTCGCAAACCTTCATTAACGATTTTTTCTGTAGCCGCCGGATCAGACTCCTCCAGACGCTGCAATCCCAACCTTTCATCATCATCGTCTCGCATGCGTTTCAACGTGCGCTCCACCAGACGCTTGCGCTCACTGCGTTCCATTTCATTAAAAGCGTTCATCATCTGGTTGAAGGCTTTGCCAATCCGCCGCTCCATGAAAAGGTGCTGCTCCTCCGCACTCATTTCTTTGAAAAAATCACGCCGCCTATCCTTGTCCGGATCCGATTGAAACTCGTTAATCTGGATGTGGTCCAGGCGATTGAGCCGATCGGCCAAACCGGAAATGATCTCCCTCCGCTGATTTTCATCCTCAACTTCACTCAGCGGATTCGCCTCCATGTAAGCGATCACCTTTTCCGGGGTCTCACGAAATACCCCCGACACACTCATCACCCCCCAGACCACAGCCCAAATCAATGTGAGCACCACTGCGACTTTCAGCAAAAACAAGGCTTGGCTTTGGTTACCCATGATTAAACAAGATAGACGCAATTCACCAATAAAGCGTTACAAATTTGTCATTTCGGCTTTTTTGAGCTATGCTGATCCTGTGCCAGATCCAATACGCCCCGAAGATCCCTTGTCCCCGAATGCCGCATTACTCGGCACGGCAATCTCTATAGCTCCTGCAGCCATCGGCTGTGCGGTGGGTCTATTGCTTGCCGACAAGATGAAAAGCAAAACACGCCAAAGTCTGGCCACCACTCTGCTGACCATCGGCGCCCTTTCAACCGCACCCCTGGCAGTGGACTACATCCGGCGTATCGTAAACAGCCCGTCACGCAGTCGCGGCAGCAATCGCCGCCTGGCCGGCATCCGCTCCACAGGAGTGAACGTCGAACCCGACATCCTCGGCGGCGAAGAATACTTCGTCGACGAAATGTAAGTTGCCCCGCCCTCAAGCGGATCCCCCCAGTTCTTTGATCTAACTCGAAGGCTCAAACTATAACTTGCATGGTCATGCAAGGGGTCACACCCCACTTGTTTTATTTCTTGCGCGATATTCTATCGCAAAAAGCACCTCGATTCTAACAAGAATCATATTGCTTGGGGTTTGACCCCATCATTCAACTTCAATTGTCGATACCCTTCTATTTCGACTTGGCAGGAAAAAATTTTGCGTTGTCGGGGAATATCGGGGCTCCCGCCACGAGGATGCTCTTTTTCCAAAACTTACTTCTGCTACAATTTTGCTCAACTTGTCTGTCCATCTCGCAAATATCCGCTCAATCTCACCAGCAGATCGCGAATTTCCCACACATCTTGCAAACAAAGCGACCCTTCGTCTCGTTGCTGTTGTGGCAAAGAATTAACAATTGATTGGCAGCGGGCAATTTCTCTTTTGAGCAAAGCAATGATAAGGCCTGGAGCAAAACAAGATTCTTCGTCCAAGACCAAATCCATCGTCGCATTCACCTTAACATAAAGTGTCAGTAGCGCTTCCGTATCAAATGCTTCGTCTATTGGCTCTCGTATCAACATCATGATAGAGCTAACCTTACGCTGCAAATTTTTAGCCAGATCAATCATTTCACCATCGAGCTCCACGCCATTGACTCTGCTCTCAGGGGGTGCAAATTCATGGTCAACCAGCAGTAATTCTTCTTGCCACAAACCGTCAAAAGCGTGTTTTAACAAAACTTTTCTATCCTCCTGCGTTTGAGCTTCATCAAGTAAATCAAGCAGAGCATCCACCCGGTTTTCAGAATTCTGCAAACGCTGTTCCCAGGCAAATTCATCATTTGCTTCGGGATCGATTTTTTCTTCATTATAAGAAATCTCCTCCGTGCTATCTTCAAAAAGCTCTAGAGCAAGATTCATGTGTAAATCCATCGCCGAGCTTGCTTGTTGGGCCTGCTCAATCTCCTCTTCCTGCGTGAGCTGCCAACGAGGCAAATCAATTTCCCATTGGTAGCCTACCCCCTCAATCACAACTCTTCCGTTATAATAATCATACCACTCCAGGTAAAGGGTGTTGCACAGAACAAAATCGCTAGGGTCGAATGTCGAAGCAGCAGATGAATCCAGCAGCGACTTAGGCACCTTACGTTTCTGCGAGGCACTGATATCGCCAGCAAACCCTTTATGCACTTGTCGCAAAATATCAGCAAGTGCTGGATCGATCAAGTCTGCTTGAGGATTGTTAAAACTCAGCACACATCCTGCCATGTCGGGATGTGCGTTACCCTTCACATCGATCATCACAGGCTCATCAAGACCTTTGATTTTAAGTTCTCCAGTGATTCTGCCACGCGTGGAATTATCAATGAAACCCGAACGCACATAGTTGCCAAGTCGTATCGCCATGCTTGAATTGTAATTATAATCATGGCCAGGGAAAGTCTAATTTTTCCAAGTCCTCCAACTCAGTCAGCTCAACTTCGCCATTACTTCGCGACACACATCTTCCGGCACATCTACGCGAGTGATCACCTCAGGCCATAAATCTATCGGCGGGGATTTCACCAGTGCTTGATCCAAGGTCACCAGCTGGAAATCATCTGACAAATACTGTCTTCTCCCGCAGTGTTGAGCCTTACAACCCCGTCGTAATCCCTCCCTACACTCTTTCCACAGGCACATGCGCCCAATGTAGTGGTTCGCACTATCACAAATGAAAATGTCAGCACAGCACCCATCTCCCGTTTGCATTGCTTTAGCGTTCAACTGCCGCGAATATTTTGCCAACGGCTCTAGCGGCATATCATCAGCCACCTGCACCAACAAATCTACATCTTTGGGCAGCGGTTTTTCGGTCGTCAAAGATCCTAGCATGGAAATGCGGTGCACGCCGTCGATTTGACTCACATCGCGCACAAAGCGCAAAACCCCTCTCAACAAATCCTGTCGTTTGTCGGGGTAATTTGAAGGCGAAAAAATGTCTTGATCCCATTGAGCTTCGATTCCGTTCTGTTGAAGCCATTCAACAATCGCCTTTCGTTGGCACTTCGTCTGATGCCAATTCCAATCACGCAACAAGCTCAAATTTCCCGGCTTGAATACGATGTCTTTGAATCGACGAAACGCCCCTGCGCCTCGTACCGATTTCTCCAATTGCCGCTGCAAATCCAAATCCTCAAGCTCCCCCACAAAACTCTCCATCACTTGATAATCCTGCTCCTTCCACAAATCTGCAGGCAATTCGATCAGATCTTCGTTGCAAGCATCGATATCAACCTCCTCATCCCCTTCCTTACCCTCATCGTAGAATTCTTCTTCTCGTTCCACCCAAACGATTTCCCCTGTTTTCTTATTCAAATAAACATCCTCGATTTCCTCGGCAAATTCTGAATCCAGCAAACTCGCGCATGCCTCAAAAGCCGACTCCAACTCGTCTATCTTAATAACAAGCTTCTTCATTCTGTCATTCCTGCTTATTCTCAATAATCACAAATCCTTATCCGCGCCCATCCGCAATCCGCGGCTTCTCTTTTAAAAATCCATCACCCACCCAGCAACTCTTTCGCTTCCGCCTGCAATTCGGCGATCTTACTGGCATCATTACCAGCTCCGCGCGCCATCTCGGGTTTGCCTCCTCCACGACCACCTATGATCGGTGCCAACTTACCCATCAGTTTGCCTGCTTGGAACCGGTCAGTCAACGCAGTCGCCACGTAAATAGCCAGATTCACTTTCCCTCCAACAGGCAACGTCATCACCGCCACGCCTTCGAAGTGCTCTTTTTTCAAACCATTCAATAGTTCCTGTAACAAACCCGGCTCTGCCTCTTCGAAATTTTCGATCAGCACAGCGATACCATCACCCGCCTCCTCTTTGGCTTTTTCTGTCAACTCTTTGATCAAAGCGTCCGCTTGACCCGCCTGGGCAGCCGACTTGTTTTTTTTAACCTTCTTATCAGCTTCGACCGCTGCGGCTTTCACTAATTGATTACGAGCTTGGAAAGCATCTATCGCCTGCTGTTTTTGCTCAGCACTATGCTCCATCATTGCCACAAAAGAAGCTGCCAGGGTATCATCCAAGTCAGGCAACGTCACAGGTTCGGCGCCGGCCTCTTTCAGCTCTTGATTGCTCTTGTTTAATTTCTGGTCAAGCAAGTCGTGCTCCGCTTTAAGTTCACGCAGGCTTTCAGCCAAAAATTCCACCGCAGCGTCTCCGCACACCGCCTCAATTCTTCGAATACCAGCAGCAATCGCTCCTTCGCTGCGAATCTTAAAAAGACCGATATCCTTGGTATTGCGCACGTGCGCGCCACCACACAATTCCATCGAATAACCATTAAGCTCATCTTTTTTCCCTCCGATCTGAACTACCCGCACTTGCTCGCCATATTTATCACCAAAAAACTGCATGATGTCTTTGCGGTCCTTCACCTCACTATGATCCCGGTCTCCCCAAAACACCCCTTCTGCGGCTGCAATTTTTTCATTCACCCGGTTTTCTATTTCCGTCATTTGTTCCACGCTCAATGCGGCACAGTTGAAATCAAAACGCAGACGCCCCGGGGCAACCAGCGATCCTTGCTGCGCCACATCACGATCCACCACTTCATGCAGCGCCCAGTGTAGCAAATGAGTGGCACTATGATGCCCCTCGATGCTCGCGCGTCGGTCGACATCCACTTTTAACTGAACTTTTTTCGAACTCGGCAATTCTTCCACTTGCAGGCAAATGGCTGCGCCGGCTTTGGTGGTATTCAAGACCTTGATTTCATTGCCTCCATCGATCACCACTCCGGTATCGCCCACCTGCCCGCCCATCTCAGCATAAAAGGGGCTGACATCCACAATGATATAATGTCCATGCGCATTTTCGAAAGACTCAAGCACATTAGCCTCACATTCGCTTGTCTCAAAACCAACGAACTTCGTATCGAGATCGGTGTCAATATCCACCGCCATTACCAAAGTTGAGCTACGTCCCTCTTGACTGCGTTTTATCTGCGCTTGCAACTGTTCCTCGTAATCGACCATATCGACACTCAAACCTTTTTCTTCCGCCATCAGCACGGTGAGATCGATGGGAAACCCATAGGTGTCATAAAGTTTGAAAGCCACGTCGCCGGGGAAAACTTTATCGTCAATTTTCTCAGACGCATCAGCAAACAGCTTCATTCCGCGATCCAGCGTGCGGTTGAAACTTTCTTCCTCAGCATTCAAAGTAGCGATGATTTTTTCTTGGCGTTCTTTTAACTCTGGAAAAACTTGAGAGAATTCATCAACCAAAGTTTGAACCAATGTGCTAAGAACTTTTGCCCCATCCTTACCTAATCCCAGATTGCGCCCGTAACGAACCGCACGGCGCAGGATACGGCGTAGAACATAACCACGCCCCTCGTTCGAAGGCAGAATGCCGTCAGCGATGGAAAAAGACAAGGTGCGGATATGATCAGCTATCACTCGAAAAGCCACATCGATCTGCTCTTGCTCGCTCAAGCCTTCACGTTTGCCCGTCTCGGGCAGAGTGCGTTGATAAGTTTTGCCACTCAGTTCGCTCAAGCGATTAAAAAGCGGAGTGAACACGTCGGTATCGTAGTTGGATACCAAAGTAGAAAAGTCGGTCGAGTTTTTGGTTCCCTGGATAATCGAGCAAACACGTTCAAAGCCCATTCCCGTATCCACATGACAAGCGGGTAACGAACGAAATGTGCCATCCGGCTCAGCATTAAACTGAATGAACACCAAATTCCAAATCTCAATACAACGCGCGTCATCAGCATTCACCAAAGAGCCCTTGGTATCACCCTCGGGTGTGAGGTCGATATGCAGTTCCGAGCAGGGACCACAAGGCCCGGTATCGCCCATCATCCAGAAGTTGTCCTTTTTATTACCATTGACGATATGCACCGCAGGGTCGAGCCCGGCTTTTTCGAATAATTTTCTCCAAATATCGTAAGCTTCCTGATCAAAGTCAGCAGGATCCCCCTCACCGGGCTTGTAAACCGTCGCGTAAAGACGCTCAGCGGGCAGATTCCACCGCTCAGTCAGCAACTCCCACGCCCATTCAATCGCCTCTTGTTTGAAATAATCACCAAAACTCCAGTTACCAAGCATCTCAAACAGCGTGTGATGATAAGTGTCGTAACCCACATCCTCGAGATCATTGTGCTTGCCACCCGCCCGGATACATTTCTGTGTATCCGCAGCGCGCGGAGGATTGTAAGGCGCATTTTCCGCTCCGAGAAAATAGGGTACAAACTGGTTCATGCCCGCGTTGGTGAACAACAAATTCGGCGAAGTCGGCATCAAAGAAGCCGAAGGCACAATGCTATGCTGCTTTTCCTGAAAAAAATCGAGGAAGGATTGGCGGATTTCTTGCGAAGTCATGATAAATAGTTGGTTCGAGTCGGTCTTGTCGCCGATAGCCTCAACGATTAGCTCTCATTGAGCTTTTAGGCAAGTAATCCGCTTGATAAAACCTTGATGACAATAGCTTGACGCTTTGCTTTTTAAGTCGATTTTGCCATTTAAATATCCTCAAATCCTACCCTTATGAAATCTCTTATAACTCTGGTCGTTTTCGCCAGCCTGACCTCTTCTCTGCTAGCCCAAGCCCCGCGGGTATTCCCCAAAGGCACCTTGCCCAATGACGCCCGGCTGCAAGCACCCAAAGACTTAAACGGTTTTTTCCCATTCAAGGTTCCCGCCACCCTCGACGCTTGGGAAAAACGCGCAAGCGATCTGCGTCAACGTATTCTAGTGGCCAACGGACTGTGGCCGATGCCGGAAAAAACTCCGCTCAACGCAGTGATCCACGGCAAAATCACTCGCCCGGGTTTCACCGTTGAAAAAGTTTATTTCGAATCAGTGCCGGGTTTGTATGTAACCGGCTTGCTTTTTCGTCCCGACCACATTCCCGCAGGCAAACAGGTGCCCGCAGTATTGTCCCCCCACGGTCACGGCGGTCGTTTGATGGATCTTGGAGAAAAAGGTGTGCTCAAACAGATCGAAGAAGGTGGAGAAAAATTTGCCGATTCAGGCCGCTTCCCGAAAGTCGCCCGTTGCGCTACTCTAGCGAGACTCGGAGCGGTGGTTTTTTTATACGATATGATGGGTTATGCCGACAACAGTCAGCTGTCGCGTGAGCTGACCCACGGCTTCAAAAAACAACGTCCTGATTTCGAAGACAAAGAAAGCTGGGGACTGTTCAGTGCCCAGGCGGAAATGCGCTTGCAGTCGGTTTTTGGCATCCAGACCTGGAACTCCATCCGCGCACTCGATTTCCTCGAGGCCCTGCCCGACACCGACCCCAAACGGCTCGGAGTCACCGGCGGCAGTGGTGGCGGTACCCAGACGATCATCCTATGCGCCATCGATCCCCGACCGATCGTCGCTTTTCCCAATGGCATGGTCTCCAGCTCGATGCAGGGTGGCTGCACTTGTGAAAACGCCAGCCTGCTGCGCATCGGCACCGGCAACGTGGAGCTGGCTGCCCTGTTTGCTCCCAAACCCCAAGGCATGACCTCTGCCAATGACTGGACCAAAGAGATGCTGATCGAAGGCAAGGGTTTCCCAGAATTGCAAAAGCTCTACGGCCTTTATGGCAAAAAGGACAACGTCTTCTGTGCTGACCTGAGACACTTTCATCATAACTATAATTATGTGACACGAGAGTTGATGTACACCTTGTTCAATAAAGAACTAGGGCTCGGCCACAAAGAACCCATTGTTGAAAAAGATTTCAAACGCCTCACCCCGGAGGAGCACGAAGTCTGGAACGCCAAACACCCCGAACCCAAAGGCGGCGATGCTTTCGAGAAAAAACTCATGGGGCAATTAGCTGACGAATCGGATTACCTGTTGGCAGCGATGACTGCTGAAAAACGCCAGGCCACATCCAAGGCCGCCTGGAACATCATGATCGGTGAAACCCTGCCAGCAGCGACCGATGTGCAAGTGACCGATCACAAGCTGCAGCAAAAATCCACAGGCAGCGAGCTGCCCTTGACTGAAATCGCCGGCAAACAGCCGAATGCCACCACTGTGATCTGGGTGGACGGCCGTGGCAAGAGCAGCTTATACCAGGATAACGGCAAATTAAATATCCAAGTTCAAGGCCTGATTGATTCGGGCAATCGGGTGATCAGCGCCGACCTCTTTCAGCAAGGCGAATTTTTAGCTGATGGCAAACCCCTGACCGAAACCGCCATGGTCAAAAATCCACGTGAATCAGCCGCTTACACTCACGGTTATAATCACTCCGTTTTCGCCCTGCGCACCCAAGACGTTTTGAGCCTGATCACTTACGCCAAAACCTCATCCCAAGGAGGCAAGATCTACCTGATCGGCAGCCACGGAGCGGGAGCCGTCGTGGCCGCAGCCAGCGCTCTTGCCGGTGACGCCGTGGACAAGCTGGTCATTATCAGTGATGGGTTCCGCTTCGCCAACATCACCAGCTACCGCGACCCCGACTTCATCCCTGGAGCCGTAAAATACGGTGATTTACCTGGCTTATTAAACCTGTCAGCTTCCCGCCAAGTCTGGCTCGGCGGAGAAAACCCCAAGCTCTTCAAAGCCGCCCAGGCCGAGTATAAAAACAATGGCGGATCCTTAACCGTGCAAAACAACGGCAACCTCGAAGCCGCCATCAAATGGCTCACTGAGTAAGCACCTCAATCACCATTCTGTTGCGATAACTACCCACCGCGTGGCCCACGCTGTCCCAGCCACGTCCGGTGGAAGTAGCTGCTAAAGTTAAAAAAATCACTCCTGAATTTTTCCTATCACCGTCAAAAAGCGAGAATTCGATAGCATTCTCCGGCAAACCCCAGCCCGCCGTGGGTGACAGTTGAGTGCTTGTTTGCGCCGCCCAATCCCTCAGCGTGATGCGACACCTGGGCACACCGTCACTGTAAATTGTGAGCTGCAAGGGCTCGACTCTTTTGAGCGAACCTTGTTGAAGCGTTTTGAACGGACCTTTTTCGCCGCTGCTAGCCTCGACCACATAAAAATTATCGCCAGCATCCAAATACGCCAAGCGGGCGGGTCTGCCGGCTGGGTAATCAAAGGCTTTCATTTCAACCTCCTGAGGGCAGGGGGAAAAGGATAACGAAAGAGCGCCGACTGTATTGATATGTATTTCACAAAAAGTATTGAGATGCGAATACACATCCTGCGGCAAATAACTTTGCGCCTCGATCTGCACGTCCTGAGTATCATTCGTCTGCGCCACCTTTAAAATAGAAAATGCATCATCTTCATATAACATCACAAGACTGCCCGCATCCTTGCGCACGCCTTTTAAAATTCGGGCCGGCCCCGAACGCGCTTTATCAGGCGCAAAGATCGTCCAAAACCGATCCGGCGAGCGACTGTCAAAAGTGAGCAGCGGTAAAACATTCAAACGTGTATTGGCGAAATTCAAACTCACTTCCCCTTCCGCCGACGAGACCGCAACTCGCTGCGATAATGCCACCGAGAACTCAGAGTTCGCATTGATTTCCGGCACGACTTTCATCGCTTGATAATGATAAGGCCTTGTAGCAGAATCCGCTGCACGCTGGGAAATGGGTAGGAAAAACCCCAGCAATCCGCCTGCTAATACACTAAACAACAAACTTGCCTTTCCCAAAGACTCCTTCCTCAACAGCAGCAACATGAGAGCAAACGAAACCGTGGTGACAATAGCGACAGAGGATATGACCAGAAGAAATTTACCTTGTGCGCTTTGTGGAAAAACCCATAAAGCCGTAATCCAAGAAACCATCACGGTGGAAATAAAAACCCAGCCCAGGCACTTCAACCGTCGATACTGTTTTTTGATTACCCAGTAAATACCAAGCACACAAACAGCGGCTCTCAACAAGGGCAACAGACTATTAATCCAAAACCGCGAGTGCCCCAACGGAAAACCCTGGGGCATCATTGACCACCAAAGCAAAGCCGCAGATGCCAGCAGTGCAAATGCCAATACCAGCAAGAAATCCAATACTCTAAGCACCCAGTTCACAGCCAGTTTTATACCCTAAACGATGCCGCCGTCAATGCCAGAGGCGATTATGTCTTCGCCGTAAACCCTCAACCGCCTGCACTCATCGCATCTACTTTTAAATCCCTTAATACCCGCAGTTCTCCCCACTGCGCCCCCCGCATTTTCCTGCCTCCATCCTTACGCCGCACCCCAAAATGATCCCTCTTGTTTTCAAAAAAATCATCCACATAACTCTGACTCCCCAACACCGCCCCGTCGGTAAAATACCTCACCCGACAGCGCAAAGCCTCCGCCACCGGCAAGCGTCCGCCCGATTCCAACACCTCCTTGATCTCCTCCCGACTGAATCCCCCCTTGCCTTTCTCATATCCATCCACCGCTTGATCCGATTTCACCGTTTCCCCTTTTGCATACAACAAACACCTATACTCCTGCGCCACTTTCTTCCACGCCACTCGGCTGCGCCCCGTCACTGCATAACACAAACCCTGTCTCGCCCCACGCACCCCCGCCGCCGCTGCCGCATACGAACACCACCGGTAACCCTCCGGCTCCTGCGCCAGCCCCGCTCGAATCGGATTCAGGTCTATATAAGCCGCCACCATCCGCAGCGCATCGCTGCTTTCTCCACTCTCACAATCCGCCCCCTGTAAAAGCACGCTCTTGAACGGCCCCTCCCACAAAGTCCCCACCCGGCCGTGCTTTCGATTATAAGCCAGCGTCATTTTCAGCTTCAGCTCCTTCATAAACATCGAAAGATCAAACAATCGCGCCTTCACCGATTCCGCAATCTCACTCACTTTTTCCGTCGCCCCATTCTGCCGAAACATCTCCACCTCATCCAATACCAACTTACTTGTCCACTCACTTTTAAACACCTCCAGCCTCTTGATATAATCCTCATCCATCCACCCCTCCGTCGCCAGCTCCCGATCCGGCACCTCCAGCAACAAATGAAAGTGATTACCCATAAAACACCACGCCAGCGCCCGCAGCCCACTGAACTTCAGCTGCTTAAGCATCAAAATCCGAAAAGTTTCCTTCTCATCATCCTCGAACAAAATATCCCGCCCCGTCGTCCGGCTCACCACATGATAATAATTCGTCTGCCCCTCCGGCCCCAGCAAAAATTCCCGTATCTTCCTCATGTTTGATCCCTTTCTTCAAATGTTACGCATATCAAAACAATTCTCACCTCCCCACGATACCGCAACTCCCGCCTCAAACAAGTATTTTATTGCATGGGGATCCACCACTTAAAATACCACATCTTCCTGCCTCCATCCTTGCGTCGCACTCCAAAGTGATCTCTCTTGCTTTCAAAAAAATAATCATCAAGGCACCAAGTCCAACAGGCGCATGCCAAAAGCGATCACGGCCGGAGCGGTCAGGATGCTGGCGAATGAGGTGATCAATACCACTTTGATCGCAGTGGGCACATGGCCGTCATATAGCCGGGCCACCACGATCGGCATGATGGCGGCGGGCATGCCGGCTTGGATGACCAGCACCTTTGCCAAATCCGCGGGGACAGGCAGGAAGCGGATGATTGTCAGAATCATCATCGGTAGAATGATCAAGCGGGTGAGAATAGAGGCGCTGGCGGTGCGGGCGGCGTGTGACCAGATGTTGCGATCATACAGTCGACTGATAATCGCCCCAATCATGAAGATGGAGATCGGGATGGCAGTAACCCCCAACATGTGCATTGCCGTACGCAGGACATCGGGGATCCATGCGTGCCCCCCGCTGTAGTTGAGGGTCAAACTAATGACCACAGCGATGAAGGGACCGTTGATGAGTTTTTTCCACGGGGCACCCGGGTGCCGACTGAGAATCAACAGACCGACGGTCCACAAGGCGATCTCCACTCCCAGGCCATGAATAAATACCAAGGCAATGGGGCCGGGTTCGTCGGGAAACAAAGTCGCTATGATCGGCAGCGGCAGGTAACCGTAATTCTGAATCGCCGCAACGATAGAAAAGGTTCGGCGCCCATTGCCTTTTTGCAGGCCAAAAATAAGCCCAATCAAATAAGCGATCGGATATCCCAGCACAATGATCATGAAACCCAGTCCAATACCCCAAACGACAACCGAAGCTTTTTCCAATGCAGGGTTGCCGACAACCACATCGATAATCAAACAGGGAACGAGTAAATTGAGAGCCAAGCGCATCACCCCCGTTTCGATATCATTTTCCAACCAACCAATGCGATGGGTGATCACGCCGGCAGCCATCACTAGGAAGATGGGGATGGTGGCGCTTAGAATGATGGAGTAGAGATCCATGGGAAGGGAAAGAAGTCAGGAGTCTGAATTCAGAATTCAGGAGTTAAAATTTTATTCAGTGCTTGCACGGCTGATTTCAGATCAGAATTACTGATGCACAGGGGGGGCATGAGCACGATGGTATCGCCGATGGGGCGAGTGAGCAAGCCTTGTTGGCGGACGGCCAGGCAGAGTTGTGCCCCGTTTTGTTGCGGGTACGCGGTGTCGATAGCTGCGATGAATCCGCATTGGCGGATTTCTGTTACAGTAGCTAAAGGAGCCAATTGTTCCTCCAGTAAGACCTCAAGCAACGCTATCTTTTTTTCTAGTTTTTCAAGAGTATTTTCGCTTTCGAAAATCTCCAGGTTAGCCAGGGCCGCGGCACAGCCGAGCGGATTGGCGTTATAACTGTGGCCATAATAAAATGTTTTCTGTTCTTCTTGACTGCCGAGGAATTTCTCAAAAACTTTTTCTGTGGTGAGGGTGGCCGCCAAAGGCAAATAACCACCGGTCAGGCCTTTGGCCAGCGCGATGAAGTCGGGCACTACTTGTTCCTGCTCACAGGCAAACAGAGTGCCTGTGCGCCCAAAGCCGGTCATCACTTCGTCGAGAATGAGAAAAACATCGTGCGCATCGCACCACTGACGCAACTCTGCCAACATGCCTTGCGGCCAGAGCTTCATCCCGGCAGCACCTTGAATCAGCGGTTCGATAATGACGGCGGTGAGCTTGGAAAGAATGTCTGGCGACAGGTTTTGCAAGCCTGCGAGATTTGACACATGGCAGGTATCAAAACCAAACGAACTGAAACGCTGATGCAGAGTATTGATACCCCCGAGGGAAGCTGCTCCGGCGGTGTCACCGTGATAAGCTTGATCAAAAGCGACAAAAACACATCGCTCGTTTTGTTCATCCAGCTGGCGGTATTGAATCGCCATTTTGCAGGCACACTCGATCGCAGTAGAACCGTCATCACTGTAAAAAACCCGCGTCAGGGTATCGACGGGAAACAGTCCGACCAACTTTTCCGCCAGTAAAATCGCCGCCTCATTGGTGAAACCAAGACCCGAGCAGTGGGCTATTTTCTCAAGCTGTTGCCGAATCGCGGCATCGATCGCAGGATGAGCGTGGCCATGAATATTGGTCCAGATCGAGCTGTTGCCGTCGATGTATTTATTGCCCTCCGAATCATAGAGCCATGCGCCCTCCCCCGAGGCGATGATCAACGGATCGTGCTGCGCTGCACACCAATCCTGCATCTGGGTGAAAGGGTGCCAAAGGTGCGCTTTATCCAGCGCGCGCAACTTTTCACTCGAATGAGACAGCGCCTGCATGATCAATCATCGCTGCCACCATCAGCGCCCGCTTCCTGCGTTGCCGCCTCACATTCTTCGATCATCGCATCCACTTCCAATACGTGTTCGTAAGGGATGCGTTTACGCTGGTATTTGTTCCACATCACGACGCGCAACTGCTGCAGATCCTCCAGCGGCAAGTCATCCAAGGGGGTCCACTCGTCATCCGATTTGAGACAAGTTTGAAATTGCCATCTTGCTCCATGACGTTTTGCGGTGATGTAACGCACATCGCCATCGGGTAAAGTCTCGCGCCATTCGTGTTTGATCATTGTTTTTTAGAAGTAAGAATTCAGAATTCTGGAGACAGAATGGATAAATCGGTGCAAATGTAAAAAAACTCTATCGCTTTGGAAACACTGATTACAAATGCTTAACAAGCACATTTCTCAAAATTCTCAACTTCTGAATCCTGACTTCCGTCCCCCGCATCCCATGCAAACACCCATCTTTCGCAGCGAAGTTTTCAAAGTCACCGTATTTCTGGTGACGACGATGATCTTAGGCGCTTTGCTAGCCCCCCCGCTATTTCTGTCTTGCAAGTGGCTGGTGGCGCAAGGAACCCTGGAAGACGGCCCCCTGGACGCATTAAACGCGGCACTGGAAAGATCAAAATTTTCACGTTTTTTCAACCGTGCCATGCTGATCGCGGCGATTCTAATGATTTACCCGACCGTGCGCTGGGTGCGGGCTGGACTGAATGACTCACAACGGTTCCGTAGTGACATCTCTTTAGTAAAAAACCCCTACCGCTGGAAACACATCGCCCTCGGTTTCGTTCTTGCGCTGGTTCCCTTACTACTGATGGGCTGGGTTTATGTCAAAGTCGGTTATTACAAACCCCGTTCAGCTGATGACTGGGAATGGTCCCGTGTTTTGATCAAAGCGATGAGCGCCGCAGCCGGGGCAGCCATCGTCGAAGAGCTATTTTTCCGTTGGGGGCTAATGAACTTGATTTTACGCGCCGCGCGTCCCTTTCGCGCCTTGTTATTTGTGACTTTTGTTTACACCTTGGTTCACTTCATGAAACCCCCGCCCGAGCTGCAACTGCCACCAGTGATCTGGAGCAGCGGCTTCTGGATGATCGGGCAGATTTTTTCCCAGTTCGGCAATCCTATTTTTGTGATGGCCGAGTTTGCCACTTTATTCACAGTCGGTTGGATACTGGGTTATGTGCGGCTCAAAACCCGCTCTCTGTGGATGGGCATAGGGCTGCACGCCGGATGGATTTTTGGCATCAAGATCTTCAGTCCTATCACCCGCAAAAAAATGGCGCTGGCGGACATGCTTCCCTGGGCAGGTCAGGACTTAAAAACCGGAATTATTCCAATGGCAGTTGTTTTGCTAACGGGAATTATGGTATGGCTGATTTTGCGGAAATATTATACCCGCAGCGCTTTTGCGAGCGAGTCACACGATTGATCTGGAATTCACATGATAAAAGCGGCAGCAAAGTTCCTAATCCCTGCTGTCCAAAGTGCCAAAAACGCCCTCCTGGGTCTGGTTTACCCGCGAGCCTGTTACGGCTGCGAAAGCAATCTGGAGGAAGATGACAATTATCTGTGCTCAGATTGTCGCAAACAGTTGCACCCCATCCGGAGACCGCTTTGCGAAGTTTGCGGACAAACCTACAGCGGCGAACTGACACCCCCCTTTCAATGCTCCAATTGCAGTGATCGCATTTTGCAGTTCGATTTTGCCCGGGCCGGCTACCAAAGCAAGGGACTCGCCCGGGTTTTGGTTCACCGGTTCAAATACAACGGTCATTTTTTTCTCTCCGGCTTGCTCGGTGAAATGCTCGCCGCAACCTTGCAGGATCCGCGTCTGGCGGATGTCGGCTCGGGGGAGGACGACGATGACGAGGAGGACGAATGGATTCTGGTGCCAGTGCCGTTGCATCCCAAACGTCTGCGGGAGCGGGAATTCAACCAAGCTGATGAATTGTGCCGCCAGTTAGCCCGCAGTCACGGTCTGAAAACGGTGAATGCCCTGCGCCGAACACGTTACACCCGCCGCCAGGCGATGCTCGATCGCAGTGAACGACTGAAAAATCTGCGTGGAGCCTTTGTTATTTCTCCCAGAATACGACAGCGAAAGGAGATTCACGGCCGCCGCGTTCTGTTAGTGGATGATGTTTTGACCACTGGCGCCACCGCTTCTGAATGCGCACAGGTCCTATCTGAAGCCGGAGCGCTAAAGGTGGTTGTGATTACCGCCGTTCGAGGGTAAAATGGAGACGCTGACCGCATGCGACGTTATAGAGCGGTCAAAAATCAATCATTTTAGTCATGGGTATTTTTAAAAGACGATCCATCAAGTCCTTAGGTAAAAAGAAACGCGACATGCCGGAAGGCTTGTGGCACAAGTGCCCCGATTGCGGAGCGATCATTCACGAGGCCGATTTACAGCAACATTACCATGTTTGCCCAAAGTGTGATTACCACTTCCCGATGACCGCGCCAGGGCGGATCGAGATGTTGGTCGATCCCGGTTCTTTTGTCGAAATGGACAAAAAACTGGAATCAAAAAATCCGCTCGACTTCAATGCCTACTCCGAAAAGATCAAAGCTTACCAGAAAAAAACCGGCCTCAAGGATGCCATCGTAACAGGCCGGGCAAAAATCCTCGAATCTCCTGTATTACTGGGAGTCATGGATTTCCGCTTCCTCGGTGCCAGCATGGGCTCGGTGGTAGGGGAAAAGGTAACGCGCGCGATCGAAGCTGCCACCGCAGACCGCTGTGCAGTGATCTTAGTCTGCGCCTCCGGAGGAGCGCGCATGCATGAAGGCATCCTCAGCCTGATGCAAATGGCCAAAACCAGCGCCGCGCTGGCACGTCATCACGACCAGGGCCTCGCTTACATTGGCGTACTGACTCATCCCACCACTGGCGGTGTGACCGCTAGCTTTGCCGCTTTGGGAGATGTGATCATCGCTGAGCCCAAGTGCATGATCGGCTTTGCCGGACCTCGGGTGGTCAAGGAAACCACCCACCAGAATCTCCCTCCCGGGTTCCAAACCGCAGAGTTCATGAAAAAACATGGACTGGTGGATATGATCGTCACTCGGGGAGACCTGCGTGACCGCCTCGGCAGTTTGATCAAATACATGGAACCGGCGACAGCCTGAAAAAAACAGACGTTTACACCACTTACCTCGACTACTTGGCGGATGGATTATGAAGAAGCCATCGACTGGCTCTACGGCACGCAGTTGTTCGGCATCAAACTTGGTTTGGAAGGGACCCAGCGCTTGTTCGAAGCGTTGGATTTATTCCCCCAACTGGAAAACCGCATAATCGTTCACGTAGCCGGAACCAATGGCAAAGGCTCGGTCTGCGCCATGATCGATTCGATAACCCGTACCGCCGACAAACGCACTGGGCTTTTCACCTCTCCCCACCTGATCTGCTTCCGCGAGCGCATCCGCATAGACGGCTGCATGATCAGTGAAACCGAAGTGGCTACTATTCTCACCGAACTGCGCGACCAGGTGAGCAACTGGGAAAGCCACCCGACCTTCTTCGAGCTGACGCTTGCTTTGGCAGTTAAATATTTCTGTCAACAAAACGTCGAGGTGCTGGTGATGGAAACCGGCATGGGTGGGCGACTGGACGCGACCAATGTGCTACCCTCATCGCTTAGCGTGATCACCTCCATCGGACTCGACCACCAACAGTGGCTCGGTGAAGATCTGCGCTCCGTCACCCAGGAAAAAGCAGGCATCATCAAAAACGAAATTCCGGTGATCACCAGTGCTTGTCAGGACGAAGAGGTCTTGGACGTATTACAACAATACGCAAACAAGCACCATACCCAGCTGCATTCGGTTCAAGCTGCCGCTAAGATCAATGGCTTCGCCTTAAAAGGCCCACATCAACGCCTCAATGCCGCTTTAGCTATTGCCGCGACAAAAATCATCCTACCCAAGCTGACAGAAAAAAACATCGGAAAAGGTTTAAGCGAAGTGAACTGGCCCGGACGTTTTGATCTCAGAGAAGGAAACCTGGTCATCGACGGAGCTCACAATCCTGCGGCGATGACCGCTCTAGTGACCACCTGGCAAGAAGAATATAGTCAGGAGCAAAAGGTCACCATCGTATTTGCTGCCGCCGACTCCAAAGAGGTTTCCTCCATGTTAAGCATTCTTGCAATGATCGCCGCAAGTTTCATCTTTGTGAAACTCACCGCAAAAAGAGGGTTGGAGACGGATGCTTTAACAGCAGCTTTGCAACAATCCGCAGCATCGCACATCCCACACCGCACCGCCATTGATGTGGCGGACGCCTTGAAGCAGTCCCGACTTTCAGACGATCCCATCCTGATAACCGGCTCACTATTCCTTGCCGGAGATGCCTTATCCCACTGCGAACAACAAACCGCCAGCTTCGAGACCAGCGAACAATAAAATATTGGAGCATATAATTTTACTCTTTAAGATTGTCACCAACGACTTAACCATCCAGAATCAGGCGTTCTCCCTATGTTATTGACAGAACCCATGCCCCTATTGCAAACCAAACTCCACCCCCCGCGGGTGGCGCATGGCCCCTTGCTACGCAGGCATCTTTTTGCACTACTGGATCAAGGAGAAAACGATACCGTCACCCTGATCTCCGCCCCTCCCGGATATGGAAAAAGTGTGCTGTTGGCAACCTGGCTGGCCGAGACCGACGCCACTTTCGGCTGGCTCTCTCTCGATGAAAATGACAATGAGTTCAGAGTATTCTTACAATACCTGATCGCGGCCATTCAAAAACAACACCCCAAGGCCTGTCACAAACTTGCCAGCTTACTCAGTAATGCGCACTTGTCAGACTCCGCACATCTCGCCCGGATGCTCAGCGAAGGAATGATCTCCTGCGATGAAAGAGTATTATTGGTTTTGGATGATCTTCACCGTATTCGCAACACGGAAATCTATGACTTTTTATCTGTATTGATTCAAAATCCCCCACCCCTCTTACGCCTGATCATCCTCACCCGGCGTGACCCTCCCCTGCAATTGAACACCCTGCGTTCACAAGGAGCTCTCAGTGAAATCCGGATGCAGGACCTGCGCTTTCAAACCAAAGAAGTAGCCGACTTTCTGAAACCCGTTGCCGGAGATGCCCTGTCTGAAGAAACCCTGCAGAACTTAGACCGACGCATTGAAGGTTGGGCCGCAGGCCTACGGTTGGTCAGCCTGAATCTACGTTATTGCAAAGATGTGAATCAATTTCTCGGCCAGCTCGAAGGCAGCCCGCAGGTGGTACGCGAATATTTGATGAACGAAGTGCTCGCGCAACAGCCTTCGCCATTCCGGGAGTGTTTATTAAAAGTAGCCGTGCTGGATCGTTTTTGCGCGCGCCTGTGCAAAGATCTCTGCCTATCAGTAAACCCGGATTTAGAATCCTATTGCGAAGAAGATCAAGACTCTGGAGAATTCCCCCTGATGCCAAAACTGCTGGAGAGCAACCTCTTCATGATCGCTTTGGACGACGAAGGCATCTGGTATCGATTCCATCATTTATTCCAGGATTTTTTGCTGGACCGGCTTAAAGCAGAGTCCGGAGAAGCATTCATCGCCACCCTGCATAGTCAAGCCGCCAGATGGTACGCAGATGAAAACCTACTGGAAGAAGCCGTAAGCCATGCCCTCAAAGGCGACGATCCCGAGCAGGCCACGCAAATTGTCATTTCCAAGCTGCATTCACTATTCCAGAATGAACAGGAAGTGCGCCTGACTCATTTGATCCGACACTTGCCCGTTGAGCAAGCCGCTAAAGAGCCCGCTATACTCTTGCTGCAAGCTTGGACCATGCTTGAATTCATCGAGCTAGGCGGCAACACCATTCTAGATCGAGTGGAAGAATTGCTCGCAACCATGCCTGGCGACGAAGATGGGGTCAAACGGATGAAAGGCACCACCCATGTGATGCGCTGTGTGCAGTATTATGAAATCACCGACACCGCCAAAGCCAGATTCCACGCGCAAGAAGCTCTGGCTTTGTTAGCCGAGGATCAGTGGATCGAGCGAGGCACCCTTGTCATCCTACAAGCCCTGCTGCTGCAAATGGAAGGCCTGATGACCGAAGCCAAAGCTCTAATTTTTACTGCCTTCGAGGACAAAACCTTGTTGGACACCCCCTTTCACACTCGACTACTCGCCGCACTGTGTTTTATGCACTGGTTGGAAGCCGATCTGGAGGGCATGCGGCCTGGAGCTGAGGAACTTGAACAACTTGGCAAAAAACTGGATTTCCCGGAAACACTTGCTCACGCTTTATACTTCCGGGCTATCATTCATTATGAAAAAAATGAAATCGATGAAGCCGAAGACCCTTTGACTGAAATCGTCGAAGAGTATCCAGAAGCCAACTTTAAAAATACGCTGCACTCCACCTTTGCCCTGGCGATGGTTTATGATTCCCAGCACAGGTTCGACGAATCCTCCGAATTGATCCGCAAGATCAAGCAACGCGCGCTTGAATTGCGCAACGCTTCTTTGATCAGCACTGTCGAAGCCATACAGGCCGAGATCAATCTACGCCACGGCAAATTGGCCGAGGCTTCTCTCTGGGCAAAAACTTTCGCCGATGATCCCCATCACGCCAACTACCGTTTTTTTGTTCCCCACATCACCCTGGCCCGAGTGCTCATTGCTGAAAATAAAAAATCGTCACGAACAAAAGCCCTGCTGCTTTTGCAACAACTCATAGAGATCTACACTAAGTGTAACAATAATCGTTTTTTGATTCATGTGCTGGTTTTAAAAGTCTTGTGCCTGCAAAAAGATAAACACAGCGAACAAGCCTTCGACTGCTTAAAACAAGCTGTTTTATTGGCGCAGCCAGGAGGTTTCATCAAACTCTTCATCGATGCAGGCACTGAATTAATCCCCTTGCTCAATCGCCTCAAGCTGGACGTCCAGGGAGTAGAATACGTAGGACGTATCCTTTCCGGCTTTGCAGCAGAAAATGCTCAATCAGGCATGCTCAATGTTCCCGATAAGCCCAATGCCCTTGCCGCTATTGACGACCCTCTGATCGACGCGCTTACCGAACGGGAACAGGAAGTCCTGCATTTGCTCGCCAGCCGCCTAAGCAATCGTGAAATCGGAGAGCGCCTGTTCATCGCCCCCGGCACAGTAAAGAGGCATACCCATACTATCTATCGCAAGCTTAACGTGCATGGTCGCCGCGATGCTGTTGCCAAAGCTCGCGGTCTTGGTTTGCTGCCAAGTGATTAATCAGATCTGTCACCAGGCTAAGCAAGCTTAATTTCTCATCTCATCGTTTAGCTTAATAGTTATACTGTGGAATCTATAGGCGCGACCTTGCTCAAAAAGCTTCCCGAAAAAAATCGCACCTCCGTTGAATAAATCCCATCACCCTCCGTCGAACCTAACGACTACAAAATATCGCTATTATGAACAAAAAAATCAAAACCTCAAAAATCACTATCGCCATCGTCGCTCTGTTCGCAGCACTTGGCTTAAGTTTTAGTCCGAAAGCCCAGGCAGGAACTCCCCACAACAGTGGCCACGGCTCACGCCATGGAATCCAAGTCAGCATCAGTACTGGCCACGGTTTGTCCCGCTACAGATCTTATGGGCATGGCTCCAGTTACGGTTACAGCCATGGATCTGGACACAACAGCGGTGGGCATAGGTCTTATAGTCATGGCAATAGCGGACACGGTTACAATAGCTACAGCAACGGCCATGGTTATAATAGACACGGCTACAAAAATGGTCACAAATACAACGGCCATAACTCCAACAGACACGGCTACAGCAGCGGCCACTGATATCAAAAATCAAACTTCGCTGGTTGCCATATTGAAGAGACCTGCTCACTTCGATATGGCAGCCAGTAGTTGCGCCCAATGACTTAATTTTTACCACAAACTCTTGGCAGACCCGTTAATAAAAACAAAATAAGCTTTAATGAAAACCATGACATCTCCCCAAACTAAAAAATACGCGTCAAACTTGACCCTGATGAGCTTTTACACAGCTCTTGTTGCCAGCTTGTTATTGTTCCCCGGAATTTCCCGCGCCAA
The DNA here is from genome assembly GCA_045046875.1 of Verrucomicrobiota bacterium. GTDB lineage: Bacteria > Verrucomicrobiota > Verrucomicrobiia > Verrucomicrobiales > DEV007 > JAADHD01. Next base: position 7,597 of record JASFYY010000043.1, on the reverse strand, counting down.
TGACACCCATACCCACACCACCGAAGTGACGATCCACGCTTACTACGGCGAAGCGGGTGAAGACGGCCACGGCGGCCATGTTTACAAAGCCAAAGTCGTCCATGGCCACCACAACTATTTTATTTACCTGCATCAGCCCCTGCCTCAACTGGCCAGCCATATTCACGCCAAAGCCCACGTCAGCATAGCCAACAATACAGATCGATGGATGACCATATCCATCGACGGGCATTCAGCCAAAATTCACAAAGTAGTGAAAATTCATCACGACTGATTTTCAACTCAAGCCCGGTTAAAATCAGAGGAGCGACATGCTGCTCTGATTTTCCACCCCCTATCCCCCATTTCCTGCCTATTCTCCGCGAACTTTTGCCTCTACGGTTTTAATTTTTCAATTATTGGTTAAACTGACTGTCCCATGTCAGTTTCAAATCACACCAAATCGGCGGCTCCCGCCATCGGCATCATAGGAGGTTCCGGTCTTTACGAAATCGACGGTTTTGAAAACACCGAAGAAATCACCGTCGACACCCCCTTTGGCCCGCCTTCCGACGCAGTGATTGGCGGCGACTTCGCTGGCCGCCGCGTCTATTTTTTGCCACGCCATGCCCGTGGGCACAAACTATTGCCAACGGAATTGAATCACCGGGCCAATATTTGGGCGTTGCGCTCGTTGAATGTGCGGTGGATCATTTGTGTCACTGCGGTCGGCAGCTTGCAGGAAGAATACCAACCGCGCGACATCGTATTGCCCGACCAGTTTTTTGACCGCACCAGCCAACGACGGGATCACACTTTTTTTGGCAAGGGTATTGTCGCCCATATTGCTTTCAGCGACCCGATCTCAGACGGCTTGCGTCAAATCCTCGCCGACTGTGGACAAAAGCAAGGCCTGACCATCCACAATGGCGGCACCTACGTCAACATGGACGGCCCCGCCTTTTCCACCCGGGCGGAGTCGGAAACCAACCGCAAGCTGGGCTTTGATGTGATCGGCATGACCAACCTGGCCGAAGCCAAGCTCGCCCGGGAAGCAGAAATCGCACTTGCCACCTTGGCGATGATCACCGACTACGACTGCTGGAAAGTCGAAGAAGAAGCGGTCAACGCCCATGCCGTGGTGGAACACCTGCAGGCCAACGCCATCAGTGCGAAAAAGATCATCGCAGCGGCTATTGCGCAGATTCCCGAAACCCCCGACTGGCCGGAACACCGCTGCTTGGACACTGCCCTGTTCACCGGCCGCGAACTTTGGCCGCAAGAAAGCTATCAACGGCTGGCACCGATCCTCGAGCGTTTTTCACCCGCGGATTAAAATCCAGCATTGCTGCTGAAGCGGCACTTGCCGTTCGAGTAATATCATCTACATTACACGCCATATTGCGCAGCATTGCCTTTATTGACTCCCCCTACTCCAGACCTTTCACCCTTATACTAGTGAACACTTCCCATTCCAGCCATCGCAGCCGCCTGTTTCTGAGCGGTTCAATCCTTTTAGCAGCGGCCTTATTATTGCCTTCCTGCAAAACACCGGAGGAATTAGCGATTGATAAACGCGATGAAGTCTACGTCGCTGGCCAAGGAAGTAAAAAGAGCAGCAAAAAAGGATCCTCTAGCAGCGCCGCCTACCAGTCCGTTGATCGTGGCTGGAATCCTTCCGTCAATGCACCGCGTGGCGGCACCGGCAACAGCCTCTCCTATTCACGCGTCAGTGTCAGCGAGCCTTATGTCGCGATGACTTTTGATGACGGCCCCCACCCGGTCAATACCCCGCGATTGTTGGACATCCTCAAAGCGCGTAACATCAAAGCCACTTTTTATGTGGTCGGCACCAACGCCACCTCCTACCCGCATATCCTTCGCCGCATGATCGCCGAAGGGCACGAGATCGGCAATCACACCAAGACCCACGCCTACCTCACCAAACTTTCAGCTGAAGGCGTGCGCAATGAAATGGGCTTCACCCACCGGGCGATTGTCCAGGCCACCGGAGTGGCTCCCAAAACCATGCGCCCTCCATACGGAGCCACCAACAGCGGCTTACGCACACGAATCAAACAAGAATTCGGCTACCCCTCCATCATGTGGGCGGTGGATCCTCAGGATTGGAAACGCCCTGGCTCGCAAGTGGTGGCCAACCGCATCGTCTCGGCGACCAACAAAGGCTCGATCATCCTCGCTCATGACATTCACGCCCCCACCATCACCGCCATGCCCAACGCCCTCGACCGGCTTTTGGCCAAAGGCTACAAATTCGTGACGGTCACCCAACTGATCGCACTGGGGGAAGGTGGAGCGGAGTAACCGGCTTGGTTACTGTTCCTCCACTTCACTAAAATCCAGCTATAACAACGTCCGTGGCCTGCCGCCCGCCACGGGGAGTGCGCCTCCAGTTATTCTTTAGGCTCCTTTTACCTCTCAGACTTCGATTCCCCAGCGGTAGCAGGTTCGTCAGCGCCGTCTTCTGCCTTCATGTCGGTCTTCATGATCTTTCCGTTTTCGACCTTCCAGATGATCTTGTCTGGTGTGACGACATAGAATGATCGACGGTGTAAGAGTGAGAGGAACACGTGCGTTTCAACCGGAGTACTGCTCACTATGTGAGACACAACAGCAGCCTCAACGGTGCCACCGATCTCTTCGGGGTTCTGATCCAGTACTAGATAGAAGGCTTTCTGAAAGAGCGTCAACTGCCTCAATCGTTCCTGCGTCTTCCGAAACTGTCACGCGGGAGTGTCCCCCGACCACAACTTCGTTCGCGTTCTTGGCGGAGACTAGAGAATAGACAATGAACCCTTTCCCATCAGGATCGTTGAGGACTTCAAAGTTGTACGGCCGATCATAGAATCCCGGCAATGCACGAATGGCAGCAGTTCTCGCCCTGAAGCGTCGTGCAATCTCCTTTGGAAGCGGTTCATCTAGGTGAAGTTCAATCCTTGGTTTCTGGTTCTTCTCAAACACGGCGACATATGCTTGCCGTGTCTCTTCAGACTTCCTCTTCAACAGATATACCCGAGAGCCTTTTTTCCCGATCCGGGTAATCCAGCCTCCTAGGCTTTGTTCCTTGGCCTCAGGGTGCACCTCAAACAGTAGGTCGAAGGCTGCAGCGGCGAGAGCATCCCGCTTGAACAAATCCTGTCCGAGATTCTCGATCGTGCGAATAGGGAAGTTGCGAATTTGCCCGGATTGATCTTCTCCATAACAGGATCCCACCTGTGCCAAGGCTACAAGCCAAACGGTCGCGATTACTCTGTAGCGCTTCATGATTCGATATTAATAACAACTTTCAATGGTGAGACAACGTGCCTCCCGGGCATCATATTACTAATGGCTTCGCAGAGTCAAGGTTAGCGGCCATCACGTTTCCTCCACGGGTGTAAGACAAAATAGTTAAGCTGCTGACCTCGCTATGCATTTAGCCCTTTGCAGGGCTGGGAGAATTGGGTTTTTTACCCAGTGCTTCGCACTGGGCTATCTCATTGAGCACCATTGGCGCAAAAGAGCTCTGTGCTATATCATTGAGCGCCGTTGGTGCAAAAGAGATGAAAGCATACTGTCCTGTAAGGACAAAATGTGATAGCCCGGTGCGAAGCGCTGGGGTTAAATCGATTTTATTGCCAGCCCTAAAAGGGCGAAATGATGTTGAGGAGTGATAAGCTAGCTTTCAATAGCCAATGGCTAACTTTTTTATCCCGCCCCCTTCCTCCGCTTGCTGTTCTGCTTCTTACTCAGCATCACGTTTACCCACTCGCAAATTACTTTCTTCGTAGAATGGGAGCGAACCACGCGAGGTCAAAAACATTTCAATATTCTCCTTCAGATTTGAGGACATATTTTTTGGCTCCCAGTTAAATTCTGTTTCCATATCAGCCATCAATGTGAATGGCTGATATGGCGCGTCCTTAGGCCAGGATTTCTGAATCTGCTTGTTTAGCTCGTCTATTACCCCCTGATGCGTCCTCTTTCTTGGTTTAGTTCCCCAAATTTTTTCTACTGACATCTCAAAATACTCTATCCGCTTGCGTTCCTGCTCAGGCAGTTCTCCTCGGGATAACTGCCAGTATTTCACTAGTATCATTCCTCCCACATTATCAGGATGGATTCCCTTGCCAACACTTTCCATGAGCTTTCGGTTTCCCCATACAGGGACATTATTTCTAATCCACATTCCAAGTCCAAAATGCAGATAGCCAAGACCCACCTTTGGAGTTCGAGCCACCTGCATTGTTGTCTTTTCAGGCACCTCCCCAAGAACCCACTTAGCAGCCTCATCAACCGTCTTACAAAAAGGTCGTTTAACCTCTTTTTCTTCAGCCCAGGCATTAAAAGACAGCAAAACGAGAAATATTATTATGCTACGTGTAATCATTTTCTTAGGCAGAACGTCAAGATCTAGGTGATTCCTAGAACGAAGCCCCGTCGCTTTTGAACAAAATTGTGATGTGATCGAAGCCAGAAAGCAAGAGAACTAATAATCGGGAAGGAATTACCTGCTCTCGTTTGTTCGGTGTTATTCCTCAATGATGCCCAAGCTAATATCAATATCCCGTTGCTGTTCTGTTGTGAGTTTTAATTCTTTAGCGACCTCAGGCAATCTTTTGCGTATTCGACTCAACGCACCCGATGGATCATCTGTCTCTTGAAATTTCTGGAACATATACAAAATTTTTCTAAGGTATTTGTAAGCGTTAATTTTCTTCTCGAGCTCCGTTTTCTGATAAGACAAATTGAATCCGCGCTCCAAAGCCTGACTCGACCATGTTACATAAGATCCGTAGACAGCAATCAAGCTAATATAGGTCTTGAGCGCATCATCGGTTTTGCCAAGTTTTTCTAGACAAAGTCCATAATTAAAATTGAGCTCCGCTCGTTCTAATCTACTCACTCCCTTTCTACGTTTATTAAGCGCACCCAACTGTTTTTTTGCATCCTCCCAGCGTTTTTGTCCTATCAACTCTTGACTCAATTTCAGTATATCTGCGGACGATACAACTTTGCTACTGTGCGCGGGTGCCGCCTGACTACATACTGTGAAGGTCGTTAGAAATAGAAGTAAATATAGAGCCTTCATTAGTTGTTAGATTTATTTGTGGAACGTCGAGCTCACCCAGCACTGAGCTGACGGCGAACGTTGACGAAAGAGTTGATGGTTAAGTTCATTTGGCTTCTTAACAGCGGGGCAGCTCAGTGCTTGGCATGGAGCGTTTTGTTGGGCTTCGGAATGCAGCGCGCTAAATATATTTTCGACCCTCTATCTATGCTTTCTCTTTACTGCCAATAATAATAAGCCATAAGTAAGTAAAATGTAGGATGCGATCGTCATGATACTCTTTAGGATTGAAAATGTACTTGTAAACTGAACCAACCCTGAACTCAGGTTCGGATAAGATTTGATCATCATCACGATACCTATGTTTTCCATATAATCGAGCAATCCTGCTGCTGCAGGAACCAAAGCCATTATAAATATTTTTGACTCAGCATTAAAGCTCTTACTGAAAACCCAGATTAACATTAGGGTGTATGTTACTGCGAATAGTCCGGGATAAATGAAATCAATTGGCAATTGAAGCATCAGATACTTCTCTCTACCTTCAGGTCCAATGGCCTCAAGCAACTGCGTTGCATATTCATAAGAATAGCCACCGGGAGACATGTCGAACAACTTCATTTCCGGCGCCTGCTCTAGGACAGCTGGAATGGAGTAGAAAATAATGGCCAAGTATACGCAATTCGTTATGCCGAATAACCATAAAACAAGCTGTCCTGAAATTATTCTATTTAGCTTCCCTTGCATCATCATTGTATCGAGACCCACTTGTGTATTTTGTTTAGCCCAACGTAGAGCACAGGCAACCCGCTACTGACAGCGAGCTTCCGTGTTCAAGTTGAGGATTAAAGTTTTCATTTATTCGTAACTGCGGGGCGGGTAGCCTGTTCGCATCCACGTTTTGTGCGGACTTGGCTATTATGCCTCCGCAAAGCCCAAATCGTGCCACAACCTAATCCGAAGTTGACAGATACGTCCATAAATAAAATTGCCTTCTCTGGACTTATTAACTGAAAAAGCGATATCAGCATTGCCGCTAGCCCAGGGTATGCAAAACAACCCAAGACGATGCTCACCCACTTAGAGAGGTATCCCCAACGCACTAATGTGTCATGCCATCCGAGTTGCCAGCAGAAGCAGACCGCAAATATAATTCCAGAAATACCCCAGTATAATCCATCCGGCATTGAATCAGGATCATCAGAACGAATGCGGATGTCGACAATCAACGCTGCAGTAGTAATTGCCAAGCATACGCCCAAAGTCAGCTTCCAATATTGTGTGAAGGGTTTCAATTTTACACAGAACGTTAACTGATATACTGGCTCGGAGTCAATGTCATATAGCGAAGCGAACAAGTAGCTTTATTCGCGCCCACCATCATCGGCTTGTTCTGCATTGATATGATCTGCAAGATTATTCCGTATGCGAGCGAGCCGACCCATGGAAATCGCCCCTAGCTCTCCCATCGCCGCCTTCACCGGTATCGTCGTCACCATACCAACACGAATTAATGATGCAGTCTTCAGGCCGCTATCGACGAAATCAGTCTCAGAATCGGAAATAAGCTCGTCGAAACCCTCTACTTCATGCCGAAGTTGTGAGCTAATGCCGACAATCAAAAAATCGTCAAACGGCGGCATCACTGACACAATAAGCGCTGGCCGACTTTTAATGCGCCCGTCCGATTGCTGTAGTCGCGCAAGGATGAGGCTACCGGGCTTCATCACTTCAGGTCGGCTTCGGTATACTCCACTTCTCCGTCGCCATATGAATCTGCAAATGCAGTAGCAGCGAGAGCAAGAAAATCTTCACGGTCAGGATCACCCTCTTCCAAAATAGTAACAAGGAGTCGAGTGTTCGGACGAATGTTAACAGATTCATCAAAGCGAACTTGCTCACCATCAAAATGAGCAGCTATGGACGTCAACGGCATAATAAGAAGTAATCGATCAATCTCGTAATGTCAACGTATGACCAGATCTCGGTATTTTGTGGCACAACGTCGAGCACAGGCAACCCGCTAGCGGGGGCGAGTGTTGACGAAGAGGTTAATGGTTAAAGTTTTCATTTATTCTTAACTGCGGGGCGGCTAGCGGGTTGCTCTGCTGCGTTTTGTTCGGCGAGTGGCATGGATTAATGCTGCCCGCCTATCGCGAAGTGAAACCACATTCCAAATGTTAATAGGAAAATTATTACCGCCAGAGATACCGCCAGGGTCATAGCCACGCTGAGAGGGAAACTCATATTCATCTTTAGTTTATATGTTATCGCGATGTTTGCCAAAAACGTAAAAATCAGCGCAGGCCAAACCGTCCAATCGTATTGGTGAATATATTTTGGGTAGTCTGGGTCTTTAACACCAATGTAGTCACCTACACACCAACATGCGATCAATAGAGCAAGTATTCCCAAATTTAGCAGAGCCAATCGACGCATCATTTTATGCCGAACGTGGAGGCTAGCCAGCCGCTGGGAGTGAGCGTTGCTTCCTCGGTTGATGGTTGAAATTAAAGTGAATCATAACTGCAGGTGGGTGGCGGCTTG
>JASFYY010000042.1:0-43451 GCA_045046875.1 Verrucomicrobiota bacterium | reverse complement strand
GACTGGTGCAAACAGACCAGCGATGGCAGCACCAGTGATATGAATTTTGTGGTGCCGCCGAGGGTGTGGGCGCAGGTGTGCAGTGAGGCGCATATTTGTACGCTGAAAACCTGTGGAGGCACGGGGGCGTGTTTTTATCAGGAGGTGCGCAAAAAAATCGCCGCTGCTGATTTGGTGGTGATGAACCATACTTTGTTTTTCACTCTGCTGGCGGCGCAGCCGGAGTTGGTCGAAAAAGGAACCGGCACTTTGTTTCCCAATGATTTTGTGATTTTTGATGAGGCGCATACTTTGGAATCGGTGGCGGCCAAGCAGTTGGGTTTGAATGTGACCCAGGCGGGTTTGCGTTTTGAGCTGCACCGTTTGTATAATCCGCGTAATCACAAGGGGCTGTTCAAGCTGGCGGGGGACATGCGCGGCATCGAGGAGACGGCGGCGGTATTGGGGGAGATGGACGACTTTTTCATGGGCATTGAGAGTGAGTGTGGTTTTCACAACAGCAAACCGTGGGAGCGGGAGTTCCGGGTGAGGAATCCGGAGTTGGTGGAGAATACTTTGGCGGAGGGCTTGCGCAAGATCCGGGCTTGCGCGCTGGAGGCGGCGGATCGGGATGACAAGGAATCGGCCAAGTTGGAGCTGCAGGATTTGGCGCGGCGGATGGGGGAGGCGCGTGAGGCGATCAGTGCGTTTCTCGATCAAAGTGCGGAGGGGCATGTTTATTGGGTGGAGCAGGGAGGGATCAATAAAGATTCGGTTTCGTTGAATGCGGCACCGATCAATGTGGCGGAGCGGCTGCGACCGATCTTTTTTGAAAATGGCAAAAGCTGTGTGGTGACCAGTGCAACATTGGGGGTAGGGAATAAGGAGTTGGAATATTTTCAAAACCGAGTGGGGGCGGAGGAGTGCACGGCGGTGCAGATTGGCAGTCCTTTTGATTATGCCAAGCAGATGAAGGTGCATCTGGTGAGATCGATGCCGGCGCCGGGTGAGACGGGTTATGACGAGGCTTTGGTGAAGTGGATTCGCCATTTTGTCGCTAAGTCACAAGGCCGGGCTTTTATTTTGTTCACTTCGTGGAAGCTGTTGAATATGGTGGCGGATAGTCTGGGATCTTACTTTTCAAGTCAGGGATGGGATATGATCGTGCAGGGGCGTGGCGGGTCGCGCAGGTATTTGCTGGAGCAGTTTCGTGAGAACGAGAGTTCGGTGTTGTTGGGCACGGATAGTTTTTGGACCGGGGTGGATGTGCCGGGGGAGGCCTTGGAAAATGTGATCATCACCCGGCTGCCTTTTGCGGTGCCAAGTCACCCGCTGACGGCTGCGAGGATGGAGGCGATCGAAGACGAGGGGGGTAATGCGTTTATGGAGTACTCGTTGCCGGAAGCTATTTTGAAATTGAGGCAGGGCGCGGGGCGATTGATTCGTTCGCAGGATGATCGCGGCATGGTGGTGATCCTGGATAATCGGGTGTTGAGCAAGAGGTATGGTAGTGCGTTTTTGAAAGCATTGCCGGAGGCACCGATTGAGGTGGAAGGGTGATCCACGAAGGGGGCTAAGCGGCGCGAAGAAGAGGGGGGAGAGCTGCTGGGGGTGGAGCCAGAAGCGAAGATAGACGAAGGATACTACCCAGAGGCAAATGGGAGAAGATAAGAGGGGAAAGATTTTAAACATGGATGAACGGGAGGGACAGGATAGGGAGGGGGGGAGGGGTATCGGTTAGTGCTCGGTTAACGGCTATTATTGTAGGGTAGGAGGGCTTCGCTCGCCCGGAGTAGGATTGAAGATAAGAAGGAGGCACTCAAAATATTCTATTTTAGGAATCCTGTATATCTTGGCCATCCATGCGAATAGTTTTCAATTCATTTCCTTTGGTTGAGACCGTTTCAATGCGTCATCTTCCTCGGCGTCTTTGCGGCTTGAGCGAATCAGGCTCTGCTCCTCATTCTTGCGGAGCAGAGCCTGGGTCTAAGCGAAAACGCTTGCCGTGGAGACCTTCATTAAGGTTGTTGGAAAAAGCTTGATTGAGGCAGGGGGCGAGTGTTACATAGTTTGGTTATATGGGAATTTCCCCTGCTTCAACTTTCATTTTCATATGAATAAACTCATTTATATATCAGGCGTGTTTTTAGTATCTATATTGCTTGTGACGCAGGGGAGGTCTCAAGTTCCGGTCTCCTTTTCTCACGACGATGGCTCCTCGGAACTCAGCGTAGGGGTAGGGGGGGCGCAGGTCATATGGTTGAATTCTTTTCAAACGACTCAGGACATTGCCATAAATAATATTTCTATTGCTTTTGGGACTACGAACTCACCGATGACACCCATAACAGCTTATCTATGGTCCGACCCTAATAATGACGGCAATCCGCTTGACGCAGTGGTTTTGCAGTCTGTTGCTGGAGTGAGTGCATTGGAGGGAACGAATACGTTTATCAATTTCTCTATAGCGCCGACCATGTTTGCCGCAGGTGATTTCTTTTTTGCCGGATTTCAAGGGCTTGATTTCATGGGAGGATTAGATCAGGACTCCAGTGCTGGACAAAGTTGGGCTTTTTCTAATAGTAGCGCTGCTCTGCTCGATCCCAATGCTCTTGGAGCAACGCTAATTGGAGGGGTGGTAGATGGTTTTGGTTTTCCAGGTAACTGGCTGATTCGTGCGGATGGAGTAACGGTTCCCGCGCTTGCCGTTACCCCTATTCGCCGTCGAAAAACTACTCCCACCTTTCTGGTCACTGACGTCGGAGCTATCTATTCCACCATGACCAGCGGGCTTGGCATGGGGCTGGTCAATCAACAGGTGACTCAGAGCGCGCCGAATGCGGCTTTGTCGGATTTGAACAACCGTCTGTTTCGCGCTCGTTCGGGGCGTGAAAATGCGCCAAGTGCTTTGGTTTCCACTATCGGTGGTGATTCGAGTTTACTGCGCTATCTCGCTTTTAATCAAGATGAGAATATGTCCTACAAAGTCGCTCTCGGTCTGGCTGATGCAGGGGAACGCATCATTGAGGTGGGTGGGGTTGCGGATACTTTGGCAGCGAACGGACTGAGCGGTGGTTTGCCCTACGCGATGATGGGCGTGCCAATGATGCCAATGGCAGGTGGAGCGGCTACGGTGCACATCGTCGAAGCTGCACCTTCGGGCAAGACGGTGATCGACGATGCCAAAGCTGTAGTCGAAGGCACTGAGTTGAAACGTTGGGAAATGTTTGTTGCTGGTGATTTCAGCAATTACGATCAGGATCAGTTGAGTAACTTGATGCAGGGATTCACCACCACGACTTACGCTGGCACCGCGGGTATCGAATATCGGGTAACAGATTGGCTCAACCTTGGCGCAGCTTGGAGCTATTTGCAGAGTGATACCAATGTCGCGGGTAACTACGGTGATATCGATCTCGAAGGTAATCTGATTTCCGGCTACGCCACCACCTTTTGGCGTCAGTATTGGGCGGATCTGCTTTACAGTTACGGCAGCTTTAATAATGACATCAGTCGCAATACGGGACTCGGTAGCCGTGCAAACGGTGATGCCGATAGTCAAAGTCACAATATACGTTTGAATTTCGGGCGTAACTTCAATGTCACTCGCAATATCGTGACGGGTCCGATCGCGGGTTTGCGCTACGGCACAGGTGATGTGGATTCTTACAGCGAGCGTGGCGGCGGGTCGGCTGCTTTGAACTACAATGGCACCGATTTTGAATCGATGGTCAGCCGTCTGGGTTGGCAGGCGACGCATACTCAAGCGACAGGTTGGGGGCGACTGGTGTCGCAAGTGCGTTTGGCATGGGAGCATGAATACATGCCGCAGAACGGCGTAGTGGGAGCCAGTTTGCAGACCTCGCCTTTTGCTTTGGTGACGGGTAATAATGTCAGCCGATTGGGAGGTTTCTCCGCCGAGGACGGTGGTGCATATCCAGGCACGGATTGGTTGACGGCTGGAGCTGGTCTGCGTTTTGAACTGGCTAACGGAGTGGCTTTTCTGACTGACTATGAAGGGGTGTTTTTCCGTAACAACGCTAGTCAGCATTACGTCTCGGCGAAGTTGAGTTATGAGTGGGGAGCATTTATGCCGAAGGGCGGAAGTAAAGGCGATTTGGATTCAGGCAAAGCGGTGGACTATGAAGCTTACGAGGCATCACTGGCATCGGAAAGCGTGATCTCGGTAGCAGAGGCGGCTTCGAACTCGGAAGCTGAAGTGGCTGTTGTGGAGAAGAAAACCCCCGCAGGCACTTTTGCCAGCTGGTTGAGGAATAAAGGGCGTTAATCCGGCGACTGCATTTCAGTGCGCAGTTTCAGCAAGGCCGTTACCGACATCATATCGACGATCTCACCACGGTCGACCATGTTGAAGGCTTCGCGGAGAGGTAGTTTGCGGATGGATATTTTTTCGGTGGGCTCGGGTTGGGCTTTGGTCATGGTGAGATGACGCGCGGTGTAGAGAAAGGCGCGTTCGTCGCTGACGGAGTTGGATAATTGCAGGTGGCTTAGGATGGGGGTGTAGCTTTGTGCGATCAATCCGGTTTCTTCGAGCAGTTCGCGTTGGGCGGCGTCGAGCAGGTCTTCGCCTTCGGCGCAGCCGCCTTCGGGGATTTCCCACTCGTAGGTCTCCGTGGGGTAGCGGTATTGGCCAACCAACCAGGTGTTGCCATCTTCGTCGATCGGTACAACGCCGACGGCGCGGTTTTTGTAGTGAACGACTCCGTAGATTCCTTCGCCTCCGCTGGGATTGGTGACCTGGTTTTCCTCAAGGTGGATCCACGCATTGTCGTAGATGTCGCGGGTGCTGTGGGTGATCCACGGGTTGGAGGTGTCTGGGTCGGTGGGCATGGGCAGTGTGATTTTTTTCAGGATGCAAATTCGGGCAAAAAAGTGAAATGGTAAACAGAAAAATGGTTGAGTGGGCAGTTGGGTGATGAATGAGCACTGGCTTATTTTGTTAGCGACTTTTTGGTGAAGTTTGGTTAAGGTTCGACACTTATGAAGCGGAAGATGTTATGGATGGGATGCTGTGGGGCTCTGTTGGGAGTTCTGCTGATGACGGGGTGTCAGAATGGCGGGGCGGGTAAGGGTGGGGGTAAAGGGGGCAAGTCGAATCATGGGGCTTCTTTTTTGAAATCGAGTCATGGCCCTTTGAACGTCTGGTTGGATGAGACTTTTGAGGTGGAGTATCGCAAAATGACTCTCGATTTGCTTTTTGAGCAGCAACCGATTTCTGATATCCGTTACGAATTCCGTCATATTGCCAGGGAGTCACCGCTGTTCAGTTTGAATTCGCCTGATATTTCACGGCGCGATATTTTGAGGAAAATTGCGGGGTTTTATCATCTGCGCATGAGTGTGGCCCAGATCAATGGCAAGCCGGCTTATGTGTTGGTGGAGGGTTCGGCCAAGACTTCGCAGTTTGATCCGAATGATACGGGTACGCGTAGCGTGCCGGTGTTGGAGCTGTGAGCTGTAGGGGGAGGACAAATATGGAAATTTGTCCTACGGGGGGGATTTAGTTCAATGAGAGGTCGTCGGGTTCGTCGGCGAGCAGGGCGTGCCAGGGGCTCATTTCTTTCAGCAGTCGGTTCCACAGGGTGTCGAGTTCGTCGAGGTCGAGCACTCGTTTTTCGGGTTTGTGGGTGATCCAGGTTTTTTGCTGGAGCTCGGATTCGAGCTGGCCTTCGCCCCAGCCGGAGTATCCGACAAAAGCGCGGATGGAGAATCCTTCGATTTGATGGCGCAAGGCTTGTTTGGCAGAGAGGTGGCTGGTGAACTGGAGGGTTTTCAATCCATCTGACCAGGCGATGGAGCCGAAGGTGAGGTGCTCGGTGCTGACCGGGCCGCCGATGAAGACTGGCACGTCGGCGAGTGATTCGAATTCTTCGGCGGGTAATAAGTCACCGACGGATTTGCCCAGCGGGCGGTTGAGAATGTAGCCGTGTGCGCCTTCGTCTTCGCTGTGTTCGGTGAGCAGCAGCACGCTGTGGCGGAAGGTGGGTTCGCGCAGGCTCGGATCGGCGAGTATGATGCTGCCTTGCAGAGAAGCGCTGTTATTTTCCTCGATGGACGACATGATGATAAATGAGTGCGGGTTAATTTAGCCTTGTTGAGGGCATTGCGCAATTATGGACTTGCGCAATAGCTGGCTTTGGCGAGCATGGGTTTTAGAAAAAGTGTGAAGGGGTATTGATGAGAGATTTAATAGAGCAAGTAAAACAAGGGCAGCCGCTCGATTCGGATCAGGTGGCTGTGGCGGGTGATTTTTTATTGGATGAAAAAACATCGCCGGAGGATAAAGCCGAGTTTCTGAGTGAACTGGCGAGTAGGGGCGAGACTCCGGGGGAGATCGCGGCTTTTGTGCAGACTTTTCTTGGACGTGCGGTGGATCCGGGTATTTCAGCGGATCAGCTTGATGGTCCGGTGTTGGATGTCTGTGGCACGGGTGGGGACAAGTTGGATTTGTTTAACATATCGACAGCGACTATTTTTGTGTTAGCGGCGGCGGGGGTGAAGGTGGTGAAACACGGCAATCGTGGTATCACTTCAAAAAGTGGAGGTGCGGATGTGCTGGAGGCTTTGGGGATTCGTATCGACATGGCTCCGGAGGAATTCGCTGAGTGTGTGAAGCAGGTGGGTGTGGGGTTTTTGTTTGCGCCGATGTATCATCCGGCGTTCAAGGCGGTGGTGCCGGTGCGGAAAATGTTGGCGGATCGTGGTCAGCGCACGATTTTTAATATCCTGGGGCCCTTGCTCAATCCGGTGCGTCCGGATTATCAGGTGATCGGGGTTTTTGATCAGCAGCTGGCTCCGGTTTTTGCCGATATTCTTACTCGGCTGGGTAGGAAAAATGCTTGGGCGGTGCATGGCAAGACGGCGCAGGGCGAGGGCATGGATGAGATGTCGGTGTGTGGGTCGACGCAGATTTGGAAAAGTTGTGGAGGGGAGAAATCATCGCAGACGATCGAGCCTGCGGATTTGGGATTGAGCCTGAGTAATGTGGAGGATCTGAAGGGCGGTGATGCGGTGGAGAATGCGGCTTTGTTGCGGGGGATTCTGGCGGGGGAGTTGAGAGGTGCGAAGCGGGATATGGTGCTGCTGAATGCGGCAGCGGGTTTGGTGGTGACGGGTAAAGCTGCGGATTTGAGCGAGGGGTTGGTGTTGGCGGGTGAGCAGGTGGATAGCGGGGCGGCGATGAAGGTGTTGGAGCAGTGGCGGGGTTTTTAGAGACTCCTTGAAGAGTGGAAGAGGTTGACCGCGGATTTCGCGGATGCGCGCGGATAAGAGGGATGAAAAGTAGGGGATCAGAGCAGTTGGGATAAAAAGGTTTTGGCGGGAACTATTATGGGAGCGCCGGGTTTGGCGAAGCAGTCTGCCTGGAGCCACTGATGCAGGTCATCTGCCGCTCATGGGTCAAATGTTCTGCCAATAGGGAATCGTAGAGGCGTAGCTCGGTTTTCATTTTTGGCGACTATTTTACGATGGTGCGTTTTTTGGTCGTTGTGAAATGAGGCGAAAAACCCTTAGAGGGGATTTTTGTGAACAGCGATTTTTTTGATTTTGCTTGTGAAGGAATCAAGGGGGTAGCTATTGGTTTTTCCGAACATGTCCTGCATTTCGATTTGCCATTGTCCGTTGTTGGTTTGGATAACGCTTTTTTTAACTCCACTGGCAGTGGTGTTTTTTGAGTTCTTGATCCGTTCTGAAAAATCCTTGGAGTGAAAAATATCCGTGCCATCCGTGAAATCCGTGGTGAATTTCCTGTCGTTCGAGTTATAGTGTCAAGGAATCGGGCTAGGGAAATGGCGAGTCAAAAGCGTATATTTTTTATCATAGGAAAACAAGGGAGAGCTTTGTCGCTCTCTTTGATGTGTTTGTTTTTGGCGGCTTTTGCTTCTTGTCAAAAGGCCAAGGAGTTTTCGAGCCGGATCGCCAAGCGGGTGGCTGAGGTGGAGAAAGCCGGTGAGGCGGTGGAAGAGGTGGAGCCTACTTTGATGAATTTGCTGGCAGATGAGCCGTTCACGGTGATTCCGCCGCCGCCCAAGCCGGTGGTGATGAAGTTGGTGATCAATAAGGAGGCACAGGTGTCGATTTTGGGTTATCACGATTTCACCGAGGGGGTGTCGAAAAAGGACATGGTGCTCAATATCGATAAATTCCGTGAGCAGATGCAGATGATCAAGGACTCGGGTCTGTCGGTGATCAGCATTCAGGATTTTCTGGCCTGGCGGCGTAGCAAAAAGAATATTCCTGATCAGTGTGTGATGATCACTATTGATGACGGTTGGAGGGCAACCCACAGTTTGGCTTTGCCGGTATTGAAGGAGTTTGGCTATCCGTTTACGCTGTTTCTTTATGAAAAATATGTCGGTATCGGGGGGCGCTCGCTGACTTATGGCCAGGTCAAGGATATCATGGCGGCGGGTGGGGTGATCGGCAGTCACAGTGTCAGTCATAAGAGCATGTTGTTAAAAGGGGGGCGCAGCGAGGAGGATTATGTGGCTTGGCTGGATGAGGAGTTTAATGATTCCTATGATTTCCTGATGAAGAATTTCTCTGAATACGGCACGGTGATGAAGGTCTATGCTTATCCCTACGGGATCTACAGCAATCAAGTGGCTGAGCGTGGGGTGGCGGCAGGATATGAGTTGCTGTTCACGGTGAATCAGCAGAAAACCAATTGGGATTCGCCGCCGGCCGAGCTAGGGCGTTATATGATTTATGGCACCAGTGATGCTAATTTTACCCAGGCAATGACTTTCAAGGGGGCGACGATGCTGGCTTCGGGGCGGCGGTTGATGGTGGCGGCGGCTGGAGACAAGTCGGAGCCCGGTGAAGCTGAAGTGCCACTGGTGACAACCTCTCCGGCGGACGGCAAAAAAATCACCGAACGCCTGCCTTTGATAGAAATGAACGTGTCCAAGCTCGGTGAGGTCGATGCGGAGAGCATTCGCATGCGGGTTTCGGGTCTGGGAGAGGTGCCGCATGAATATGATGCTGCGGCTGGAGTGATCCGTTATCAGGTGCCGCAACGATTGAGGAGTAAGGATTGTCTGGTCCAGGTGGTGCTGCGTCATGAGGGGGGAAAGAAGCCGGAGGTGATTGCGTGGAAGTTCCAGATCGATTTGAAGGCGGATTATTTGCCACAAAAAAAGTTGCAGCTGAAGGCAAAACCGGTAAAAGGCATGATGGCACCGGAAGGCGGGAGGGGCACAACTGCGAATGGGGCTAAAACGGCGGCGGTGTCAAAATAAGGAGCTGAGCGGGGATTTGGGCGCTGGACTTGAGCCGCTGATTTGGATTTAAATTTATAATATTATGTTTTCACAACTTTCAGACAGTTTACAGGATACTTTTAAGAAGCTGCGCGGTCACGGCAAGCTGAGTGAGAAAAATATCACCGATGCGATGCGCGATGTGCGTCTGGCTTTGCTGGAGGCGGATGTGGAGTTTTCGGTGGCGAAGGAGTTCATCGCCAATGTGAAGGAAAAAGCTCTGGGAGAGAGTGTGCTGCGCAGCGTGACACCTGGTCAGCAGATGGTGAAGGTTTTCCAGGATGAGTTGGCCGAGTTGCTCGGTGGCGATGCCGCGCCTCTGAACTTGAATGCTCCGGCGAGGATCCTGATGGTGGGTCTGAACGGGGCGGGTAAAACGACCACTTCGGCCAAGCTGGCTCTGCATCTGAAAAAGCAGGGGCGGCGTCCTTTGCTGGTGGCTTGTGATTTGGCTCGTCCGGCTGCGATCGAGCAGTTGGCGACTTTGGGTCGTGAGATCGATGTGCCGGTATTTTGCCCTGAAGCGGGATCCAAGGATGTGCTCAAGGTGGCCAAGGAGGCACTGGTCTGGGCTGAGCAGCAGAATGGAACGGCGATTATTTTTGATACGGCGGGACGGCAGGAGGTGGAGGATGATTTGGTCGCCGAGTTGAAAAAGCTGCGTGATTTCATCGATCCGGGCGAGGTGTTGTTTGTCGCCGATTCGGCCACGGGGCAGCAGGCGGTCAAGGTGGCGGGCAGTTTTGATCAAGCGGTGGGGATCACGGGTATTGTATTGACCAAGCTGGACGGGGATGCCCGTGGTGGCGCGGCGTTGTCGATGCGTTCGGTGACCAAGCAGCCGATCAAATTTGTCGGGGAGGGGGAGAAGCTGGAGCAGTTGGAGGTTTTTGTGCCGGATCGCATGGCGGGACGGATCCTGGGCATGGGGGACGTGGTGGGGCTGGTGGAAAAGGCGGCGGAGGTGATAGATGAGGACGAGGCCATGAAAATGGCCAAAAAGATCCAGAAGGGTGGTTTTGATTTTAATGATTTGCTGTCACAGATGAAAATGATGAGCAAAATGGGCGGCATGCAGAGCCTGATGGGTAAAATTCCCGGCATGAGCAAAAAAATGGGCAACATGCAGGTTGATGAGCGGCGGATGAAGCAGATGGAGGCGATTATTTTGTCGATGACGGCCAAGGAGCGTACCCGGCCGGAAATCATCAAGGGGCGGCGCCGTCAACGCATTGCCCGCGGCAGTGGCACTTCGGTGACACAGGTCAACGGCTTGCTCAAGCAGGTGTCGATGATGCGGAAAATGATGAAGAGTAAGGGCAAAATGAAGGCGATGATGGCTCAAATGGGGGGGATGGGAGGAGGTAAAGGCATGCCGGGTGGATTTGGCATGTAAGTTCTACTTGATTTTCTCGCAGAGAAGCTTAAACGGTAGTCCTCAAATTTTGGAACGAGATAGGACTCATAGGTAAAGGACGCAAAGATGGCTGTAAAAATTAGATTGAAACGTGAAGGGACAAGGAACCGGGCACATTATCGTGTGGTGGTTGCGGATGGACGTGCGCCGAAAGAAGGCCGGATCCTCGAAGCTGTAGGAACCTACGATCCTCTGGCAGCAGGTGATAATTTCAAGATCGACCTTGAGAAAGCGGATGCTTGGATTTCAAAAGGCGCCCAGCCTTCGGATACCGTGCGCAGCTTGTTGAAAAAAGCTCGCAAGGCTGCTGCAGCTGCAGAGTAAGCGGATCTTCGATACGCTATTTCAGATGGCGCGGACCCTTGTCTTTATTGGACGGGGAAAAACGTGTTTTAGACCGTCCTTATACAGGGCGGTTTTTTATTGCCCGCATGCGCCGCGTTGGCATTTTTTCAGTTCATTGTATTTCGTGCTTCCCAAAAAAGCTTCGCCGTGATTGGATAACAGACCACTGCACCGGCACCGGCCAGGTGGAGCGTTTTGGAATCGTTGTGAAATTGAACTATGGAAGCTACTTTAGGAATACAGGAATTTGTTGAATACGTTGTTCTCAAGCTAATCGAGCATCCGGAGGATGCCTCGGTGTTGCACGAACAGAAGGGAGAACGGCATGAGTTTCATATTCGACTCAATCAGACCGACATCGGTCGGGTGATCGGCCGCAATGGCCATACGATTGAGGCGATCCGTAATTTGGTGCGAGTGGCAGCTGAAAGAGCGGGGCTGAATGTGGCGGTCGAAGTGGATGAGGCGGAGTAGGCGATAAAAAAAGTTATTTTTTTATCGCCTGTAACAAAAAAACTTCCTAGCGTTATAGATAACTAAGAGGGTTGCTCTGATTGTTCGGGGTTTCACTCAGTCTGTGTATTAAAAAATCAAAAACCTGTCTACGTATGAATATTCGGTATCTCGGTAAAATGGCCCAATTTGGGATGATGGTTGCACTTTCACTATGCCTCCTGCCCTCTTTGCAGGCGCGTGTGTGGACAAGCAAGGATGGCAAAAAACTGAACGCAGCTTTTGTGGCTTTGGATGGCGACAAAGTGGAGCTGAGATTAAACAATGGCAATACGGTCAAAGTTCCCTTGGATCGATTGATCAAGGCGGATTCGGAAGCCGCCAAGCGATTTAACGGAGTGGGAGACAATTCCCTGACCAAGGCTTCGGCCAAACGCATCGATGGCATGTTGGCCAAAAACCTGAAAAAAGCCGGAGTGAAAGGTTTTAACGAAGCTCTGCCGGATGATCTTTTTGTTCGTCGGGTTTATTTGGATATTATCGGACGTATCCCGACTCGTGAAGAGTTTATGAAATTTGCGGAGAGCTCTCGTCCGGACAAACGCGAGGGATTGATTGACGAGTTGTTGACTCATCCGGGTTACAGCTCGCACATGTTTAACTATTTTGCCGATATGTTCCGTTTGACGGGCAAAATGGGAGAAGGTGGGGGCCGTCGCGCAGAGCCTTACATCAACTGGTGGCAGGAGCAGTTGGAGAACAATACGCCTTATGACCAGATTGTGACAAATATGATCACGGCAAAAGGAAATATCGGAAAAAATCCGGCTTCGGGCTTTTTGCTGCGTGATGCAGGCATGGAATTTGATGCTTTTGCTAATTTCAGCCAGGTGTTTTTGGGAATTGATATCTCATGTGCCCAGTGCCACGACCACCCTTTTGCGGATTGGACACAGATGGACTTCTTCCGCATGGCGGCATTTTTTGGCAATACCCAACGCATCGCCGGTCGCGGTATGATGGGTGGCATGATGGGGAAAAAAGGTGGTAACAAAACGAAAGAGTTTGTGGCTTATGCTAAGAAGAACGGGGTGCCGACAGATAACCGTCAGTTAGCTTATAACTTTTACCGTTATTTGGATTTCATTGGTTGGGATGTCGAGGATAAAGAAAATCTGGAAACCCAGTTGCCACATGATTTCCGTGGCAGCGGCGGAAAACCCGGCGCAGTGGTGAAGCCGAGAACCCTGCTTGGTGGTGCAGCTAAAAAAGGTGGCAAAACCCGGCGTGAGGCTTTGGCCGACTGGATGACTTCAGCTGACAATCCTCGTTTTGCGATGGTGATCGCCAATCGCATGTGGGATCGCGCTTTTGGCAAACCTTTGATTGGACCGGTGACGGATTTTGAGAAGGATTCGGTTTGCGGGCAACCTCAGGTGTTGGCTTTTGTTACCAGTGAAATGAAACGGGTGAACTACGATCTGCGTGAGTTCATGCGCATTCTATATAATACCCGTGCGTATCAGGGATTGGCGACTACCGAGGAGCCAGCCACGACCAAGGCGTATCTGTTTGCCGGACCGGTTTTGCGTCGGATGAAACCAGAGCAGGCTTGGGATTCACTGATGTTACTCGCATCGGGCCCTAAAATTGACGAAGTGAAAGGTCGCGACGGGTCATTCTTGAGATCGGTTTTGACGATCGATTTCGAAAAAGAAAGCGTTGAAGATATTTTCGCAAAATACCAGGCTTACGATGCGAATTTCCGTCGTTTGGGAGACATCGTGGTATCGGAGCCAGGTGAATTGCAAGGTTCGGCTCCATCAGTTCCTAAGATGGGGCGGGTCGAAATGATCCGGGCATCGCAGATGGTGCAACCCGCACCCGCGGCTTCGCTGTTGGATACGTTTGGTCAATCGGATCGCCTGGTGACAGATGAACATTCGTTGGATGGATCGGTGCCCCAGGTGCTGGCCTTGATGAACGGGGGAGTGACCGAACGTTTGACTGGTAGTTCGTCGAAAGTGGTGCAGGACTTGGAGGTGCTCGATGCGCCGGATGACAAGGTGCGCGGTATTTTCTTCACTATGTTGTCCCGTTACCCATCGGATGACGAGTTGAAGCTCGGCATGAAAATGATGGAGGACTTCGGAGATGAAGGGGTCAGTGATTTGGCATGGGCCTTGATGAACAGTCCTGAATTCCTGTTTGTTCAATAAGGTGACGGGGAATTAATAAACGATTAACATTTATATATAAAATCATGAAAGATTTATTTAATTTGGCAGGTAAAAACGAACTGGGTCGCCGCGCTTTTATTGAAAGAGCTGCGCAACTCAGCTTGGGGGTAGGGGTGGCAGGTATGCTGCCGACGGTGGTGAGTGCCGCTGCGGGCAAAACCGACACAGGTAAAGCAAAGAGCATGATCTACATCTACCTTTCTGGTGGCATGACGCATCTCGATACCTTTGATCCCAAGGATAACAGCACGGTGATGGGGCCTAGTGAGGCGATCTCGACTAATGTGGACGGTTTGCGTCTGGGTAATCATTTTACCGGACTGGCAAAACATGCGGACAAACTGGCGATCATCAACAGCATGACTTCGACCAATGGGGCGCATGAAGTGGCGCAGTACATGAACCGCACCGGTTATGCCAAACGGGCGACTATTGTGCATCCGACACTGGGGCCCTTTGCTGAGGAATTATTGGGCAAACGCGGTAAGATTTTGCCTGACAGTGTGGTGGTGGGGCAGAGCACTTCCAATGCAGGTTATCTCGATCCGTCGAGAAGCCCGCTGCCGATTGCAGATCCTGCTGGCGGGGTGCCAAACTCGATTATTCAAACTGATGAATCCCGTTTCGAACGACGGATGGAAATGGCGCAGGGCTTGGGCAAAAAATTTGCTGACAAATACAAATACGCCAGCGCTCAGTCTTATGTGGAATATTACAAGCAGGCCAATAAATTGCTGAAAAGCGACGATTTGGAAGCCTTTGATATTTCCCAGGAAGCCAATGGTGAGAAATACGGATCAGGTCGTTTGGGGCAAGGTTGTTTGCTGGCCAAGCGTTTGGTTGAAAACGGTGTCCGGGTGATCGAAGTGGTTGCGGGCGGTTTTGATATGCACATTGGATTAGATAATGCGTTGCAGGGACGAATCCCGGCACTCGATAAGGCCTTGACGGCTCTGATCGAGGATCTTGAGGCGGCAGGTCTTTTGGACAGCACCTTGATCGCGGTGAATACTGACTTTGGTAGAACTC
The DNA here is from genome assembly GCA_045046875.1 of Verrucomicrobiota bacterium. Lineage (GTDB taxonomy): Bacteria > Verrucomicrobiota > Verrucomicrobiia > Verrucomicrobiales > DEV007 > JAADHD01. Next base: position 28,707 of record JASFYY010000042.1, on the reverse strand, counting down.
CAACTATCAATATGAATGCTGGTAGGGATCACTACCCCGTTGCTTATTCGACCATGTTGGCCGGTGGTGGCATTGTGGGAGGTCAAGTGTATGGCTCGACCGATAAGATGGGTAAAAAGGTTAAGAATGATCCTGTTGAACCAGCGGACTTCATTGCAACGATTGGCTATGCAATGGGTATCGATTTGGATGAGACGATTTATTCACCAACTCGTCGTCCCTTCACTTTTGCCAACAAAGGCAAGCCGGTGATGAAGCTGGTGAGTTAAAAATAACTCGATAAACTTTAAAGACCTCCCATTGGATTTCCGGTGGGAGGTTTTTTTGTGCGGGTCTTTCAGTCCTTATTCGTCCATTTCGTAAATTAGGTCGATTTTTTCACGGTAGTCAGCGAGACGGGCACGAATGTTTTCGTCCTTTTTTACGGATGGAGGGAGTCGTTCCAGACTGCGAATGGCGTCTTGGTAGCTGTTGATGGCTACGGTGCGGTCTTCTGGCAATGTGAGATCTTTACTGGTGGCGAAGAGGGCCAGTGATTCTGCCAGTTGGGTTTTATATTCGGGGGTTTGGGGTGCGAGGTTTGAGCTGATGTTCTCCCGCAGGGGAACTTCCTGGCGGAAAAATTTCAAAGCAGAGGTTTTATCATTCATGCCCAGGTAAATTTTTCCTAGAAAACGATTGGCGTCAGCTTTGGCAACCTGACTGTCGAGGGCATGATCTTCACCGAGTGCACTGAGTTGAGTAGCATAAGCGAAGACGGTCAGGATGGTGTCACGGGCGGTTCGGTCATCACCTTCTTCCAATTGTAGGGAGGCTTGCTTGGGTAGAATTTTGAGCAAGTTGCTTAGCAGAACGGCCTGGGAGGTTTTGGAAGCTTTGGTGAGAGCTTCGCTGTAGAGCTCGATGGCACGATGGTAAGTTTCGAGGGCGTCATCGGGCTCGCCCTTGCGTTTTTGGAGGTCGGCGATGTGTGACAGGCATTGAGTCACTCTAGGGATGAGTTGGGGGTCTTCAATGGTGCTGTTTCTCAGGTTGCGGGTACGCAAATCGTAGGCTTGTTGGCACTGTTCGATGGCTTCGTCGTATTTTTGTTGTTGGTCGAAAACCTTGGCAATGCCCATCAGGTCATTGGAGGTCAAATCAACCAGGCTGCTATCGTCGGGATTTTCTTCCAGCAGTTTGGAGTGGATCTCGTAGGCGCTCTTGAGGTGTTGAAGGGCAAAGTCCAACTCGCCTTTGCGCAGCGCGGCTTCGCCTTTCATTGCTGCGGTGTTGGCGGACAGGCGTAGCAAAGTTTGCCCGGAGCGCTGGCCGGTGGACAAATTTTCGAGGTAGGTATCGGCGTTGTGACCGATGTGCTCCAGCAGCTCGAGTTGACCGCTGCGGGACAGTTCGGAGTTCAAGTTATTGATGATGAACAGCACCAGCTTTTCAGCTTGTTCACGATTGGTGTGACTTTCTTCGATCGCTTCTTTAGCGCGTTTGGCTTGCACAAAAGCAAAACCCGTGGCCCAGATGGCGGCAAAAAGAAGGGTGGCGAAAAGGAAGCTTAGGCGCCGGGCTCGATTGACAACTCGTTGTTGGTCAATGTGCTTGATGAGGTTCCATACCTCGCGCATATCAGCAAAACGTTTTTTTGGATCGGTGCTGAGGCAACGTTCGATCAACTCCCGGCGGTCAGGGTGGATGCGGATGCGCTCGGGCCAGACGATTTCCTCCTCACTTTCGATCAGGTTGGCAAGGGTCTCTCCGTTGATACCACTGCCATCGGCGATGGTATCATCCAGGTCAGCTTCGGCAATGGTCGCTTCCAGATCAAAGCTGGAAACATCTGAAGCTGAAATTTTTTCCAGACGCGGAAGGTGGCCGGTGATCAGTTTGTAGGCGACCACTCCGAAGCTGTAAACATCCCAACGGAAACCTTTGCCGTCGGCGGAGTCGCGTGGATCACGCAATTGTTCGGGACTGGCGTAAAGCGGAGTGCCGGCGGGATCGACATTTTCCACGGCTTCGTTGCGGCTTTGGCCGAAGTCGCATAATTTTATTTGGGTCGGATTTTCGTCAGTTAACAGAATGTTGCTGGGTTTGACGTCGCAGTGAATGATTTGATTGCGATGGAGGTAAGCCAGAGCATCAGCGATTTCTCGGATTAGGCGCCAGGACTCGCGTGGGTCGGTATTGTTTTCCAGACCTTCAAGCGTGCGGGTTTTCCACGAGCCGTCGGGCTGGGAGTCTGCGTGCAAACCCATGGCGTAGTAGGGAGAGTCAGATAAGAGATCAAAGTCATGCAAGGTGACGATGCCGTGGTGTTCGGCCACCGATGAGAGTTTCTCCAGTTCCCGAGCCATGGTGGAGAGGTCGACCGCGTCGGGGCGGAAAATCTTGAGGGCACGGTCACTGATGCCCCGGTAGGTAGCCCGGTAGACGGTACCAAAAGCCCCTTCACCCAAGGCGGGCAAGTGGATCTGGTAATCGCTGATGGTGAATTCTTTTTTCACTTGGACGATGAATAAGGCGTCTGGGTATTTGGCGCCGAGGCACTACTTTGCAAGACTGCTGATGGAGCCATCCCAGTTATCAGGTAGATTTTTGTTGCTGTATTTATCAGTTTTTCCATGCAACCAGCGCGCGGGTTGATCATCGCGAGGCAGGTTCTCCAGCAGTTGACGACACTCCCTCCACTTTCTTTCGACAAACAACTGCAGAGCTTGTTCATATATCTCTATATGAGTGTCGTCTGCGCCGCTGCCGCCCAGTTCTTTTGGCAGGATTAATTCGAAAATCGGGTAGGATTGCAGGAACCCCGCAGGTTTCATGTAACACAGCTTGCGGAAACGATGGGAAGTTTCCGGCATTTGCCAGATGGTTTCACTCGATACCAGAACCGGGATGCCGAACTCTTTGGCGATGCTTTCAAGCCGCGCGCCGAAATTGACCTGGCGCCCGAATACACTGATGTGCATTTGCTGGGCAGGGCCGGTTTTCCCCACCGCAATGCGGCCGGTGCTGACACCAATTCGAATGGGTGAAAAGTGTTGGCGCCTTTTTTTGCTGTATTCAACCCGGGACGTGAAGTGACTGGCGATGGCGTAGGCGGTATTAACCGCATGCAGAGCGTGTTGTTCACTGGCAGTGACGTGAGTGGGCCAGCCCCACAGCGCCAGAACTCCATCACCGGCGAAGTCGGTGATCACTCCGTCGTGGTCGAACACATTCTGAATGATCTCACCAACGACAGCCTGGTTGTCTTCGAGCTGGATTAGGATTTCTTCATCGGTGCGGGCCTTTTCCATGATGCGTGAGGAGCCGCGGCGGTCGCAGAACAGCACGGTGCATTCGGTCATCGAGGGTTCGAGTTGTTCTTCGTTCCCGTCTCGCAACAGGCGTCTGAGGGCGGGAGAAAAATAGGAAGACATCTGATCCTGAATGCGCTGTTTGGCACGTGCGGATAGCAGGCTGGCTACCAAGGAGGCGATGAGCCGTAAAAAAGGGATGAATGACTTGGCCGCAGTCGCCGAGGCTTGTCGAGTTTCAATATAAAGGTAAATGGGCCTGTTTTTGCGGTCTCGTAAAACCGCAGAGCCTTCATCCAAAACAGAAACTGGCAAGGCGGCTACCCAATCCACCTGCGATCCGAGGCTGCGATTGGCAAAGATCGCTTCTTCCTCTTCCGAGGTCCAGACGTGAATGTCTCCTGGCGACGGGTCGGTGACGCTTAGTTCGCTCAGCAGGGTGCTGCTGGGTTGAAAGTTGGCAGGTATGTTAGGGTCAGGGTTGAGCAGTTCGTATTTGCCGGGCTCAAGTGCGAGAAAGGCAGCGGTGACGCCTTTTTGCCCAGGTAAGGCATTTTGTAAAAAGGTGGCGGCACGGGTGAACAGCTCGGTGGTGCCGGTCCATCCGCTGAGTACCTGTTCGGGTAATTCGCGTTGTAAAAGTTTGAGTTGCAAGCGCAAGCTGTATTCATCCAGTGCTTCGACTTCGTCGTAGTGGACACTGCTGGTGTGTTTGGACTCGAAGTGGCTCTCTTTGGACGAGCTTTGCTGATCGTATTGTGCCAGAGCTTTATCCAAATCGCTTTCCGAGTTTAGACAATAAAACGAGGTGTGACCATTTTTTCCAACGACGAAGGAGTCACCAACTTTTAACCGCAGGGGATCGGGCAAGGCTTGCCGCTGATCATAGGGGGCGTTGCTGTAAAATTCGTTAGGAGGGGTGCGTCCTGGCAGGGCAGGCAGTCGCTCCACCATGAGTTCTTCGCCTTGCAAGCTGGTGATGAAATGATTGCGGCTGATCAAGCGGTCATTCCATGGGATGCGTACCAGAACGACATCTTCCTCAAGGGTGGGCTGGGGGCTGCGACCGATTTTGAGTGGTGTCTCATCCATACGGATGAGGACTCGTCGGTTGCGGTCCTCTTGAAATACAGCGGCCAATATCATGATAAGGAGATCTTGCTCAGATTCTCTATCTTTACGCAAAGCGCTAGGCTCGGCAATCGTTTCCTTTAAGTATTAATTTCCGAGACTTAATATGAAGGGAGAGTTGGACTATATCGGATCAGCTTGGTTGGAGAGCGGGCGGTTGCTATCAATGGCGTAAAAGTGGGCTAGTCCAATAGCCAGGGCGTCGGCTTCATCGGGGTCAGGCGTTTCTGTGAGCTTGAGCAGAGCTCGGATCATGAAGGCAACCTGTTGTTTGTCAGCGGCGCCCCGACCGACAACGGCTTGTTTGACTCGTCGCGGGGCGTATTCGTAAATATCGAGTCCGTGGTCACCGGCAGCAATCATTGATGCCCCCCGTGCGGCTCCGAGGGTGATGGCTGTTTTATAACTTTGCACGAAAATGACTCCCTCGATGGCGCACTGCTCGGGTTGGTATTTGCGGATCACATCGTTGATCTGTTCGCGAATAGCGACCAGGCAGCCGGATTGGCGAAGCTTGCGTGAGTTTTTGACCACGCCGTAAGTAAGCGCCTGGTATGTGGGGCTGCCTTGGCTCGTTATGCGTTCGATGATAGCATAACCGGTATTGCGAAGCGCGGGATCGATGGAAAGGACGCGCATAAAGTCAGGGTAAAGGGAAAATGTTCAACGGCGCCGTCTGGGAGCAGGCGGGCGGCGTTTGCGCACGGGTTTGGGTGGTTCGGCATCCAGCAGGGCGGTGTAAATGTAATCAAAGTTTTCGAGTTTGCGGCGTTCGATTTTTTTGTCGATGAAGACTTCTACCGCCTTGGCATTGTCCAGTTCGTCACCGGAAAGCAGAGTGAAAGCATCGCCTTCCTTTTCAGCGCGGCCGGTGCGGCCGATACGGTGAACGTAGTCTTCGGCGTTTTCGGGCACGCGGTAGTTGATCACGTGAGTGACTCCAGTGACATCGAGGCCACGCGCAGCGAGGTCGGTGGCGATGATAATATCAAAATCGCCGGAACGGAAACCTGCCAGAGCTTTGGTTCGGTCATTTTGTTTGATGTCCGAATGTAGCACTGCGACTTTGGCTTCGGATTTGCTGCTGAGCATGAAATGCAAGGTGTCCGCTTCTTTTTTGGTCCGAGTGAAAATCATCAGGCTGTTGAAATCAGTGGATTTCACCAAGGCGAGCAGGAGTTCGTCGCGCTGATCCATGGCGACGGGGTAAAAGGCGTGTTTGACGTTTTTAGCTGGAGAGCGGCGTTCGCCGATTTCGATTTCCACCGGATCTTTGAGTGCCCATTCGGCAAAGGTCTGGATGGCGGGTGGCATGGTGGCTGAGAAAAACAGCGTTTGTCTGTCCTGGTCACACATGTTGACGATTTTACGCACATCGGGCAGGAATCCCATGTCGAGCATACGATCCACTTCGTCGAGTACCAGGTATTTGACATGGGACAGCGACATGTGGCCTTTTTCGATAAGATCGAGCAGGCGGCCGGGAGTAGCGAGAATGATGTCGGGTTTGCTTTCCAATCCGTCCAGTTGCTCACCGTATCCGACGCCGCCGTGTAACAAAACGCTGTTGAGGGGACGGTAAAAACTGAAGCGTTTTACTTCTTCCGCTACTTGGGCGGCCAGTTCACGGGTGGGCTCGAGCACCAACCACTGGGGATGAAGCCCCGGGGTCATTTTAGAAATGATAGGTAGGGAAAAGGCTGCGGTCTTGCCGGTACCCGTCTGTGAGGCGCCGATGATGTCTCGTCCCTCCAGTGCCACGGGGATGGATTGCGCCTGGATGGGCGTAGGTGTTTCGTAACCGGATTTTTCTACGGCACGAAGGACAGGTTTGGATAATCCGAGTTCCTCAAATTGAGACATGGCGGCAACAGGGCGGTGTTCTGTCCATCTTGCAAGGGATTTTCGGCTTTAAAGCGAATTAATAACAAATGCGCTTGGTTGCAAAAAGTGCTCAAATTGCCAATTACAGGGGCTTTTTCCTAGTTAGTAGATGGTCGAGGGAAATGCGGCCTGCACCTGTAAAGATCAAGGCGCATGCCATTCCGGCGTAGAGCAGTAGAGTTTGGGCGTTGAGGCTGCCGGAGATTTCCACCGGAACCACCAGCATGAAAGTGATCAGGACCAGGAGTAAAAAAGCGCTGATGCGGGTGTAAACTGCAAAAATCACGGCCAAAGACAGTACCACACAGAGCAGGATCACGGCGGTGGCGAAAAATCCGGGCGCGGCAAACCCCAATTCTTTGAATTGCTCCATCAGGCTCCAGCTTTTTTTCTCCCAAACAAAAGCCCAGGCGCGAAAGCTTTGATGCCAGCCTTGAAAGTAGAGCAGTGGCAAGCCAGCACTCAAACGCAGGATCAAGAGGCCGAGGTCATTAAAGATGGCTCCGGCAGGAGAAGAGGAAGAGTCGGAATGATATTCCATTTGGGCAATTCAACCACGATTGTTCTGATTCTGCAACGTGGAATTCTGTAGCGTGGGTTTGAGATCAGTTATCGTTTTTTCGGCCGGTGGGTAGGTTGTCCAGTTCGGGAAAACGGGCAGCACTATTTTCATCGGGCTGCTGGGAGCGATTTTTTTCTGCGGCGATGCGGTCGATGGCTTCGGAGATTTTCAAAGTGAGCAGGTTGAGTTCTTTTTTGCGGTCGTATTCACCCTGTTGGCACTCCTGGCGTAGTTGAGCGGTCTCGTGGTGGCAGAGGTCTTCCAATTGATCCAAACGGTCGGCAACTTTGTCTTTCAAGGTCATGGCGCAATCAAAAAGCATCTCCTCAAAGAGCGCGAGACGCTTTTCAACTTCATCGAGGCGCTCGATAGGCTGCTCTGTAGCCGGATGGCTGTGAGTGCTTGCAGCGAGGTTGTCCAGCTTTTCTACAGCAGCTGAGGGGATCCGAAAATGAGTTTTATCAATCATGACAGGAGATCGGTTGTTTGTTTTTATATCCCTTCAATAGCGAAGGGATGGGTAGTTTATATAATTTCTAGAATAAGGCAAGGCTTTTTTATTATAATTATAAGAATTATAGTGAGAATGGATTTTATCTATATTTCAGGGGGCGGAGCTGTGTTTCTATTGTGTTTTTCTGGAGTTATTACTGTGTATAAGTTGTGATAGCGGTGGAAAAACGGAGGGGATTGAGTTTATTGTAGCTTCGATGAATGCCACTGTGTTTGCTTCGCTTCTAATATTCGGATCATTGGTTTGTGATGCGATCGGTCAAGATTTGCCTAAGACTACCAACTGGAAGTTGTATGATTACATTGTCGAGATGCCTGGGTTCATGGAGGACTGTCCAAGTATGGGTTCTGATGTGGGAGGTATTTTTTGGGAATGGTCTTCAAAAGACGGGGATGTCAGAGTGGCTCATTCGTTTATTACCCAGCCTGGTAAAATTCTAAAAACAGCAGGCTCTTTGAATAGATTAGTCGAGAACCTTGAACTAGATGCCTTGCTAGATTTTTTTAAGACTGGGAGAGATAAGTATTTTTATCAAATTCGAAATGCAGATAGTTGGGAGATGGCTTTTGCCGAAAAACTACCCGATGGTTCTTGCAGGATTGCTCTCTATTGGGTGCAAGGTAATCATGCTGGCAAAGTGCAACAGATGTTAAGAGCTTTGCGAAAGGGGCATTTTGGAAGGCGGAGTGCCGCTTTTGACGCCATCATCATTGAGGTAGTTAAACGTCACAATGAAATAGAGATGGGGAGAGGAGGTCGCTTAGTGGTCGAATTGAACAACAATGGAGAGATTTTTTTCGAAGGAAAGGCGGTAAACAAATCAAATCTCAAACTGCTCTTTTTGTACTAGTTGCAAAAAATGCAGGAGCCACCGTATAACGGGGAGATTCTCACCAGGCTTCACCTCAGAGCGGAGAAAAAATGTCGAACGGAGGATATCAAAGCGGTGGTGAAAATGGCGGAAGAACATGGCATCAAGGATGTCATTTTCGGTGCGCTGGTCGTGGATTGAGATCGGGCGCAGGCCTACGTGGAGCATGATAAGGTTAAAGCTCGGTGTTTTACAGCACGGATTTCGCAGATAAACGCAGGTTTATTAAAGGCAAGCGCCCAAGTGATTGCGGTTGTTGTGCGAGCTAAAAAACTCACGGCGGATTGGAGACCAGCTTTACGAGGTCGCCTGGAAACAAGTAAATAAAAAGGGTCAAACCCCAAATAAAAAGGGTCAAACCCCATGCAAATTTGTTCTTGAATAAATAAAAAGGGTCAAACCCCATGCAAATTTGTTCTTGAATTGAAGAAGAACAGTTGTGGGGTGGCTTAAAGGTCGATGGAACGGGCTTCGTGGATGCCTTCGTGGGCTTCCAGGTCGCCGAGCAAGGTGTCGCTGGGGGCGGAGTCGAGGTTGAGCACGCTGAGGGCGCGGCCGCCGACTTTGTTGCGGCTGAGTGACATGCTGGCGATGTTGACGCCGTGTTGCGCGAGCGTTTTGCCGACATGGCCGACGACGCCGGGTGAGTCGAGATTTTCGAGCATCAGCAGGTGGCCCTCTGGAGTGGCTTCGACTGAGCGGTCGCGGATTTTGACGATGCGTGGTTGGTTGCCAAAAAAGGTTCCGGCTACGGCGGTGCTTTCTTTTTCGTTGCCAACTTCGACTTCGATCAGGTCGGTGAACTCACAAGGGGCTGGGATGCGGGACTCGGTCACGCGGATCCCCCGGTTTTCAGCAAAACTAGGTGCGTTGAGGGTATTGACAGTGGTTTCACCGGAACTCAGGGAAAGGAAACCTTTCAGAGCGGAACGGGTGATGAGGGTGGTATCGACATCGCTGACTTTGCCGTTGTAGTTGATACGGAAGAAATCCGGCTGTTGCGGGGCGATGTGGGAAATCAGTTTGCCCAGTACTTCGGCAAGATCGAGGTAGGGCCCAATTTCTTCGATGGTTTTTTCATCGATATTGGGGGTGTTGATCGAGTTGACGACGGTGCCGTTGAGCACGGCGTCGCGGACGGTGTGGGCGATTTCGATACCGACGTTTTCCTGGGCTTCCTGGGTGGAAGCTCCGAGATGGGGGGTGAATACGATTTTATCGCATTTGAGTAAAGCGCTATCAGCGGTTGGAGGTTCGGTTTCGTAAACGTCGAGGGCGGCTCCGGCGATCTTGCCACTTTCGATGCCTTCGAGTAGAGCGGCTTCGTCGATCAATCCGCCACGTGCGCAGTTGACGATGCGCACACCGTCTTTCATCAAGGCGATACGCTCGGCATTGATCATGTGCGTGGTCTCGGGTGTTTTGGGCATGTGCATGGTGATGAAGTCGGCTTGGGCGACGGCGTCTTCGATGCTTTCACATAATTCGACTCGCATGATCTTGGCCTGACTGGCAGCGAGATAGGGATCGTAGGCAACGACGCGCATGCCAAAAGAAAGCGCGCGTTTGGCGAATTCACTGCCGATGCGACCCATGCCGAGCACTGCCAGGGTTTTTTTGTAAAGTTCCACCCCTTCATATTTTTTGCGATCCCATCGCCCAGCAACCACACTGGCGTGAGCCTGGGGAATGGTGCGAGCCATGGAGGTCATCAGGCTGAAAGCGTGTTCGGCGGTCGAGATGGTATTGCCGGCAGGAGTGTTCATCACGATCACTCCGTGTTTGGTGGCGGTGGGAATGTCGATGTTGTCCACTCCGACTCCGGCACGACCGATGGCTTTCAATTGGGTAGCGGCTTCGATCACCCGTGCGGTGATTTTGGTGGCGCTGCGCACGATGATACCAGAGTATTCTGATGCGATAGCGACGAGTTCGTCTTCACTGAGTCCGAACTTCACATCGACCTCGATATCAGGGTCGTTCTTGAGATCATCGATTCCTTTTTCTGAAATCGAATCGGCGACGAGTATTTTGTGCTTAGCCATGTGTCGCTATTTAGGGCGTTTTTTAACGCCGTGCAACTGCTTTCCGCGTAAAACAGGGCAAGGAGGCGTCTATTCATGCGTTGGAAAATTCCACTGATTGCTTGACGGGACGGACGGGGCAACAAACTGTTAGCGGATACTTCAGCATCAGATATTATTAAGCCATGAAAGCGTCAGCAAAGAAAAAAACCAGCCGCAAAAAAGCGATCACTCAAGCCCACCGTCAGTTTTCCGGACCGATGGTGGACGGGCCGGATCGGGCGGGCAGTCGTTCGATGCTTTATGCGGTGGGTTTTGAACGTGAGGATTTTGAAAAATCACAGGTGGGCATCGCGTCGACTTGGAGCATGGTCACTCCCTGTAACATGCACATCAACAAGCTGGCAGACGAGTCGGCTAAAGGAGTGGATGCTGCGGGTGGTAAGGCGGTGGTGTTTAATACCATCACCGTGTCAGATGGCATCTCGATGGGAACCGAGGGCATGAAGTATTCGTTGGTTTCGCGCGAGGTCATCGCTGATTCGATTGAAACGGTTGCCGGTGCCGAAGGTATGGATGGTCTGGTGGCGATAGGAGGCTGCGATAAAAATATGCCGGGCTGCCTGATGGCACTGGCGCGCTTGAACCGTCCAGCGGTTTTTGTTTATGGAGGTACGATCAAAGCGGGTTGTTTGAATGAGAAAGAAGTCGATATTGTTTCCGTCTATGAAGCGGTGGGGCAGGAATCAGCTGGTGTGATTTCGAATGACGATCTGGAGGCCGTGAGCGAGGTGGCGATACCTGGCGCAGGTTCTTGTGGAGGCATGTATACGGCAAATACGATGGCTTCGGCGATAGAAGCCTTGGGCATGAGTTTGCCTAACAGTTCAGCTCAGGCAGCAGTGTCTGACGATAAGTTGATGGATTGTTTTGATGCGGGTGCCGCCGTGGTGGGTTTGTTGAAAAATAACATTCGGCCACGTGACATCATGACCAAGAAGGCTTTTGAAAATGCGATCACGGTGGTGATTGCTTTGGGTGGGTCGACGAACGCGGTTTTGCATTTATTGGCAATGGCGTCATCTATCGGCGTTAAGTTGTCGATAGACGATTTCACTCGGATTGGGAAAAAGGTGCCAGTGTTGGCAGATTTGAAACCTAGCGGGCAATTCATGATGGAGAGCTTGGTGGATATCGGAGGAACTTTACCGCTGATGAAGATGCTGTTGAACAAAGGTTTGTTGCATGGCGATTGCATGACAGTGACCGGACGCACCTTGAAACAGAACCTGGCTAAAGTGAAAGCTTATCCAAAGGGGCAGAAAGTGATCCGTCCTTTTAGTAATCCGATCAAAGCTGAAAGTCATTTGACGATTCTTTACGGCAACCTGGCGCCCACTGGAGCGGTGGCGAAAATCAGTGGCAAGGAAGGTGATTTTTTCAAAGGCACGGCGCGCCCCTTTAATTCCGAGGAAGCGGCGATGAAAGCGATCCTCAGTGGCCGGATCAAAAAAGGTGATGTGATTGTGATTCGCATGGAAGGACCGAAAGGCGGGCCGGGGATGCGGGAGATGCTCGGACCCACCGCTGCGATCATGGGGCGTGGACTGGGTAAGGATGTGGCTTTGCTCACTGATGGACGTTTTTCCGGAGGTAGCCACGGTTTTGTGGTGGGGCATGTGACTCCAGAAGCTTTTCTGGGTGGACCCTTGGCCATCGTAGAGAATGGAGATCAGATTTCTGTCGATACCGTGAAACGCAAGATGACGTTGCATGTTACTAAGAAGGAGATCGCTGCTCGTTTGAAGAAATGGAAACAACCCAAGCCGCGTTATCGTCGAGGAGTTTTGGCTAAGTATGCTAAGTTGGTTAATTGTGCTTCGCAGGGGGCGCTGACGGATGAGGATTTGTAGCGGAGGAGAATTTAACCGCCGCCGATCTCGCAAATGCGGGGGAGATAACATGAAGACGCTGAGTTACGAAAAAACGAAAAGTGGTGTTGATTGAGCCAATGGTTGACGGATCTACGTTGTAGATACATACTGTCATCATGAAGACTAAGATTAGTAAATGGGGGAATAGTCTGGCTTTGCGAATACCGAGCGTGTTGGTAAGTGAGGCAAATTTGATCGAGGGGCTTGAGATGGAGATCAATAATAGGGAAGGAGAAATTGTTTTGACTCCTAAAAAAAGTTTTCACTACAACTTGGACGTTTTGTTGTCGGAGGTAAACGAAGGCAATCTTCACGAAGGGATTGATACAGGAAGTTCCGTTGGTAAGGAGGAGTGGTGAGGAAGCAATATGTGCCAGAGCGTGGTGATCTAGTGTGGTTGCAGTTCAACCCGCAAGCAGGGCACGAGCAAAGAGGAAAAAGGCCTGCTTTAGTGCTGTCTCCCAAGTCTTATAATTCTAAGGTAGGATTAGCTTTGTTTTGTCCGATCACCTCAAAAATTAAGGGTTATCCGTTTGAGGTATTGATAGAAGGGAAGCAGGTTGCTGGTGTGGTTTTATCAGACCAGATAAAAAATCTTGATTGGGAAAAACGAGAAGTAGAATTTATTGAGAAGCTGGGTTCTGAAGCGGTTGCGCAGGTGGTGGCTAAGATCGAGTCGATACTGGTATGATTTCGGAGCTTGCGGTTGGTGTTGGGCTGGCGATATTTGGTGGATATGATAACGACGATTAAATCTCCTGAGGCTGTTTTTTTGAGGCTGTTTGTCATATTCACGGTAGGGGTTTTTGCCGTATCAGCTTTTGCTGCGGATGATAAAACCAAAACAAAAGAATATGCCTTTGGCCCTGACTCTGAACGTAAAGAGGGGGTTCCGAAAGGTAAGGTGGTTACCAAAACCTGGAAGAGCAAGGTTTTTCCCGACACGATTCGTGAGTATTCGGTTTATGTGCCGGCGCAGTATAAAGCGGAGGGTAAGCAGAAAGCTGCCGTGATGGTCTTTCAGGATGGGCATGCTTATGTCGGGGAGAAGGGGCAAGTGAGGGTGCCGATTGTTTTTGATAACTTGATCGCGGCGGGAGACATGCCGGTGACGATTGGCATTTTTATTAATCCTGGCTGGTTCGCCGATGAACTGGATGCGCCTCAGAAATGGCGTGCTCCGAAGGGGGTGAAGAGCAATCGTTCTTTTGAATACGATACGCTCAGTGCCGATTACGCAAAATTTCTAGAAACCGAAATTCTTGCTGAAGTGGGCAAAAGTTACCGACTTACGGACGACCCGGAACAACGAGCAATTTGTGGCATGAGTTCGGGCGGAATTTGTGCGTTTACGGTGGCTTGGCAGCGACCGGATTTATTCCGCAAGGTAATCAGTCAGATTGGTAGTTTCACCAACATTCGTGGAGGGCATGTGTATCCGTCACTGATTCGCAAGACTGAGAAAAAACCGTTGCGGGTTTTTCTCCAGGACGGCTCCAATGACGTGGATAATCAGCATGGTAATTGGCCCTTGTCGAATCAACAAATGGCTGCGGCGTTGAAGTTTGCGAACTACGATTCCAAATTTATTTTTGGCGAAGGTGCCCATAACGGTAATCATGGAGGTGCCATTTTCCCGGAATCTTTGAGGTGGTTGTGGCGGGGGGAGAGGAAGGGGGGCGAAAAATAAATCACCCTAAACTACTGCCTGCTTCGTTGATGTTAGGGCCACAGCAAAAAAAGTAGCTCTTTTACAATAACCATTCAATTGGCAGCAGACCCATTAGGCGAGGAGTGAGGCGTTGGAAGAAGCTGGTGTGAGGGTCTTTGTGATGGATTTTGAGTTCACCTTTCTTGACCTCTTGCCAGAGCAGTTTCCCTTTTGATAGTTGCAGTTGATAAACCGATTTTTTCAGGCGGTTGTCAAAAATAAAAGCGAGCTCTTGAGCGATCTCAGGCGAATCCAGTACGATGCCAACTTCGGTGTTTTCCTTGGCCGAGCGTGGGTCGAAGTTGAAAGAGCCAATGAAGGATTGTTGACGATCAAAGACAAAGGATTTGGCGTGTAGGCTGGATTTCGAGGCGCCTCCCAGCCAATTCAGATCACGGCTGTCGAGTTTTTTCTTCTGATCATTGACTTCGTAGAGTTCGATTCCCGCGGCCAGTAAATCCTTGCGGTATTTGCGGTAGCCCGCATGCACGGCCGGTACGTCGGTGGATGCGAGTGAGTTAGTGAGAATGCGCACCTTGACTCCGCGTCGGGCGATGCTGGCAAGATAGGTCGTGCCTGTTTTGGTTGGCACAAAATACGGAGAGATGATGATGAGCTCCTTTTGGGTTTTGTCGAAGTAGGGTTTCAGAGCGGTAGTGAGATGTAAGTTTGTAGCGGATCGTGAGCTAGAGATTTTTTCCGGGGCATCTCCGATGATGCGCGCTTGTCCCCATGCAAATTCAAGTTGGCCTTTCTCAAGGTCTTCAGCGAGATGAGATCTTGTCAGGGCTTTGCGGTAGCGATCCGCTTCGTTGGTGGATATCAGTGAAGAGAGTTTTTCTCGACCTTCTTTGATTTGTGCTTCACTTGGTTTTTGCGGATGCAGCGTAGCAATGGGGTAAGAGAGCTCGTTGTTCCAGTAGGTGTCGAAGGAATGCTCCATTTCTTTAACAACAGGGCCGATCACCAGTGTATCAAGGTCCCCGTAGTCTATTTCGTCGTTTGCACCGAAGTATTCATCGCCAATATTGCGGCCACCGAGAATGCAGACATGACCGTCCACGGTGAAGGATTTGTTGTGCATGCGCCGGGTGATGGTTTTCATTTGGCCTAACATTTGAAGAACTCGCGATGATTTGCGGCTGAAAGGGTTAAAGATACGCACTTCGATGTTTGGATGTTGATCGAGGATCGCGGCATTCGTATCACGATCGATCAGTACCATGTCATCCACCAAGAGGCGAACCCTCACACCACGGTCGGCGGCTTTGATCAGTTGGTTGGAGAAGAGCCGCCCCGTCAGGTCCTGGTTCCAGATGTAGTATTGCAGGTCGATACTTTTTTGAGCGTGTTCGGTGAGTTTCATACGTGCCAAAAAAGCATCTTGGCCTCCGGTTAATAGGCGAGCCCCTGATTCGCCTGCTTTGCCTTTTTGACCTATCTTTCGTTTAGCCGCTTGAGCGAGCGGGCTGTGGCTAGTATCGGTGTAGGTGAAAACATAGGAACTCGCCCTTGAATCATTGGGAGGTGCGGTCGCACAGGAGGTGAGACTGACTGCAATCAGCAGTAGAAAGCTATAATGAAACATAGAAAGGCGCACGGTTTGAATGAGATGATTGGAACAGGCAGGTCGCATGATTGCAAGCGCTATGTTTCTGCCGCGAGCCTAAGGCAATTGATCAACGGTATAAAAGGGTAACTGTAGCTTTTTTGCACTGTTGAAAATATGCTTAAGTGCAGTAGGGCTGATGCGATGGCCCTTTCCACTGGAGGCGATGCGGTGGGCGTAAAGAACGATGATTTCCTTGTTTTTTGCGGCGCGGGTCAAGGCGTCATCGATCTGTTGGAAAGTAAGGATTTTAGTGGGAGCGTAATCTACTCCCTTGCCGATAAGGATGTGGTGTTTTCCGATGTTGGACACTGGAACAAAAAAAACTTTTTTGTCGCTGATACGTTCTCCAGAAGAGATGCCGGCTCCCGTGCGGACATGACGGAAGATTTTTAACAAGGCGGCATCGGTGGACTCGTTGTTGTTGCTCATCGGGTAGGCGAAGGCCGTCGGATGAATGCCCGCGGCTTTGAATGCGGTTAGCTGCGGCAGGACTTCTTTTTGAACGTATTGTTCGGCAGAGAATTGCGCGGCGTATTTAACCGCAGCGAGGTGGCGGATGCTGTGGCAGCCTATGGCGTGGCCGTGTTTTTTTAGTTCAAGAGCGGCATCGAGAGCCTTTTGATCGACGGGGCCACTGATGAAAAAAGTGGCTTTGATCTTATATTGCTCGAATAAGGGAAGAGCGGCCAGCCAGTCGTCGAAATTACGATCATCAAAGGTGAGCACAATGCCCCCCTTTTCAGAAGGGAGAGGATTCGGTAAGGAGGGAGGATTAGCGAAGGATGTGCCAAAAGCGATTAGAGTATAGAGAAAAAGGGAGAGAGAAAGCGTTTTCATACAAATGAGTAAACGCATTTTTTCTCGATAGCCAATGGGAATGCAGCGAGGGACACTATTCTCTGATTCCTTAAAAACATCAGTTTACTTTTTCTTCACCTGCTTTTTCTTTTTCTTTGGTTTGCGGTGGGAGCTTTGTGGATCTTTGGCGGGCAGTTTGTAGAGGGTGCGCAGACGTTTGAGTTCGGTTTCGAGTTTTTGCTGAACTTCGGCGGCCTCGGGTTTGCCGTAGATGCTTTTGAGCTCGTTAGGGTCTTTTTCCAGGTCGAAGAGTTCCCACTCATCGAGTTCATAGTAGTGGATGAGTTTTTGCTTGCCACTGGTCACACCATAGTGACGGGCGACGGCGTGGGCTCCGGGGAATTCGTAGTAGTGGTAATAAAAACTTTTGCGCCAGTCTTGTGGAGTACTGCCCTTGAAGAGCGGGACGAGTGATTGGCCTTGCATGTCGGAGGGGACAGCGGCTCCGGCGATGTTGAGAAAGGTCTCGGCAAAATCGAGGTTGGAGACGATGTCGTTGTTGATCGATCCGGGTTTGATGACACCGGGCCAGCGGGCGAGCAGAGGAGTTTTGAGAGATTCTTCATACATCCAGCGTTTGTCGAACCAGCCGTGTTCACCGAGATACCAACCTTGGTCGGAGGAGTAGATGACGATGGTGTTTTTTGCCAAACCAGATTCGTCGAGGTAGTCGAGCACTCGACCGATACCGTCATCTACGGATTTTACGCAACGTAGGTAGTCTTTGACATAGCGTTGGTATTTCCATTTTACCAGCTCACGTCCGCTCAGCTTGGCTTTGCGGAAGGCTTCATTCTTAGGGTCATAAGCAGCCTTCCAAGTGGCGAGCTGTTGGGGTGTGAGGTTTTTGGGATCATCAAATTTCAGATCCTTGCTGGAAAGGTGACGTTCGATGGTCATTTCCTGATTCGAAGCGGGGGAGGCGCGGTGGGAGTAGTCATCAAACAAGGTTTCCGGTTCGGCGATGGTTTTGTCATCGAGCCAGTTGAGGTATTTGGGGCCGGGCTGCCAATTGCGGTGTGGGGCTTTGTGTTGGTACATCACCATGAAAGGTTTGTTTTTATCGACCTTTTTGAGCCATGCCAAAGTTTTGTCGGTAAGGATGTCGGTGGTGTACCCTGTGTGAGCGATTTTTTTGGGTTCGCCTTCGATTCCTCCGGTTAACATGGGAGGGTTGTAATAAGGGCCTTGGCCGACCAGTACGTCGTAATAATCAAAACCCTGGGGGGTGCTTCCCAAATGCCACTTGCCGATCACCGCTGTTTGGTAACCTTTTTTGCGCAGGATTTTAGGGAAGGTTTGCTGATCGCCATTGAAGCGATGGTAGTTGGTCATGAAACCGTTGAGGTGACTGTATTTACCGGTTTGGATGACCGCGCGGCTGGGGCCGCAGATAGCATTGGTCACGTAACAACGGTTGAAGCGCATGCCCTCCTTGGCGATGCGATCCATGTTCGGTGTGCTGATCCGTAAAGGGTCGTAAGCGCTAAGCGCTTGTTCGCAGTGATCATCGGTGAAAATGAAGACGATGTTGGGTGGGCCGTCGGCTGCGGCGAGGCTTGAGGTTCCTGAGGAGAGCGTTAGCGTCGCAAGGATTGCGGAAAGGAAGAAAGTCAGCTTTTTCATAGATCTCTAGTGTCCTTTAGATCGTGCGCCGGGCAAAGCTAATTTTTGGCGTATTTGCGTGAGGAGGAGAATAATAATTATGAATTATGAATTTGGAATTGCCCGAATAGAGTTCAGTCGATAGACTCGGGGCATGAACGAACAAGAATATCAGCAAAACCAGATCAGGGAGCGTCGCCCGGCAAAAAAGTCGAGCTGGCCTAAAACCGTGGGCATCATCACCTTGATATTTGGTATTTTGGGGGTGTTGAAGGGCTTGAGTGCGATTGCTTCGAGTTTTTTTGGTGAAATGATGGCGAAGGTTTCCAATTTGCCGCCGGAGTTTTATGATAAGTGGAAGCCTTTTATGTTGGGCAGTGGAGCAGTTGATATTCTGCTGGGTTTGTTATTGTTCGCCGGCAGTCTGGTGCTGATTTTCCGCAAACGTTTTGCGATGTTTGTGTTGGTGGGCTGGGCTTTGATGAAAATCGTGTTTGGCTTGGTGGGTGGCGTTTTCAATTTTATCATGCAGAGGGAGCAGATGCCCTTGGTGATAGAGCAGCAAAGGAAGGCAATGGAAAAAGCGGGAGGGGCGTCAGGGGCCGCGGGAGCGGATCAAGTGGCCGACATGGTAGGTAATGCAACTGAAATCCTTTCCACGGTGATGCTGTTTGTGGGATTAGCGTGGCTGATGGTATTGCCTTTGTTCATCCTGATTTGGTTCATCCGGCCGAAGATCCGCAGGGAAATGGCGGACTGGGGTAGTGAAGAGGGATGAAGTTTTGAGAAAGGGGATAAGTCCATTTCCCGAGACTATGGGATCGCCGAATCAATCTTCCATTCCAGTTGCCCAGCCAGGCTTGCCGTCGTGGATTTTGTAAGCTTCTATGCGGGCTTTTTCCTTCCCATGGCGCGTGTCGAAAAGTTGAACCGTTGCTGGTCCATGATTACCGCGTGATTTTACGACGATTTGCTGTTGTTCGGTTATGAATTTGATCTGCTCGATATTCGGACGGGCTGTGACGCAAGTGAACAACTTTTGTTTTTCTTCGGAAATCGTGACTTTGCCGGCGCTTGAGCGTGCCACTAGAGGTTGACCGTAGGAGGGATCTGAGATTTGTTTTTTGATTTCCCTATTGTAGCCGACTTCGTATCCGCGGAAATATTCGACGCGATCGGCTTCGGAGTATACTGCATGTCTGTCAGGATCGCGTGAAAGCCCGTTTTGCCCGTCTTCACGCGCCGAGATCGTAACCTATCAAAAAAGAACTGGGGGACGCGGAAGGGAGGGGTTCATCAACTGTAATGCAATTAGTCAGGAAAAGGGCTGCAAAAATAGTAAGGATTGTGTGTAAACAGATATGCATGTCACAATTAGTTACGATTGCACTAAAAAGGACAAACCGTTGCCGGTTTGTCCTTTGTTGATTTGATTTTTTGGTGAGTCGTGACGACCTACCAAAGATGGGGCTACCAATTGCCGCCACCGCCACCGCCGCCACCGCCACCGCCACCGCGGGGACGTTCTTCCCTTGGGCGCGCTTCGTTGACTTTAAGGTTGCGTCCCAAGCTATCGTTGCCGTCCAGAGTTTCGATGGCTTTTTCGCCGTCAGCTTGATTGGTCATTTCCACAAAGCCGAAGCCTTTGGATCTGCCTGTTTCTCTGTCTTGGATGATGTTAACTTTCACCACTGGGCCATGTTCAGCAAAAAGCTGTTCAAGGTCATTCTCGTTCATGTCATAAGACAGATTTCCTACGTAGATATTCATATACTTTCCTAATTTGTGCGTTGTTTAAATCACACTACCAAATACCCAGCCACACAAAATATGCCGATAGTGTTTCGACGCTTAATGGAGTATCCAAATGCGCCGAACTGTGGTTTTATCGGCTTTTTACCCAATGGTCAACCTTTTATATGTTCTTTATTCTCTATGGCGAACGGGTGATTAGAGCAGATTTCTAGTTCTGGATCAGGTCGTGGAGAGGTAAATGTCAGCTGGAGTTGGCTTTATTTGATGGCGTTAAGGGATTTTTTTAACTGCATCATGGCTTGTTTTTGGCGTTGCCACACGTAGCGGTTTGCTTTGGCAGCAATTTTTTTCGCGGCGGCGGGGTTTTGGGCGATGGCGAGCACGGCGGGCACGATTTGTTTGACTTGGCTCTCGTCGTCCATGTCAAAAAGCCATTGTTCCAGGCTGATGTCCTGCCACATGTAACCTTTGCTGGTCTGCTCGACCCAACGGCAGACGATGGCGGGAATGTCGTGTCCGATGCACATGATGGGTGAGTGCATCTCGTTGCCAAACAGGCCGATGCTGCTGGTGTAAACGCTGATGGCCTCGCCGGTCAGCCAGTAGTCGGGGCGCCAGACGGTTTTGTTTTTCACATCCTCGGGCAGTTGATCGTAGAGCATTTCCCTGCCGATTTTCATCTGGGTTTGATCTTCGGGACAGATCAGGACTTTCATCTGGGTCTGGCGGGTTATTTCGATGATGGCCTGGCGCAGTTGGGCATGGTCATGCTCTTTCATTGCTTCGTTGCGCTGATGTTTGACCGGATCGATGGGGCGTTTTTTTGAGGGGATCGTCCAATAAGGGGTGTAGCGTAGGCGTGGGATGCAGCAGAGGAACTTGCCTTTTTCCAGGTGGTTGTTTTTGAGGAAAGCCTCGGCTTTATCGTCGTCGCGTAGGTCACAGGCAAAAGCACCGTCGGGGCCAAAAGCCATCACCGGGCTGGTGCAGCCTTGTTGTTTGGCAAATTGCAGTGAGTGGGAATCACGAAAATAAACAAATTGAGCCTGACTGAGAACCTTAATGGTTTTAGCTAGTTTGGTTTCGCCGGTGTTTTTGGTGCTCGCAGATCCTTTGGGCGATACCGTGATGCCAAAAACACCGTAGGGTTTGTTGTTGGTGCGTTCGCTCCACTTGATCACGTCGCGTTCGGCGACCAGCGAGGGGCCGGAGCCGTGCAGCAGGAAGTCGCATTGCTTGAAGGCACGCTGCAGGGCGGGGGTATCTTTGGCGATTTCCAGTTTGGGAAAACGAGCGCGTAACATTTCTTCGACGCCGTTGTTCACGTGGCTCGGCCACAGGGTGACTTTGACTTCAGGCAGGTGTTCTTCGAGCAGGTGCAGGACTCCGGGGGTGTGGGCGATATCGCCGATGTTCACGGTTTGCCAGGAAGAGCGCAGCAGGATGTGTTTGGGCTGGTCGGAGGCGGCGTGTAATGAGCTGGTGGTCAAGGCGGCGAGGCCGATTTGAGCTAGCGCATTGCGGCGGGTGATGGTGGTGGCGGTGTGAGGCATGGTTTTTAAATTAAGCTGGAAAGGCGGCGGCAAAATGAAATTTTAAGTATCACTCTGTCACTTTGCTGGCCCATTCCGGGGTCACTTGGGGATCAATTTGGAAAACCGAAGTGCCGAGGGTGTAGAACAGGATGGTGATCACGACGACGCCGATGAGATTGAGAATGATGCCGGCTTTGACCATGTCGATGATGCGGATGCGGCCGGAGCCAAATACGATGGCGTTGGGCGGGGTGGCGACCGGCATCATGAAAGCGCAGGAGGCGGACAGGGTGGCGGGGATCATCAGTAGCAGCGGGTTGGTTTTGATGGCGACTCCGATGGCGGCGAGGATGGGCAGCAGGGTTTGGGTGGTGGCGACGTTAGAGGTGAGTTCGGTGAGGAAGGTGAGGGTGGCGCAAATGGTGGCGATCAATCCGAGGGGAGGGATGGATCCGGCATAAGCTTCGACTTTCTGACCAATGAAGGTAGAGAGTCCGGCGGCCTGGAAACCGGCAGCGAGGGCGAAACCTCCGCCTAACAGCAGGATGATGCCCCAGGGGAGTTTGGAAAAAACGCTGGCGTCGAGAATGCGCGGGCAAGCATCGGCTTGCTTGCTGCGGGAAGGGATGAGGAACAGGCCGAGCGCCATGACGAGCACGACGGTGCTGTCATCGATGAAGGGGGCGACGGAGGGAACCAGATTGGACCACCCTTTTATTTGGAAGCTCTCACCGATGGAAATATCTTTACGGAAAACCCACAGCAGGGCGGTGAGGGTGAAAGCGATCAATACCGCGCTTTCGGCGAAGCTGATACGCCCCAGTGAGCGCACTTCGTCACGAATGACGTCGGGAGATAGGCTGAGTTCGGGAGGTGAGGGGAAAAGGAAACGGGTGAGGGTGATCCAGGAAAAAAACAGCATCACTAGGCAGAGAGGCAATCCCAGTAACATCCATTGACCGAAGGAGATCGCTTCGGCATTGGGGAACTCGCTGGCAAAGACGCTGACAAAAGCCAGGTTGGTCGGGGTGCCAACGAGGGTGGCCATGCCGCCGATGCTGGCGCTGTAGGCGATGCCGAGCAACAGCGCCACGGCGAGGTTGCGGCAGCGTTCTTTGCCGAAGGTGGTTTCGGTTTGGGAGATGATGGCGAGTCCGATGGCCAGCATCATGATGGAAGTGGCGGTATTGGAGATCCACATTGATAGGAAGGCGGTTGCCAGCATGAAGCTGAGCACCAGTCGATTGGGGCCACCGCCGATGGCGCGGATGATGCTCAGGGCGATGCGTTTGTGTAGGTTCCATTTTTCCATCGCCAGGGCGATCATGAAACCGCCGATGAAGAGGAAGATGGTGCTGCTGATGTAGGAAGAAGCGGCGTCTTTGCTTTTCATGATGCCAAGCAGCGGGAAGGCGGCGAGCGGGACCAGTGCGGTGGCGGCGAGCGGGATGGCTTCGGTCATCCACCAGATGGCCATTAATACGCCGACCGCGGCCATGCGGGAGACGGCGGGATTTCCCGGGTCAAAATCGGTGAAAAAAAGGATGGCGGAAAAAGCGGCGATGCCGAGCCAGAAACCAAGGCGGCTGATAGGGCTGCAGGGCTTGGTTTTTTTTTCTGCGGTGTCGCTTGGCGTGTTCATAGGGAAGGGAGTTTAAAATAGTTCGCTGAGCAGTTTGGCACTTACCTTTTGCGCCTGTTGTTTGCTTTCACGGATGATGGCCTTCCAGTGTGAGCGGAGAAATTCGGGGTGTTGCAGGCTGTCGAGAGCGTATTTTCTAGTGGCTTGATTCAGATCGAGAGTGGCGTAGATGATCTCTTCGTTCGAGTTGCCGGCTTGTGCCAGTGTTTTTCCATTGGCGGCAACGATTTTGGAGTCTCCTGCCGACCATAGTTGATCCCCCTGGTGACCGACAGAATTGGCAAATAGATAGTGGGCGGCGTTTTCGAAGGCGCGCGTGGCGATGCCGTCTTTACCGTTATGTTTTTTTCGACTGACCGATCGGGAATCGAGGCCGGCGTTAGGGTGGAAAATGATTTGAGCTCCGGCCATGACGGGGATGCGGATGAGCTCGGGGTAACGGCGTTCGTGGCAGATGATGGCGGTGACCTTTATACCGTCGAGTTGGAAGTGAGCCAAGGCATTGCCCGGACTGAAGTGAGCGGTGTCGGCGGGGGTGAGTTGGTTTTTGGCGTAGGCGTGCACCGGCTTGCCGGTGCGGTCAAAGGCGATCAGGGCATTGTAGAGTTTGCGGCGATGGAATAGTGGGCTGCCGACGAGTAAGTTGATTTGATGCTGGCAGGCGATGTCGCTGATGGTTTGCAGGGCTTGTCGGAGAGGGGCGGGTTTCAGGGCTGAAAAGTCAGTGTTGTAAGCGGTGGTGGTGCATTCGGGGAAAAGCACGACGTCGGCGCGACGTCGTTTGGCTTGAGCGCTTGCCAGCGCGATTTTTTCGATGTTTCTGTCGAGCTGAGTGGTGAAACGCATCTGCACGGCAGCGACGCGGAGTTTGGAAGCGGGGGTAGCGGGAGCTTTCATCGGAAAAGTTGCAAGTGGTCAGGGAGTTTGGATGTTTGCAGGCTTAATCATTGCTGGCAATCTAAAAAGCAGAGGCTATTTTTCCGCATGAAAATTTCCCAATGGATATGGATGCTGTGTTTGTCATTAGTTGCGACGCAAAGGGGCGCGGCCGATGGAGGGGTGACGGTAAAACAGAATGAAGAGGGTTTTGCGATCAGTGAAGAAGGTCGGCCGGTTTTATTTTATCAGATCAAAGCAAAATCGCAGGAGGAAAAATTCAAGCGGGCGAATTATGTGCACCCGCTGTATTCGCTGGGTGGAGAGGTTTTGACAGAAGACTTTCCCAAGGATCACTTGCACCATCGTGGGGTGTTTTGGGCTTGGCATACTTTGACGGTGGGTGGTGAATACGCAGGGGATAATTGGGTGTGTGACGATTTTGAATGGGACCTGCAAGAGGCCAAAGTGGTGAAGGGCAAAGCCAATGTGGGAGGGGTGGAAACCCGCTGGTTGTGGAAATCACCAAAAGTGGTGGATGCAAAAGGGGAGATGAAAGCGATGGTGGAGGAGATCACGACGGTTCGTGTGGGGACACGGCGGGATCATTACCGCTTAGTGGATTTCGAAATCCGTTTGAAGGCGTTACTGGACGAGGTAAGGATGGCGGGTTCGTTGGATGAAAAAGGTTACGGGGGTTTTTCAGTTCGCATGCATCGTCCCAAGGACATGGTGTTCACCGGTGATATAGGTGTGGTGAAACCACAGCGGTTGGCGGTCGAGGGTGGAGAGTGGATGGATATGTCGGGCAGTCTGACGAGCGAAGGCAAGAGTGGTTTGACAATTTTGTGTCATCCTTCGTTGCCCATTTTTCCACAGAAGTGGCTATTGAGGATGGGGGCTCAGCAGAATCCCCGTTGGCCGGGGAATAAGCCGGTTTTATTGCCAAAAGGGGAAGAGGTGATTTTGAGGTATCGTCTGGTGATCCATGATGACCAACTGAAGGCGGAGGATATTTCCCGCCTGCAGGATGAATACGCGAATGAAGCGGTAAAATGAACAGCCGCTCCGTTGAGGAAGCGACTGTCCAGTGGTTCTGAGTTGGGAGTGTTTTTCAAGTTTTAATGATGGCCAAAGGAGAAGCTGAATCCGACTCGGGGACGGTGGCGGCTGTATCCGTGGCCATAACTATGACCGTAGCCATGGCGATAACCGTGACTGTATCCATGACCGCTCCCATGACCGTAACCTCCTCCGTAACCATGTCCTGACGAGTGGTGCGAATGTGAACGGATGCTCCAGCGGTAAAAGGGATGCCCATGGGAGTTGTAGTGGGAAATGCTGCGATAGGAATAAACCGGACTGTGGCAAGTGGTGCAGGTGTGATGGATGCGTCGGTGGACGGAATGTCCGGCTTGGGCAGTTTGGGGGAGAGCGGCGAAGATGAAAGTGGCCACCAGAATTGTCATTATAATTGTTAGTGTTTTTGTTCTCATTTTAATTGGATTAATAGGTTCATGGAGTTCGACGGGAGGCTTGGAGATTTATTCATTGGATGGATAAAGAATATTGATTTTTTTTCAGATAATCGTGTAACTTCATACGACTTGATTATTTAGAATAAATGTTAACCTTTATATTATGAAAGTAACTGCTGCCGTTTTGTATAACCCTGGAGACCCCTTGCAATTGGAGCAGGTGGAAGTTTTGCCGCCCCAGCGGGGAGAGGTGCGGGTGCGCATCGAAGCGGCCGGGGTGTGCCACAGCGATCTGCATGTGATGAAGGGCGATCAGCCGATGAAGATGCCGATTATCCTTGGCCACGAAGGCAGTGGTGTGATTGAAGACGTTGGTGAGGGGGTGACGACGGTGAAGCCGGGGGATCATGTGATTCCTATTTGGCGTATGTCATGCGGGCGTTGTGAATATTGTTTGGGTGGTCGTCCGGCCTTGTGTGATGTGGGCACGGCGATGCGTTTTACCGGCTTGATGCCGGACGGACAGACACGCTTCCGCAATTCAAAAGGGCAGTCTATTTTGCACTACGCCGGGGTGTCGACTTTTTCCGAATGTTCGACGATGCCGGAAGGCGCGGTGGTGAAGATCCCCAAGGATTTCTGTTTGAAAAAAGCGGCCTTGATTGGTTGCGGGGTGATCACGGGTATGGGTGCGGTTTTTAATGCGGCTGAAGTGAAAGTGGGCAGCAGTGTGGCGGTATTCGGATGCGGCGGCATTGGGCTTAATGTGGTGAAAGCGGCGAAGATGGTGGGAGCGTCCAAGGTGATCGCTATTGATACACTACCATCTAAGTTAGCCTATGCTGAAGATATGGGGGCGACGGAGCTGGTGAATGCTTTGGAAGGTGATCCTGTTGAGGCGATCAAGGACCTCACTGGCGGGCTGGGGGTGGATTATGCGTTTGAGGCGATCGGCTTGCCCAAGCCGATCGAGCAGGCTTACGATTCGACCCGCAAGGGCGGGATTTGTGTGATTCTGGGAATCGCTTCTCCTGAAGCGCGGGCTCAGATCAATGTGAATCAATTGGTTTATGCGGAAAAAACCCTGAAAGGTTCGATTTACGGATCGACCCGTCCGCGGATTGATTTGTTACGTTTGATCGAATTGGAGCGGGAGGGGAAGCTGGATTTGGAAAAATTGCTGACCAAGACTTATCCGTTGAGCCAGATCAACGAGGCTTACGCGGATCTGGAAAAAGGAGAGCTGGCGCGCGGCCTGTTGTTGCCACAGCAGTGAGTATTTTTTCTGAGGATGTCACGATGGGGCTACCAGGGGCAAAATTTATGATTATTAACTTCCCTTAACAAAATTTTTAGGCTATCACTAAACTTTTGGTGAATTCACAAGGATAGGCGTTGATGGAGGCGGAAGAGCTTGAGCAGATCAGATCAATTAATCATCATCTCCGCCAGGCTATGAAGCAGATTGGCGAGGGGGTGCTGATCGTTGATGCGGGGTTTTCCGGCAATGTGCTGGGGCCACGGATTATATATGCCAACCGGGCGGCGGGTATGCTGACGGGTTATCATCCGGCAGAATTGACCGGGCAGTTGCTGGGGGTGGTTTATGATCCGGATAATTTGGCTCATTTGCTGACTCGTTTGCAGGCGGTGATGAAAGCGGGGCGGACTTTTGAGATGGAGAAGGATGTGGTGGCGAAAGATGGGGAGAGGGAGCTTTTTCGTTGGACGGTTTGTGGTTTGAGTGATGACTCGGGGCAACCGTTGAGTTTTGTGCTGACTTTGCGTCCGGTGCCGGTGGTATCGGTAGAGTCCGTGGCGCTCGAATCAATCGCTGCCGAGCTTCCAATTTCGAGTGAGGCGGACGAAGAGGAAGCCAGAAGGAATGATGCCGAGCAAGTGCTGGAGGAAAGTTTGGAGCAGAGCCGGGTGGAGTCGCTGGCGATGTTGGCAGGGGGAATCGCGCACGATTTTAACAATGAGCTGACGGCGATCACGTCGAATCTTTCGCTGACCCGGTTGGAAACGCAGGAGGGCACGGAGATTCGTCAGCGTATTGATGATTCGCTTGAAGCTTGTGATAATGCGCAGTCTTTGGCGCAGCAGATTTTGGATTTCACCAAAGGGCGCACGCCGTTGGTGAAAGTGGTGCGGCCGGGCAAATTGCTTCAAAAGGTGGTCAAGCTGGTGATGATGGGATCATTGGTTCGCAGTGAATTGAATATTCCGGAAGGGATTTGGGGGGTGGAGGCGGACGAGCGTCAGTTGCGTCAGGTGATGAGTAATTTGATGATCAATGCCTGTCAGGCGATGCCGGACGGTGGGGTGGTGCAGGCGAACATCGGTAATGTGGAGCTTGGCGAGGAGGGTGTGGCTGGGTTGGCGGCGGGACGTTATGTTTTGACGACGGTTAGGGATCGAGGCTGTGGCATTGCGGAGGAAAACCTGGAGAAGATTTTTGAGCCTTATTTCACGACTAAAAAGACTGGCACGGGAATTGGTTTGGCGACTTGCCTGGCGATTGTGCAGCGGCACGGAGGAACGATCACGGTGGAGTCGAGCCTTAATGCGGGCACGGAGTTCAAGGTTTACTTGCCGGCTTGTTGTGCTGAAAAAGAGAGAGCTTCGGGGGTGGAGTCAACCGCCGGGAGGGAAGAGGGGCGCAAAGAGCAGGTGATTTCCGGTCAGGGCTGTGTGTTGGTGGTGGATGACCAGGATGCGGTGAGGCAATCGGCGCAACGCTTGCTTGAGAAGTTAGGTTATCGGACGATTGCCGCAGCGGACGGGCAAGAGGCGATTGATTTGTATCGTCAACATGCGCGTACGGCGGAGCCGGTTTCAGCGGTGTTGTTGGATATGACTTTGCCGGGCGGGTTGGATGGTGAAGAGGTCAAGGATGAGATTCGCCGGATGGACGGAAGTGCGCGGGTGATCGCGACCAGCGGATGGTTTGATGATGGTGCGGAGAATCAACTGTTGAATCAGGGTTATGTTGGAGTGCTACCTAAACCTTACGCGGTAGAGGAGTTGTCACAGACGATGCACGAAGCACTGCGCGGGTGAAGTTTATTTTAACAGGATCTGCCGCCCTCGTTGTTGATGCCGCTGCTTGGCAGCGGTGGCAACTCGGGTTCGAGCACGCCTTTGGCTTTGGGGAAAGCGATGAAGGCTTCGATCAGCATCCAGATTTCGAGTGCCAGGGTGGCAAAACCGATGCCGGTCAGTAGCCAGTTTTCTTTGGCGATCCAACCGCTTGCGCTGAATAATTGCAGGCTGAGTCCGACGGCGGGCAGGATCAGCATGAATACGGTGGGCAGGGCGATGAACCAGATAGGTAGGTTGCGTCGCCACATCCAGAAGGTGATGACCAGAAAAGCGAGGCCGCCGAGCAACTGGTTGGTGACACCAAAAAGCGGCCAGAG
>JASFYY010000041.1:0-34757 GCA_045046875.1 Verrucomicrobiota bacterium | reverse complement strand
GTGAGTTTTCCCACACTTCAAAATACCGACTGCGATCTTCCTCCACCCGTCCCCGCGATCGCAGTGTCGCGACAAACTCTGACTGCACCTGCATCAATCGATCCTGCAGAGTGGCGTCCGGCTCTAACCCTTGAGGGAAAACCCTAACCCGCTGATTCCCAATTTCGACAGTGAAAAATTCATGCTCCACCGCCTGCTCCGGCAACTCCACCCTCAATTCTCCACAAGTAAATACCCGCTCAGAATCTCCCCCCTGCGATGGCGAACCCTCTTTCTCCACTACCGCCGCTGCCCCACAATCCAAACACAGCAAATCCCCCTGCCTCAGCTCATGTCCGTTTTCGCACTGGCGCCTCGGCACTTCTTTCACCTCTGCTGCCGCTGAAGATCTCGACACCTGCGAAGGAAACTTAACCGTCGTAAAAGTCAGATCATTGGTGCATTGTTGGCACAAAAACGCGACCACGGAATTCTCAAATCCACAGACCCCACAAACTTTGCTACCAGTATTTTGCTTAGCACTCAGCATGAGAAAATTTTCCACTCACCCCTTTTTGTTCCAGCATACCGTGCATCTTCAGCCAATCCTCCGAGCGGGGAATCCCTGCAAACCACCACTGCCCATCCTGCTCAAACACATCCAGTTTCCGCTGCGGCCCCTCAGCTTCCTCCAGCTCGGCATATCGAATACGCGCCCGCTCACTCAGCAAATGCAATTGCTGATTATCCGATCCCCACCAACTCTTCGATTGACCACTATTGACATCATAAGGCCCACTCACCAGTGCATCGATTTTTCCCAACAACGCCCCGTGACGTCGACTCAAAACCGAAAACTCATATCCCGAATACACCAGCACCTCCCGCTCTCCCCGTCGCCTTTCGAACCAGGATAGTAATTCATCTAAAGCTCCGGCCTGATCAAAGGGCTCGCCACCCGAAATCGTCAAACCCTGCGCTTGCGGCAACCAGGTTTCCAATACTTCAATCACCGCAGACAGCTCAACCCGACTCGACTCGGAAAACTCCCAGGTATCGCGACTGATGCAGCCCTCGCACTGGATCGAGCAACCATTGAACCACAGCCCGATCCGCTTGCCCGGCCCCAGAGTGGTGACCGGAAAATGCATCTTGTTCAGCTTCAAACTCACGGCGCTCATTTCATCAGTTCAACCAAAGGCAAGTCAGGTGCCACCGCCACTGACCAGACTTGCGCCCGATCCCCACTGGTAAAGTTTCCATCAAACAAAGCCCGCGCCAAAGGATTCACCAACCGTGCCTCCAACTGATTCCGTATCCCCCGGCCTCCATTGGACAAATCCGCCAAACAAATACCCAGCAGAGTCTTCCTAGCCAACTCACTCATCTCAATCGCAATCCCCGTCGCGCTCTCCAGATCAGCAAGGATCTTCTTCAACATAAAACCAAAAATTGCCTCGCCCACCTGCGGTCGAATAAAATCAAAGACCAGAATATTCTCCCCCAGTCGATTCAAAATCTCCGGACGCCCCAGCTCCAGTTTGAAAAAGTTCTCAATCCCTGTCTTGACCCGACTCTCCACGGTTTCATAATCGTCATCACTGGTCACACTCAGTCTGCGAGTGCCATCCGGCTCCATTTGATAAATCCCCAGATTGGAAGTGAATACAATCACCGCCTCGGAAAAATACACCCGCTCCCCACGACCGGAAGTCAGCACCCCGTCATCCAATATCTGCAAAAACTTATCCAGGATCTTCGGATGGGCCTTTTCGATCTCGTCGAACAATACCAGACTAAAGGGACGTTCGCGAATCGCATTGGTCAGTTCACCCCCTGAGTCATAACCCACATAACCCGGAGGCGCTCCGATCAAACGCTGATCCGAATGTTCGGCAGAGAACTCGCTCATATCAAAACGGATATATGCCCTCTCATCTCCGAACAACAACTCCGTCACCGTCTTCGCCAGTTCCGTTTTACCCACCCCGGTCGGCCCCGCCAAAAAAGCCACTCCGCGCGGGCGACCGGATCGTTTGCCGCTCCCGGAAAAACCCATCACCGCACGTTTCACAATATCCAGCATCGCTGTTACCGCTCGATCCTGTCCCATCACCCGCTTGCGCACAAACTCGTCCGCCTTGGCTATCTTGTCATGATCGATCTTTTTCCAAGGATCTTCCGTCACCCCCAGTTTGTAGCGTCGCGCGCCTTCCGGCAATTCGCTGAAATCCAGCCCCTCCGCCCGACAAAGTTGCACAATGCCCAACAAATCCGCCAGTCGCATTCCCTCCGTCTGATCAACAAAATCATCCACCGTCTCATCGCTCACCCTCCCCTCACGGCACAACGCCTTGATAAAAACCTTACGCAATCCGGAATCAGGCACCGGAATCGGAATGGAACGCAACCGCGGATTTTCCAGCACCAGCCAGTCAGGCAAATCCCCCTCGCGATCCAACAACCAGAAAACCGCATTAAAACGCGGACTCGGTGATTCCTCTTCGCCAAACGCCGCCAATGGACGCGCTCTTTGGGAAAACAACAACGCCTTGGTGAACAGCCCATGTTCACAGTCACTGATCGCCTCGTCCCTCACGATCAATCGTGACGCCATGTCCACCGCCAGCCCGACCGGTTCCTCGTCATTCTGGGACAGCCTTCCCATCAGAGTAAAAAAAGCATCATTCGACATCGGCAGCACATCCTCATCTTCACTCCACTTCAGGCCAAAACGCTCAGCGTAAAATTCTTTTTCCTTGTCCAGCTCCATTCCCAGCCGCGGCACAATCCTCAAACCCTCGGCAATCGTAAAAGATAAAAAATGCGGCACCCCGTTCTGCGCCAGATGAGCCGCCAGATATTCCGCCAGCCCTAATGGCAGCACATGCTCCCCCTGATGCCAGGCAAAACGATCCCGCACATTGCCCCACAGCACAAATTGACTGCGCAAAGGCAAAAAGCGGCGCAAATCCCGCATCCAGCGCGGCGTTCCAGCATCGTTATCTTTGGATTTTCCCATCAAGGCAAAGTGTCGCGAAATCAAGTTCCAAAAGCAAGCCGCTTTAAATCAATATCCAAGGCAAAAAAATCCGCCCTCCCCCGTAGGATAGATTTCCAAATCTGTCCGCGCGGCTCTTACACTGAAAAAACAATCACACGGCCCCCCTCAACTGGCACTTCAGCATCATCAATATCCTACATATTAACTAGGTCGAAATTAATCCGAAAATGACAAACGCTAATGCGCAAAAAACTACAGTGAACAAATAAATTGGCACTAGGACAGTTTGCTTTCATCTCTTTTGCACCAACGGTGCTCAATGTGATAGCCCAGTGCGAAGCGCTGGGTAAAAAATCCAATTCTTCCAGTCCTGCAAGGGCGAAACGCATAGCGATCAGCAGCTTAACTATTTTGTCTTACCCCCTCCCGTGGCTCCCCTCTGAAAAAAAACTCAACAAAACTTCATTTTTTTTGCCTAATACAATGAAAAGCCGCCTTTACTTATACCTAGTCTGTTGATGTCTGAAAAAAATCCAGCCAAATCCGAGCCCTCCAAGCTGCCAAGCAACGGCGCGACCAGTGATGCCCCGACCATCACCCGTCTGCTGTTAGAACACCGCTCAGCCCTGATGGCCTACATCCTCGCCGCCGTCCGCAACCACGCGGATACCGACGACATCTTTCAGGAAAGCTCGCTCGCCATCGCCACCTCCTTTTCCCAACTGCGCGATGAAAACGGCTTCCTTCCCTGGGCACGCGAAATCGCCCGCCGCCGCATCCTCTCCCACGTCCGCCAACACAAACAACTATTACTGATCGACGACGACCTGCTCGACCAACTCTCACAAGCCGCAGAGCGCATCGATCAACAAGAACAACAGCGCAAGCAATCCCAACGCCATCTGCTGCACACCTGCCTGGAGCAATTACCCACCGAGAGCCGTCGTATGATCGCCATGCGCTACGACAAACCCACTCCACCGGTCGAATCCATTGCCCGGCAATTCGGTCGCAGCGTGCAAGGCACTTACGCTTTATTAAAACGCATCCGCCTGGTGCTGCGCGATTGCGTTGATAACAAACTTTCACAGGAAGGCGGTCTATGAAAAAAAACAACGAACTGCTGATGGAATACTTGCAGGGCGATATGTCCCCGCAAGATGAACACCAATTACAACAACGGCTGAAATCAGAACCCGACTTGTGCGAACAACTTATCAGCCTGGCCAACGAAGAAGCCATTCTGAGCGATTGGGCTCAAGCCGAAAAAATGTCTGCGACCATGGATCAGCTGGCCTTTGATCCCGCCAAACAAAATAGCAGCAGCCGAAGCTGGCCGCTGCAGCCGGCGTGGATCGTAGCCGCCGCGGCCAGTGTGGTCGCTGCCTTAACCTTGACAGGTATCATTGGACCCGTCTTTAAACAAAATTCCGACAAGCCCGCACCAGTCACCGTCACCCAAACCACAACTGATACCAACCCTGTCTCCCAACAAAAAACCGCAAGCAACATCGCCGCTCTGCTGGTCAGCGAAGCCTCCGCTGACTTCAGCCCGCAACACAGCCCCGATGTGGTTCAGTTCAAACCCGGCCGTTACCAACTGCAAAGCGGAGCTGCCCACATGCGTTTTGTCAACGGAGTGGATTTGATCTACCGCGCCCCCGTCGATTTCGAAATCATCGACCCTTTTCATATCTCCCTGCATCACGGCAGCATGCGCGCCATCGTTCCCGACAGTGGAATCGGCTTCACTATCGGTGCTCCGCAGATAGATTTTGAAGACCTCGGCACTGAGTTCGGAGTTTCCGTCGATTCTAAAACAGGCACCAGCGAACTGCATGTTTTTGAAGGGCGGGTTGACATCAAAAGCAGCGACAATCAAACCCTGTTGCAAGCCGCCAGCCTGGGCCAGTCCTACACCATGGAAAACGGTCAGGTCGCCAGTGGTGCCCGCCTCAAGGCCGATGCCTTCCCCACCCCCCAGTCGATCGGCTATCAACGCTGGAAAAACTGGAGCTTAGCCGTGCAAAAAGATCCCTCCTTATTGTTCTATTATGACTTCACCCGTCAAGCCAACAGCTCTATTCTGAAAAACCAAGCAAACAACAGTCCGGTCGAAGACGGTATCATTCAGGGCCCCATCTGGGTCAGCGGCCGCTGGCCGGACAAGGATGCTCTGCTTTTCGAACGCGACCACGACGCGGTTTTGCTTAACATTCCAGAACCTCTCAGCGCTTTCACCTTAGCCGTGTGGGTCAAAGTCAATCGCTTGGATCACGAGCTCTCCACCATCCTCGATTCCGACCAATGGGAGCCCGGCGACACCCATTTTCAAATCTCCCGCAGTCGTCGGAATTTCACCTTTGGTTACAACGGCGGTAGCAAACGCGACCACTTCCCCAGCCCCTTGCCACTGCAACACTGGGTTCACCTCGCCGTCGTCGGCGAAGGCTCAAACAAAAAAGTCCACACCTACGTCAACGGCAAACTCTCCTCCACCGCTTACCTGGAAAAAGACGCCCTCATCACCCCCGGCTCCTGCCGCCTCGGTGATTGGAAACCTCACCCCGAATGGGAAAACCCCGTCCGCAGCCTACGCGGTCGCATGGATGAAGTCATCCTGTGGCAACGTGCCTTGAGCGAAAGCGAACTTCAAAAAATGATCGATGCCGGCAGCCCCACTTCGTTATGGCCCGGTCAGAATCATTAAAACTAAAACTGCTTTTCATGAAAATACCTACCTTCATTCTCAACCTCCTACTAACCGGCATCGCCCTGCCCAGCATCCATTTATCCGCTGCCGAGGATCTCGACTTTAACCGTGACATCAAACCGCTGCTGTCATCCAATTGTTTCAAATGCCACGGCGCGGATGAAGGATCCCGCGAAGCCGATCTGCGTCTGGACACCTTCGAGGGGGCGACCAAGAATCTCGACGGCCATTTTGCCATCCAACCCGGCAACAGCAAAAAAAGCGAACTCATCGCCCGCCTCACCACCCACGATGAAGGTGACCTCATGCCACCCGCCGAATCGGGCAAACCTCTCAAGCCCAATGAAATCGAACGCCTGAAACAGTGGATCGACAACGGTGCCAAATACGAGCGCCATTGGTCTTTCGTTCCACCTCAACGCCATGCCCCCCCGGGTATACAAACACCCTTCTGGCCGAAAAATGAAATTGACTATTTTGTTCTCAGCCGACTGGAAAAAGATCAAGTCAGACCCCAAGCAGAAGCCGATCGCTACCAACTCATCCGCCGTGCTTCGCTCGACATCACCGGACTGCCTCCGCAACCACAAGAAGTCACCGCTTTCATCAATGACAAATCCCCGCAAGCCTACGAAAACCTCGTCGACCGCCTGCTTGCCAGCTCCGCCTACGGCGAACGCTGGGCAGCCATGTGGCTCGACCTCGCCCGCTACGCTGACTCCATGGGTTATGCCTCCGACAACCTGCGCAGCATCTGGGCTTACCGCGACTGGGTGATCCAAGCTTACAATGACAACATGCCTTATGATGAGTTTACCCTGCAGCAATTAGCTGGAGACCTGCTACCCAAACACAAATCCAAAAATTTGATCGCCACCGCCTTTCACCGCAATACCATGAACAACACCGAGGGTGGCACCGACAACGAAGAGTTCCGGGTTGCCGCGGTCAAGGATCGGGTCAGCACCACCCTCAATGTTTGGATGGGACTCACCATGCGCTGCGCCGAATGCCACACCCACAAATACGACCCCATCACCCATAAGGAATACTACCAGTTCTACGATTTTTTCAACCAGGCCGTCGATGCCGATACCAATGACGACGCGCCGTTCATTGCCGTTCCTGGCTCCAAGGAACTAAAAAAACGCGCTGAACTTGATCAACAAATCGCCAAAATCGAAAAACAAATCTCCCAAGTGGATCAAACCGCACTTCTGCTTGAGCAACAAAAATGGGAAAGCCAGTATCGCGGGCACACTCAGTGGACACCTCTATCCTTCCCCAAAACAAGCTCCACTAAGGGATCGGTTTTCGAAAAACAAAAAGACGGCAGCCTGTTCGTCACTGGCAAACGCCCCAAAAATGACAGCTACACCCTCAGCGCAAACAGCTCGCTGAAATCCATCACCGGCTTCCGCCTGGAGGCCATCCCCGACCCGCGCAACCCCGCCGGAGGTTCGGGACGCGCTCCTGACGGCAGCTTCATCCTATCGCGTTTTGCCGCCACCCTCGACACCGGCGACAAAGCTCCACAAGCACGCTATGTGCGCATCGAATTGCCCGGCAAAGACAAAATCCTCCATCTCGCCGAGGTCGAAGTTTTTAATGGCGACAACAATCTTGCCAATAAAGGCAAAGCCTCACAGTCATCGACCTACCCCGGCGGCGAAGCCAGTCACGCCATCGATGGCAATACCAACGGCCTGTGGGAAAAAAAATCCATCGCCCATGTCGGCAGCAAAGACAAATCTCCCTGGTGGGAAGTCGATCTCGGCCAACTCTCCCCCATTGATCGCATCAAAATCTGGAACCGCACGGACAGCAAACTACAATCCAGACTCGACGGTTACCAAATCAAGCTGCTCGATGCTAAGCGCAATTTGGTTTGGCAAAACACCAAGCTGAAAGGCCCTGATCCATCAGCAGCCTTTGCCCTCACCGGCCCGCTGCCGCTGATTTTCACCCGTGCCACTGCCGATTACTCAGAAAAAAAATGGCCCGTCAGCAATGCCATTCCCGCAGTGGCCCGCAACCTGGCAGGTTGGAGCGTTTCCCCCAAGCAAAAAGAAAAACACGTCGCCTTTTTTGTTCCCAGCGCAGAGATCAAAATCGCCGCTACCGACAAACTCACGATCATTCTCGATCACCACTACAACTACGGCGGACAGAAAACCCTCGGCCGCTTCCGAATCTCGGTCACCAATGATCCCGCCCTGTCCAAGCGTGCCACCCTGCGCCCCGACATGCTCACCATTATCGACAAAAACGAATCGCAACGCAGTGCGCAGGATAAGAAAAAACTCGCTCTCTACTTCCGCGATTTTGCTCCCTCGCTGGCCAAACTCAGAGGTGAACTGGGCAAGGTCAAAAAACAATATGATGCGATCAAGCCACCCACCGTCCCCATCATCACCCAGCTGGCAAAAAACAAACACCGCAAAACCCAGATCCATTCCCGCGGCAACTTCATGGACTTGGGAGATCAGGTCGAAGCCGCCGTACCCGCCTCCTTCAACCCCTTCCCCAAAGGCGCGCCCGCCAACCGCATCGGTGTCGCCCAATGGCTGACCTCCACCGACAACCCGCTCACCGCCCGGGTCGCCGTCAACCGCATCTGGGCCCAGCTCTTCGGCGCCGGCATCGTCGAAACCGAGGAAGATTTCGGCGCCCAAGGCACCTACCCCAGTCACCCCAAACTGCTCGACTGGCTGGCAACCGAATAC
Source organism: Verrucomicrobiota bacterium (assembly GCA_045046875.1). Classification (GTDB taxonomy): domain Bacteria; phylum Verrucomicrobiota; class Verrucomicrobiia; order Verrucomicrobiales; family DEV007; genus JAADHD01. The sequence goes on along the minus strand of JASFYY010000041.1, from coordinate 26,335 downwards.
ATGCAAAACGGCTGGAACAGCAAAGCCCTGCTCAAAACTATCGTCATGTCCGCCACCTACCGTCAATCGAGCAAGGCCTCACCGTCAGCTTACGCTGATGACCACATCAACGCCCAACTCGCCCGCGGCCCACGCTTCCGGCTCAACGCCGAGCAGGTCCGTGACCAGGCCCTCGCCCTGTCCGGTTTGCTCAGTCACAAAATCGGCGGCCCCTCGGTTTACCCACCACAACCTCCCGGCATGTGGCGCGCCGCTTTCAACGGTCAACGCAACTGGGCAACCAGCAAAGGCGAAGACCGCTACCGCCGTGGACTCTACACCTTCTGGCGCCGTTCCGTGCCCTACCCCAGCATGGCAACCTTCGATGCCCCCAGCCGCGAAGTCTGCAACCTGCGTCGCATCCGCACCAACACTCCCTTGCAAGCCTTCGTCACCCTCAACGATCCGGTTTACGTCGAAATCGCCCAGGCCATGGCGCAACGAATCATCAAAGAAGGCGGTGACACCCATGCCGAGCGAATTAAATTCGCCCTGCAACTGGTGCTCGTCCGTCCGCCCTCGAAAACCGAGCAACAAGTCATCGCCACCCTGTTCCAAAAAGAGCTGAACAACTTCAAACAAAACCCGGAAGCCGCCAAAACCCTGGCCGCCGCCAAAGGCGAAAACAAAGCCGCCACCACCGACCCCATCCAACTCGCCACCTGGACCGCCATCACCAACATCCTCCTCAACCTAGACGCCACTTTAACCAAATCCTGAATACAAAAAAGAGAACCACGGGTGAATATAGGAAATTATTAATTAAAAAAATATCCGTGTTATCCGTGCTATCCGTGGTTAAAAATCCTAATCTTATTCATAGTTATTCGCGTTCATTCGCGGTTCTCTTTTTTTCTTACCTACAGCCTAAACCCCTATAGCCTAAACAACCTTCCCCAATGAATCATCTGCTCAAAAACTCCGCTCGACTCGCCACCCGGCGTCACTTTCTACGCCACTGCAACGCCGGTATCGGCGCCCTGGCTTTTAACCAACTGCTCGGTCCAAAGGCCCAGGCAGCGCTCACCTCCCCTGCTGCCCCGTCACCCAATCCCTCCTCCCCCAAACGCCCCGACTTCGCTCCCAAGGCCAAGCGCGTCATCTACCTGCACATGGCAGGTTCCCCACCACAGCACGACCTCTTCGATTGGAAACCCGAGCTGGTCAAACACAACGGCCAACCCTGCCCCGAAAGCCTGCTCAAAGGAGAAAAATTCGCCTTCATCAAAGGGCGTCCCAAGTTGTTAGGCACGCCGTGGAAATTTGAACAATGTGGTGAAGCCGGCACCTGGGTATCAGAAATCCTGCCGCACTTCAAAACCGTCGTCGATGACGTCTGCATGATCAAATCGATGTTCACCACCCAGTTCAACCACGCCCCCGCCCAACTTTTCCTGCACACCGGTCTCAACCGCTTCGGCAACCCCTCGATGGGCTCCTGGGCCAGTTACGGGCTCGGCAGTGAAAATGAGAACCTGCCCGCCTTTGTCGCTCTGCTCTCCGGTGGCACCAATCCCTCCGGCGGCAAAGCCTTGTGGGGCAGCGGCTTCCTGCCCGCGCTCTATCAAGGTGTGCAATGTCGCTCCGACGGCGACCCGGTTCTCTACGTCAACAATCCCAAAGGTCTCAGCCGGGCAGCGCGCCGGCGTGGCCTCGACGCCCTGAAAAAACTCAATCAACTCGAACTCGAACAAGTCGGCGATCCGGAAACGCTCAGCCGCATCGCCCAATACGAGCTCGCCTACCGCATGCAGACCTCGGTCCCCGAGATCATGGACATCAGCCAGGAACCCCAACACGTGCACGAAGCCTACGGCACTCAACCTGGCAAGGAAAACTTCGCCAACAACTGCCTGCTCGCCCGCCGTCTGGTCGAACAGGGCGTGCGTTACGTCCAGCTCTTTGATTACGGCTGGGACATGCACGGCACCAGCGCCGGCAACGACATCTCGATCGGCTTGAAAAACAAAACCAAGAACATCGACCAACCCATCGCCGCGCTGCTGCGAGACCTCAAACAACGCGGCCTGTTGGAAGATACCCTCGTCATCTGGAGTGGCGAGTTCGGCCGCACTTCGATGAACGAAGAACGCAACGGCTCCAAGTTCCTCGGCCGCGATCACCACCCGCATTGTTTCAGCCTATGGATGGCTGGCGGTGGCGTGAAACCCGGCTTCAACTACGGCGAAACCGACGACTTCGGCTACCGGATCGCCGATGGTGCGATGTCTGTGCCCGACCTGCAAGCCACCATCCTCCACCTGCTAGGCAAAAACGCCCACAGTTTCACCTACCCTTTTCAAGGATTAGACAACCGCCTCATCGGAGTCGTAGGACACCCGAAAGTAAACCACGAGATTTTGCTGTGACGGGTTTCTACCGCTGCTCTTGCAAGACTCAACTTCAAAACAATCAACCGCATCAACCAAAACGGATTGCCAATCCGTTCCACGACGAGAAGAGGGTATGCGGTGTTAAATGTGGCACGCAATGGCACTGCGTGGGTTAGCAACAAATGTAATGCGCCCTCGTGGCTCTAGCTCATCCCCCCCATCGCATAAAAAACCTCCCCGCTTGCGATTCACAACAATCTCCTTACACTATCGCTGCAATGATCACGATTTACCGAGGCCTCCAGCAAGTCACCCTACTCAAAGACGGGAAATATTTCCTAGGGGAGAACTTCTCCTTTGATACACTGTTCCAATCAAACTCCCCCCTCGATCTGCTCAATGATTACCTCACTGATTGTGAGCCCTGCGATGCCATCGACAGCGAATCCACCGCCCTGCTCCCTCCCCTTGGCAATCAGGAAATCTGGGCAGCAGGCGTGACCTACTTCCGCTCCCGCGAAGCCCGCATGGAAGAAGCACAGTCCTCCGGCGGCGATGTTTTCTATGACAAAGTTTACGCAGCCGAGCGCCCCGAACTTTTTTTCAAAGCCACCGCGCAACGAGCGCGCGGTCACCTCGACCAGGTTTGCATCCGCAAGGATTCCACCTGGGACGTGCCTGAACCCGAACTCACCCTGGCGATCAACTGCCAGGGCAAAGTGTTCGGCTACACCATTGGCAATGACATGAGCTCGCGCAGTATCGAAGGAGAAAACCCACTCTACCTGCCCCAGGCAAAAGTCTATCGTGGATCCTGTGCCCTAGGCCCCGCCCTTTGTGTAGGAGAACTGCCTCCCCTGAATGAAACCCGCATCCAAATCCAAATCAGCCGTAACAGCAAAACCCACTTCGACGCCCAAACCGATCTCAGCCAACTGAAACGCGGCTTTGACGAACTAGCGGAATTCCTCTACCGCGACAATGAATTCCCCGACGGCGCCCTGCTCATGACCGGCACCGCCCTGGTTCCCAACTCCGACTTCACCCTACAATCAGGTGACCGCATCCGCATCCAAATCGACACCCTGGGCTGCCTGGAAAACGTCGTTGAATAAAAAACCTTTAGCTACATACAGGAGGGCTGACATTTCTGTCCGGTGAAAAAAACGACTTTATATTTGCATACTTCCACTTCCCTATATCTTTTCACTTCATTCATCCTCAATCTCATTCCTTACCGCTGTGACCTCGGTGGTAAAATTCCTCCCCTAGCCTATGCCCGCCCCCGAAGCCATCCTCAATTCCGGTGATCAAAACATCTTCACACTACGCACCACCGCCAAAGGCCCGGCAGGCGCCCTGCCCTTCACCGCCGAACAACTCAGCAGCTCCCCCAGCGGCAACCTGTTCTCCTGGACCCAAAACGTCGGCATGGGCTGGTCACCGGACAAAGTCAACGGTGGTGATTTTGTCATCCTCAGCACCCAGGGAGGCATCCGTCGCGAGGACGGCTCGCCCGTCGCCTTGGGCTACCACACCGGCCACTGGGAAGTCGGCCTGTTAATGGAAGAAGCCGCCAAGGTACTGAGCGAAAACGGTGCAGTGCCCTTTGCCGCCTTTTGCAGTGACCCCTGCGACGGACGCACCCAGGGAACCACCGGCATGCTTGATTCCCTGCCCTACCGCAACGACGCCGCAACGATTTTTCGCCGCCTGATCCGATCCCTGCCGACCAACAAAGGGGTGATCGGTGTCGCCACTTGCGACAAAGGCCTGCCCGCGATGATGATGGCACTCGCCGGAACACCCAAGCTACCCACTATCCTAATTCCCGGCGGAGTCACCCTGCTCAGTGAAGACAGCGAAGACCTTGGCCGTATCCAGACCATTGGCTCGCGTTATGCCCAGGGCGAAATCGAACTTAGCGAAGCGGCGCAACTGGCCTGCCGCTCCTGCGGTTCACCCGGTGGCGGCTGCCAATTCCTCGGCACCGCGGCAACCAGTCAAGTGATCAGCGAAGCGCTCGGCCTGACTCTGCCTCACGCCGCACTCAGCCCCTCCGGTTCGGATATCTGGCGCGACCTCGCTCGCCGCTCCGCTCTCGCCATGTTGCACATGGAAAAAAACGGGATCACCACCAGCGACATCCTGACCACGGACTCCATCGAAAACGCCATGGTCACCCACGCCGCGTTTGGAGGATCGACCAATCTCATCATGCACCTGCCGGCCATCGCCCATGCCGCCAAACTGCGCCGCCCCACCGTCGATGACTGGCGACGGGTCAACGCGCTGGTTCCACGCCTGGTGGACGCTCTGCCCAACGGCCCCCAGTGCTTCGCCACCGTCCAGGTCTTCCTCGCCGGAGGAGTTCCCGAAGTCATGCTGCATTTGCGCGAGGCAGGTCTATTAAAACTCAATGCCCTGACCGCCAGCGGACGCACTCTCGGGGAAAACCTCGAGTGGTGGGAAAAATCCGACCGCCGCCAGCGACTACGCGCCAAGCTAAGCGAACTCGACGGCATTGATCCTGATGAAGTCATCATGTCTCCGCAAGCAGCCGCCAATGCAGGACTCACCAGCACGGTTACTTTTCCCAACGGCAACATTTCACCCGACGGAGCGGTGATCAAAAGCACCGCCATCGATCCGAGTAAAGTCGACGCCGACGGTATCTACCTGCATCAAGGCCCCGCCCGGGTTTTTGCCTCCGAACCGGCCGCCATCGCCGCGATCAAATCCACGGGTGATGAACGCATCCGCGAGGGTGACGTCGTTGTCCTGATCGGTCACGGCCCGATCGGATGTGGCATGCCGGAAACTGCCCAGCTCACCATGGCGCTGAAACATTTACCCTGGGGCAAAAACGTCGCCCTGATCACCGACGGACGGTTTTCCGGAGTCTCCACCGGAGCCTGCATCGGTCATGTCTCCCCCGAAGCCTGGGCTGATGGCCCCATCGGAAAACTCCGCGACGGCGATCCTATTCGCATCCGCATCGATGTCAAAAACCTGCAAGGCAGCCTCAATTTCATCGGCGAGGAAAACGAACTCACCAATCGCCAAACAAATCCTCTGCTGCAACCCATCGCCGATGTGCCCGACGACACCCGCTTGTGGGCCGCCTTGCAAAATGCCTGTGGCGGCAGTTGGGGCGGCTGCGTTTTTGATGCCGATACCATTATTGAAAAATTGCAATCTTAAGGTGAAACCACTTATTATCTTTTTTCGAACCCTCTCACTGTTTTGCTTTCTAAACTAAAAACCCATCCCCCATGCCCCCCGATCAACCCCTACCCTCCTCCTCGCGTCGCGCTTTTCTGAAAGCCAGCGCCTCAGCGGCCGCGCTCACTGCCAGCTCTCGTTCTATCAGCAACGCCGCCGCCCCGGCCAAACGCCAGCCTCAATTGATCAAAACCGAAAATGCCAAAGCCGGCTCTGATGACTGGCAACTGACCCGTGTGCGCCCCAATGCGGGCAAAGGCTTTCGCACCACCTTGATCGAAGGTTATTGCTCCAAACAATCCGTCGCCGCAGGGGACCACATCGACATCATGGTCAGCACCGAACCGGCCACCGATTTTTTCATCGAGATTTTTCGTACCGGATACTACGACGGCGCAGGTGCCCGCCTGATGAAAAAACTCGGCCCCTTTCCGGGCAAAAAACAAGCCACCCCAGCAAGCGAACGTGGTGACCGTCAACTGCACGAATGCCAGTGGCAGCCCTCTGTCAGTCTGGAGATTCCGGACGACTGGCCGAGCGGTGTCTATCTCGGGCGCCTGACCACCACAACGGACAAAAGTGGCTTCGGCTACTGGCAGAGTTATGTGGTCTTCATTGTCAAAGATGACCGCCCCGCTGACATTGTCTTCCAATGCTCGGACAACACCTGGCAAGCCTACAACAAGTGGCCCTCCAATTATTCCGTTTACACCCATCCCAAAGGGAACCAGGGCCCTTGGGCGGATGTCAGCTTCGACCGCCCCTACGCCAAGTATGCCCAGATCTACGACAACCCCCAATCGATCGGATCCGGCGAATGGTTGTGTTTTGAATTTCCCTTTGCCTATTGGTTGGAAAAAGAAGGCTACGACGTGACCTACTGCTCCAACTCGGACATGATCGATTCGAGCTACGCCCGCCCCGGCCGTTTCAAGTCCTTCCTCAGTGTCGGCCACGATGAATATTGGGATATCCGCGCTTACGAAAATGTCGTCAAACTGCGCGACAGCGGAACCAGCCTGCTGTTTTTCTCCGGCAACTCAGTGTGCTGGGTCACCCCGATGAGCCCTAGCGAACACGGCAAGCGCCCCAACCGCATCATGTTTCGTGGAGGCCCCTACGGCGGTGATTACAAATACGCCACCGCCCGCGAAAAATCCGAAGGCCCTTTTCCTCACCGAGGCCCCGACGAAGGTTATCTGATGGGCGTGCGCAACATCGACCCGGTCAACGGCGGCGGTGATTGGACCTGCCAACAGCCCGAACACTGGATCTATGCCGGCACCGGCATGAAAAAAGGCGACAGTATCCCAGGCTTAGTCGGATGGGAATACCATGGCGACGCCCCCAGGGACATCCCCGGTCTTGAGATCGTGGCCGGAGGCACCGCATTGCAAGGCGGAGTGAACCCACAACAGTGGCAAGCCGTGATCTACCCCGGCCCCAAAGATAATTTTGTCTTCAACGCCTCGACCATCTTCTGGTGCCAGGATCTCGCTTCGCCCCCCGGTCACATGCTGCCCTGGTCGCACTGGTCCCGCCCCCACGGCCCCGACCAAAGAGTGCAACGCATCACCAAAAACATTTTTGACCGCGCCATTTCTTGAGCCTCCTTCACACGGTCGGCAACAGCAACTCCGCTACCACGCCCTTGCCATCCTCGCGGTTACGCAAGCTGGCTTTGCCCTGATGCAGCTCCGCTGCTTCGCGCACAAAACACAAACCCAGCCCAGAGCTTTTTTTGCCGGTATCCGGATGCTGCAGCGAATAAAAACGCTCGAACACCCGCTCCACCGCGTAGTCAGGTATCGCCGGCCCGTCATTTTGAATTGTCAGCGCCACCATGCTGCCCTGTTCTGAATCCTGCTGCCGCAAACCCACCCGGATCGTTGCTCCGGCCGGGGAAAAATCGATGGCGTTCTGCAGCAGATTGGCGATCGCTGTTTTCAGCAAAAATTCTTCACCACAAATGCTCAGCCGTTGATTCGCATCCTTGTCAAAATCCCGCTCAAGCCTGATCCCTTTTGCCTGTAGGGAAGGCTCCAGATTATTACAAACCCGGAGCACCAAATCACCCAAAGACAAACTGCTCGGATCCTCAAGAGCCTTCTGGCTTTCTATCGCTGCCAGCGCCAGCAAACGATCGATGATCTTCTGCAACCGATCCGTCTCGATACAAATATTATCCAAAAACCGCTGCTGTTTATCCAGCGGAACCCTGTCGCCCTCCTGCAGCAACTCCGACGCCCCACGAATCGCCGCCACCGGACTTTTCATTTCATGGGTCAAGGTTTGCACATAGGTTTCGACATACTTACGATCCTCCAAAGACTCGCGCATCTCTTCCAGGGCATTGCCCAAAGTGCGCATCTCCGGAGTCGCCAACTTGGGTCGCTTGACCCGCTCTCCACGTTGCACCGCTCGCGCATAGTCGGTCAATTTGCGTATCGGACGCGACATCCACAATGATACCAACAGCGCGGCAAAACCGGTGCCCAGCAGTGCCAGGGTGCCATTGCGAAGAATCTCCTTGCGGGTTTCGTCACGAAAAGCAAACACACTGTCCTGCGGTTTGATCAAAGTCAAACTACCCATAATCTGCCCATCCCTGCGCAGCGGAACCGCAAGATACAAAATAGACGAATCATCATTTTCTTCCACCGCCCGGCTGGAGCGCGCGCCGTATTTCCCCTGCAAAGCCAGACTCACATCACGCCAGTTTGAAAAATCCTGCCCCACTTGGGACGGCCAACGTGAATCAAAAACCACTATCCCTTCAGCATCAGTGATATAAGCATGCATCTTAACCTCATGCTTGATCACCTGATAAATTTTCGCCTCGAACACCCGCCGGTGCGCATCATCAAACATCCTGTCCAGAGATTTGAATTCATCCCCCTCCTGCCACAAAGACTGCTCGGCCAACGCACCGAGCAAGTTGACCGTATCCACCATCGTCTCCTCGACCGCTTCCATATACTGCCGCTCAACCCGCTCCATCAGCTTGTCGAGCAACAGATAAAAAGCCGCTGCAACAATCAGCAGAAATCCAATCAAACTACGGGTAGCGGTGGTCATGGGGGGAAGGAGTTAGAAGTTAGAAGGCAGAAGGCTCTTCGATATTTTCTTCTCATCGTATTTATTCTACCTCCTAAATTCTATCTCCTATCTCCTTCTTCCGCCATTTTTCTTTCAGGGAATAGCCCATTCCTCGGTGGGTTTCGATCGCGTCGACGTCTTCACGCACCGCTCTCATTTTTCCCCGCAGGCTTTTGATGTGGGCATCCACGGTGCGCTCCATCGCCGCATCGGGTTCGCTCCAGGCGATGTCCATCAACTGGGAACGCGAATACACCCGCCCTGGGTGTTTGCACAAGATCCGCAGCAAACGAAACTCGGTGGAAGACAAAGATAACAGCTGATCAAAATAAGTTACTTTCACCCGTTCTTCATCAATCTGAAAAGGGAAACCCGGAATCCCCCGACCCGCCGCCTCCGTCGTCGTCGAGCTTTCCCCCGCGCCTGCCTGACCCTGATCCGGCCGATAACGGCGCAACACCGCACGCACCCGCGCACTGAGCTCGCGGGGACTGAAAGGTTTCACCATATAATCATCCGCCCCCATTTCGAGTCCCACAATGCGATCCACCTCCTCCGCACGCGCGGTCAGAAAAATCACCGGCACATCCGAACTCTGACGAATACGCGGGCACAGTTCAAATCCCGAAGTATCCGGCAGCCCCACATCCATCACGATCAGATCCGCCCCATGAGTCAAAAACTCCTGCTCCCCCTCCCCACCTGTCGCACAGCCACAAACATCAAAACCATCACTCTCCAATGAATAAAGAATATTATCCAAAATCGACGGTTCATCCTCAATAACAATAATGCGCTTTTTCATAAAATCCGTGACCTAAACAGCCTATACCTAATCATTCACTAAATCCTCCCCAACAACAAACACTCTTCCATTTCTCATTTAGGATTTATCATTTATCATTTATAAGTCACTTCGTGGTTCCCATCAGCAGTTCTCCCTCCTCCTCATTTCTTATTCGTGTTTCTTCGTGTCCATTTGTGGTTCCCCCTCTCTTCAGTTTTTCACCGGCAGATCAGGCATCTTATTCACCTTAACCTTAGGCTCACGTTTAAAAACATCACTCCAATCCACCTTCGCAGTAAACGCCATCAGCACCGCCAAGGTCACAATCGAGCCAATCGTAATCGTGATACCCGTCAGTCCCTCGAAGAAAAAGCTCGCACTGAAAAGCACCATATAAGCAAATTGCGCCACCACTGATATCTGGGCAAATTTACGATCCGCGACCCGGGCGAGATAAGAATTCACCAGGAACAACGATACCAGTGCCGAAATCACAAAAGCCAGCGTAGTGGGAATCAAGTCCACCAAATAGGAGAACAAAAGCTGAAAAGCAAAACAGCCCGCAGCGAGGAAAAAATAGTTCATCGGATGCAAATCCACCTTCCGCACCGCACCTAGAATCACAATCACCGAGAAAAAGAACAACAGGGAAACCGGCGCAAAATAGGTGATCCGAGCCGCCACCGGACCAGGGTTGGTCACCGCCGGCATCGCCATGCCCACCGCCGAAGCACCGATCACATCACGGTAATCCCAATTCAACAGCAAACCCTTGCCCGCCGGTTCACGTGATGTCGGCGACTCACTGCCGGCAGGGATATCAATCTCAGTGAAGTTAGTGTTCATCGCCAAACTAAAATCACGCACCCGGGTATGATTTTTCCCAAAAGAATAAAACCAATCATCCAAACCGGTTGCAGTATAAGTCAGCTTCACCGGTAATTGCTCGCCCGGTTTCAGTATCACCGCATCGGTGATACCTCCATCACGCGGAGCTTTATTGGTTTGTTTCTCCCCCAGCACAAAACTAAAACGATCATAACGAGCGTCCTCGGCAGGGAACTTAAACGAAATGTATATCGTCTGGGTGATCGGCGTAGGGTTCTCGATGATATAATCAGCCTCAAAGTCCACCTTATAAGTCCGGTACCATAACAGCCCCTTTTTCTTTTTATCAAAATCCAGTCTCACCTTGATATCACTCGATTGAGGATGGATCTCACGCCGCGCCTTGGCCGCCGTAGGCGAAACATAAAAGATCTCAGGATGCATCTGACGCATCGGCACCCCCCAATTCCCCTCCACCGCTTTGCCCAGTCGGCTTCCACTCAGTTCAGTTCGGTAGTTCAAGGTGCTGCCCAGCACCAACCAGGCAACTCCCGTTCCCGCCACAATAAATAAGATCGCAAATAATCGTTTAACATTCATAATTTTTTATAGTTTGATTCTTCTTAATTCTTCGTTCTTTAACATCAGTGCCCATCAGTGAAAATCAGTGGTTAAAATATTAGTTAACCACCGCTAGCCACTGATAAGTTTAATCATCAATTCCCCGGCGACGGTAATACACCTCCACCGAAGGCCGTTCCCCACGACAGAGCTCCTTGTGCAAACGAATCAGATGCCTCTTAACAACTGGCTCCTTTTTTTTCCTATCCACTTTCACCGGAGCCAGTTGCACATTGCCCTCGATCGCCGTCGTTTCGTAAGCTTGCGGAATTTCAAGGTCCCAATCCAAGCGATGAATAAACAAATCCGTTTGCGGCAACTCCACCACCACCTGCCCCGACACCGGGTCAAAAGCACTCGACTGCAAAGCGTAGGAAAAACGCACCACCGTGCCATCACCACGATCTCCCGAGGTCGGAGCCTTGAGATGAAACTCCAGTTCATTCTCACTGCGCCTGACCGGTTTCACCGCCTGACCATCCACCTCACAACGCAGCACCTGATCCAAAGAAGGGATATCCACCGTCCAATCCAGCGCCCCGCTCTGCTGAACATGATACTCCGCTTCGACCAGCATCGCCCCGTCTTTCACCAAACGTGTGCTGAAGGTTGCCTGGCTCACCGTCGCCTGCACCGTTTCCAATACCGGCAACCATTTCGCCTCGATCTGCAGTTCCCCACTCGACTCCGCAGTGACAAACTCCACCTGCTTCACCTGTTCCCCCAACCACTGCGGTAAACGTCGCGAAGCCACAGTCGCGCTGATCCCCTCCCCCTTCCATTCCAAACCTTCCACCACCTCGATCGCCATCAAGTGCCTGGCCACCCGGTCTTCACCTTCGAGCGCCGGCGGCAATATCATCCATTTTTCTGACAGCGGTGACTGCGCCACCTCATAAGAAAGCCGGAAACGTCGATCCAGTTGATCCCTTGTTCGCCAGGTAATATGCAATTTCCGCAAGCCCTGCTCGCTGCGCCCCATTCTCCACGAAACAACATCCTCCCCCTCCACCACGACCGCCGCCACTTTACGAGGCAGGATCAATTCCATCGACAAACCCGAACCCGCGTCACTTTGCGCAAAAACCCGCGTCGCATAGTGCAAACGCCCCTCCGCATAACGCACAAACACCTGCGATTGTATCTCCCACACACTCTCCACCACCGGAGCATTGGCCAGCGCCGCCGACTGCTCGGCCATGGCCGCTGATTCCAAAACCAGATTCAACTCCTGTTCATCCCCATTCAGCAAAAACTCCGTGCCAACGGCCGTCTGCATCGAAATAATCGCCCGCTTCTCATCCCCGCCCTGCAAACGGAGAGACTGTTGGTCCGACAAACCACTCACCCGCAGCCGACTCAAAGTCGCCGCCGCCGGACGCAGCTTCAAGCCCTGGTGCTGTGACCAGCTCTCCGATCCCGCCGCCCTCAGAATCAGCTGCACCGCATACTCCCCCCGCCCCTTGACCATCAACGCGTAGGCTCCGTCCCGGCGCACAATACTGCCCTCACCCGCATCACTTTGCTCGAGACTGAGCGCACCCCCGACCAGCGGGATGATGCGCCAGTCATCGGTGAACACCTCGACCCTGTAGTCAGCAGTGATCACCGAAAACTCTTCTTCCAGCTGCAAATCATACTCCGCGGAAGCCACCACCGCATCTATAGGAGACACCGCCTCCTCCGGTTTCACCCCTTTTTCCTGCACCGCCAACCACAAGCGTCGCATTTCCGCATAAGGCAAAGTCACCCTGCCCTCCGGCACCACCCCCTCCCTCAAGTCCGCCGGCCCGGCGATCACTTTATCAAAATCGATAATCAACGACCCCGTCCCCGTCTCCTCTTCCGCAGCCCGGAGACCAGCACTCAATCCCCCCAACACAAGACCGCCTAAACACAAAATACAAATAATGAATAATTTCATGCCCTCACCTTGGTCAGTCTTTGTGAAATAAAGATGAAGCTTATGTGAAAAGTCTGAGAATTTTAGGAGAAATTCCCCAACAAGGCTTTATATTTAGCTTGTCGAGTTATTCCGCATTTTATAGAAATACCCGCTATCAGTCGTCCACCACAAACAAACTACCCAACCACGCATCAGCTAGTGTTAAAATCTGCTCACGCTTAATGACTCAAGATCTAGAACAGTTTGGTCGATACTTTATCTCTTTAGGTTCAGACGGCAGCCCGGCGACCTTCCCCGGGGTCGCCAAGGAAATGCTCTGCCTGGCTTTTGATCCGGAAACCCTGAGCCTGGTCGAACTGCACATCCTGCCGGAAAGCGAAAGCTTCGACGAAGACACCCGGAAGTCCTTCACCGATCGCGCCTGGATGGCTGCCAGCCTGCACAGCCCCTGTTGCTGCAAGATCCTCGACGTCGGCCACAGCGACGGCCTGCACTACTACACCACCCAGATCAGTGATGGCGAATCCATCACCACCTACATCAAACGCAACGGCCCGCTCGACACCGCCCTGACCCTGGCACTCACTATCCAGCTCACCGATGTCATTTTCCAAATGCAGTCAAAAGCCCGCCTGCTGCAGGGCCTGAACCTTGGCCGCCTGCAAGTGGTATCGAGCCAACACTCCCATCTGGCGCTGCAGATCTCCGACTGCAGCCTCGCCTGCGATGAAAAACTGCCCTCGGTCACCATCAAACCGAAAAAGATGATTTCCGGCATCGCCCAGATTCTCTATTTCCTGCTCACCGCCAAACCCTACCAGCCCAAAGGCGGCGACCAGCAGATCACCGATCTGGACACCCTGCCCGCCAACGTGAAGTTCATTCTCAAGCACACCCTTTCCACCACTTCCGGCAACGGCCCCACCTCACTGACCGAATTCCGCAAAGAACTGCGTGATGCCTACAGCGCGGTCTCGCCAAAAATCACCAAGGGCTCGCGGTTCAAGTCCCCACCCATTGCCAAACGCCTGCTGCCCGCCTTTCGCTTGAAACAAAAACTGTTTTCAGATCTGGATCTCAAAAAAGAGTTCGCCGGCCAATACCAGATCACTGAGGCCGCCGAGGATGACTACCACATCTACACCGAAACCGCCGAGTTTGAGCTCGATGGCTCCAAGGTAGAAACCAACATCCACATCCTGCCACGCGCCCACACCTGGCCTGAGATTGAGTGCAAAAGGCTGCAACAGGATCTCGCCAAGATCGACCCCGCCGTTCACAGCTATTTGCTGCCCGCCCGGGAAATCCGGGAAGTTGAGCAAGCCATTCTGGTGGTCGAAGAGCCCACCATCGGTTTTTCCCTCTCCGACTTCCTCGCCCTGCGTCACAACCAGCTCGAGGCCGTCGAGACGATCATCCTGCTCAACCTCATCCGCCACGCCATCAATCAAGCCAAAGAGGCACGCATCCCCATCCTCGGCCTGTCGATCCACAGCATCCAGATTCACTTCCCCCACGAAACCCGCTTCCGCACCCGTGAGTTGCAAAAGCGCCGGGTGGATCATTGGCCCGATTTTTCGCTCAAACTGCGCTGTTACCCCACCACCGAGGGCCTCATCGCCGCCCCTCCCGCCGGACGCATCGAGAGCGGCCTCAACCGGGAGAAATGCCCCAGCGCAGAGGGCATGCTGTATAAAAACTTCATCGCCATCACCGAGCAACTGGTGCTCGGCACCCACTTCGAGTATGGGTCCATCCCAGACGAATCCTTATTCCTAGCCCTCAACTCCTTACGCAAGTTTTTACAGGAAAATTATAACGCAGTGAACGACTGTGTGGTGACCTTCGACCTGCACCTTTTCCTCGAACAGCTGGCCGAATTGCTCGAGTCCCTGCAGCTCTCCCGCTCAGGCGAAATCGAAACCATTGTGGACGGAGCCGCGGGTTTTTCCCTGCCCGAAAAAAAGAAACCCGCCGCGCAAACAAGCGTGCGCGAATCCGGCAGCCAGATGACCCCACCCAACCAAGGCCCGGCCTTGATCGGCTCTGCACCTCAAAAGGCCCAAGAAGCCCACGCCCTGCCCGGAGTGATCGACGATTCAGAATTCGACGAACCCACCAGACCCGCCCCCCTCAACGCCCCCCCCAAAAAGCGCGGCTGGTTCAGACGCTAACAAGCGTCCCCCCATAACACAAATTTCCATATTCGTTGCTTCAATTCAATCGACTGAAATGAGGCAATGGGAAAGAAGGGGGTTATCCCGTTCATTTTCAGCATTGAATGTTTTCCATCATCAAGCCCGATAGCCAAAAAAGGCAAGCCTTTGCTGGTGATTTACTGATTTTCCACTTGAGACGCAGCTGTCGTTTTGCCTTGAGTTAGATAAATGAGGATCACTGCGATGATCGATCCGATCATGTTGTAAACCAGATCCCAACCCGTGTTGATATAACCACCTACATTGGTTTGCGGAAGGGTGAGTGTGGCGATGAACTCGATAATTTCGTTAAGTGCTCCAAAACCCATGCCTGCCGCAGCACAAATCGTCATAAGACCGAGTGTGGGGCGCAGGGGTTCATCGCTCCGGGTGTTAGCAATTGAACTCAATCCCTGCCAGCACAGCCAGGTGGTGATGGCAAACCCGTAAGCATGAATAATCTGGTCATACTTCAGATGATCTGGAATCAACCACCAGTTATAAACGACACCGCCTACCCCGGGATCGGTATT
Source organism: Verrucomicrobiota bacterium (assembly GCA_045046875.1). Classification (GTDB taxonomy): domain Bacteria; phylum Verrucomicrobiota; class Verrucomicrobiia; order Verrucomicrobiales; family DEV007; genus JAADHD01. The sequence goes on along the minus strand of JASFYY010000041.1, from coordinate 10,766 downwards.
TTGAGACCAGTCGTTTGGAATGGGCATGAGTCCGCCGATCATGTGCAACAGACCCCACAGACTGAGCCCCCAGAGCACTCCGTTACTGATACCAACACGGCGATGAACCACGTAAACCGCAGCGATCATCAACAGCATCGTCACCAGATAAAAAACAAATTCAAAATTGCGGGTAGACAGAGTGGTTAATGCCGCGGCGACAAGATAGATCGCTGTGAAAATGGCGACATTTCGAATCTGCTTGCCTGTTGCCGGAAGATGCATGTTTAACTAATAGGAATTTTCTTTTTATTCTCCAGAACAAAACCATCCCCAGTGAGGTAACGGCGATCTCGCTGAATGGATTTTAATTGTTTTTCAGAGATACCTCCAGCCAAATCTTCGGGTGTATGGACTGGTAGCATAGGTGTTTTCATCCTTTTATTGCCTCACTGGTTTTTTGGGGTTTCAGGGCTTATATCAAATAAAAGGTAGTCACCTTTTCTCTTAATAAACCAAAAGGTCAAATCTTCAATTTCTCCATCTGGATATTTGAAATCACCATATATGTATGGTTGGGAATCTTGTTCGCCAGTGGCCTTCCAGGAAATCTTTTTTGCCTTAGTGATATCACGTTTAAACCCAATACCCATAGAACCTGAAAATTGGCTAAAACTCATGCGTTTTGACATAAGCGAGTCTTTATAAACTTGTTCATATTGCCCTTCGTTGAAAAGGCTCAGCACCTTTTCAGCTGAGCTCTTCAGACTTGATTGGGTCGCAAAAAAAATACCTAGTGCGACAAGTATTAATACGATGACTATCACTGAAACCTTTTTCATATTTTGTCCTTATAACTGACTGCTAAAAATTTGCTTTCCCACCTCCCCTGCTCTCTTGCCCTCCATAGCCCCCCGCCCACGGGGCAAAGGATATTTGTTTACCAAATCGCGCCACGAAGCCATCATACCCACCGGAATTTTTCAACTCAATCGTCCCGAAATTCATAACATTGCTTTCAAAGTGTCCTGTCACAAAACATCCGCCATTGCCATCAAGAGAAACCGCGTAGCCGCGATCCACCCCTCCGCCTCCTTGCAGTGGCTGCCCATATCAATTTTCCATGCGAATCCAGTTTAGCGAGAAGGAAATCCAAGTTTCCGCTGGATTCCAGATTATGATCTTCGAAATCGCCATTACTCGAAATCCCACCCGTCACAAAAATCGAACCCTCTTTATCAGAACAAATCCCGCGGGCTTTGTCGTTTTTATCTCCACCCGCACGTGTTGCCCACTGATCTTCTCGATCTTTTTCTGCGGCGAGGGAAAAGGCAGAACATAAGAACGTAGCCATAACAAGAAGTCTGAAATTTTTCATTTGATCTGAGGCTACATGGCGGACATCAATCCGCCAGACCATTATTATCCTTATCTGTCACACCGGAGAGCGGGTTTTGAGTTACTGCGATCCATGCGATTTCACGAAAGACCTGATCGAGTTCTTTACTGGGAAAAGGCTGGTTCATATCAGGTCTGAAATCACTTTTGATGAGCTCGGGGGAACGACCATATAGGGCAGAATAGAAGACGTAACCTTCTAAATCACCAAAGCCTGGGCCGAGATGTCCGAGACGATCTTTCCACAGTGAGCGCTTTTTGTTTCCGATCAATTGGTGTAAACCTTGAACGCCAGGAAGTTTACCTTGTTTGTAATATTTCACTGCGAGCACCATAGCGTCACTAGTGGGAAGGATGAAAGCTTTCCCCGGATAGGATCGGTTTAATGAATTGATTAATTTTTGAAAAAGGGCATTCCTTTCACGTCCCTTTTTAGCAATGGACTCAAATGAAATTTGCGTTTCACTAGAAGGGATAGCCCCAAATTGCCCCAACTGCGGCCAGGCATCCGAGAGGTAGAATCTCATTTGAGGATTATATTTCAGACAAAAATTCATCCAACATAAATAATAAGCTGGGCGATCACGGAAGTAGGGTCCCCACATCATCAAATCCCACTCGGAGTTGGCTATTGACGCGAGCAGTTTTGGGACAGGCTTTTCTTCAAAGCCATAAATCCCATTTTCTTCCTCCCATTTGTAGCGCGCGCTACCCGTCACCCCACCTCCAGTATGAGTGAAAAGGGGAGGTTGCTTAAAACCCGCGGCATGCGCTATCGAAGGGAGGGTTTTGTAACCTGGTCGCATGAAACTGTGACCTGTGCCTATGATACGAAGGGCTCCGTCTGTTGTTTTTTTGTAAGACTTGAGGGGGGCTCGCATGCCCTCCTCAGTTTTTGCGTAGAGCTCGGCGATCTCTTTGGGAGATAGATTGCAAATAGCATGTTGAGGAAAGTTCAGCTTTTCCCAACCTGAGTTAACGCGGACCGTTGCGCTCTCGCGCAGCAGAAGCTGGATTCCACTTTTTAGCTTTGCTGGAGGGTTCCAAACCAACAAGATTATAGCGAGCAGAATTAAGGCGAAAAAAGGACGATACCACAGTTTTGTTGGTGTCATAAAGTGTTTTCTAATGTGAGAAGTCCGAGAGGACTATTATTAAATCATCTTTCAGCTTAAAAATAAACCCCTCTTTTTGTTCGTTATAGAAGGTCACACCCATAAAGAAGAAAAGTGTACTACCCTTGGTCAATTCCAGTTATTCACTTCCACCGGCATTCGCCGCCCTGATATCACTTTCCCTACACTTTCTGCTACAAAATCAGATCCCCGGAGATGACCAGCTGGGCTAGAAGCAAACCCCTCGACGATCTTGTCACAGACACATAAACCCTCTAATACGATCCTGACCACTTAAACTCAGCTCATATTAGAAAAAACGTGAAAACCACTCAATAACAAGCTAGAATCAAACCCTTTAAAGCTCTCGCGGCAACCTATGAGATGCTTGTGAAGGTCTTCATAAAATATGTTTTGGCTAAACTGCATAATATGACACAACGACGCAAATGGGTTTTCAGTGTCACAGGCGGGATGCTGGTGACTTGCCTCATCACCATTGGCCCGTGGCCGCTTGATCGTCATCCAGATAGCAAACCTGAAGCTGATGCGCTGCAACTTATTACCCGTATGGGCAATGAGTTGCACGATCAACATGTTGCTCGATCACTGCAGCCATTTAAGGCAGGCTGGGCTACCGAAGCCTTTGATCTCCCCCAAGGCATTCCTCTGGCGGGTTATGGCTCGCGACTTGGTGCGGCATCAACGGGCGTCATGGCGGGTGAACTACTGGCAGCAAGGAGTCTGGTATTGCAAAGCAGTGACAAGAATAATAACCAAGAAAAAATCTCCACGGTGGCTATTATTTGCACGGATTTGTTGTTGGTAAACGCCCCGAACGCCGATGCCGTTTACAAACAAGTTCAAAACCACCTCGGTTCGCAAACGCCCATACTGTTGTTCACGGCCACCCATACCCATTCTGGTCCCGGCGGATGGGGATCTGTAATCGTCGAGGAATTGATCGCCGGCCCACACAATCCGGACGTAGTGGAGGAATTGATTCGAGCCATAAGTAAAAGCGTGATCGCCGCTGTCGATGCCCTCGCGCCGGCAAGCTACGCCTGGATTGAGACGCAGGCACCGCAATACATGCGCAATCGAAGTGCCCATGGTGCCGGGGTCGATGGAACTCTGGAGGCATTGGTGCTGAAAAAAAATAAGGGTGGCATTGATAAAGTGGCTTTACTCGCAGTGTTTGGTGCACATGCAACCTGTCTGTCAGATGAGAATCTGGAGCTATCCGGTGATTATCCTGGTTATCTAGTGAGAACTCTTGAAGCAACAAAAAAAATCGATTTTGCAGCTTTTGCTGCCGGCAACACAGGTAGCCACTCGCCCGTGACTTCAGGGAACAGGTCGGATCGCGTGGCTGATATAGGTGGAGGTCTGGCTCGTTTGTTACTGGAGCAGCTTCAATCAGTCAAATTTCACAGCACAGCACGGCTTTCTGCGAATGAATTCGAGCTTCCGACTCCAGAATTACAAATACGCTTCGGATCGTCTCTACGTGCTTCGCCACTCGTGACTAGCCTAATCCACCAACCACGGGCTCACTTGTCAACACTCCGAATAGATGACCACCTTTGGGTGGGTGTTCCGATCGAAGTTTCTGGATTATTATCCAAACCTCTTCGAACTTACGCCACAGAAGCCGGGCTATCAGGATTGACGATCAGTAATTTTCAAGGTGATTATCTAGGTTATATTCTACCAAACAATCTTTATATTGAGGGATCAGCCTACGAAGCGCAGATGAGTTTCCTCGGACCAACGGGAGGCAGCTATTTCGTCAACCTGATGCACGCCTTGATCAACACGCAAAAACCCGCCCCCCAGTGAATCCTAACAACATCAATCCCCTGCGGGCATCGACTCCACCAATCGACGTCGAGAAATCCATATCACAAAGCCTATCAGGTAAGCCAGCAATATCCACTCCCACATCGGAGTTGAATGAATACCCTCACCTGGCCAGTGTTCCAAATTAGGGTCACTCCAACATTTCCACTGCCACGACGCCAGACAACAAATAGTGACAAGCCAGATACATGCGTAAATACGAAACGGCCATTGTGCTTTACTCGGCAGCCCCGCACGCGAGAGAATCATTCCATCCAGACTCACAGCAACCAGCAAGGTTACTATTGCAATGATTGCAACATTCGTATGGATCACTCCTGAGCGAATTCCTCCCCAAAGGATCTCATCAGAATCTGCAATCCAAACCGAAATGAGAATCAATACAAATCCAGCAGCATAAAGAACCGTCGCTTTGTTTATCTTCACCCCAGTGAAGGGATAGAAATTCCGATGTCTCCACCAAACCATCTGTGCCAGAGCCAGTATCAGTGAGGTCATTCCAATCTGATGCCACCTCCACCCCTGAGGATTCCGGTCTGAATCTGGAGACCCCAGAAAGGAAACCGTGCAGCGCATAAGCGAAAATTCATTCTCCACTGGATACAAGTGACAAGCCATTCCCATTCCAATGGCAGCAATAATTAATAATATCGCCGTAAAATATTTTGAGTTCATTATTTACATCAGTTTGTGAGTCAAGGATTATATGCCCATCACCAGAAAAATGGAAGCCTGCGAAATTCGAGATCGATGAGAATTCACCTTCTCCTCCCCCACTCTATTGCCCGCCATAGCCTCACCGAAGATAGATTTGTTACTGACTGACTTGGAGTTGGAAAGAGCAAAAGGAAGGAAGGGCTAAGTCTGATTCATTTACACCGCTTAGAACAGAGGGTATTTTTCCCCTCAAACCCGATGACCTCCGAATCCTGATTTCTCGCCACCTTTCAGATTGATCGCCCCGAATCGTTTGAGGGTGCTGACCGGCGGCGATCGGCTTCCCTCCATCGGTAATAGCAACGAGACTCACTTCACAAATCGCAGCGAGTAAAGGTCGGCATTCTCCAAGCGGATCCTCAGCCTTACCTGACGCCCCGCCAAAGCAGCCAGATCCCCCTTCCCTCTCCACGCCACCCGTCCTTCGATTTCGTTGCCGAACATGATTTTCGATTCATTGAAAGAGAGTCCCTTGATCGCCTTGCCCTGTTCGTCGCAGACTTCAAACCTAAGCCATCCGACCGCATCAGTGGCAAAATTGATCTCCAGACTTGAGCCATCAAAAACCATAGGCCGGGTCAAAACCTCTCCCGGACCACCCCCCGCATGTAGAGATACAAACCCGTCCGTTCGCAGAGTGCCCCGGCGCAGTCTCATACCGGGATGCCGATAGTGCTCAGTCCAGTAAACGGACAATTCGCCTGGCGCCGTTTCTACCATACCCCAGGCAGGGAAGTTATTGCGGTCGGTCCAGACTTCTATCTCCGTTGAAGGACGAATGAAAGCTTCGGACCAACGCTCGAAATTTTTCCCATCGCGACTGCTCATCAGCACGGCATCACTGACACCTGGGTCCTTGCGATCGACCATCTTCGTTCTCGTCGGCACGAAGCGGGCAGGCAACCCAAGATAGATATGAGGAGCTCTCGGGTAGGGCAGGATACCATTCGTGTAGAGGTGCTCGAGCCGATCATCCCCGTATTCGATAAAAACGGGATCGGTCCAATTACGAAAGTCCTTACTGGTGCAGGTCATGATATCGCGCACCCCCTTGCGTCCCTTGCGGTGGAAATCCACATAGTGACCACGCTCGACGTCAAAGAAGGCCACATTCTGCGAATCGAAAGCGCCGTCGGTGATCGCCGGCCGGTCCAGCAGTTCATGCCAACGAACCCCATCCGGAGAACCAAAAACACCGAGCCCCTTACCCTGGTGAGAATACCCCATCGCCTTGAAACGCTCGTCCGCCGCTGCCGCTGGATTCGGATCAAGGAAGGGAGTAAAGTTATGCCCCCCAACTCCGCGCCACACGATGTTATTTGCCTTGGATCCCTCGAATTCGAACTGGCCCGCCTCGATCCGGCTGAAGTGAATGCCGTCGGCACTCTCCGCCACGCAACAAACCTGCCCAGCACTGCCGGGACCTGCGTAGCCCCGGTAATAAAGCAGGTAACGATCCTTGTCCTTCACCAAAGCAAAGTAGGCTGATGTCTCCCCCTCCCAAGGTCGGTCCAGCTTCAGCACCACCTCGCGGGGAACCGGGTGGTGCAAACGCCGTTCTGCCGCCCCCCCAATCGAATCGATAAGAAAATGATCGACAAAAAGTTCTCGCCGGCCACCCATCCGATAAACGCCTTTGTCGCCGGTTTTAAGTCGAGTCAGACCACCCAGTCCCGGCTCGCTGCCGCCCTCGACACGCAAGTCCGCATCATCGGCATCGAACACCCCGACGTCTCCCGAATAAGAGTAGATAGCCAGAGCCACCTCCCAAACATTCTTCGGAGCGTTTTCCACCACCTCAACCCGCTGCCAGTCCTTCGAAGAACCATTGATCCTCTCGTACCGATGCGCGATGCGAACCCCGTTGAGATCATAGAAATTCAAATAAACGCCAGGACGGCAGGCATCCGAGCTACGCAGCCAGGCCGATGCAGTGTACTTGCCACCAGGCCGTGCTGGCACCCGACGAGATTCGAGGAACTGCCCTTCTTTCGGGCTGTCATCGTCAAAACGCATGAAGGCCTCACCCGTATGCCCGCCCTCACTACTCCGCACTACCGGAATGCCCTCACGAGTCACCCAATCCTCGACAGTCACCCCCTCTGCTGCGGCTTGTTCAAACGATGGGTTGAGCACCAGGTTCTCCTCCTCGGCAAGTCCGGAACTAAGCGATACCAACAACAGGAGCCCAAAATAGAACAAAATATTTTTCATGATAACAACGGAATTACAAGACGGATGGCAAACGATAGCAGGATGCTCAATCATCTCAGGAGAACTGCTCCTGCTAGAAATTTGCTTTTTCACCTCCCCTGCTCTCTTGCCCGCCATCGCCTCAGCGAAAGAAATTTGCTTATCCAACTGGGGTTGGATCAGGTCAAGGCGGAGGAAGGGGTTAATCCAATTCATTTGCGACGATTAAAACACGGGACATTTCTGCCGTCAAGCCAGATGCCCTCCCTGCCCTTTAGTTATCGAACTGGAGTGGGAGGAGGGCAACGGGGAGAGCGGTTCAACGAACAACTTCCTACTTTAGGCAGGGGAATAAAACGCGCTAATTGACACCTCTTCTCCGCTCCATCATTGGTGAGAAACACATGTGAAATCTCCAAAATCCCCACTTACCCTTATCGTATACCTATTGGGGATAGCGTTTTCATATCAGTTCAAATTTCTTCATTCCGCTGATATGACTATTGAAACGGTATTATCTGCTAACTCACATTTGCTGCCACCAAGACCTCGCCGCCAAGCAAGCATCCCGCAAAGTGGTGCGAAACGGTCCCCGTTTATCAAAACGCCGCGCCGAACTGAGCACAGCCGGACGCAAAGCCACCACCTTGCCACGCTCCCTCAGTTGCATTGAAAAACGCAAATCCTCGCAACACGACAAATTTTCATCAAAGCCCCCCATTTGATCAAAAACCGCGCGTCTGACAAAAATCCCCTGATCGCCCAAAAACACCCCCCACTGCTCACTACGCCAATCCGCCAAACGACAGGTCCAGTCCAACCAACGCGAGTCACTATCAAACTGACGGATGAATCCTCCTCCCACTATTTGCTCATCCTCACAAACCTCATCAATCAAAAGCAGTGCCTCATCCGGCACCAGCGTATCTCCATGCAAAAAAAACAAAATATCACCCTGAGCCTCTTTGGCTCCGAGATTCATCTGCCGCGCTCTACCCGCACACAGGCCTTTCAACACTCGCGCCCCTCCCTGCTTAGCTATCTCCCGAGTGCCATCATCACTGCCCCCGTCCACCACGATCACCTCATCCCCTGCCCCGTCCTTCCAGGCCAGCGCCTCCAGCACTGCCGCTAGATTCTGCGCCTCGTTCAAGGTCGGTATAATCACAGAAACCCTCATATATCTCCTAAACAAGTCAGATCCAGGCAAAATCCTCGATTCCTCCCCCATTGTCCCTTGTCAATTGTCCCTTGTCAATTCAAGCACATCCCTTACAATCCGATTCACCTATCATGAAAAAATGAGCTCAAATAGCGTGGGTAGAGCTAGATAAAAAAGCATAACAACTTCCTATCAACCTCTTATCCATGTTCATCCGTGAGATCCGTGGTTTTATTTTTAATTTATAAAACGTTCATACAGGGTGAACCCAATTTCACTAGCAACTTCCCCATCCTTTAATAAAAATGGAAAACAACGACGCCCTCAACGAAGAAATCGCCGAACTCGAAGCGATTAACAAAAAACCTTTTGCCACCCGTCTGGGATTTTACTCCAAAAAAAGTGGGCCAGGTTGGCTGCAAGGAGCAATCACCCTCGGCGGTGGATCACTGGCAGGCGCTCTCTACCTGGGTGTCTTCATGGGCTACAACATGATGTGGCTACAACCGCTGGCGATGATTCTAGGAGTCATCATGCTCAGCGCAATTTCCTACGTCACCCTGTCCACCGGCCAACGTCCTTTCCAAGCGATCAAACAACACGTCAGCCCAGTGCTCGGTTGGGCCTGGATCATCGCCACCCTGATGGCCAACATTGTCTGGTGCATGCCACAGTTCGCTCTCGGCACCGCTGCCATTCAACAGAACCTGATGCCCTCCGTCGGCAACAGCACGATGTCCACCACCATCATCTGCGCCGTATTATTAGTGGGAGCATTGATCATCAATGTCTTCTACGAAAGCGGCAACAAAGGCATCAAACTGTTTGAACTCATCCTCAAGATCCTCGTCGGTGTAGTAGTAATCTCCTTTTTTGGCGTGGTCGTCGCCCTCAGTGTCAACGGTCAGCTCGACTGGGGCGCCGTATTCAAAGGCCTCATCCCCGACCCTTCCCTGCTCGGCAAACCTGCCCCCACTTTTGACTCCGCCATCGCCGCCACCGGATCGTTCAGCGATTTCTGGATTGGCAAGATTGCTTCCGACCAGCGCGACATCATGATGACCGCTTTTGGCACCGCGGTTGGTATCAACATGACCTTCCTGCTGCCTTATTCGATGCTGAAAAAAGGCTGGGGCAAACCGCATCGCACCCTGGCTATTTTTGATCTCTCGATCGGTCTCATCGTGCCCTTCGTGCTCGCCACCACCTGTGTGGTGATCGCTGCAGCCTCACAGTTTCATACCCAATTCGGTGACGTGCTCAATGAAGACGGCAGCGTCAGACCCGAAATGACCGGAGCCTACAACAAGGTCATCGACGTTCGTTTGAAAGCTGAGCTCGGAGACAAATTTGCTGCTCTAGACGACGACGCCAAAGCCGCTGCCCGCAGCGCTCTTCCCAAGGCTGATCGTGAGCTCGCCGCCATGCTCGCCAAGCGCGACAACTTCAACCTCGCCAACGCCCTCAAACCACTTGCTGGCAAAACGATTTCACAAACCGTTTTTGGTATCGGCGTGCTCGGCATGGCGGTCTCGACCATCATCATTCTGATGTTGATCAACGGTTTCACTCTCTGTGAAATGCTCGGCAAACCCGGCAATCGCACCATCCACCTCACCGGAGCCCTGATCGCTGGAGTCGGTGGTTTTCTCGGACCGATGTTCCTGTGGAGCAACGCCAGTTCCAAAGCGGCACTCGCCATTCCCACCTCAGTGATCGGTGGCGCGATGATCCCCATCGCCTATTTCACCTTCCTACTTTTGATGAACTCCAAAACCCTGCTCGGCGACGCCAAACCCACCGGCGCGCAAGCTCTCAAATGGAACATCCTAATGACGATTGCAACAGTGATCGCCACTGCTGGTTCCGTTTGGGTTCTAATGGGAAAAGGTATATATGGAAAAGCTGGCATCGCTGGACTTGTCATACTCTTCATCCTCGGTCTTGCAGGCTTTTTGAAAAAAACCGCCAAAGCCAAAGCCGACGCCCAACTCATCTCCAAAGATTGATCATATATTCCTAACACACTCCACTACATTTCTTTATAACCACTGATGAACACTGATAAGCACTGATTTGTATTATTATTTTACTGCTTATTTTTTCAATCAGTGTTCATCAGTGAAATCAGTGGTTATATATTTTTCTTTAATTCTATTCTCTCTTTATCTGCGCCCATCTGCGTAATTTGACTCCGTCTATCTACACTTCGGTTGCGGTTCCCCTCTTTCACAAAATACAGTGCAGCGCAAAACTCACGTAACCTAATCCATACCCATGACACCTATGAAATTCGGCATTATCGGCTCCGGCATGATCGCAAAATTCCACGCCAAGGC